>SIHQ01000009.1 GCA_004762125.1 Oceanospirillales bacterium | reverse complement strand
TTTTGTGGTAACCACAACATAGGTTGGATTTCCACACACTGCTGATTCCAGAATGGTTTGCAGTCCTTTTCGTTTAAAGTTGAAAGCACTGGCAATGTCACTGATAAATTCTGCGTCAGGATACTTTTCGAGCAAGAGTTGTTTCTGCGTGTCGATGCTGGATTTCTGCTTTCCAGAACTGACCCTTGCATAACAAATCGTCCTCTGATGGTTGATGTATACGCGGTAGTGGTCACCGCTCGTTCGCATTACTTTGTCGTACTTGCCGCTTTCGATCTTTCGTCGTATTGTCTGGCTTGTGACCCCTTCAAGTTTGGCAAGTTTTGATGTGGAGACCCACAAATTATACGTCTCTGGGTGATTGAGTTACAGGTATTATAATATAGCATGTTGTAGTTGTTGCGTATTTTAAGAACTGTCCCAGTGATGTACTTATGTTGGTCGCAGTAGTTGACCAGAGAAGAATAAATGAACCAATTCCGGCCAATGGCGCGAGAATCAGCTTAAGCCATTCCTGAATCGTTGATTTCATCACGACCATCTTTGACCCAGTTGTACCCGTCGTCAGAGAAGTTGTTGCAGACATAGCCTTGTCCTTGCTCAATGGGGGCAGAATTAGATCCTGTCACCCTGCTTCAGCCCAATGGTGAACGTGCTGATATAAGCGTTTGCCGCTTTACCGTTATAAGCATTACCGTCGATAAAGTGCGCCTGCGGAGCCCTGAAGCCATCGAGATGAGTAAAATCAGGAAACTCTTCAGCATTAATCAGCTTGTCGTTAATCAGTGATTCAGCCGCTGCCTGATAGATGTCAGGGCGGTAGACTTTCTTTGCGGTTCCCAGATACCAGCTGTCGGGCTTATCTTCTCTGATCTGGCCCCAGCGCCTCATTTGAGTCAGGTACCAGATAGCATCGGAATAGTAGGGATAGGTTGCGTTGTAGCGGAAGAAAACATTGAAATCAGGTACCAAACGCTAGTTGGCTTGTGCCTCGATGGTGACATAAAGACCTTCGTCTTCAAAAAAACCTTTTTCATAAGCTATGCGATAGGTGCCATACCCGTCAGCTTGATAAGCCCAATCCTGCGTTCTTCTTTTTCCGGATACCCCAACTCGGCATAACCTGCAGTGGCCGATAGACTACCGATGCCAACCACTACGTTAACTGCGAGTGATTTTATCCACTTCATTGCTCCCTCCTGACGACTCTTTTTTTGTTGTCGTTATTTTTTCAGTCAGGGTACTTACGGCAGTTAGCGTGCCAGCTTATGTAAAAGCGAATTTATCAACTATGGAAGAGAAAGAGCGTAGAAAATTTTAAGAGAATTTGGTGCGAGGGGGACAATCAATGCATCAATGAGGGACTTAAGTCAGTCGCCTAATCATACGACAATCGAAGTATAAAAAATAACTGGTTATTTTTTGATCAATATTTCTATAGACAAAGGTACTGGGGATAAATGAAAACTATCCCAAAATAGAACACAAGGTTATCCACAGGTTTTGTGGATAACCTTGAAGATGAGATTTAACCTTATTTAGCCGAAATAAGATGGTACTCAAGAAGCCCCTGGTGCTGCATCCAGCGTATGAACCAGACCAGCAAGCGCAGACGTATCCACACTCTGGAACGGGTCAATGGGGATAACTCTGAATGGTGTTGATTAAACCAAAAACAGAAACCTGACAGTACATCCTGGGAAACATCCACTATTTCTATTTCAGAAAAACCGGCTTCTCTGATCAATTCCCGATACTTCTGTTGCGGATGCAAACCTTCAATGGCAATGCCACACACACGAGCCAGCAAATTAACCAGCTTCTGTTCACGACGATCTTGATAAGGTCTGGTCAGCACCATATCCGAAAGGGTAAGACTGCCACCAGGACGAATGACTTTGCGAGCATTAGCCAGAAACTGAACCTTATCTTCAAAGTGATAGACACTGTCCAATGCCAGTAACTTGTCGCAAGAGTCCTCATCCAGTTTCGCCAGCTCACTTTCATTTCCACGCTCGAGCTTCAATTGCTCAAAGTGGCTGCACTGATTCTGTGCAGACGCATAAAGCTGCTCATTTTCAGCCAGTGCTGTAAGAGAACGAACCTGATAGTAATCCATCCATACCAACAACTGATCGTAGCTGGTAAAGCCAACATCAATGACATCATCCTGATTAGAAAGGCAGGCTTTATCAGCCAGTAGCCCAGCAAGTTCAGAGCAAGCTCGCCCGTAATCACTCGTGTCACGCCAATAACCCAGCATGCGCCAACCGGACGATGTGGAGACACCACTGTTTAGTAACCACTGGTCAGCCTGAATCCCTCTCTCTGTTCGAGACGACGGCCACCAGACTCTCAGTAACAGAGTTATCAACTGGGAAAGAATACCCGACATAATTAGCCAGGTTATGAGCACTCCTAGAAAGAATGCAAAAATGGTCATATTCAATAAATTATTATTCCGTTTCTAATCATTAAACACTTAGGAGGCGTTGACATACATGCACCTGAGGATAATAGAGAGGTCAGGAAAACAATACCAGCGAGGCTCTAGAGGAAATGCTTGGGAAGTGACTTGCAGCAATTCATTCAAAGCTCCCCTCATGCCAAAAGCGGAGGGGATACTTGTCAATCAGACTTCACACCGGCTCATTATCTCTTTCCGGTTGAGCAGAAGAAGCCCAGATTGCGAAAACAACAATAGAGGAAAGACCAAGAACAATACCCACCGGCCAACCAATATCAGATGACAGACCTAGCCCTTCGGGTGCCATTAAAATATAAGTCGAACAAACAGCCGTCATAAATCCGGCCGGTAACAGTGCAACCCAATAGTTCCTTGCCTGACGAACCATATAAACAGAAGCAGTCCACAAAACAATGGTGGCCAAAGCCTGATTTGAAAAAGCGAAGTAACGCCAGATTATCGAAAAGTCGACCAGGGTTAACATGTAGCCCGTCGCAAATAGAGGGACAGCAAGCATCAGCCGACGAGCCATGCTGTTTTGTTTGATTTTAAACATGTCTGCAAAAATCAGTCGCAAACTTCTGAAAGCGGTATCACCCGAGGTAATAGGGCAGGCAATCACGCCGAGAATCGCAAGCATGCCTCCGACCGTTCCCATCAGGCCTGTCGCTATTTCATTAACCACCAGCGATGGCCCACCCTGATCAAGAACAGCAGACAACCCTTCAATACCTTCCGGGAAAAATGCCATCGCCGCTGCAGCCCAGATAAGGGTTACCACACCCTCAGCAACCATCGCTCCGTAGAATACTCTTTTGCCATACCCTTCACAGGGAATACAGCGAGCCATCAAAGGGGATTGGGTTGCATGGAAACCACTGATTGCACCACATGCAATGGTTATGCAGAGCATGGGCCAGGTTGAAAGCCCTTTGGGATGATCGAAATCCATTCCAACTTCAGGTATAGGCAACCCTTTGACGACCAGCATGGTGCCAATACCAAAAGCCATAAATAGGAGAGCAAGCGCAAAGATTGGGTAGATACGAGCAATCAGCTTATCGATAGGAAGAATGGTGGCAACAAAGTAATAAGCCAATATCACTGCCAGCCAGAAACCCTTGGTTGCCAAAAGACCGGTAAAGCCGAGATTACTCAGTAGCGCAGCTGGCCCGATCATAAATACAGTGCCTACTAGTAGCAGCAGAACCACCGATAATAGGCGCATAAACTGGCAGACTCTAGGGCCAAGATAATAACCCACTATTTCCGGAATGCTTTGACCAGAATGTCTGACAGACATCATGCCGGAAAAGAAGTCGTGGACAGCTCCAGCAAATATGCAACCCAATACAATCCAGACAAAGGCCATAGGACCATACAGTGCACCAAGAATGGCACCAAAAATGGGTCCAAGTCCGGCAATGTTCAGGAACTGAATAAGGAAGATTTTGTACCAGGGCAGAGGAACAAAGTCGATACCATCAGTTAGCTTATGTGCGGGTGTTTGGCGTTCTGACTGTACTCCAAAACAACGTTCAACCACCGTACCATAAAAAAGATACCCCACAATGAGTAGGGCAAGTGCCAGTAAAAAGCTATTCATAACTACAACCTGTTGTCGTAGAGCATTGGCTCAAAGGGTCATTGGCCGAGCCTGCTCCTAAAAGAAATCCTGCCTTTCCTTTCCTGGCAACTATTTTATAAGCTGCTTTCTGTTACGTTCGTATCACATTTCACGTCGCAAGTGTCTTGCTGGCATCCAAACCTTATTCATTTTTGATGCTTTTCTCGAACTCCATATAAAGACTTAAGACTTCATCATAGTCACAAAGTTCAAAGGATCTTATAAGAAAACATTATTACGTCACAGGGACGGTCAGTTTCTTGGGCATCAGTTCAGGTATAGCCGTTGCTATTCCGACTCAGGTGGCAGAGGGGCATTTTAAAAGTTCATAAGAAAATTCTGTTTATATGAGCCTCTGCTAAGCTTCCACTAATTCTGTTATGGAACTTTCTATGAGTAGCTTGATAGAACTGATTAGCCAGGTTTTGTGGGAATACATTCTTATTTATCTTCTTATTGGTGCAGGTATTTACTTCACAATAAGAAGTCGTCTTGTTCAATTCCGCTACTTCTTTCACGCCTGGAAGATCATGTTCACCCGTCGAGCAAAAGACGACAATAGTATTTCATCCTTTCAAGCTCTCTGTACCAGTCTCGCTGCTCATGTTGGAACAGGTAACCTTGCCGGGGTGGCTATTGCTATTTATATAGGAGGACCCGGAGCTATTTTCTGGATGTGGATAGTGGCCGTACTGGGTATGTCATCCAGTTTTATCGAAAACACACTGGCGCAGATCTATAAGACCAACAACAAAGATGGATCATTCAGAGGCGGGCCTGCCTACTACATTGAAAAAGCGCTCGGTTTTCGCTGGCTTGGTCTGATCTTTTCCAGCCTGTTACTGATCGCTTTCGGTTTTGCTTTTAACTCCGTTCACGCTAATTCTGTTGCAGCCTCTCTCTCAGGTGGCAGCCTTCAGCTTACCCAACAAGAACTGGGATTCATTCTGGCGGCGATCACCTCGTTGATTGTGTTCAGAGGTATTCACACCATTACTCGCTTTGCAGAAAAAGTCGTACCGATTATGGCTCTGGCTTATCTGGGAATCGCACTGGTCGTAGTTTCTGCACGCATTGAAGAGTTACCTGCAGTATTCAGTCTGATCTTCAGCCATGCTTTTGGTTTTGAACAGGCCGTTGGTGGAGGACTGGGTTATACCGTTGCCCAGGCGATGATTCAGGGTATTAAACGTGGGCTCTTTTCCAATGAGGCCGGTATGGGCAGCGGGCCCAATGCAGCGGCAACGGCAACTCCATGGCCTCCACACCCTGCAGCTCAGGGCATTGTCTCCATGATCAGTGTCTTTATTGACACTATTGTTATCTGTACCGCAACAGCAGCCATCATCTTACTCTCGGGACAATTGGAATCCGGCAGTGACTTGAATGGTATTCAGCTTACTCAGGCAGCATTGACCAGTGTCGCCGGTGTTTGGGGTGAATGGTTCATCATGATTGCAGTCTTTTTCTTTGGTTTGACGTCTATTGTTGCCAACTATTACTACGGTGAATCCAACCTACTGTTTATAAAAGAGAGCCGCTTTCTCTTGCTCTGTTATCGCTGTGTGGTGGTTACTGTGGTTTATCTTGGTGCAACCAGCAGCATGGAAAGTGTTTGGTTGATTGCCGATCTCGCCATGGGTGCAATGGCGTTAATAAATCTGGTGGTTATCGTGTTACTTTCCGGCCCTGTATTTAAAGTGTTAAAAGATTACGATCAACAACTTTCCAAAGGCCTCATACCCACTTTTTGCCGCAGTGATTTTCCTTTTCTGAACAAGACTATGGATGCTGATGTTTGGGTTCAGACATCCAGACCTGATGACAAAAGCAACGATGACGATAATCGGTCACCCATTCAGGATCTTCCAGAGTTGGAACAGTCTTAGCAGGATCGAAATTAGACTCTGTTCCAGCTTGCCAGAAGATCATAAGTTTCTTTTCAATATGTAACCGCTGCATTCACGTACGTTAGTTAGTTTTACGTTCGATATTCGTAATTATCGAACAAAGGTAACTGGCTCAACGACCAGATCAGTAACCTCTCGCTCTTTACCCACATAGCTTTTCAACACAGTTCTCAACAACACCTCTCAAATTCTCCAAGTAAGTACCTACACCTGTGCAACCTCGTTCTTTCACCAATATTATGAAAATCCATTTCCCCTGAAACTTGAACCATATCAATAAATCAGGATCATCTATGAACGAATTTATCTCTGCAGCTAATGGTCTTCTCTGGGGAAGTGTCCTGATTTACCTCCTGCTTGGAGTAGGAATTTTCTTCACTATCCGTACTCGTTTTGTTCAGTTTCGCCGTCTTGGCATGGCTGTAAAAACCATGATGAGCAGCCGCAACCGGACCTGCAAAACTCACATTTCTCCCTTTCAGGCATTCTGCACCAGTCTGGCCGCACGAATCGGTACCGGTAACATGGCCGGTGTTGCAGTGGCCATCTATCTTGGTGGTCCGGGTGCAATATTTTGGATGTGGATGATTGCTTTACTGGGTATGGCCACCAGCCTTGCAGAAAATATTCTCGCTCAGATCTACAAAACCAATAATAACGATGGCACCTTCCGTGGTGGCCCAGCCTACTATATTGAAAAAGCTCTGGGTCAACGCTGGCTCGGCGTCGCCTTTTCTGTATCCCTGATCATTGCTTTTGGTCTGGCATTTAATAGCGTTCAGGCAAACTCTATCGCGGCTGCTTTCAACACCTATGGTATTGCTCCTGAGTACATTGGTGCTGCACTGGCCTTAATCAGCGGTGTGATTATCTTTGGAGGCATTCGCACTATATCCCGCGTGGCAGAAATGATTGTGCCGGCTATGGCACTGGGTTATCTGGCTGTCGCCATCGTTGTCGTATTAATGAACGTATCTGAACTACCAGCGGTATTCAGCTTGATATTCAAGAGTGCTTTTGGCCTTGAAACGGTTGCCAGTGGTGGCATGGGTTATATGGTTTCCCAAGCCATGATAAATGGCATCAAGCGTGGTTTGTTCTCTAATGAAGCGGGCATGGGCAGTGCACCAAATGCAGCCGCTGCCGCTCAATCTACACATCCGGTCAATCAGGGTCTGTTGGGCATGCTGGGTGTATTTCTCGACACTATCGTCGTATGTACTGCAACGGCAGCCATCATTTTGATTTCAGGAATGCTGGAACCAGGCAGTGGACTGACAGGTATAGCGTTGACCCAGCAAGCACTGTCCAGTCAGGTCGGTGAGTGGGGTTCACATCTGGTGGCTTTTGCTATTCTGCTGTTTGCTTTTACTTCTATCATTGCCAACTACTACTACGGTGAATCCAATCTGCGTTTCATCAAGGACAGCAAGGCTCTGATCTTGGGCTATCGTCTAGTTGTCGTAGCCATGGTCTTTATCGGTGCTTCCAGTGAACTGCAAGTAGTCTGGAACTTTGCTGACCTGTCCATGGGTGTAATGGCTCTGATCAACCTGGTAGCGATCATGCTGCTGTCAGGTATCGTGATTCAGGTTCTTAAAGACTACGATGAGCAGGTATCTGCAGGAATGGAACCAGTCTTTAATCGCAAGAAATTCCCATTCCTGGATAAAACCATGGATCAGGATGTATGGCTGGAAAATGCTTCCGAAACAACGGGTGCAAACTTTGCTGTCAAAAAAGCAAAGAGCACTCAAGCTGTTGATTAAAAGAAATCAGGTTTGAACAAGTACTGAATACAGGGGGCATTTATGCCCCCTGATTCATCTTTATGGAAGTATCCAACTCTACGGTTACTTCTTTCAAATCAAAGTGATCAATCGTTAACAGCTCGTAATCTTTGGGCACTCTTCCATTCAATTTAACATTCCCTATGGAAAGCTCTCCCACCGAACTGGGAATAAACAGTGTGACACTGTTATCCAGTTCAATGTCTGCTCTGGAATGGTCAAGGTCATAACTCAGGGAAAGCAGGCTGTAGCCTTCCGGCAGAACCTGTATCAACTGGCTCATCAGCCTTGCCACAGACTGGGCATCCTTCACCCTTAAAACTCTGCTACCGGTACTGATACCGTCCAGCACTGTACCCAGAACAGTGCAAATGATTGACGCAGCGAACCGCAGGCGCTTTTGAACATTCATCGCTCTACGTAACTGCCAAGCTGACAACAGCTTCTGCGCCAAGAGCAACTCGCCCAATTTTCTCTCACTGGTTTCCTGTTCCACCACGGCTTCATCCAGCTGTTCCTTAGAGATATAGCCCTGCTGTACCAGTATCCTGCCCAATTTTGATTTGTGGTATGCTCTGGAGCGATTTAAAGTATCCATACCATGTAGACTCTTATCACCTGATCACCCTGAATTATCGGCCAACGGTTGCAGAGAATAATAATCAGGGTAAGAAGCTGCTCTCTTCTGACTCATTACGGAACTACAGACAGGTTAAAAAAGCATGCCAACCAAGAAGCAGGGCTTTGCCTTTGAGCAGTCTCTTTCAGAGCTGGATGAACTGGTTAAGAAAATGGAATCCGGCGACCTGTCTCTGGAAGATTCCCTGAAAGCCTTTGAGCAAGGGGTAAAGTTGACCCGTGACTGTCAGAAAGCCTTGACCGAAGCCGAACAGAAAGTTCAGCTGTTGATGGAAAACAATGGTCAGTTGGAAACCCGACCCTTTGACCAGGCGGAAGATGTATAAGCCATGATCCTGCAGGAATACATGAACACCTGCCGCAAGCGGGTGGATGAACAGTTAAAACAAGTACTACCGGAATCCAGCATTATCAGCCTAAAGCTGGCTGAAGCCATGACCTACTCGGTATTTAATGGCGGTAAACGGGTGCGCCCTTTGTTGGTTTATGCCGCTAATAAGACCCTTGGTGGCCAATCACATTATGCCGACCCTGTGGCCTGTGCCGTAGAGCTTGTCCATGCCTATTCGCTGGTTCATGATGACCTACCAGCTATGGATGATGATGATCTGCGCCGTGGAAAACCCACCTGTCACAAAGCCTTTAATGAAGCCACCGCCATTCTGGCCGGTGATGCTCTGCAGACTTTGGCTTTTGAGGCCCTGAGCGATCCTTATCATTTCCCTGATGCCTTGTTATCAGACAGTTCCAGACTGGCACTGCTTCGGGAGCTGTCGGTTGCATCAGGACACTCCGGGATGTGCGGCGGTCAGTCCATGGATCTCAACTCTGTGGGTCAGGCACTTAATCAGCAGCAGCTTCAGCTGATGCACAACCATAAAACCGGTGCCTTGATTCGCGCCAGTGTCATCATGGGCGCTCTTTCCACAGGCCATGTCAGTGACCAGCAACTTGAAGCTCTGACGACCTACGCTAATGCCATAGGTTTAGCCTTTCAGGTTCAGGACGACATTCTCGACGTGACTGCTGACACTGAAACCCTGGGTAAGCAACAAGGCGCTGATGATGCCCTCCACAAGCCAACCTATGTTTCACTCATGGGGCTTGAAGAAGCGAAACAGTTTGCAGAAAACCTCTGTCAGGAAGCCGTTTCAGCACTGTCGCTGTTTGATGATCAGGCCACGCCTCTGCGGCAGCTGGCTGACTACATCGTTCACCGGTCTCATTGAGGCCGGCATTCTCGATGCAATAGCCTGACTCAACCGCCTCCTCTCCTCCCATATATGTCCATTTCTTTTCAGAAATGTTAATTGTTCCCCGTTAAGGTACAATCGCTGCTGATGAGCTATATACCTCTGTCCTGACTCTTTTTAATAAACAGTTTTAACAAACAGTTTTTACAAACAGCATCATTATTCGAGTCAGGGTAAATGCGAGTAACTTGCTGAAGAAGTACCTTGAATACAGGAAAACCGGACTGATCCGGTTTTCGTGGCTGATAGGCCTGGATCGCTAACAGACATGTTTCACGAAATACCTAAAACTTGCCCTGCCACTCCCTTGTTGGACCGGGCCGATATTCCTGAACAACTGCGCCAGCTTGATGCTAGTCAGCTGCCAGAGCTGGCGAAAGAACTCAGAGAATATCTTCTTTACTCTGTAGGTCAGGTAGGTGGCCACTTTGGTGCCGGACTTGGCGTGGTCGAACTGACCATCGCCCTCCACTACCTGTTTGAAACGCCCGGAGACAGAATTGTCTGGGACGTTGGCCACCAGGCATACCCCCATAAAATACTGACTGGCCGTAAGGAGCAAATGCATACCTTGCGTCAGAAAAATGGCCTGGCTGCATTTCCAAAAAGAGCTGAAAGTGAATACGACACCTTTGGTGTAGGGCACTCCAGCACTTCTATCAGCGCAGCATTGGGTATGGCTGCTGCGGCCAAGCTGAAAGGTGAAAAACGTCGTACAGTAGCTGTCATTGGTGACGGTTCACTGACCGCAGGAATGGCTTATGAAGCCATGAATCACGCGGCCGACCTGAAAGCCAATATGCTCGTCATACTAAACGACAATGATATGTCAATCTCCAACAGTGTTGGCGGCTTATCTAATTACCTGACCAAAGTTCTATCCAGCAAAACCTATCACCATATTCGTGAAGGCAGCAAAAAAGTTCTGAACGTTATCCCCCATGCTTGGGAACTGGCGCGAAGAACAGAAGAACATATGAAAGGAATGGTCATTCCCGGTACTCTTTTCGAAGAGATGGGCTTTAACTATTTTGGCCCTATTGATGGTCACGACCTTCCTATGTTGCTGCATACCATCGAAAACCTGAAAGATCTGGAAGGTCCGCAGTTCCTGCACATTGTGACTCGAAAAGGTAAAGGATTTGCTCCCGCAGAGCAGGATCCGATCGGTTATCACGCCATTACCAAGCTGGAACCTAAACCAAAAGAAGGCGAAGAAAAGCCAAAACTGCCCAAGAAACCCAAGTACTGCAATATCTTTGGTCAGTGGCTTTACGATATGGCCGCCAAAGATCAGAACCTGGTTGGCATCACTCCAGCCATGCGTGAAGGTTCAGATATGATCCGTTTCTCGGAACATTTCCCGGATCGTTACTTCGATGTGGCTATTGCAGAACAACATGCAGTGACAATGGCTGCTGGTATGGCCTGTGAAGGCGCCAAGCCTGTGGTGGCTATTTACTCCACTTTCCTGCAACGTGCTTACGACCAACTGATACACGACGTTGCTGTACAGAATCTGGATGTACTCTTTGCCATAGACCGTGCTGGCATGGTCGGCGAGGATGGCCCAACTCATGGAGGGTGTTATGACATCGCTTTCCTGCGCTGCATTCCTGGAATGCTGGTAATGGCACCGGCCGACGAAGATGAAACCCGTCGTATGCTGACGACTGGATACCAGTTCAGTGGTCCAGCTTCGGTTCGCTACCCTCGTGGTACAGGTCCTGGCGTTGAAATCAGCAAAGAGCTGGAACCGATGGAAATTGGCAAAGGAGAGATTCGTCGCAGTGGCAAGCGTGTCGCTATTCTGTCCTTTGGTACTGTTCTTCAGAGTGCTCTGGAAGCAGCAGAACCGCTGAACGCAACCGTTGCCAACATGCGATTTGTGAAACCACTGGATACCGCTTTGGTAAAGCAGTTGGCCAGCACTCACGAATTACTTATAACCGTTGAAGAAGGCTGTATTGCCGGCGGAGCCGGTTCAGCAGTGTCAGAGTATCTTAATCAGCAGGGACTCAACACGCCAATTGTAAACTTGGGTATTCCTGATGATTACATCGAGGGTGCCAGTCACGGTCAGCAGTTGGCTCAATGTGGGTTAGATGCAGCAGGCATTCAAAAATCCATTGATGCTCACCTGAAAACGTCGTTTGAACTCAAGACGATTATCCAGCACAAAGTCACTGATCGAAAAGTTGTTACTTCCTGACGTTTACTGTTCTGTCTTCTGAAGCGGTATCCGCTGATACTGCTTCAGAATTTCTCTTTTACGTATTTCATGTACCTCCAAGACCAACACTCTCTACCTCTAAAGTCGTCTAAAAGCTATAACGCCTCTGATTCAAAAAAACACTGTCAGCTTTGCTGTAAGCATCAAGAAAAAACAAGCAACGACTGACTATAAACCTCTGTCAATTGATTCAGCCTCTAGCTCTCACTCTTTAAAAACAGTATTTTTCGATGAAACTGTGACCCGCATGCAAATGAGAATGATTTTCAAAATCATTGACTCAGGTCAAATGTTTCTGTTCAATACGCTGGCATAATGCGAATTATTCTCATTTCATTTCGATATAATTAAAATAGTCATCAGGGCACCGATTAAGAATTACAGCGTCCTGAAAGCTTGCCAGAGGAAGTTCTTTTGAAAAAGTTGGCTCTCAGTGCTGCCATTTCTGCTGCGGTTTTTGCTTCGGTTGCTAACGCTGCCAAAGTGGAAGTTCTCGATAAAACCCATAGTCCTGCAGGTCAATTTCTGGCTTACACCGAGTTTGAACTCTCCGGCGAACCTCTGGCTGAAAGTCTGGGTCTGGATCTGGACACGCTCGATCCTGGCCTGGCTAACCAACCTACCGCTTTTGATTTTGCAGCCGGTATCGAAAGCTACGAATACTCTGAAGAAGCTATGTATGCGCTGAATTACCAATCCCGAATGGGGCCGCATCTGGTTAATGGCCCAATGAACTCTGCCCGTGGTGGCCAGATGTCTGACCTGGGTAAGCGCGTTATTGAAATGGCAAAGGCTGTTGGCTTTCCGGCGAACGAAATACCACTGAATATGTATCCGATTTCCATGCCTTACATGTCCGGTACACCTGAATTTTCCGGGAAGGTAGACACCTCTGTCGTGAATGGCGAAGAGATGGAAATCGTAACAGCGACAGGTGAAGAGAAAACCGTACAGTCTGTTATTCCAGCCTACTTCCGTGACTACAAGTCACTGGCCTGGAACGACGCCAGCTTTGATAAATCTTTCAGCCCTGCTGCAACCGGCGGCATCATGCTGAAGGAAGTCATGTGGGCACAGGATTTCCTGGGCGGTATGCACGTTACTGAATCCGACGAAGAGGTCGAAGCTGAATCCATGAAGATGGATCAGGACGGCGTACACAGTCTGGGTGTTTCTGCCGCTGACGGTTTCAATGGCATGCTGCTGGCTGAAATCTCTCTCGACAAAATGCTAATGCTTCAGAATCAACTGGGTTTTGACGGTAAGAAGCTGGGTGCCAAAATCACTCCTGACTACAACCCGTCCAAGTCACCCATCTGGTTCGCTCACAAGACAACCGTTAAAGAAGCGACGGTTAACGGTGTAAACGCTATCGATCAACTGACCGTTGCCGACAGTCGTTCAACGCTGCGTGACACCTGGATGCTGTTGTGGCCTGTATCTGAATTCTACGCTTTCTCTGACCAGCGTACGGCCAACTCTGCCCAAAACCCAGCATTCAAAGCAGTGTTTGACGGTGCACCATTTGCCGCTGCACCTGCTGCCAACATTGATGTCAAAGCTGGCAACAATGTCGTAGGCAATGACATGTTCTCTGTAACCAGCAACCTGTCCAACCTGCTGTTCAAAAACCTGTCTACCCTGCACTTCAACAGTAAAGCCGGCACTTTTGTCACTGACTACAGCAAAGGCAAGCAAGGTTCTGAAGTATCTACCTTCGATGCAGCTTACTCTCTGGTAGCACTGAATATTTTCCAGCGCTCTCAGGATGCTCTGCCAGTAGGTTATGCTTCCGCTGAAGGTGGCGACGTTAATTTGAAGACCCCTCAGGGCGAACAAGCTCTGAAGATGGTTAAGCAACAAGCTGACTTCATTGTAAGCTCACTGATTGGCAAGAACGGTCTGGCTTACGACAGCGCCAACCTATCTTCTGATAACAAGAATGGCAACGTCAGCAAGTCTCAATCTCTGGAAACTCAGTTCGCGGTTCTCCGTGGCCTGTCTTCCGCTTTCCTTACAACCGGTGAGCAGGGCTACCGCACTGCAGCTCGTAATCTGTACATTTCCATCGAAAAAAATATGTTCGATAAGAAATTGGGCACATGGGCAACGGTTCCTGGCAAAGCCACTATTCACACACCGTTCACTTCTGCCGCTATCTCCGGTGGTTTGCGTGAAGCGATTCAGCAACTGAGTAATAAGGAAGGCGAAAATGCGCCGGAACTGGAACTGCAGGCGCTGACCAACCGCTACGTAAGCTGGTTCAAAACCGTAATCAACGGTGGAATGCAGATGGCTGAGTGGATGGGCGACAGTGGTGAGAACCAGCTGAAAGACGATAAGTCTACAGATACCGACATGGATGGCGTGCATCAGATCATAGGTTCCGGTGGTAAGTTCGGTACCGCTATGGTCATGGCAGGAAAAGCCAAAGTCAGCGCGAAGTAATACGTTCCTGAACGTTGATTTTGAAGGTGTTGATGCTGATTTCTGCATCAACACTTTTTGTCGTTTAACCACCGTATTTATTGATATAGGTTCTCATTAAAGAATTTATATCAATAAGCATTAAATCCCGGCTTGAAGGAGCCTAGGAAAACAGCAAGAGCAGACTATGGTCACTACGAACGATCACATACCGGCAACCAGTCTTCAAAACAATATCAGTGTTTTCTGGCACCGATTGGCTTACAAACATAAAGCGGCAGAAACAACACTGTACCTGATGTTTCTAAGTGGCTTCCTGCTCTGGGACTTTATCGAAGCCAGTTGGCAAGTTGAAAGAGTCATGCTAATCGCACACCTTTTAGCCGGGCTCACTGTTTTCCCTCTGATTGTTGGGCCTTTTTGGACCTCACACAGAAACCTGCTCAACCGCTCTAAAAAACCTTTTCTACGCATCACTGGTCAGATGACCGAATGGCTATTGATTGTGTGTACGTTGACGGGTGTTTACCTGATGTTCTACGGCAATCCTGGCAACCTCATCGGCCAGATAAATCAGGATGTCCATTTTTACAGCTCCATCCTGCTGACTCCTATAGTATTTCGCCACGCCATGCGCTGGACAGTACTCAAGGTATTCAAGCGATAAATATCTCTTTGGTAACAACGTTGGGTGCAAGCAGGGCTTTCGACTGAGTGGCACTCTACAGACAGATTTACAGCTGATTACTGAACTCCCGGGCCGGTTCACCGGCGAGAAAAAGCTTTATCTTTACCAGTATGCCCGCACCGGTTTGAAGATTGACCGGCAACAGCATCGATAAACCTTAAGGTCGACTATGAGCAGCCTATTATCAGACAGAAACCGTATTTATGGTTTGAAACACTGTCTTGCCCCATTATTTCTGTGCCTTCTCACTGTTTTTTCGTCAGCTAAAGCCGTCGATAAAAGCAGCTCAATTCGCTGGTCTGAAGACAAAACGAAAATCTACAGCAGTAATTTCGATGGCGGTAGCGTCAGCATTATTGACCGCCAGAGCGGAAAGCTACTGAACGAAGCATCAATCGGCAGGGATATTCGCCGACTGGCCTTCAATCGTGATTACAGTCGTCTGCTTGTATCAGATTATCTATCTGATGAAGTCATACTTCTGGATGGCCAGAGTCTCAAAGAGATTAAGCGAGTTAAGACACCTGCTCGCCCATTTGGCGTGATCTTTGATGACAGCAATGATCAGTACTACGTCACTTTATTTGAAGGTAATAAGCTGCTGGTCATCAGCCCTGAGGGTGACATTCTTCGAACCATAGACGTTGAAAAAACACCTCGAGGTTTGGCTCTAACCGATGACCACCGACTATTGATTACTCATTCCATGAATGGGCAAATCTCTATTTTTGATGTCAGTACGTCATCACCGAAACTGCATAACATTATCAAACTGGTCGATACTCTCGTTGCTAAGAGAGGGGTTGCTGATAAAGCCACCACTCCGCAGGGCAAGCCCCGTCTGCTGGATAATATTGCTATTTCACCCGATGGTACCCGCGCTTGGTTGCCCCACGTGCTCTGGTCATTCAGTCGTCCTTTCCAGTTCCAGTCTACAGTATTTCCGACGGTTTCTATTCTTGATCTAACACCCGGAAAGGAACATGAAATCGTTCAGGAGCGTAAACAGCTCTTTAAGCAAATCAGTATTGTTGAGAGTGGCAACCGCACTCGTATTGTTTCCAATCCCCACGACGTAGTTTACTCCGATGACGGCAAGAAGCTGTTTGTCTCACTGGCTGGCTCTGAAGATCTGATGGTGTTTGATCTGTCTCGACAAGGGTCACTGAATAAAAAACGCCACCGTCGTAAGAAGTTTCAAGGTGGCGTGAAAGCCACACAGATCTATCGTAACGTTCCTGGTAACAATCCTCGTGGCCTGCTGATCAATAATGACGATCTGTTTGTGCAAAATGCCATGAGTCTTAACCTGGTCAAGTTCAATACCGGTGGTCCCGGGCCTTTTGGCAAAGCCAAAGTATTAGATAAAGACTTCGCCAAACTGGTCAATAAAGACCCACTTACTCCGGAAGTTCGGCTGGGTAAAACCTTGTTTAACAGTGGCAACAGCCTCGATAGTCCTGAATTCCCTATGGCCGGTGATTTTTGGATGAGCTGTAACTCCTGTCACTTTGACGGGTTTAATTTCACCAATAAACAGTTAATGGCTGATGGCAGAAAAGATAAGAAAGTCGATGCTCTGACAGGGCACCGTGATCTGGTCAAAATGATTGCCGGTAACCCGGTGGGTGCCTATATCAAGATGATTCAGAATACTCAAGGCGGAATGGGGGCTAACCCTGCATTCCCTGAGGTTCAGAAAGTAGATTTCAACAATCCACCTACTGAAGTGACACGCAGAATGTCTGCACTGAACGACTACGTCAGAACCCGTGAAAACCTGCCTTATCTATCCAACTGGCTCCGTCTTGATGATGACAAGAAATTCACTCATAAAGAAGAATGGCTGAACTCAGCGTCGTGCGAATCCTGTCACACCAGCATTTATAACCAGTGGGCCGACTCCAATCACGGTATGAATATGGATAATCCTTACTACCGCCAGCATGAAGATTTTGCTGCTAAGGTTGAGGGCGAAGAGTTTCGTGGTTTCTGTCGTGGCTGTCATACACCTCAAATGATTATAAATGGCTTCGAAGGGCCGTTCAAAGATCACGGTGATATGTTTGAGAAACGCGGTCAGTCGCTGCTTGATGCCTTTGATAAGGGCGAAACAGTTAACGAAGCCGGTACAGGCTGCTTCTTCTGCCATCGTGTTACCAAAGCGGAAAATGCCGGCGGAAATGCGGACATGACAGTCAATTTGAAGGATCGACAGGGTTACATCTTCGAGGAATCAACTCAAGCCGTTGGACAGTGGCTGGCGGAACGGCAGATCAATGCTCTGCCGGAAACCCATAAAGAGTCCTACTCCAACAAAGAGCTCTATAACAGCTCACTGTATTGTGCTACCTGCCACAATGAGTTTACTCCCGGACCAGGTGCCATCGTGAACGATAACTATGGCGAGTGGCAGAAATCCGAATTCAACAATCCTAAAGATCCAACCAAAAACAAAACCTGCATTGACTGTCATATGACCGCAGACGTTGTCGATTTTGATAATCGTGTTGGCGGCCAGTCCACCAATGACGGTCCAGTTAGCAAAGATGTCCGTGTTCACTACTTTACCGGCGGCAACTATTACTTTGCTGGTTTACGTAACCCTGAACACGCAAAACTCAGTAAGGATATGCTGAAAAACTCAGTGGCGTTGTCTGTCGAGAAATCAGGTAACCAATTCACTGCCAAGATCACAAACACCAATGCAGGCCATGCCATGCCAGGAGGCGCACGTCGTCAAGTTTGGCTGGAAGTTGTTGCTACCGACGCCCATGGTAAAAAGGTATTTGAAAGCGGTGTAATGAAGGATGGTTACATTCCGAAAGATTCCCGGAAGTTTATACAAGTAAAAGTAGATAAGGATGGAAAGCCTGTTGGACAGCTTTTCTGGCGCTATGAGAAGGTCGGCAAGGATACCCGGATTCAGGCTGGGGAGACTCGCTCTGAAGTGTTTGATTTTCCTGAAAACGTGGTATACCCCATCACTGTCAATACTCGTGTGCTCTACCAGGTGTTTGCCAAGGCACTGACTGAAAAAGTCAGGAAATACACGCCTGATATTGAGATTCCAGAACCCGAGGTTGTGGAGATCAAAAAGATAATAACATCGTACCAGAAGTAACGTTTATCGGTTGATCGTCACAAATAGGTTCTCTGGTTTATCTTTAAGTGTGTTTACACATTTAAAGATAAACCATGACTGTTTCACTTGAAAATGCTCGAGCGATGGATAAAAGAGATCCACTGGCTTATACCCGCGCACTGTTCTCCCTTCCTCTGAATTATATTTACCTCTGTGGTAACTCCCTTGGCCTGGCTCCCGTTACAGCACAGCAGCAGCTTCTTAAGACGCAGCAGCCAACTCAGAGATATGAAAACCATCACTAATTTGGTTGAAAGCGCCGGTTGCGAGCTAATCTGGGATCTCGCTCATTCTGCCGGTGCCCTACCTGTAGAGTTGAATAAGCAAGGCGTTCGCTTTGCAGTAGGCTGTACCTACAAATATCTTAATGGTGGCCCTGGAGCACCCGGTTTTGTTTATGTAGCCAAAGATTCACAGGGAAAAGGCTCGCAACCTTTGACAGGATGGCTGGGGCACAAACATCCTTTCGCTTTTGAGTCGCAATACGACCCAGCTGACGACATCTTTGCTTTTCGTACCGGCATTCACTCACCTTTGGCTTACAGCACTTTAGAGGCTTCTATTGAGCTATGGCAACAGGTTGACCTGATCGAGGTCAGAGAGAAAAGTCTTAAACTCAGCAGCCTTTTTCAGAGCTGTATAGCCAGCAGCTGTCAAATAAATAATATTATTGATGTCACTCCAGTACTCGAACAAAGAGGCAGTCATGTTAGCTTGATGCATAGGGATCATGGTCACGGGATCATTGAGGCTTTAAATGCCAGAGGGGTTATTGGCGATTACCGTGAACCGGGGCTAATGGGCTTTGGTTTTGCGCCTTTATATCTGAGTTATGTAGATGTGTGGAATACCGCTTGTGCCTTCAATGAAGTACTTGGTGGTGAAGAATACAGAAAAAATGAGTTTCAGGTCAGGCTAGAAGTAACCTGACCTTGAACAATAGACGAGATAGTTCGTATATCAGACAGGCTTAGCAAAATCGTTGTAAACCCTCGCCCGATAGGGCGGGGAGCAGTCACGCCGTATCGTACAGATGGCCTAGCTTCCACACTTTGGTGGTCAGATACTTTTCATTATGAGGATTTTGACCCGTTTGATGAGGCTTGCGTTCAACCACTTCAATACCTTGCTCGGTCAAAGCATCCACTTTTTTGGGGTTATTGGTCATCAGATAAACTTGTTCAATACTTAGGTGATCTAGCATGTCTTGGCACATATCGTATTTGCGCAAATCCGCTTCAAAGCCAAGTTCTTCATTGGCTTCTACAGTGTCTAAACCCGTGTCCTGTAACTGATACGCACGTACTTTATTTAGTAACCCAATACCACGACCTTCCTGGCGCAGATAAAGAATGACACCGCGACCTTCATCAGCGATTTTACGCATAGCGGATTCCAGCTGAGGGCCACAATCACAGCGCATACTGAACAGGGCATCACCTGTCAGACATTCTGAATGAATTCGGGCCAAAACCGGTCCTCCCTGGCTGACATCTCCCATGGTGAGAGCCAGGTGCTCCTTGCCTGTTCCACTCTCTTCAAATCCATGCATGATGAACTCACCAAAAGGGGTCGGCAAGCGAGACTCTGCAACGAAACTAACAGACACTCACTACTCCTCAATACAGTCTGAAACGGATTGTAACAGAGCCTCCGACAGATTAATAACGTGCCTGAAAACTCATTACACCACCATCTTCATTGAACTTGATACTCTGCAGAAAACTCATGCCCAAAAGAACCGTGTTTGGACTTGTTCCTTTTATAACGGTTGCAGCAACACCTGGTACACGTATTCCGCCCACGGAGACAAAATCGAGACGAACCTTGAAGCCTTCTGTTATGCCACCGGCGGTCTCAACAAAGATCTTTTCGCTATCCTTGTATGAAATACCTAGCCTGTCAGCCTCGTCAGCATTCATTGCGACCAGATTGGCACCCGTATCAACAAGCATTTCTGTTGAACGACCATTGATAGATCCGCGGGTAATGTACTGACCCTGCGGCGTACGGATCACTCGAAAAGTCAGGGCTTCAGGCGTGGTAATACCCTGGCCCATATCACGGCTCAGATAATATTCAGTCCTGACACCATTTACCTCAATGATCGCTTTTTTACTGCTGGACGATATCAGCTGTACACCTTTTACGGTTTCCTTTCCTACCTGAATAAAGTGCCTTTGGCCATTTATCAAAACCAGTGCCTTGCCATTGAACAAGCCAGCGACACGTAAGTTGGTGGCGGAGGACATACTGGAAAAAATCAGTGCAGAACAAGCAATGACTAATGTTAGAAAGCGTAATAGTCTGTTCATTAAATTTCGGCTCTGGATTACTGCTGAGAAAACCCCGGTATATTCCAACCTGAAACCTTCAATGATGACTGTTTATATCCCAGTCC
This sequence comes from Oceanospirillales bacterium, assembly GCA_004762125.1. Taxonomy (GTDB): domain Bacteria; phylum Pseudomonadota; class Gammaproteobacteria; order Pseudomonadales; family Endozoicomonadaceae; genus Endozoicomonas_A. Next base: position 142,661 of record SIHQ01000009.1, on the reverse strand, counting down.
TTATGGGAAGTTATAATCCTGACCCGCGCCATGTTATTCAAGTTATTCTATGGGACTTAAATCGCAAAACGGGCAATTAGTTGCAAGGATACCAGTGCAAAGATACCTGCTACAACGTCGTCTATCATAATACCAAAGCCACCTTCGACTTTTTTGTCCAAAAAACTGATCGGCCAGGGCTTCCATATATCAAAAATACGGAACAACACAAAACCAATTACAACCCATAGCCAACCAGCAGGCGCTGCAAACATGGTAATCCAGTAACCAACAAACTCATCCCAGACAATACCCGGATGATCATGAACTCCCATATCCTTCGAGGTGCGGTCACACAGCCAGACACCCAGCGCAAAACTGACTAGCAGAACCAGCCCAAAATTCCACAGCGGTAGGTATTGGAACATCAGATAAAAAGGAATGGCTGCCAAAGTACCAAAGGTACCAGGGGCTTTAGGAGCAAGGCCGCTACCTAAACCAAATGCGAGGAAGTGGACGGGGTTTTTCCAGACGGTATCAGCTGGGTTCATAGTAATAGTCGATTATCTTCTTTGATGAATAAGAATTTGATGAATTAAAAGTGGCAGTAAGCCTTTGGGTTTAATGCCTGGCCTGTAGCAACATCAATCAGACCAGAGCCTTCAATAATGCGGCCAATACACGTCAGCTGACAATCCTTAGCCAGAGAGTCCGATAGGGGTTTGGTTTGATTTTCCGGCCATGTAAAGCAGAGTTCGTAATCATCCCCACCTGTCATTCCCATATTAACAGCCTTTTCGGAACCAACCTTCTCGATCAGTGCGCCTGATATAGGAATACTTCCAACAACCAGCTCAGCGCCGACATTACTGGCCTTAAGAATATGTCCCAGATCACCTAACACACCATCAGAAATATCCAGTGCCGAAGTCACGCCATTCTCTGCCAGCCATAGTCCTAGCTTTATTCGAGGCAGTGGAGTGAAGTACCTTCGCAGAAGATATTCAGCTTCAGCATCCATTGCTGTTTCAGGTGTAAAGCCTTGCAGAACATCAGGTAACGCACCAGCAGCATCTCCCAGACAACCACTGACGTAAATCAGATCGCCGACTTTTGCTCCATTTCTCCTCAGAGCTTTGCCTTCTTCGACAAGACCTTGCGCCTGAATAGAGATTGTCAGCGGACCCTTCGTCGTATCACCACCAATCAACCCAACGTCGTATTGCCCGGCCAAAGCAGCAAGACCATCAGAAAATGCTTTTAGCCACTTAGGGTCAGCCTTCGGAAGTGTAATGCCTAGAGTAAAAGAGTGAGGTTGAGCCCCCATCGCTGCCAGATCACTGAGATTGACCGCCAGAGAACGATAACCCAGATAATAAGGATCACAGTTCACTGGGAAATGAACACCTTCTACCAGAGTATCCAGAGACTGTGCCAATTGAAAACCTTGCGGCACCGTCAGTAGTGCACAGTCATCACCTATTCCGACAACATCAGAACGCTTTGACCTGAGCTCCGGCCGATCAAAAAAATCACGAATAAGATCAAATTCACCTGGTGATGTTTCAGACATAAATTAGGCAGTAGACGTTAAGGAGTAACAAAAGTTAACTCAGCTGATATAGAAGAGCCAGGATAAGGCTGACTTCAGGTTAATCTCTCAAGAACCATGAACTGTTAGGTCTTTTGGGTAGAATTCATTCAGGGAAGTAGAAAGATTAATCTGAAATCTGACGTTTTCAATAATTCGACTTTCTCGAGAGTTTGACTTTCTCGAGAGTTTGACTTTCTCGAGAGTTTGACTAGCAAGCCAACCCCCCGAAAAAGAACAGTCGTTACTTACGACGGAAGTTCCGTACCTCTTCAGTACGAATACGTGGCGCCAGTTTGTCCAGAATACCGTTGATATAACGATGGGAATCCTGGGCACCAAAGCGTTTTACCAGCTCAATCGCTTCGTTAATAACAACACGGTATGGCACGTCAGAACGGTTCATCAGCTCATAACAACCGATGCGCAAAGCAGCCAGTTCAACTGGGTCCAGCTGAGACAGCGGGCGATCCAAAACTGATGACATAGTATCGTCGAGTTTAGTGGCATCACGGGCTATACCGGTCAGCAGCATGTGGAAGTAACCGTCATCTACCTTGCTGAAATCGTTGTCCATACGGAACTGCATTTCAATTTGGGAAATAGACGATTTTGACATCTGCCACTGGTACAACGCTTGTAGCGCCAGCTGTCGCGCACGACGACGGGCAGATGGTTTTGGACGCGAGGCAGATTTCTGCCCTTTATCCTGCTTGTCAGTAGACAACTCAGGCCTCCAGTTTCTTGAGCAGGGACACCATTTCGAAAGCCGCCATGGCAGCCTCTTCACCCTTATTACCTGCCTTGGTACCGGCACGTTCGATAGCCTGCTCGATGGTGTCTACGGTCAGAACACCGAAGCTTACCGGAATCTCCTGATCCAGGTTGACCTGAGACAGGCCTTTCACACATTCGTTGGCAACAAACTCAAAGTGAGGAGTACCGCCACGAATTACTGCACCCAGTGCAATAATAGCGTCGAAACGCTGAGTCTTGGCGACTTTCTTAACAGTCAGTGGGATTTCGAACGCGCCAGGGCAGCGAACGAGAGTAATATCTTCTTCCGGTATTCCATGGCGAGTCAGACTATCTACCGCACCATTCACGAGGCTTTCTACGATAAAAGCATTCCAGCGGCCAACAACAATCGCATACTTGCCGCCATTCGCTTGCAGAGAACCTTCAATGGTTTGTAAAGACATGGCTGTTTCCTCAAAAAAATCTTCTTGTCTCTGATGTCGAATTAAAACGACACCAGATGTCTTTAAGCAATGCTCTCAGACTCTTTCATAAAGACCGGATTGATACCCATCAAAGTAACAGGCATCAGTCTTCGCTGTGGATGTATTCTACAATTTCCAGATCAAAGCCGGACAAGGCTCCAAACTTCACCGGTGAACTGAGCAGGCGCATTTTGCCCACACCCAGGTCACGAAGAATCTGTGAACCTGTTCCAATAGTCAGATAAGCACCGGACATACCGCTACTGCCTGACTTGCCCTCGATATAACGTTCCAGAGCATGTCCCAGATCCATTTTGCCTTCGGAGTTCAGCAGTACAACGACACCCCGTCCTTCTTTGGCAATTTTCTCCAGAGACTTGTTCATGGACCAGCTATTGCTTCCCTTTTCTGCATGAGCACCCAGCAGGTCACGAAAAGGCTCCATAACATGCACTCGAACCATAGTCGGTGAATTAGGCGTTATGTAGCCCTTGCTCAGGGCAATATGAGTATTACCGCTGATGGAATCCCGATAAGCAGCAAGATCAAACTGACCGAAATCTGTATCAATTGTACGAGTTTCTGTCTTCTCTACCGTCTTCTCATTGAGAATCCGGTAATTGATCAGGTCGGCAATAGTACCAATCTTGAGATCATGCTCTTTAGCAAAAACTTCAAGATCCGGACGGCGTGCCATAGTGCCATCTTCATTCATAATTTCGATGATGGCTGCTGCTGGAGCCAAACCAGCCAGACGAGCAAGGTCGCAACCTGCTTCAGTGTGACCGGCACGACTCAAAACACCACCTGGCTGAGCACGCAGCGGGAAGATATGACCCGGCTGAACAATATCACCAGGACGGGACAGAGGATCAACTGCTACACGAATCGTTTTAGCACGATCCGCAGCAGAGATACCTGTTGTCACACCTTCAGCAGCTTCAATGGAAACAGTGAATGGAGTACCAAAACCGGACTCATTATCATCGTTTCCTACCATCGGAGGCAGCCCCAAAAAATCGCAACGTTCACCGGTCAGGGTGAGACAAAGCAGGCCTCTGGCCTCTTTTGCCATAAAGTTAACGATTTCCGGCGTAATCTTTTCTGCCGCAACAATAAGGTCACCCTCATTTTCACGGTCTTCATCATCCATGAGGATAACGGGCCTACCGAGGCGAATATCCTCGATAATCTCTTCGATGGAGTTAAGCTGCATAGTGCCCCCACGCAATTTATTAGGGAAACTCAAAATGACCTTGAGCTTCTTGGCTCATGACTTAGCATAAAGCCGCTCAGTACAGTCTTTTAAGCTGTATCTGGAATATACCCACCGCCTTTGCAGGCGTAAGGTTGTTGGCTGCTCTCATTCACCCCAATCACTGACTACTCGTAAGCTTATAGGGTTTCGCTCGACTGCCGACTTCTTACGCCTTCAAATCATTTGGGTAGTTGATGCATCCGGTATGCGAAACCGGCATATTCTACAGTGTTCAACCAGCCTCCGAAAGGAAACTACTGTTTATTCGCACTTTCTTACCGAACCGCTTCTTATTTCATAAACCCGTGTTCAGCCAGAAAGCCGGTTGTCAGAGTGGGTTCCTTAATAACATCCTCTTTCAGAGAGGGGTCCATCAATCGTTCAAGATAACGGGCCAGAATATCCACTTCCAGATTAACAACGGTGCCGGCACGGTAGTTCTCAATAATAGTTTCCTGCTGGGTATGAGGAACAATATTAAGAGCAAAACGGTAGCCATCCACCTTGTTCACCGTCAGGCTGACACCATCAATGGTGATGGAACCTTTATGGGCAATGTATCTGGCCAGCGTCTTTGGAGTTTCAATCCAGTAAACCGTTGAACGACCGGAAGGCTCTAGCGAAACGACGGTACCTTTGCCATCAACATGGCCGCTCACCAGGTGTCCGCCCAGACGTGTTGTCGGCGTCAGTGCTTTTTCCAGATTCAGCGGTGCGCCAACAGGCAATGTGCCCAGCGTTGCATAGTCCAGTGTTTCCAGAGAAACGTCCGCTACATAACCGGCACCAGTCAGTTCTACCACGGTCAAACAAACGCCATTGGTAGCAATGCTGTCACCCAGCTGAACATCGGAAAGATCCAGTTTTCCTGAATCAATGGTCAGTCGCAGATCACCCTGACGGGACTCAACCTTTGCCAGTTTGCCAATCGCTTCAATTATTCCGGTAAACATTAAATATTCTGTTCCTTGCCTTCAGGTTCCAGAGGCTATTGCCTGGGAAGGCACTGCGATGATCTTCCAGTCATTGCCGACTGATCTGATCTCTTTAATAGTGAGAGCGACTTTATCAGACATTTGCTCAATAGGCAGGTTCAGTAATGGTCGGGCAGAAGAGCCCATCAGTACGGGCGCCATAAAGACCACCAGCTCATCAATGAAACCCTGTTCCAGAAAAGCACCAGCAAGAGTAGCACCGGTTTCCAGCAAGACCTGATTGATTTCCCGCTGGGCAAGATGCTCCAGCAGTTGTTCGATGTTGATTTTCCCTTCGTGGGAATCCATCTGCAGAACTTCTGCACCAGCGTCTCTGATCAACCGAACCTTATCGTGGTCAGCATCAACGGCACAGACAACCAGACAGTTTCCTTCACCGGATATAATTTTGGCAGCAGTAGGCGTTTGAAGGTGGGCATCCAGAACCACTCTCAGTGGCTGACGTTTTACTATTTCATCAGCATTCTCTAACCCTAGTTCTGAAGAGCGAACGGTTAGAGAGGAGTCGTCCTGAAGTATGGAGCCTACACCGCTAATAATGGCGCAACTTTCAGCTCTCATTTGCTGAACCTGACTGCGAGCATCGGGTCCGGTAATCCATTGAGACTCTCCGGAAGCCATAGCGGTTCTGCCATCAAGACTCATGGCCAACTTTGCCCGAACAAAAGGCCGTCCGGCTTCCATACGTTTAATAAAGCCAGGGTTCAAAGCTTTTGCTTCTGCTTCAAGCACACCACTTAGCGTTTCGATTCCGGCTTCACTGAGCATTTTCATGCCTCTGCCTGAAACCGAAGGGTTGGGATCTTCCATAGCCGCAACAACACGGGCAACCTTTGCCTCTATTAATGCTGATGCACAGGGAGGGGTTCGACCATGGTAACTGCAAGGTTCCAGAGTGACATAAGCCGTTGCGCCAACGGCTTTCTCTCTTGCCTCTTTCAAGGCATGAACCTCTGCGTGAGGTTCTCCAGCCCGTTCGTGAAAGCCTTCCCCAACAACCTCACCATCACGAACAATGACGCAGCCCACTCTAGGGTTGGGCATGGTAGAAAAAGTGCCCTTTCCGGCCAGCCTTAGAGCTTGAGCCATCCATTTATGGTCGTTTGCAGACACTGTAAGCACTCCAGCATAAGATCAAAAAGGCAATGATAGCCTTGAATGCCTCTATTGAGGAGACTGAAAAACAGTATGATCTTCATTAGACAGATCTCAGATTCAAAAAGCGACAACTCGTTTGGTATTTAGAATTCTATTAAGCACCATGAGTGTTGAATCCAGATCCTCACGAGGAATACTCACGTTAAGATGACCTGGCAGGGATAGCAGTACAAAATCCGGTTCAGGGCAGAATCGTGCCAAATAACTGTTACTTCCTGTCATATGGCTGTCATAGCTTACGTCCGTAAAGCCAATAATTTTGCACTTACCTGAGTTTAATAAATGTTCAGATGCAGTATCCAGAAGGGCTTCACAGTTTTTCGACAAAGACTGACATATCTCACTCTGAGACACAGTGACTGATTTCACATATTCATGCGCATCAATAGAACCATGCAATTTTCCATCAGGCTCTATTGTCGTATCCGCTTTAATGCCTTCTACTTCAAGTTTTGCCAAAATAATCTGATTAAAAAGCTCTGTACTTAATTCTGAATAATACGTCGATTTTATGTACTCGTAATCGTACTGAGTTTGAAAGCTGGCTTGATGCAACATTCCCGTATTAGTGGGTTTGATTTGTTCCATTAGATATTCGAAAAGCGTGAAACGATCATATACTTTGTATGCAGATACAGCGGCACCACCAGCTAAAGCCACTCCATTGCCAGTGGCCAGTACTGACAGGTATTGAGTGGTAAACAGCACTCCGGGAACCGTGCTTTTCAGTGTCTCACTGGCAATCTTTAAAACATTGGCAAAAACCACCTTACCAATAAACTTTGTCCCTGCGTTTGCAGCTGAGCCACTAATTTTACCAGCTACTTTCGCTGCACTTCCTACGAATATTTTCTTCCAGTTACCCTTCGTCAGTTTACTAAGACGTGTTCCTCCGTGATAAATAGCGTTTGCAACAATCGGCCCTGCCTCTGCAAAAACCAATCCAGCCATTCTATGAAATCCATCTGTCATATAACGATAAGTAGGCCCATAAACGACATCCCATGCCTGATAAGTCAGTCCTTTATGGACATAGGACAGTGAATACGGAATAGCAGAAAGTGACTCTCTGGTACAAGGCTCCGTGTCAGGTAATAAACCCGGATAAAGAGGCAGAGGCTGCCTTGCACAATTTGCGATTTTTTCCAGTCCCCATTGAGTAGACCTTATATTTTCAAAATACGAATCACTTCTACCTTCAAGGGATGGAATGAAGTCAGCATTTTGGCTGGCAACATCCCAAAGCAATGATTGCCAAAAAGAAATATAACGATCCGAATTGTTCAGCAACGCATTCGGTTCAAGCTGATCAATAGGGATTGCTTCATTCTGCTGATCCGCTTCACAAGAAGGAATCAGATTAATTCCCGTGCAAAAAACAATAAGAGAAAACAGTCCATTTTTTATCAATTTCATTATTATCGAACCTTACTTTCCATTTTTAATCTGGAAAATTACTGAGAAGCCCTAATTATCAAAAAAGGATTGGAATTCTGCACTATAGACAAGAAGAACGGTTGTTGTAGTAATGCCGACTAATGGTGGAAATATAAAACTCTTTAACTTGCACGCTTGTATGATTTAATTTCTGAACACTGATTCTTAGTGGGAAACACGAGTTATTATTTTAAATGTCTACTTCGGCTTGTTCTCAAACAGATGTTGAATCGAAGAATATTCTTTCATTCCTTCAATTATACCTCTATTACTCTTAGACAAACCTTCCATTAGTCTTCTAGCAGTTCTTAACGACTCTTTATTAATTGATCCCTCTTGTCTCCTTTGAACCAAATCAGCAAATTTTTTAATATAATCTTTCAGCTTCTCAATAGCCTCTTGTGAATCAGGTTCAGTTTTCTGTTTTTGAGGACCACCTGAGGGCTTCTGTGGAGGTCGCCCATCTCCTGCTGCCGTTGCTCCAGAAGTTGACCTTAGGGATACTGAAGGAAACTTAGATCCAGAAGCTGTAAATGCTCTCCGCCTCTGAGTACTATTAGTCTTCGATCCTTTTCTACCACCTCTACCCGAAGCCGTTTTTACAGGGATATCAATATCACTGAGAAACCCCAAACCACTTAATTTGAAATCCGTTAAAGCATAATTCCCTTCACTCCATTTAGAATCAAACACTCCATGAAGTGTCCGTAAATCAAACTCTTGTCTTTTCCACGTATCGTGAATGTCTGATGAATAATACTTGTAAGGCGTATGGTCCAATTTTAGATTTGTATTTTCTGACCAGTAGGTGCCTGCAGGAATAATAAGCAAATCCGATGAATAAAACTTGTATGAAGGAGATAAAACAATGGTTCCTAATTCGCCAGTGTAACCCTCAGGATTAAAGGTTACTGTAGACAAAGCATCTACCTCATACTGACTCCAGAGCTGAATAGTATTATCCAGTAACAGTGAGCCGTCTGCTGCCAGATACTCTCTGCCATGAATATCAAATTCGCTAGAAAACCACCCCCGACTGTTTTCATTCAAATGCAGGTTTAGATACTCAGCGAACTGAGTATGCCAGCTAACCTCTTCCTGATCAGCATGAACAAAAGGCGAAAGCAGGCATTGAATGGACAACAGAATCCATTCAGCAACAATAAAAATACGTGCTATTTTTCTGGTCATACTCTGTTTCAAGTATCGGTACGAATAAAACAAGATAGACCAGAAATCTATTTCGAAAAGGAAAGAATAGACATGATTAATCATTTATTTCTCTGGAATTATTCAGAGATTATAAAAAGTACTATCTTTTTACTTAGCGCCGATCGCATCAATTCCGATTTCACACCCTTCAATACCGATATAGCGCTGACACCAACAGCAGTAGTTGCACAATCACCCAGCCCCCTATAAAAAACTCTTCGATAATAGTGCGTTAGTACCTATTTTTAGTAGTCCAAAACAGGAATATCTCTTCAATTTAAAACCAATATTCACGCTTACTGCAGCCTGCTCCAGCGAGATACTTTGTGGTAAACTGCCCGCCACTAATAACAGCTAGGGGTCACTGCTCACCCCTGAACAATAAGGTGTCTCCATGACTGTCCCCGTTGGAATAATAATGGGCTCGAAGAGCGATTGGCCGACCATGCAACATGCGGCTGATTTGCTGGATAATCTGGGCGTAGCGTACGAAGTTAAGGTAGTTTCAGCCCATCGCACTCCCGACCTATTATTCGATTACGCCAAAAGCGCACAGAGCCGAGGCATCAAGGTCATTATCGCAGGTGCCGGCGGTGCTGCTCACTTGCCGGGGATGGCAGCGTCCCAAACCTCTGTTCCTGTTCTGGGTGTGCCGGTAAAAAGCCGTGCCTTGAACGGTCTCGATTCCCTGCTTTCCATTGCCCAGATGCCTGGTGGTGTTGCTGTGGGTACTTTGGCCATTGGCGATGCCGGTGCCAAGAACGCAGGTCTGTTGGCCGCACAAATTCTCGCTACCAGTGATGATGAGCTGTTGAAGCGTGTTGATGATTTCCGTGCTAAACAGACTGAGACTGTTCTTGCTGAGCCGGATCCACGAACTGCAGAATAATCCAGATGAAAACCCCAATGAGAACAGTCCCGATGAAAATTGGTATCCTGGGAAATGGTCAGCTAGGCCAAATGTTAGCTGCCAGCGTCACCGATCTGACTGATCTTGACGTATCCCTTTATGACCTTCGTGCCCACGAAGAAAGTAAACTGAACGCGTTCATTGATGGGGTGGATCTGGTTTCCTACGAAACCGAAAATATTCCGGCTCACATTGTTCATCAGCTCGAAGCGATTGAAGACAAAGTATTCCCCAGTCTCAAGGCACTAAAAACATTTCAGAATCGTTTACTGGAGAAGAATGCTCTGCGTGCAGCCGGTATCGCCACTGCAGATTTTCATGCTGTTAACTCCCTTGAAGATGTGCACCAGGCTATAGACGTCCTTGGACTGCCTATCGTTATGAAGACGACGACGGAAGGTTACGATGGCAAAGGTCAGTTTGTATTGCGTAAGCCGGAAGATGCTGAAACTGCCTGGGAAACCATTGGTCATCGTGAACTGATTGCTGAAGCCTTTGTGGCTTTTCAGCGGGAAACATCAGTGATTGCCAGCCGCGACCGTGATGGCAACATCAAGATCTGGCCAATGACCGAGAATATTCATCATGAGGGTATTCTGCGCTACTCACTGTACCCAATCTCCGAACTTTCTTCTGAAAAATCAGACATTGCGAAGCGTTACATTAGAGATTTGGCCAACAGTCTTGATTATGTGGGTACTATCACTCTGGAGTTGTTTGAAACAGAACAGGGCCTGATTGCTAACGAAGTTGCACCAAGAGTTCACAACTCAGGCCACTGGTCTATTGAAGGCAGCGAAGCCAGCCAGTTCCGTAACCATATGCTGGCTTTGGGTAGCAAGCCTCTGGGTAATACTCAAGCAAAGCATGCTGCAGTAGCGATGGTTAACGTCATCAGTGATGAAACCGCCTCATTAAAAGCTGACAGCCTCAGTAATGCCTACCGCCATTCTTATGGGAAGGAAGCTCGCCCTGCTCGTAAGCTAGGGCACATTACCGTGGTTGCAAACAGCATCGAAGAACGGAATAAAACCGTTGACGCACTGGTCTATGTGATACCTGAAGGTGTCTGGAAAAACCAATAGAGACTGGATTGGTTTTTCTCAATTCAACGTACATGGGTTACAAATATTGTGACCCATGTACGTTGAATTGAGTAAAGTAAAACCCGCAGCGCTAAGCAACTTTGCTATAGGTAATACTGACAGAACTGTTTTCTATTAATTGCAGCAAAGCCTGACTTCGAGGATCTTTGAGAAAGATTTCCAGCCCAGCTTCCGCAGCCTTCTTGTCACGCCAGAACACGACTTCTACCCAGAGTCCGTCATCTTGCTGAGCAAAAAAACGCTTCAGAAAACCGTCAATACTATCGAGTACAACATCTGTTTTTTCTACCCCTTCTTTCAGTGCTTCTGGTGAAACGCCTGAGTTGCTGGCAAAAGTGACATACTCAATAATCCCTGCTTGCTCTATATCTGAACTGGATGCAGTCATTACAGTTACCTCGGATTAGTATTTTGAAAGAACAGCCCCAATGGCCTTACCTAACTGTTCATGGGCTTTGGCCGTTAAATGTATTCCATCAACGCCGTCAGTTTTAATCACTTTTCCAGCGTCTAACCACATCACCTGCTTGTGGTCTTTTGATATCTTGTTAAACGCTTTTCCTAATTCTTCTGAAGGTTTTTCTCCAACAGAAAAAAGACCAGAAAGTGGAGTTTTAGAGGTATCACCAAAAGCCGGTGGTGCTACGATAAGTACTTTGGGAGCTGGGTATTTACTGTATAACGGCATACTCATAGTGCGAATTTGCTCAGCCATATTGAAGGCAACTTTCGCGATATCTACGGGCTTACGCTGATGTGAAACTTGCAGGTCATTCGTTCCTAACATAATCACAACCCAGTCCAGCGGCATACTGGAAGCCACCGCTTCTGCAAGATTACGCTGACCGTTAAAATCAGCTCCAGCAACGGCGCCAACAGCATTCAATGCATTCAAATCAGTTGTACGCCCAACCAAACCATTATTAACAACAGTAGCGCTCTTTCCTAATGCTGTTTCCAGTACTCCAGACCAGCGTTGACGATCACTGTAGCGCACTGTGGGATACCCCTCCGCCGTTGGAACCCAACCCCAGGTATTAGAATCTCCGTAGGCAAGAACCCGTAATGATTCAGCCGCGCTAAGAGAAGGAACAATCACGAAAGCTATGGAAAAAATCAAAGTTATTTTTTTTATACAGCGAATAAACATAAGCAGTTCACAGAGATAAGAAGTAGACCGATTTTGGATTTATGGTATTTATTTTACAAAAGAAAAGAATATTGATTAAGATGAGATAAATTCATCTATAGGTCGTATCATGAGTCACCGGTTACCGTCTTTATCGGCACTACGTGCTTTTGAAGCTGCGGCTAGATTAGGCAGTTTCAAACAAGCCGCTGACGAACTTTCTGTGACACCTACTGCCATATCTCATCAAATCAAGTCACTTGAGAATCAGCTTAAAATAAAGTTGTTTGTGCGTAGTGCGAGAATGATTGAATTAACAGAATCTGGTCGTATTATCGCCCCGACGCTTTCCCACACGTTTCACGACATCAGACAAGCTATTAATATCGCAAGATCTCACAGCAATATCATTACTCTATCTACAACACCTTCCTTTGCAGCTCTATTTCTGGTGCCACGATTAGTCGATTTTTATCAACTGTTCCCTCAATATTCCGTACAGCTCCATACCAGTACAAAGACAGTCGATTTACGAGAAAATCGTAACATTGATTTATCTATCCGGTACGGTGGAAAGAAAGAGAACGGACTGGCATTCATTCCGTTACTTGATGAAACCTTTGGCGTTTATGGGTCACCAGAGCTGATTAAAATAAATCCAGACTTTAGTGACATTCAGCTCATTGAAACACGTTGGCAACAAGACATACTTTCAGAAGTAAGCTGGGAACGCTGGATGCAAACCGCTGGTATTTCAAATTCAAATGATGAAGAATCGAACGTTATTTTTTTCGATGAAGAACTGCATATGCTACAAGCGGCTATTGCTGCAAAGGGTATTGCTCTCGCCAGCTCTATTCTCGTAAAGGATTATCTGGAACGAGGTCTTTTACAACCGGTAATGCCAGCTGTACAGCTGACCGGACAACACTACGAAGCATTATTTCTTGAAATAAACGAAGATAACCAAAAAATCAGAGACTTTCTTAATTGGCTGAAGGGCATCAGCAATAGAAGCTGACGTGACTATACGCAGAACATTCTCGTCATAACTGGCAACCCGACGAACTTCTTTCTCCGTCAGGTTCACCAGTTTGATAGATATCCATCACTCAGCTGTCTATCTGTCTTATTACTCTACTGCAACGAAAAACATCAGATTTTTACTGTAGGCGGCCATGGACGCTCTTCTTCACTATCAATCCATGCTTTGGTCCAATTATCCGGCTCCGGTTTCCAGTCAGTGACACCCATGCAATCCAGCACATCAGCCGAAGGTACTATTCCCTCTTTACTGGTGACGGCTGTTCTCAGTAAAACGGATGACACAGGCTGGCCTTTTACCCACATGGATTGTTTCATATAAAACCAGCGGTCCTCTATCGCCACCAGCTTTGTATACATGGTAATCTCATCAAACATCTTCACTCGTTTACGATAGCGGGTAGTACTGCCAGCAACGGCAAGACCCCAGCCTTTTGCTTTCAGAGCATCGCCCAACCCAGTGCGAGCAGATAGGTCAAAACGACCAAGGTCATACAACGTCAACACTCGGCCATTATTCATCTCCATGAAGATATCAAGATCCCAGGGCATACAGCGAAATTTTATCTCCCCCGTCGACTGAGGAGAGAGTCGTTCTGCTCTTTTTGCTTTGGTTATGGTCGAAACAAGTCTTATAAAGGGGTACATATTTTTATTCACAACTAATAGTGGATCGCACCTTGCTGCGGTGAATCATAGCTGTGACGTCAATACTTTGAAACGATCGTTTGGTTTTCATTTCGGTTTTCACTCGGTGGTATACATTTTGCCAACTCTCTAAAATAGCCTGCTGTTCAGGAGGGGAAGTCACCTGATTTATAAAACAGCATCGGCATTCAGAGCGACGAAGCTGTACCTGTTTCAAGCCTTTGGTATAAAAACTCTATGATAGAAACGCTTACCTTTATCGCCGCCATTGCAGCGGGTTTTGTTGCCCTGTCCTGGAGTGCAGACCGCTTAATCGTAGTCGCGTCCACTCTGGCCTCCCATCTGGGTATGTCAATCTTAACCATCGGCATGACCATCGTTGCCTTTGGCACATCGGCACCTGAATTACTTGTGTCTTCTGTTGCTGCTGTAGACGGCGCAGGCGGCATAGCAATAGGTAATGCACTGGGCTCTAACATCATCAATATTGGGCTTGTTCTTGGCCTCTGCGGAGTACTGATTCCATTATCAGTAAGTCGTCGTGTTATTACCCGGGAACTACCGTTACTGGGGCTGGTTATCGTTTTTGCTATGGCTTTGATGTTTGATGGGATGTTGAGTCAAAACGACGGCATCCTGCTGGCCGTTGCACTGGTTGGCTATTGCTACTATCTGGCAGAACACTCCGGTGGTGATGAATCACCCCAAGATGACGTTACTATTCTGAAAATCCCCACCAGACGTGCTGTGATTGAATCTCTGGTATTACTCACTGTTTTGCTGGGCAGTTCCAAACTACTGGTATGGGGAGCCAGCGAACTCGCTCTCTCCTTTGGTATCAGTGAAACTATTATTGGCCTGACTGTGATTGCCTTTGGTACCAGTCTGCCTGAGTTGGCGGCTGTGATGGCCAGCGCTCGTAGGGGAATGTTTGATATGGTGATGGCCACCGTGATTGGCTCCAACATTTTTAATCTATTGGGTGTGCTGGCATTTCCGGGGATTTTGAGTGGTGGTCTGGAACTGGACCCAATGATCATTCAAAGAGATGGACTGGTCATGGCCGGTATTACGGCTCTGTTTGCGTTCAACGTAGTAACCAGCATGAGCAGCGAATGCTGTACGACATCAGGTAACTCATCAGGTAACTCTGATAACGGCGCAACCTGTGGAGATAACGGCGCAACCTGTGGAAAAGATCTGATTTTCTGCAGTAATATTTCTCGATTAAAAAGCGCCGTTCTACTGGCCTGCTTTGCAGCCTATATGGGCGTACTGGCGAATCAGGTGTTGACGGGCTGATGTTACGAGAGAGGATCAGGCAGTGCCTGATCCTTATTTATCGGTTTCCAGTCGTTCAATTTCTGCACGAAATTCATTCAGATCCTTGAAGTGTCGGTAAACTGAAGCAAACCGAATATAGGCAATTTCATCCAGCTCTTGAAGCTCTCGCATCACCTCTTCACCTAGCACTAGTGATTGTACTTCACGCTCACCTGTAGCTCTGAGTCTGTGCTTGATACGATTTATAGCTTCTTCTACTTTCTCCATCCCAACAGGCCGTTTTTCTAGAGAACGAGTCATACCGGCACGAAGTTTTTCTTCGTTGAAAGGCTCGCGGGAACCATCACGCTTCACCAATCGTGGAATCAACAGCTCTGCTGACTCATAGGTAGTGAAACGTTCACTGCAAGTCAGGCATTCCCGACGTCGACGCACCTGGTTGCCATCAGCCACCAAGCGGGAGTCTATTACTTTTGTATCGATAGCATTACAAAATGGGCAGTGCATTGGATTCGGCAATCTGAGTAGAGTCGTTTCTTCATCATAACCGGATGAGCCGGGATTACAAAATCGCCACTATTTTTTCTGCTATTTAATTATTTAGAAGAAAAGTGTATAAACATTCAATGGATAGATCGATCTAATCGCAGTGGATCTTGTAGGCGTTTTTCTACCCATAATACTAGAGGAATTAGCAGAATAGTTGCAAATACAGTTCCTGTTATCCACGGATGGTCATCCAAAGCCCAATGACACTTTCCCTCATTAACCCAGCCTTTCTCGATCAACCTTGCTTCTCCTACCATACAGATAATCATAAATAGTTTACTTAAAGCATTAAGCGGATGACGTTCTTCAGAATATTGAGATTGCTGGCCAAAGGGGTAAACCTGAAAACCTTTTTCCCGGAGTAAATTGATCAGTCCCATATCACCATTGAGGTGACGTACATCAAGAGCAAACAATACTCGTCCTGCCTGCAACTCGACATTTATTTTTTCAATCCACTTACTGTTAGCTTCACTGAATATCATCGAAATTATTGGCTGATAGATATTATGTTCGGGGGTATGCATTTCTCTTGCATACTCTCCTGACTGAAACCGCTGAAGCAGTGCACTGGCCGATTGTTTGTTTTCTATCTTTCTTAGCAACTCATGTAAGAGTGCTTTTTGTTTGGTAGAACTCAAACTCAACATTAAACTATCCAGTCTGTCAATCATCACCGAATAGTGCTCTAATTCCTGGATCTCAATATTTAGGCTCTTGGCTTTAGATACCAGTTGCAACTCATAACTATTGACCAAAGCATTATTAAGTTTCAGCTCCAGCTCCAGCCAGAGTAGCCAGAGTTTTATATCATTGTTTTTTAGCTCGTGGCCAAGGCCTTTTTCCAGCCTTTTAACGAGCAAATCATCTGGTAAAATGTTCTGTAAAGTCGAAATTCCACCCTGTATAAATGATCCTACTTCCTGCTCTGTTATTGATGTAGAACCTATAAAGAGCCTGTCTATATGCTGATTCAGCACCTCCTCTAAATCGAGATCAGTTCGATCAGGAATTGGATAAGTGCCCAGCAAGTATCCTTTGACACTATAACTATCTGCAATTACCCAAAGCTTGGTTTCGTAATCCTCATCTGCTCTTGCCGACATAATAACGAATAAAAAAAGTACATGGAGCCATACAAAAAAAAGGGCAATAGACTTTTTCATATTTCGTCACCTGAACAATAAAGAATATGAGTAAGACTTTCAGACAGTAAATTCGTTCAATTTTTAAGATGCAGAAAGGTAAAAATAACAGGAGCCACCAGAACAGTAACTCCTGAAAAGTACAATAATTAGACGAACAATTATGCGTAAACAGGCAGACGTTTACAGATAGTCAGTACTTTCGCTTTAACGTCAGCAATCACTTCATCGCTATCGATATTTTCAAGAACATCGCAAATCCAGCCAGCCAGGTCAGCAGAGTCCTGTTCATTGAAACCGCGACGGGTAATAGCCGGTGTACCGATACGCAAACCACTGGTTACAAACGGTGACCGCGGATCATTAGGCACAGCATTCTTGTTAACGGTAATGTTCGCTTTGCCCAGTACTTCCTCGGCCAGCTTACCAGTGTAATCTTTTCCGATCATGTCCAGCAAGAACAAGTGATCGTCAGTACCACCGGAAACGATCTTGAACCCACGCTCCATCAAAACGCTGGTCATCGCACGAGCATTGGTCACAACTTGCTGCTGATAAGCTTTGAACTCATCAGACATGGCTTCCTTGAAACAAACGGCTTTGGCTGCAATTACATGGCACAAAGGTCCGCCTTGGGATTCAGGGAATACCGCAAAATTCAACTTCTTGTTCAGAGCCTCGTCATCGTTCGCCAGAATCAGGCCACCACGAGGGCCACCCAAGGTTTTATGTGTTGTTGTCGTAACAACATCAGCGATACCCACTGGTGAAGGATAAACACCTGCAGCAACCAGACCCGCAACGTGAGCCATATCAACGAACAGGTAAGCACCTACCTTGTCGGCGATATCACGGAAACGCTGCCAGTCAACGATACGAGAGTAAGCAGAGAAGCCCGCTATGATCATCTTTGGCTTATGTTCCAAAGCCAGAGCTTCAACCTGTTCGTAATCCAGCTCACCACTCTCGGTCAAACCGTACTGAACAGCATCATAGATGCGGCCGGAGAAGCTCACATGGGCACCGTGAGTCAGGTGACCACCATGAGCCAGACTCATACCCAGAATCTTGTCACCAGGTTTTACCAGAGCCATATAAACAGCAGCATTGGCCTGAGAGCCAGAGTGAGGCTGTACGTTGGCATACTTAGCACCAAACAGAGCCTTGGCACGGTCGATAGCTAATTGCTCGGAGACATCAACGTGCTCGCAGCCACCGTAGTAGCGTTTGCCCGGATAGCCTTCGGCGTATTTATTGGTCAAGGCGGAACCCTGAGCTTCCATGACACGGGGGCTGGTGTAATTTTCGGAAGCAATCAATTCAATGTGCTCTTCCTGACGCACAGTTTCAGCGTCAATGGCAGCTTTGAGTTCCGGATCAAACTCAGCAATCGTCATGTCCTTTGTGAACATTTATTATTCCCCGCGGTTATTGACTGTGGATGAGGTCATTCGCGCGCCATTCTAATACAGCTTAGCCGTAAACTGCATTGAAAAAACTTCGGGATCATCGACAATCTTACTCATAGCAGGCTCCCGTACAGCTCTTGCGGCAAACCTGACTAGTATCATCCTCATGTCATGGCACAATAACCGGGTATAAGCCGACAAGAATTAGAGTAAATGACTGCTGTAACCACTTCACCGGAGATAAGGGTTCTGGCCAATGGCCTGAAAGTCAGCCATGAAACGGCAGGTTTCTCTCTGCGACTCAACTTTGAAAGATTCTGGTGTTCTTTTCGAAAAGGCGAACACTTTTATCGCCGTTGCCTGAATGGCGATAGTAGTCGTAGGGAACATTTTATCTGAACGAAGGTCGAATAAAAAACCCTTCGCTTGCCTTATAAACATAAAGATGAAAAATTATTCATATTTATACAGATCGAAAATATATTCGATTTTGATATTGACATGTTTGTTTTCTGATCTATGCCAATCGTATCAACCCAGCGTATCAACCATGTCTTCAGGGTTGGATTACGCTGAGAGACCCTATCAGGTAGAAATACTGATCCCTCGTTATCAATACGATCCAAAAATACACGAATCAAGTATCAACCCAGGTTTTGTTGCCACCACCCTACTTAAAGGTTGGAATTTCCTTAGAAATAATATTAAATCTGAATTAAATAAAGCGATATCAGAACAGAAAGACGAATCGATCTCATTAGAATTCATTTATCAATTAAACGAAATTTTCACACCCGATACTTTTTCAATCTTCAAAGCACATCAAGAAAGCTGGAAAGAGAATGACAAAGGACCGCACTTTAATTCACACCCTTTTATAGCTGTAGATTTTGATGGCATCCAGTCTCATCAAATTGACCAGCTACCAAAAACATACAGAGAGCTTTTTCAAAATCCCGAATTAAACATTTCTTTCCTGTTTATTAAGCAGTCGAGCCCTAGTGCACCATTAATAAACATCGAGCTCCCTCCTTTATTTATCAAAGAATTGGCTGATTACCACAAAGAGCAAAGCAAGTTAGGTTTTACTAAAACAGAAGAAAGACCTCATTTGTTATCTAGAAATGATGCTTGTTCAATCCTGACGTCTTGTGCTGATAAAATAACGAATAGAGCTATTTTTCCATATCACCTTAATGCTTGTGATCACCACCCAGCCAAACCACACCTGAACAAAAGTGTTGAAGTAAATGACAAAATAGGGCTTTACTACCCTTTCTGTACATATTATCAGGCCAACAAAATTATACTGCCCGATTTACTGATGCGTTACCAACAAGATTTATTAGCTGCAGAAGATCGTAACCAGTTAATATTAACCATCGCAGATTACACTCAACTCTTTTTAGTGTTACATCCCTTTCTAGACGGGAATGGCCGAACCTTTCGCTTCTTTGCTAACTACGTCCTCATGCTTCACGGCTTAGCTCCCGCTGCGTTCGATGATTTTGTAGCGATACCCACTACCAAAGAAGAATGGCGAAGCCTGTTTGTTGCGGCGCAATGGCGAGGTCAGCAATTATATGACCACCCATAAAATTTTTTACCATAAATCCCTTGAAGTCTCCTATCTATTTTGTGTTTTCGGCATAGCTTTCTTTAAATAAGGTCGATACTGCCGAAGCATCCTGCTTAGAAGAACTTCAGAATTCGACATGATACTTAGAAGTAGTTTTGTCAAATGCTATGTCCTGTTGATAATATCAGCGAAAATCAATTTAATCGTTTTCATTAACACTGCAATAAATCCATCGCCCATCAAACAAATATGCTTTCTGTTCACTCGACGTTAACTGTTTCCAATAACCACAATTAACAACTGGAAGGCAAGTAGTTTGATACAAGAACACTTCTTTAATAACTTCTTTTTGTCTTAAAACTTCCAACTCAACAGGTAGATCATTCGTGCTTAAAAAGGGAATATCTTCACGAGAGGTAATTCGTTTTCCATTGACTGTATATAATTCATCACCTTCCTGGATCGATGTAAAAGGGAAAGAACAAGAGCTATTTCGACTATAAATTTTCAAGCTGCTATCAACATAGAGACTTGAATCAACCGAAAGTGATCTTTCAGGAACCGTTTCCTCTGAAATACGTAGTACTCCAGTGAAGGGGTTATAAACAGACCTTCCTCTTAATAAAAACGCTAAACCGATATGCTCGTGACTTCCCTCTGTAACCGTTACAAGAGAAAAACTATTTATTTTTTTCTGCTGATCGGAACCATCGTATTTTGAAAGCAGTAACCTTAGGCCCAACTCCATACCATCTGGCTGATAGAGCTGCACCTGATCAACTAAACCTTTTTTCGCATATTTAATACTACATGCACCTACTCCCACAATAGTGTGAGTCCAGCTGATAAATCCAAAATAAATGAGTTTGTTCATCGTGTCAGAATCAAGCTGAAGATCGCTATCACTGACATCACCTGTATCAATTGCTATATAGCTCCCTCCTAGCTGGCAACCCGGTGTTTTTTCCAAATCCGTTGCATCACAGACAAGATCTAGCTTTGCAGTAATCTGATCAAATAATTTATCGGGGGAAGTAAGCACTCTAAACTCGCGGTCTTTACCGTTGATATCCCAAAGGAATTGATTAAAAAACTCTGCTCCCAGAATACCGTCAATTCCATCTTTAAAGAGAACACTTTCAATATATCCATCTATCGCTAGAAAGTTCGATTTCAAATCAAGAGTTTGATTTACAAAAGAAATTTCGTTCGGAGCTTCATAAACAGGATACTGGCACTCATTCATAGCATGATTAGTATTTATCGATAACAGATCGACACTTAGATTTAAATGGCTCAGTAGTTTCTCTGGGACTATATGCAGTTCAGCACCTGAATCAACCATAAATTGATACAATTGACCATTTATCAATAAAGGAACCAGCAAACCATTTTTCTGTATTTTTCCAGTATATATTTCTTGTCCAATCGCACTAAAAGAGAGCAATAATAAAATCAAAACAACGTGCTTTTTAAATAACTGAATGTAGGTTTTCATATATAATGAGAGCCATTTTATTGCACTGACCTTGTGCTCAATAGTTGTTAAACTGGTAATTCCCTTCGACTGACAGGCAATCCATAAGTTCCATGGCCAGAGCTAAATCCAAAAAAGCCTACGTTTGTACTGAGTGCGGCAGCGAATCACCCAAATGGCAGGGGCAATGCGCTGACTGCAAAGCCTGGAACACCTTTAAAGAGGTTAACCTCGGGCCCGCCGCCTCACCTTCCATTGCCGCTGTAAACAAATCCGGTTTTGCCGGAGCTCTCAGTGGCATACAAACGCTTAATGAAGTCGACGTTGCAGAAGCGCCTCGCTTTACCAGTGGTAGTTCAGAGTTCGACCGGGTTCTGGGTGGTGGTTTTGTTCAAGGCAGTGCCGTACTGATTGGCGGCCATCCGGGAGCGGGTAAAAGTACCATACTGCTTCAGGTACTGTGTCATGTTGCCAAAGAGATGAACGCTCTCTATGTTTCTGGCGAAGAGTCTTTACAGCAGATCGCATCTCGTGCCAGACGACTAGGACTTCCTACCGACCGATTAAAGATGCTGGCTGAAACTTCGGCTGAAAATATTATTGCCGTTGCCGAGCAGGAAAAGCCGGGGATTATCGTCATTGATTCCATTCAGGTGATGTATATGAATGGTGTTGATTCCGCACCGGGCGGTGTAGCTCAGGTCAAGGAATCGGCTGCATTTCTAACTCGTTTCGCCAAACAAACCGGAACTGTTTTATTGCTTGTAGGCCATGTGACCAAGGACAACTCTTTGGCTGGCCCGATGACGCTGTCCCATATCATTGATACCCAGATCATGCTGGGGAATACCGATGACGCCCGTTTCAGGGTTATGCGCTGTACCAAAAACCGTTTTGGTCAGATCAATGAGCTAGGCATCTTTGCCATGACAGAAACCGGCCTGAAGGAAGTCAAAAACCCTTCGGCTATTTTCCTTTCCCGAACACCTGAACCTACTTCCGGCAGTATCATCAGTGTTCTCTGGGAAGGTACACGACCACTACTGGTTGAGATTCAGGCATTGGTAGTTGAGTCACAACTGGGCAACCCTCGCCGTGTAACCATCGGCCTTGATCAAAACCGTCTGGCTATGATGCTGGCTATCCTGACTCGCCACGGCGGTATCTTTACCAGTGATCAGGATGTTTTTGTTAATGTAGTAGGTGGTGTGAAGGTGACTGAAACCAGCGCAGACCTTGCCAGTTTATTGGCTGTGGTTTCCAGTCTCCGTAACACGGCTCTACCTCAGGATTTATTCGCTTTTGGGGAAGTGGGGCTTGCTGGAGAGATAAGACCTGTAGCCAATGGGCAGGAACGTTTGATTGAAGCGGCCAAGCATGGTTTCAAGCGCGCTATTGTTCCAGCGGCCAATGCACCGAGAAAGCCTATTGCGGGATTAACAGTTATACCTATTCACAAACTTTCTGAAGCTTTGGATGCTATTTAAACACTCTCTTTGATGAGTGATCAATAACGTATATTAATAGATTTTTTGTTCAATTTAATCATCGGATCACCGTCCTTAGTAGTGGCCGGTCGCCTGCCGGGGGGGAGCTCTATCTCACGCTGCCCAGACAGCATGCATCGGCAACGGCCACTGTTATCACACATCATGTCATCACCTTCCGGGCAAGCACTTACACAAGAGCATTCAAGCTTGGATGAACAACAGTACATGGCTAAACCTGATGGGCACTCTGATTCATTTGCATTCGTAGGTAGCCATGAACAGCCAGATACGAGCAAAGTCAGCGTTAACCATATTATTAACTTCATAACTGAACCCTATAGATGAATCACATTATAGTTATTGATCTTTGGTAGTTATACGTGACATCCACCCAGCCAGTAATTCGTGGCTGCTCAGCCTATAAACGGTGTTACGTATAATCAGGAAAGATCAATATGTTGATACGAACAGCCATAAATGACCTGCCTCGCTATCTATTTACTATTGAAAGATTGTTGTGGCCGAACATGATTTAACACGGGTTATTGTTCTAGCGAGGAATGCTCTGAAAAGCATATTGAAAGTTTAATTGTCATTTCAATACACAAACTGTCTGAAGCTCTTGATGCCATTTAACCTCTGTATTCAGCCTGATATCTGACCATATCAGGCTGCAACCTGACCTGTATTTCCGCAAGCCAGTAACTATCTGTTTTTTAAACGCTTTTCTAATCGATTTTTATAATAAATTGGTCATTTTTTTGACTTGCCCGCTCTCTGCTAGTGTGACCTTGATACGTAATTTGATTGCTCAAGCATGGAGGTAACCTATGAATACAGGTGGAGCGACTCAAGGAAAACCCATAACCGTTGCACAGTTGCACGAGTGCGTGAAGTTTCTCGAAGACAAACCAGGGGATGCGGTTGGCTTAAAAGACGGAAAGCCGGTACGAGTAGAAGTCCCAGGTCTTCTTTCTTACTACTTTACCTCCTTTCCAGAACCAACACTTACCGTGCAAGATGCCTTCAAAGATATACGCTCACGAGCTGTTCAAATGGCCGCTGACACAGAATTACCAGAGTCTGACGTTCTGGCAAAGTCTAAAGGTCTTGAGTCTGACTACCTGAGCAAAGAGTTAGCAACTACCGTAGCCAGTACTTTTCTGAATTCACCCGAAGTGATCATGGTCGGAACTAAGGAGCGTCTGGCTGAGCTGGCTGAACCGCTAAAGACACGAGATATTGACCTAAGGAAAAAGAACAATACAGACAAGCTCTACGATAACACTATGGAAACACTGAAGTCAGGCTTGGAAGAAATGATGAAGCACCGCGATGAGTATGAAAGAGATACTCTTATTGATTGCTACCTGACAGCCGCGGTCAGCTATAAAAAACAGATTCAAGGAGAGCTGCAACCGAAATACGACATAGAATCATACCGAAAAGATAACATAGCTCTTTACAGTGCATTCAGCGACTTTGAACAATATGCTAAAGAACGTTTAGCAGCTGATGAAACTCCTACATCCAGTCCAACCGCTAGTATTGAAAGCAGTAAAGGCTCTGTTCATGAATCAACAGGACCTGCAGCCTCACAAACGCCACCTGAATCATTAGCTGCAGCTGGTAGCTTGTTTGGAACAGCAGGGCAGAATGATGTAGAAATGTCATTATCCGTCGACAGCCTTGATATGCAAAATCTTAATGAAGTTGCCAGCAAAATAATAAGTGGGCCAGAAGAAAAGTTACGCTTTATAGGCTCAGGCACTCAACCACCATTCAATGAAAGCAGTCTTACTGGCTCACTGTTTCAATTTGACGATAACTTACCCCCTCAAGCTTCAAGTACAGAAGAAAGCGTTGTAAAGAGTAAAACGACAACAGCAGTTCAAGTGGAAGAGGAGTTAACTCCTGAACAAACGGAAAGTATTAAGACGCTTAATAAAACCCTCTTTACATTTTTTTCATATCTTGGAAACGATATGACAGACGCTCTTAGTACCAGGGGAGTTATAAGCTCTGACGATGAGGTAAATGTCCAATTAGACTCAGTTATAAGTGAGTGTGATGCGAATTTCAGAAAAACTTACAAAGATGAACCAATGCAGTTCTTGAACTCCACTGAGAGGCTAGTTATAGAAGCTCAACGCTTTAGTGGTAAAGGTAATGATAAAGTACAAGAAAAACTCGGATACCTAATTACGGAACTAGGAAAGAAACTCGACCAGCCAAAATTTAGCGCTGAAAAAATCGGACAGCAGCACTATGGACAGCTTCAACAATTACTAGATATAGCAACTGGGCAAACAAGCTAATAATCCCCCTCAAAATATCAGCTTGTTTATAACCCTTATAAACAAGCTGATATACTCCACGACATATCTCCCATACCTTTCTGGAACACCCCATGCTCAAAGGTTTATATGGCGTCACTGACGGCCAGTTGCTTCCTGATGACCGAATTTTACTGGAAGCCGTTGAAGCGGCACTTCGTGGCGGCATGAAAGTACTTCAGTACAGAGACAAGAGTCTTGATGCTGATAAACGACTGCGTCAGGCTTCTATGCTGAGAGTGCTTTGTCACAGCTATCAGGCTCTATTCATTATCAATGACGATATTGAACTGGCTGCTGATGTAGAAGCTGACGGCGTGCACCTTGGGCAGCAAGATGGCTCCATTGCTGAAGCCCGCCAAAGACTGGGTGACTACGCCATTATTGGCATCAGCTGCGAAGGCTCTGTGGAACAAGCCGATACTGCCGTGCAACATGGTGCCAACTATATCGCCTTTGGCCGCTTCTTCCCTTCTCGCACCAAGCCGGATGCCAAACCTGCAGACCTTTCTTTGCTGCCCACCGTCAAAAAAGCCTTTACTGTACCTGTAGTAGCCATTGGCGGTATTACCATGGATAATGCGGCACAGCTGATCGAGGCGGGAGCCGACATGATTGCGGTTGTTCACAACCTGTTTGCCTCCACAGACATTGAGTCCCGCGCTCGCGAATTTTCCACACTGTTTAACCAGGAAGATCAGGAATAAACCATGAGTCGTTCTGACGATCGCTCCAGTAATTTGTTCGCCGAAGCCCAAAAAGTTATTCCCGGTGGCGTTAATTCGCCTGTACGTGCTTTTAAAGGAGTTGGCGGTAAGCCGGTTTTCTTCAAGAGCGCAGAAGGTGCCTATGTACAGGATGTTGATGGCAATGAGTTGATCGACTACGTAGGCTCCTGGGGACCAATGATCCTTGGTCATAACCATCCCGACGTTGTTGCTGCTGTTCGTGAACAGGCACTGCAGGGAATGAGTTTTGGCGCACCTACTTCGCTGGAAACCGAGCTGGCCTTAAAGGTACGTGAGCTGTTCCCATCCATGGAACTGCTACGCATGGTCAGTTCCGGTACAGAAGCCACTATGAGTGCCATTCGTTTGGCCCGTGGTTTTACTGGTCGTGACAAAATCGTCAAGTTTGAAGGCAACTACCACGGTCACTCTGACTCCCTGCTGGTAAAGGCTGGTTCCGGAGCTCTGACTCTTGGGGTTCCAAGCTCTCCGGGTGTTCCTGCTGCATTGGCTGAACACACAATAACTCTGACGTATAATGATCTAGACTCTGTAAAGCAAGCTTTTGCTGATATTGGTTCAGACGTCGCTTGTATTATTGTTGAGCCAGTTGCCGGCAATATGAATTGTATTCCTCCAGTTCCAGGTTTTCTGGAATGCCTCCGTGAGGTCTGCGACGAACACGGCGCTCTTTTGATTTTTGATGAAGTGATGACCGGTTTCCGCGTCTCTCTTGGTGGCGCACAGTCTCACTACAACATCAAACCTGACCTGACGACTCTCGGTAAGATCATTGGTGGTGGTTTACCCGTCGGTGCTTTTGGTGGCCGTAAAGATATCATGGAATTTCTGGCACCTCTGGGTCCGGTTTACCAGGCTGGTACTCTGTCTGGTAACCCTCTGGCAATGGCCGCTGGCCTTGCAACATTGAAGAACCTCTCTCGCCCTGGCCTACACGGTGAGTTGACCGAGAAAACGGCCAAACTATTGGCTGGTTTCAAACAGAAGGCCAGTGAAGCAGGTATTCCACTGTTAACTTCTCAGGCCGGTGCTATGTATGGCCTGTTCTTCACCCAGCAGGAAAGTGTGACCCGTTTTGACCAGGTGATGGAGTGCGACGCCGAACTTTACGGTAAGTTCTTCCACGCCATGCTGAATGAAAACATCTATATGGCTCCTTCTGCCTTTGAGGCCGGATTTATGTCCGATGCCCATGGCGACAAGGAGATAGATCAAACCATCGAAGCCGCTGGTCGAGCATTCCAGACGCTTCTTTCAAAATCCTGAATACAAGGTATCACTGACCCGGCCTATGAGTTCACTTGCTCTATCGGATGCGGTGCTGGCAGCAGCCAGCGCCTTTGCAGTCTTTTTACTGTCCCAACAAAAGTCCTTTGCCACTGTTCATCAAACAGCCTCAAAGGGTGCTCTGTTGGGTTTTCTGCTGATGGTGGGTGCTGGCGTCACAGGTACTCTTAACTTTGGATTTTCCGAGGCCTGGTTTGAGGTTTACCGGTTCCTGAACAATGCTGCCACGTTCATGGCTCCTCCACTGATTGGTACGGCCATGATTCTGGTATTGAGCGGAAATCAGTGGAGTAAACCCGCCTGGGGAAGACTGGTGATAGCCATCTGTCTAGCCTTTGAGGTCTCTCGCTGGTATGGCGTTGATTACCTCTATCGAGATATTCAGATTGCCTGCTTCTTAACAGTCATCATGCTGCTTCTATTCAGGGCGCAAATCGAGCCAGGCCCAAAAGCTATGATCGCAGCGGCATTTATCAGCTACTTCGTAGGTGCTCTGGTAATCGGTAACGAAGGCACTCTGGCAGGCTACCTGAGGCTGAACCTATTCCGCTATCTCATAGCACTTGGCAACCTGATGCTGGGCAGTGGCTTGTTTATGCTGCTTAAAAGCCAGAATAAATATACAGAACAAACCTCTGTATAAACCGACTGGCAGAATAACCCTGCTCGCTCCCTGACACGATACCGTGCGTCCCTATACTCACGGTATCTGTCGGGATTTCAGGGATGCTGCCGTGAGTTCAATACCTCCACATATACCTATAAAAAGCCCCATCAAAAGCAGTTCTTTACCTGCCTATCTGACACCTAAAAAATCTTCTGATAAAAATCACTCTGCTTCATTCTCTGGGCATTCAGTTACCCAACAAAAACCTGTAACAAAACAGATCCCACCAGCTCAGGAGCAAAAGACCAGCGGTGCAAAAAAACTGTTAAAAAAGATGGCTGACTTTCTATCCATTAAACCTTCAAACCCCAGCTACAAATACCACAGCAGCGTCAGCACTGGCGCACAAACCACACACATATGGTCAAATACTCCCATGCTGAATGTCTGGACATCAAACCCCAATTCAGTCATGAACAGCAATGTGCCTCAAACAAATTTCACACACTTTCAGCCAATACCCCATAAAGGCAATTTATCTCAAATGATGGTTCCCGGGCTTGGCGTTCTTCAGTTAAACCAACCCTTGTTCTCTAAACCTTTGTTCTATCAACAGATGTCATTCAGTCAGCCACCAGCTGGATACTTTCCAGCTCAACCACAGGCTAAACCACCTACGGTCTACCAACATATTTATCAGGATCTTGCTGAGAAAAATAAGGTAGTGCAGGCCAGAGTTACTGAACGATTTAATATCGCTCCAAAAGAAACAGACTTATTAGATAAAAGTGTTCTACTAGAAAAGCAACGACTCTCAACGTTACCTCAGGGAATTCAATCTACCGTATCCCGACTTAAATCCCGACATCTGGATCAAGTCAGCACTTCAATAAAAAATCATCAACTCAATCTTGCCCAACCACTCCCCACTAAACCTGATGATATTGAAGCTCAGGGTAAAACGTTTATTCACAATATCGAGAATGGCATGCGTGCTATAGATGTCATTCTCGATACAGGAAGAGCCTATTACCACCCAGAGTCCCTCAGCAAACTCAAAACCATACGACAAGAACTAAATGCCGAACGCTCACTTGTTCTTCAGGTAATGGAACAAAAAGGAGCCAAAGGTCTTGGTGACAAACTGAACTGGCAAACCGCAACTGACTTTATGCGGGTAGGCTATGACCTGACCCCGGGAATGCTCCAGCATATGAGTTCTTTCGATGACAGTGCCTTGAAGTCAGCGCATCCATTTGGCAAAGGCATGACTCACACTGTTTCCAAACTGATCTATCACGATGGTGATAAAACCACAGCAAAGATTTTCAAAGCTGAAGACGCTCGTGATAGCAGTGGGTACGCGAGAATCACCAAAAAAGGCAGTTACCTTGATACTGAGCGACCTCACTTTGCCATGCGAAACCTGGCAGCCCAAAGTCTTCAGTCTTTATTAGGATTGGATATGGTTCCAAAAATGGAACTGGCAACTCATCAGGGAAAGGTCGGGCTGCTCATGGATGAAGCCAAGGGCAAGACAGCTTTTCCTCCCGGACAGAATGATGGCATTACAAAAAAACTTGAGCAAAACCCCCAGTTTGCCAACGCGGTTGCACGTGAACTGGTAAATGCAGAATTGTTCGATGGCCTCTGTGGACAGCAGGATCGCCATCCCGGAAATTATTTGATTGATCCCGACACAGGTAAGGTTTCGCTGATTGATAACGACCAGTCGTTCTATCCAGGCCACACCAGTGTCGCCAAGAGCACGACCAAAACCAGTGAAGGTACATGGTTCTCTCCATGGCCAGGTCTTCCTGCCCTGATAGACCAACAGGCCTTTGACAAACTTCAGGGTATTAAAGAACAGGACATACGTGAAAAGTTATCTTCCCTACTGAATCAAGACGAAATTGAATCGACCGTTAAAAGGCTTGATGAACTGAAGCAGCATGCTCTGGAACTGAAGAAAGAAAACAGGGTTGTAGATAATTGGGCGACCTGGAAGAGCGACACCAGCCCAGCTCTGGGAGCTGCAGAGTACATAAAGCAGCACGGCAGCAGGCAGTCATACTTCAATGCTCTGGAACGTGTGATAGGCAATCCATCCAGCTCCATTCCTCCAGTGCGAGAACCAGTGCGAGAACCAGTTCGAAAACAGAGCCAACCCACTTTCTCAAGTTTGAGATAGGAATACTGAGATAGGAAAAACACCATGCATACTCATACTTCACTGACGCCAGCAAATGATATCCACCAGTTAATGCGTGGAGCCGGCTTACCGGTTCCACCATTACCAAAGGATCTCTCGGAACTGATGTTTCGCCCAGAAAACTGCGACTATTACACGTCCAGAGTCGGTGCACCCGGTCCATGGAGTATGGGATGGTTTTTGGAAGAAATTGAATCGGGTAATCCAGACAGTTATCTGATTACCGGAATAGATGGCCATGGATTTTTATCCACTGCGGCCCACTATTACATGGTTGACCCCGATATAGCCTTCTTCCATCAAAGAACTTTACCCAATCAAATTAAGCCTGAATTGGAACAAACGCTTGAAGATCAGTACAGCCTGCTGGCATTAATGACCGTTGCTGTTACTCAGGCAAAAGAACAAGGTGTCATACCGAATAAAAGCCGTCTGATTATTGCTTCTCCAGCGACAAGACCCGCTTTCTGGGGCATTCAGCCTGAACCCGGGCAGCCTGTTATCTGGCATGATGCAGAGGATGCCCTGGTTGAATCATGTAACTGGTTGAAGGCAAGGATACACTAAAGTACCTGAAGAGAAATTCAGGATGAAATAGGTGGCATAGGGAATGCCTTAATATTGCTACCCTTTGCTTCGCTGACTTTGGCAGCCCCTTCCTTCTCCACTTCATCAATACGAATAATCGATGTCAGTGGAACATAGCTACGCTTTACGCCTTCGAAAGTGCACTTTAGTTTTTCTTCGCTTGGATCCACCAGCAGCTGACTTCTCTCTCCAAAGACAAATTCTTCTACCTCGATGAATCCCCAGAGTTCACTCTGAAAAATCTGACGAGCATAAACCTCAAACACTTCACCTTCATTTTGAAAAATAACTCGAAAGACCTGCGATTTTGCCATCGACTCCATACACCTGCGATTTGCTGTTGTTGCTTATGTAAGCAATATTTGGCCGGCAAGGATATCACAGGCATAAGATTATTTTTCTGAAAAAGCCCACGCTTCTTTGACAGAAAAGCGTCTCAAGACTATTTAGAAACAGTCCAGCCCTTCACACCACAAACTCAATTGGTATCAGTATGAAGTGTCATCGATTGCTTATTTTGCTTTCAGGCCTCTTTTTCCTTCCTGCTCTCTTTGCACAAAATAGCAACAGCTCTCTCGAACAGAAAGAAGCCTGTTATGACTTTCTTGAAATAGGGGATGAGGAACAGGAACGAACCTATCAAAATCAGAAGGAACGATTTATTCAGTCTCTTCAGCTTGATAACCCATTATATCAGCGTCGGCTTTTCGATCTGGTTGATGATTACAACAACTCTGAAAAACAAAACATAGCTCTTGGGAACTTTGTTGAGTCGTACAGCAATTTTCATGAATTTTCTAATGAAGGTCACAAGCTCCTAAAGCAGGAAGTAGATGCACTGGAAGTAGTTGCAGACTGCCACGACTTCGGTGAAAGATCTGGCACTAAGGTAATGCACTTTGTCTTCCAGAAGGCAAGGAAGCTTGAACAGTTTTCATCCAGTCAGCTCCTGGCAAGGCCCGACAATTACTATGTCGGTTTTTTATTACCTGCTGAGCGCAATGACACAGACAGAATGGTTCGTCTGACCCGTGCTAAAGAATGCACTGACCTTCCAAATTGTCAGTTTACAGACCAGAAGCTCAGTACCATTTATGATGACCTTATCTTACTGGTTCACTCCGGCACCCAAAAGCTGACGTTTAAAGATCTCGATGAGAATGAGGACGAGCTTCTTATCCCTGATGAAGAAGCGATAAAACCCGCCCCTAAACGTATCTTTCTAAAAGAACTGGATTTAAAAGAGCACACAGAACGACTCGGTTTAACCTCTCCCGACCTGGTCATGAACGTCGCTTATTTTCGAGGCAATGCTGAAAAGCCATTAAGAATTGAAACAACACCCATACCATGGGTTACCAGAAAAGGTGTGAACCAGGCTCTCAGCCTGACTGAAATCATCGATTGGAAAAAAGCCGATCGCGTGGCACTTACCCTGATTGAAAAAAACTGGAATATTCCCTCCTATTGGTTGTCGTTTATTTTCAAAGAAATGTTCAGTGCAGGTAAACTGGCGCTTGGGTACTTTACCAACAGCTCCGAACTTGTTCAGGCTGGCCTTGCAGAAATGTTCACTGGCGGCAGCAGCACTTTACCTACCGAAGGTGCATCAAAAGCACTTTCACGTTTTTCAAAAGATCAGATTATCGCAACAGTAGAGCTGACAAGATGGGATAAAAGTACAGGAGAACCAAGCGTTCCAAGAACACTGGATCTGACCAATGACGCCCTGCAAGTACAAGCAGAATTATTACTGGAGTACAGTTACGAAGAAGTAGACACTCTTGCCACCTCAACTGAAAAAACATTAGCTGATACTAAGGAGCCGAGAGAAGAGCTGTAGAGAAGGCTTAGAGCACTTCGTGGACTGGAATTCACGACAGTTCAAACCGGATGGTAGTTCCAGTAATGGCTATCAGCAAATTTGCTCACTACCTTCCGTAAAATACAACCGGTATAATGGCGGGTTAGACATTGAACATCCGCCATATCAGCACCATAGGGATTTGCTATCTTTGGCGTGTAGCTGAGAGTACTGAAGAACCAGTTCTCCAGGCCATGTAAGAACATCAGCCAAGCGCAAAAGCACCAACAGACTTTTGCCAAAGACAGGAATCCGGTTTTGTCGTCTGAACTGACCAAATCAGCCTTGAGCACAAAGAAGCTATACATAAAGACCCACGGTTGCCAGATGAATGAGTATGACTCAGCTCGAATGGCAGACCTGCTCGGAGAAACCCACACACTAGAGCTGACAGACAACCCGGAAGAAGCCGACGTTGTACTGGTCAATACCTGCTCGGTACGTGAAAAAGCCCAGGAGAAACTGTTCCACCAGCTGGGCCGCTGGAAGAAATTAAAAGATAAAAATCCTGATTTGATCATTGGAGTGGGCGGCTGTGTCGCCAGTCAAGAAGGAGAAGATATTCGTAAGCGTGCACCACAAGTAGACATCGTATTTGGCCCTCAGACCCTCCATCGTTTGCCGGAAATGATCGACGCAACCAAAGCCAACCATATTCCAGTAATTGACATAACCTTCCCTGAAATCGAGAAGTTTGATCGGTTACCAGAACCCAGCGTTAACGGCCCCAGTGCGTTCGTTTCCATCATGGAAGGCTGCAGTAAGTATTGCACTTACTGCATTGTACCTTTCACGCGAGGCGCTGAAGTCAGCCGACCAATGGATGACGTTATTGCAGAATGCTATGGCCTGGCTGAGAAAGGTGTCCGTGAAATCAATCTGCTTGGACAGAACGTAAATGCCTATCGTGGAGATAAGGATGATGGTTCTATCTGTGATCTTGCAGAAATCATCACCATCGTTTCTGCTATTGATGGTATCGACCGTATTCGCTTTACAACATCTCATCCTCTCGAGTTTTCCGACAGTCTGATCAATGTTTATGCGGACATTCCAGAGTTGGTAAGTCATCTGCATCTACCTGTGCAGAGCGGCTCCAACCGTATACTGCACGAAATGCAACGGGAACATAAAACTGACGTCTACGTTGACAAGATCAACAGGCTCAGAGCTATTCGCCCTGACATGCGCGTCTCTTCTGATTTCATCGTTGGTTTCCCCGGTGAGACGAATGAAGATTTTCAGGACACCATGAATCTGATCGCTGAAATTGGTTTTGATGCATCGTTCAGCTTTATCTACAGCAAGCGCCCTGGTACGCCTGCTTCCGATATGCCGGATGACGTCACAGAAGAAACCAAGAAGCAGCGCCTGAAGATTCTGCAGGATCGTATCAACCAGCAGGCTATGCAAATCAGCCGTCGTCTGGTTGGCAGCACTCAGAAAATTCTGGTTACTGGTTACTCCAAGAAAGATCCAGGTGAACTGACAGGAAGAACTGAATGCAACCGCGTGGTTAACTTCAAGTGTTCCGAACCTCGTCTGATTGGTCGCTTTGCAGAAGTTGTGATTGGAGATGCATTGCCACACAGCCTGCGTGGTAATCTCATTAACTCTGAACTGGGGAATGTTGCCTGAGGCTCACTCAAGCAACGTTCACAAAAATGCGATCACAAAAAAGGGTAGTCGAATCGACTACCCTTTTTTATTGGTAACATCTTTCGCCACCATCGGTGACGAAGGACATTCCCTCATCTCATAACGGTTTTGATACTTAAGATTAGCTCTTAAGCCGCCTCAACAGCCGCTACAATGTCTTCGTGCTTCTCAGTAGACAGACAGGCTGCTGCAGTAAACAGCACGTCAGTAGAGCTGTTCAACGCAGTCTCTGCGGAGTCCTGAACCACACCGATAATAAAACCAACAGCAACTACCTGAATAGCAACTTCGTTAGGAATACCAAACAAGCCACAGGCTAATGGAATCAATAGTAGAGAACCACCAGCCACTCCAGAGGCACCACAGGCAGAGACGGCAGCAACCACACTCAGCAACAGAGCTGTTGGCACATCCACATCAATACCCATTGTGTAGGCTGCAGCCATGGTCAGAACAGTAATCGTTATTGCTGCACCAGCCATGTTAATGGTTGCACCTAATGGGATGGAAACAGAGTAAGTGTCTTCGTCCAGTCCCAGTCGTTTACATAGGCCCATATTCACTGGAATGTTCGCTGCAGAGCTGCGGGTAAAGAAAGCAGTTACTGCACTTTCACGCAGGCATTTGAACACCAGTGGATAAGGGTTGCTGCGAATCTGTGTCCAGACAATCAGAGGGTTCACAACCAGTGCCATAAACACCATGGCTCCAACCAGTACAGATAACAATTCCCCGTAAGCCAGCAATGCACCCAGGCCAGTTGTAGCAATAGTATTAGCAACCAGTCCAAAGATACCAATAGGAGCAAAGCGGATCACCATTCTGACAATGCTGGACACGCCATGAGCCAGATCACTGACCATAACTCGAGTACTGTCTGAAGCCGTTCTCAGAGCCATACCCAGAGCAATCGCCCAGGCCAGAATACCAATAAAGTTGGCTTCCATAAGAGCTGTAACAGGGTTCGCTACCACATTGAACAGCAGATTGTTCAGAACCTCTGTAATTCCCTGAGGAGCCACATTAGTGATGCTGGCCTCAGTCAGTACCAACTGAGTCGGAAACATAAAGCTGAGAGCCACCGCAACAAAGGATGCTGACAGTGTACCCAGAAGATACAGTTTAATAACCGGTTTCATACGGCTCTCATCATTGGTCTTCTGGCTGGCAATCGCTGAAGCCACCAGAACAAACACCAGAATCGGAGCCACTGCTTTCAGTGCTTTTACAAACAAGCTACCCAACAATCCCAGCGATATAGCCAGCTCAGGTGCCACTAATGCCAGAGAAATGCCGGCAACAATACCCACCATAATCTGGAAAACCAGATTACCCCATAGAAATTGCTTGCTTGATAATCGTTTTGACATTCAAAAAGTACCTGTAGTTATATTTTTTTTCATTCTTGAAGTGCGGCCTTCAGGAATGAGGTGACCTGATTAAAAAATCAGGTGGATTTGTCGCGCTGAAATCTACAGGAATTTTTTCAGGAAAGTGATGACTTGTGTCTAGTTTTAACTCACATATTTGTCAGTACTTTCCGTAATGACAAGCATTTATCGTGAAGTGTTTTTTCGAAAATACGCAGCAGCCGCAAAGATTAGTTGCTAGTTCTGCGTACCGAACAACTCTTATTTCGGGTAACCAGTAATTTCCCGAATCGATTTATAAAGGGGTTTCATTCGCTGGTACATTTTCAGGTACACCTCCTTATATAACCGGTCATAGAGAGCGACAGTCTCCGAATCAGGAACGAAAACATCACCCTCATGAGTCATAGCCGCTATTGCGGAAGCGTAATCTGAATAAACACCCAGACCCACTGCGCAGTTTATAGCGGCTCCCAAACCAGAAGCCTCAAAAGTGTGTGGCCTCTCAGCGGGCATACCGAATATATCTGCGGTCAATTGCATCGCGGCATCACTTTGTGAACCACCACCGGACACCCTTAGTCGTGTGATTTTCTGACGACTTCTTTTTTCTATTTTCTCTTTACCCCAGCGCAACTCATAAGCAAGACCTTCCAGAATGGCACGATAAACGTGAGCTCGTTTATGAACATCACCAAAACCAATCAGCGCACCTTTACCTTCCGGTCCTGGCTGTTTGATGCCAGGTGACCAATAAGGCTGCATCATCAAACCCATAGAACCAGCAGGCACCTGATTGAGCAGGTCATCAAACAAGAACTCGGGCTCAACCCCCATCTCTTTGGCTATTCTTTGCTCGTGGTGAGCAAACTCTTCCTTAAACCAGCTGACCATCCAGAAGCCTCGGTAAACCATGACCTCTGTGTTGTAGTGGTCAGGCAAGGCGGCGGTATAGGCGGGTACTAAAAAATTTGGTTCAATATACTTCGGTGTTGTGATGTTGATGGTAGCTGTTGTGCCAAAACTGAGACTGCAAACGTGGGGCTCGATAGCACCGGCTCCCAGAACTTCGCAGGCTTTGTCTGATGCTGCAGCAATGACCGGTAAACCCACTGGTAAACCTGTCAGATCTGATGCTACTGCAGATATTTCACCCAGTTTATCTCCGGGCTTTACCAGTTCAGGCAGCATCTGTTTTTTTACTGACAGCAGTAACCATTTGATGTCGTACTTTTTGGCCCATTGTTGACGTTTATAATCGTAGGGTAGATAACCGACTATGGAGCCAGCAGAGTCTTTAAGCTCCCCGGTAAGCTGATACGTCAGATATCCCGACAAGTTTACAAAGTGTTTTGTCTGCTCCCAGATCTCCGGCTGATGTTTGGACAACCAGTTATCACGAGATTTCGATCTAAGTTCTTTTACGATAGGTCCGGCCACTGGCGCTTTTTCCAGCATGCCGAGCAGACCTGTCTCATTGTCACTTTCAAAACGTCGCTGATCCATCCAGATAATGGCAGGTCTTAGTGGCTTCTTATCCTTATCCAGATTGATCATGGTGTAGCGCTGAGTAGTAAGCGAGACACCCGCTATCTGCTCAGGTTGAACTTTACCGGTCTGCCAGAGCTGACGAAACGCCTGCTGTAAAGATTGCCAATAATAGCCTGCTTCCTGCTCTGCCCAACCAGGCTCACTGGAAAAATATGCTTCTAGATCAACTTTTACCTTGGCGACTTCTTTGCCTTGAAAATCAAAGACAATTACACGGACGCTCTGAGTTCCATTATCAATGGCCAATAGATACGACTTCTGACTCATTAGCCTTTCCTGTGAGTTATTCTTATTAGTTCAAGGCTGCTATTTGCTTTTTAGGCAACGCTTCTTTTTTCATATTCACTTCCATCCGGTTTTCCCGATGGAAGGCTGTAATAATTTTGCCAGATTGCCTGATAACGCAATTTTTCTTCAAGCCATTTTTCCTGTGTCCAACCCGTACCTTGGCAACAGATCTCTTTTATTCTGCTTTCAAATACTAATCCACCGTCCTCTATTAGCAAACCAACTCGTGTTCGACGCAACAAAAGATCATCAAGATGAATGACCGCTTCTTGGGCAGCAGCCCAGCGCAGCTCAAGCCAGAGAGTTCGAGTTCCCGGAATGCACTCAAGATCATGGTCTTCAGCCATGTTCAACATAGACTCGAGATCACTGCCATAGTGCCCTTTCAGCCGCTTTTGCAGATAGTCAGGTAATTTCACATACATTGGGTGAGCGGAGGATTGAATTTCCGGGAAAATTCGTTCCCCCGTATCGGTGAACGAAAGGTCATCAATATACTTAGCTGCGGTATTTAAAACATCCAGAGCAATCAGACGAAATGTAGTCAGCTTGCCACCACTAACACTGACCAGCCCCTTATCATCCCAAATACTATGAGTTCGTTTCTCACTGGATGGATCAAGCTTTCCACTGGATATCAACGGCCTGACACCGGACCAGGTTGATATCACATCTTTTTTGTTGAGCGTGATTGAGGGAAACAGAAACTCAGGAATTTTCAGCAGATAGTCCAGCTCAGCCTCGGTGATTCGAACCTCCTGGTGATCAAGAGTCTGGTGATCAAGATCAGTGGTTCCCACAACCGTTCTCCCCTCCCATGGGAAGATAAATACAGGACGTTTGTCTTCAGGGTGCACCACGGTATAGGACTGAGACACTGGAAAACGCCAGGCAGGCAAGACGATATGACTGCCACGAGCGGGTCGAACGGCTCTGTCCTGTTCCGAATTGCCCCGCAGCTCATCTACCCAGGCACCTGTTGCATTAATGACTACTCTGGCATCGACCTGAAACTGTCTGTTCGTTTCCATATCTTCCAAAACACAACCTTTCACCATACCCTCACTGCTATGAAGTGCTTTCGCAGATACATAGTTAATGATATCTGCGCCTTCTCTCTGTGCTTCTCTCAATACTCTTACTACAAGTCGAGAGTCGTCCGTAATGGCATCAGCAAACTGAGTAGAACCTGTAAGATCCTGTTTATTGATAAAAGGCGTCAGGTATTCGGTCTCTGCTATAGAATGTTGCTTTCGGTATTTCTTGCCTGAAAAACTGTCATAAACGCGGAGCAGAGCATTAAATACCCTGGGTCCTGGAAACTGTTTTTTATAGTGCCCCATCATGAAACCGAGGGGTTCCACCAGCCCTGGAGCTTCAGCCAGCAGTTTCTCTCTTTCTCTAACGGAATGGAGTGTGGTTTTTACATCACCAGCGGCAATGTATCTGAGTCCTCCATGCACCATTTTGGAAGACCGACTGGAGGTTCCCCAGGCAAAATCCTTGCGCTCAACCAGCAGAACTTTTAATCCCTTTCTGACTGCCTCACGGGCAATGCCTGCGCCGGTTATACCACCGCCAACAACAAGGACATCCCAGAGTACTGCGCTGTGCTCCAGCCTATTCAGGAGAGCTTCTCGTTTGCCTGCCTGCCAGTCTTCCATAGCCATCAGATATCTTCCTTCACAAGAAGCGTACCTGGGTTCAATCGTTTGTCTGGATCAAACTGATCAAGCATATGCCCAATCATCTTCATTCCCAGTTTGCCTTTTTCTGCTTCCAGATAGGGGGCGTGATCTTTACCCACACCATGCTGATGAGAAATAGTTGCTCTGGCATTAGTTATGACACTGGAAGCAGCAACCTTGAGCTTTTTCCAGCGCTCAAGAGTTTGATCATAGGAGTCTGCACAACGGAAGAAATACGTCGTATAAATGCTGCAACCCTGTCCATAGAGATGTGAAAGGTGAGTAAAGACCATAACCTCCTCACCATCATCTGCCAGTGCAGTCTTCAGGCTCTGCTCAATACCAGCCAGCACCTCATCAACATTTTCCCAGTCTGTTGATGTTTCAAGGGTGTCGATAGCAATACCTTCCTGCCAGCAGGACTCTCGCAGATAAGGAAAGCGAAAGCGCCCTTCTGCCCAGATGCTGCCCATGATATTGGCAATAAAGCCCCCGACACCGCCGTACTGACCCAATACACTACGAATTTGTTTCAGAGATGATTTGTTCTGGAGTTTTGTTCCGGTAACGCCAAACGTGAGCATACAGCGACCATCTTTCATTCCTCTCAACTTCAGAAAACCGTCCAGAAGCTTGTACTGTTTCTCTTTTGTACCCAAGTGCAGATGAGCATTGGTCTCTTTAACATTACTGACCCGCATCATCGACATGGGTACTTTCTGCTGCATCAATTCCCTGACGGCTGTCTTTGCCTTGTCCCAGTTTGGCATGAAGTACACAAAGAATTTTTCTTCCTCTGGCATGCGACTGACACGTACCTGCACCTCGGTAAAGATACCCAGTCGACCTTCAGTCCCCATCGTCATTTCACGAATATCCGGGCCTGCGGATGAGGCCGGTATCGATGGAATGTCCAGAGTGCCTTGCAGCGTTTCCATACGACCACCAGCGAACATCTGTTCAATACGCCCATAGCGCAGAGATTGTTGTCCACTTGACCGGGATGCAATCCACCCTCCTATGGTCGACAGCTCCCATGACTGAGGGTAGTGCCCGAGGGTATACCCCTTTGCACGCAACTGAGATTCAACCTGAGGCCCTGGCGTTCCGGCTCCAAATGTCGCGATCTGGCTCTCTTGATTGAGATCCAGCAGTTGATTCATTCGGCCCATATCAATGGTCAGTACAGGGCGATGACTTGCATCAGGGGTTATATGGCCAGCAACGGAAGTGCCGCCACCATAAGGAATGACATCAAAGTCGTGTTTTTCAGCAAATTCAAACAGCTCTCTGACCTGACTGCCGGACTCTGGAAAAGCAACCCCGTCAGGAAACACTTTGAATTCACCACTGCGCATTGCCAGCCAGTCAGGGAAACTTTGCCCTCTGGCATGCCTTACGCGGTCTTCAGAATCGGTGGATATCAGACTGTGTTTCGGTAGCCGACTTTCAGGTACCGAATCCATCACAGATTTCAGTGATGCATCACCTAAAGCTTTTGGCTGACCGATAACAGAGTGAACCAGTTGACGGCCATGGCCTGATAATTCCTTGATGTAATTTTCATCACCCCAGCCATTCCATCGACGTCCCATGAATTCACCTTTTATTTTTCTTTTATCTAATTAAGTATCTAAACACACGTAGTCGAATATTTATTCAATCATCTTCCTCCTAAGAGTAGAAGATGACGTTTTAGCTCGTATATCTAAGTACTTACAGTATTAATCCATTAGTATGATGACCTGAGAAATATAATCAGTGACGCTTCAGGACAATCCAGTGGTAAATAAAGACAAACCTGACGATTTCACCGCACTCGGCACGGCCTCATCAGCAGCTGTACGGCAGTATCTCCAGGCTGCAATGGATTACGGAATCGACAGTTCTAATGCTCTTAAAGCCTGTGGAATCGATCAGAGCATACTGGATAATTCTCTACCTCGTATTACCGGCACAGAATTTCAGTCTTTAATCCACTGGCTTGTGAACAAAGTTGACGATGACTGCTTTGGTCTGAAAACAGCCAACTATGTAGAAGCAGGTTCTTACAGCCTGCTGGGCTATATGGCGATGAGCTGTCGTACATTGGAAGAGGTACTGATAAAAATTCCAGATTACGAAGCCATTGTTGGTGATATGGGAACGACTTTTTTTGAACAGCGTGGTGATCTGCATCATATGAGCTGGCACTGCTTATATTCAGACCCTGTCGTTCGACCACATATGATAAGCAATGTTCTTGGCTCTTGGTTGAAATTTTCCAGAAGACTCGCTGACTTGAGAGATGAAAGGATAGAGCAGGTTTTTCTGGAATTTGAGTGTCCGAATCAACATACCCGTGACTACTACGAACAGAGCTTTGACGCCCCTGTCGTGTTCAACGCTGGTCAAAACTCTCTGGTGTTTTCCAGCAGTTTCCTTAGCAAGCCACTCCATCAACCTGACCCACAACTTGCAGCAGCTTTTGAACAGCAGGCCAGAGCGCTTCTGAAACAAGTTCAGGATAACCCGATTATCAGCCAAGTCAGAAAGCTGCTGACGGATATGATAGAAGACAGCCTACCGCGCCGAGAACGAGTAGCAGAACAACTGGGCATTACAGAACGTACTCTGCAGAGAAGGCTCCATGATGCAGGTTCAGGCTACCAGCAATTGCTGGATGAGTTGAGACTCGAAACCGCCAAGCGCTGGCTGACCAATAGCAGCTTGTCTATCAATGATATAGCCAACCAGTTAGGTTTCAGTGAAGCAGCCTCTTTTCATCGGCGTTTCAAGGGCTGGACGGGAATGACACCGGGTGAATATCGTAGCTCTTTTAGCAACGCCGATTGACAGGCTACAGTGATCCGTTAAAGTTGCCGGTTAAGTAATAAAATAATGTATAGGAACAGAGCATGTCAGTCTTGAGAGTTGTGGTGAATGGTGCCAAAGGCAAAATGGGACAAACCGTTGTCGATTTTGTTGAAAGCCACAGCAAACTGGCACTGGCTGCTGCCGTTGACATGGGTGATGACCTTGGAAAGGAAGTCAAAGACAATTCTGCAGATATCGTCGTTGACTTTACCCGCCCCGAAATTCGTATGGAAACCATTCGCCAGACACTTTTCTCCGGTGCGGCGGCTGTAGTCGGCACAACCGGATTTACTCCCGAAGATCTGGAAACCATTAAGAGCTGGGTTGCTGAAACCGGTAAAGGTTGTTTCATTGCACCCAACTTTATTATCGGCAATGTTCTGATGCAGCAGTTTGCCAAACAAGCTGCACGTTATTACGAATACGCAGAAATCATCGAATACCATCACGAACAGAAAGTAGACTTCCCTTCAGGTACTGCTGTAAAGACCGCTGAACTTATGGCGGAAGAGCGTGAGAAATTTAATGTTGGCACCAATGATCAGGTTGCTAATG
The DNA here is from genome assembly GCA_004762125.1 of Oceanospirillales bacterium. Lineage (GTDB taxonomy): Bacteria > Pseudomonadota > Gammaproteobacteria > Pseudomonadales > Endozoicomonadaceae > Endozoicomonas_A. Next base: position 100,428 of record SIHQ01000009.1, on the reverse strand, counting down.
TGGAAGGTGCTCGTGGTGGTGACCATAAAGGCATCAAACTTCACGCTGTACGCATGCCAGGTTTTGTCGCTTCTCAGGAAGTCATCCTGGGTGGTCACGGTCAGTACATGACCATTCGCCACGACTCCATCGAGCGTACCAGCTATATGCCAGGCATCCTTATGGCCAGCGAGTATATTGCTGATAAAGCCGAGCTGGTTTATGGTCTGGAAAATATTCTATAAGCCTATCATCCACAATAAATTCTCTGGGGATACGGTCGAAGTTAGACGCTTATTGTAAAGCCTGATCATGAATGGTTAGTTGAAGGGCAATATCAACCTGACTTTAGCACCTATGGCGACAACACTCTGACTTATGTCCAAGAAGGTTAAAACTTTATTAAACCTTCGGTAAACTCTGGCGTTACTGTGCCTATCAGGACTTGCCAATGTTTTCAGACATGGCAAGATTGAGGACAGAGTATATTCTTAATATTACCTATTGCAGTAAGAGCTGAAATTACCACTTGAACACCCAGACAGAAACCCCAGAGCCAGAAAGCCCTCAACAGGCTACCTACAAAACCTGCCAGTTCTCCCTTGAACCTGAAGATCCAAGCCGTTTCGCAGAACTCTGTGGACAGTTCAATCAGCATTTCAAGCAGATTGAACAACGTCTGTCTGTGGACATTAGACACCGTGGTAACCAGTTCACCGTTAAAGGGCTGGATCGTAATTCTTTGGCAGCGACCGAAATCATCAAACGCCTGTACCGTGAAACGGGCAAGCTGGAGCCTTTGACTCCTGACACAGTCCATCTTTATCTGCAAGAGTCTGCTGTCGACTGGATTCACGAACCCAAAGACGACAAACTGGTTACTCTGCGTACTCGCAAGGGAACCATTACTCCTCGGGGCGAAAACCAACAGAAGTATGTTCGCTCAGTAATGACCAACGACATCAATTTTGGTATTGGCCCAGCCGGTACAGGTAAAACTTATCTGGCTGTTGCCGCTGCAGTACAGGCTCTTGAAGACGAAGAAATTCGCCGTATTCTGCTGGTGCGCCCTGCAGTAGAAGCTGGTGAAAAACTGGGTTTTTTACCTGGAGATTTGGCTCAGAAGATCGACCCTTATCTGCGACCTCTTTATGATGCTCTCTACGAAATGTTAGGCTTTGAGCGTGTCGACAAAATGATCGAAAAAAACGTTATCGAAGTTGCTCCATTAGCGTACATGCGTGGTCGTACATTGAATAACTCTTACATTATTCTTGATGAAGCCCAAAATACCACGGCAGAACAAATGAAAATGTTTCTGACCCGAATCGGTTTTGGCTCTACTGCTGTCATCACCGGTGACGTCACTCAAGTGGACTTGCCTCGTAATACTAAATCTGGTTTGGTTCATGCTATTGATGTTCTGAAAGGCGTCGACGGTATTGGTTTTACCTGGTTCAGCGCCAAAGATGTGGTTCGCCACCCTATCGTGCAACGTATTGTTCAGGCTTATGAGCGCTTCGATCAGGTAGACCAGAACAAAGACCAGGCTGGAGTTCAATAATGACCGCACAGGTTCATATTGATATTCAGGTTGCTAGTAACAGCAAGCTACTGCCAGAGCCCTCAGATTTTGAGAATTGGGCTACAGCGGCTGTTGACAGTCACCAGAATGAAGCAGAGATCAGCATTAGAATTGTTGATATTGAAGAAGGTGCCGAACTTAACTTTCAATGGCGTCAGAAAGAAGGACCTACTAATGTACTCTCTTTTCCTTCTGATCTACCTGAAGAATTGAATCTGCCGCTATTAGGCGATTTGGTCATTTGTGCTCCGGTTGTTGAGAAAGAAGCTGAAGAACAGTACAAAACCCTGACTTCTCACTGGGCGCATATGACTGTTCATGGCACACTGCACCTGCTGGGATATGATCATATTCAGGATGATGAGGCTGATGAGATGGAAGCGCTGGAAACGTCCATCATGCAGACTCTGGGTTTTGATGATCCGTACCAGGTTCGTGAAGAAAACTGATCACCATCAGACAGACTGATTTCAGTCTGTCAATGAAAGAAAAAGGTAATGAACGAAGACTCCGCTTCGGGCAACACGCCCGCACCGACATGGAAAGACAAACTGGCTGGCCTGTTTATTCAGGACCCCAAAAACCGCAGTGATCTACTCACTCTGCTGAATGATGCGGGTGAAAAAGGCATCATCGATCATGAGGCTCTGAGCATCATCGAAGGCGCCGTTCAGGTAGCCGATATGCAGGTCCGGGAAATCATGATTCCCCGCTCCCAAATGGTCTGTGTAAATGAGGATCAGGAGCCCAAAGATTTTCTGCCGAAGGTTATTGAATCAGCACACTCTCGCTTTCCCGTAATAGGTGATACCAAAGATGAAGTAAGCGGTATTCTTCTCGCTAAAGACCTTTTGCCCTTAATCCTTCAAAAGAATCGCTTCAACATCAAGGACCATCTTCGTCCTGCTACTTTCATTCCTGAAAGTAAGCGTTTGAATGTACTTCTGAAAGAATTCCGAACCAACCGCAATCATATGGCCATCGTCATTGATGAATTTGGTGGGGTTGCCGGACTGGTGACCATTGAAGATGTACTCGAACAGATTGTCGGTGACATTGAAGACGAGCATGACGTTGATGAAGACAGCTTTATCAAACCGCTGAATGATGGTGAAGAGTCGTTTATCGTCAAGGCACTGACTCCCATTGAAGACTTCAACGAACATTTTGAATCCAAATTCAATGATGACGAGTTCGATACCATTGGTGGTCTGCTGCTTCAGGAGTTTGGCCATATGCCCAAGCGTAATGAGTATGTGGAAATGGCCGGTTTCAGATTTGATGTTTTGAACTCCGACGGTCGTCGTATACGCCTTGTGCGCGTCAGCAATGTTTGATTCGACAGAGATTTGCACTAAAGCATGCTGAGCCCAAAAAAACTCTTCTCTTACCTGTTGCCTGCTCTGGCAGGCGCTTTGGTAACGCTGGCCTTTGCACCCTATAACCTCTGGTTATTATTGCTACCCATAACAGCCACTCTATTTCTGTCGATTCGAACGGATACTGTAAAGGTAGCCACCTTCAAAGGATTAGGTTTTGGTCTGGGTATGTTTGGCTCCGGGGTTTCTTGGGTTTACGTAAGTATTCATCAGTTTGGCTCTGCTCCGCCTGTACTTGCTGCTCTTCTTACCGCTGCTTTCGTTTTTACTTTAGCAGCAGCCTTTATTGCGCCCATGGCATATAGCTATAGCCGTATAAGGGGTGCGTTAAATATGAATTCAGCCTGGCAGCAGGCACTGATGTTCACAGGGCTATGGGTATTATTTGAGTGGTCTCGAACCTGGTTGCTGACTGGTTTTCCTTGGTTGCTGCAAGGCTATACGCTTTTAGATACACCATTCCAAGGCTGGGCTCCGGTTACAGGTGTGTTTGGCTTAAGTTTCTTATTGGTTTTAACGGCTACATTGCTGGCTGCTGTTATTGTTTCTGAAAGAAAAAGGACAGCTGTTTCCCTACTGGCAATAACCGTGGTTCTCTGGTTAGCAGCCATTCCGCTTAATAAAATCCAGTGGACCAAACCCGTTAAAGAAATCTCGTTCAGTGCTATGCAGGGCAATATATCCCAATCACTGAAGTGGGACCCAAACCATGTTCAAAAGACCATCAGCACCTATTACGGTCTGACACAATCCGAATGGCAACAAGATCTGATTATCTGGCCTGAGAATGCCTTACCTTTTTTCTACAGCGAAGGTACTCAGTTACTTGGGCAGCTTGGCCGTATTGCCGAAGCTAACGAAAGCACGTTGATTCTTGGTATGCCGGTAGACGACACAGATACTGAAGATCTCCGTTATTACAATGGCATTCTTGCTATTGGTGCTACCGAAGGCCGCTATTTAAAGCAGAAACTGGTGCCTTTTGGCGAGTACGTTCCTCTCGAATCTGCACTCAGAGGGCTGATCAATTTATTTGATCTGCCCATGTCCGCTTTCAGCAAGGGACAGCATGACCAAATTAAATTGAAAGCAGCTGGTACTAGTATCACCAGCTATATCTGCTACGAAGTGGTCTATCCGGATTTTGCTGCTGAGCAGGCTCGCGGCAGTGGCTTGTTAATTACTATCAGTAACGACACCTGGTTTGGCAAGTCCATCGGCCCGATTCAGCACTATCAAATGGCGAGAATGAGATCACTGGAAACAGGTCGCTATTTAATTCGTGCAACCAATGACGGAATTACTGCATTGGTGAATAATAAAGGCCAGGAAGTGAGCAGAATTGACCGTTTTAAAGAAGGCATACTGAAAGGTAACGCTGTGGTTATGGAGGGAAACACTCCCTTTATGAACTTAGGTTCATGGCCTGTGCTGCTACTGAGCCTTCTATTAATTCTCTTACCTGCAGGATTCACAAGACGACAATAGTGTCGTCTTGCGTTGCTCTCATCTAACTATGCGTTCAGATAACACCCAGTTCTTTCAGTCTTTCTATTAGATAGCTGTGTTGGGTGTGACGCTCAGACAAAACTACGTCAGAACGTGGATGCAGAAACAGTGGTAGCGACATTCTTGAGTTTTTCTGGGCTCCACCAGCCGGGTTGATCACTCTGTGGCTCGTGGAAGGAAAATAGCCACCGGAAGCTTCCTGCAGCATATCACCAATATTGATAATCAAATTACCACAATTACAAGGCACATCAGCCCAGGTGCCGTCTTTCAACTGCACCTGCAAACCTGGTTCATTAGCCGCAGGTAGAATCGTGATCAGGTTAATATCTTCATGAGCACTCGCACGAATAGCACCAGGCTCTTCCTCACCAGTGAATGGAGGGTAGTGAAGAACACGCAGGAGAGTATTTGGCGTGCCCTGAATCATATTAGGCAACGGCTCAGAGAATTTTCCGCTCACCTCTTCCGGACTGTGTTTCTCAATCCACCCCAGCAACTCTCCGGCCAGATCGGAAGCTCTTTGATAATAGTCCTTAATTTCCTCTTCCAGCTCAACAGGCACACGACCCCAAGGATACATATGATAATACTCCTTGATGTCTTTTTTGGTGTGTCCTTTGGCAGTTTCAGAAACATCGGGAGAGAAGTAGCCATCTTGTTTTTCAGGATCAAAAGTAAAACTGTGTTTTTCTTCAGTTTTGAAGAAATCCAGCCAGTTATTATAAATAGATTCCACTAACTGCTGTTGAATTGGGTGATTTGTTAAAACAGCAAAACCTGTCTCTCGAAGAGACTCAACAAACTTTTCTGATGCGCCAGCCATCGAGTAGTCTACAACCTGAACGTCCATAGCGAATCACTCAAACTTAGTTATATGTATTTGATCATATTATAGTTTTTGTGATTAAAAAACAGACAAAAACAATAAATAATATTTCCGTTCACGCTGCCTGGTACGTCGGAGAAGGCTATAAAATATACTGTCGGACGGTCATTTCATGAGTTCATTTTCTCTTCGCTTATTTACCTGAATCTTTTTCTTTATCCACTGCCGCCGATAGTCCGATCAGGGTCTATGATAAGTGTCCATTTACCGGGTTAGTTACTAGAAAATCCGGTTCTGTTCAGCCCCGAGCAACATAAACAGTCAGGGGATAGCAGCCATCATGCGAACCAATACAAACTCTTCAGATGATGTCAGAGTTGAGAAAGACAGTCTGGGAGAAATTTTTGTTCCTAAAGATGCGCTTTATGGTGCCCAGACCCAGAGAGCCATCAACAACTTTCCTGTCAGCGGTCAAACTCTGCCTTTCTCATTTATCTCGGCGATAGCACGCATCAAAAAAGCCGCAGCTAACGCCAATCATGAACTGGGGTTACTCTCTAAACCTATTAGCCACGAGGTCATTCAGGCCGCTGAGCAAATCATTTCCGGGCAATATGCTGACCAGTTCCCTATCGATGTCTACCAGACAGGCTCTGGCACCAGTAGCAATATGAACGTCAATGAAGTCATCAGCCACCTGGCCAACAAAAACAATCCAAAGCTTGATTTGTCGCCCAATGATCACGTCAATATGGGGCAGAGCAGTAACGATGTTATACCTTCTGCTATCCATATCAGCTCGGCCATACTGATAGAGAATCAGCTTCTGCCAGCCATCAACCACCTGATAGCTGTAATGGACGAGCGAAAAAATGAACTCTGTAATACTGTAAAAACCGGGCGCACACATTTGATGGACGCCATGCCGGTCACTTTCGGTCAGGAAATCAGTGGCTGGATCAGCCTCATAAAAGAAGACAGAATACGGATACAACAGTGTCAGCAGAAACTGTACCGACTGACACTAGGCGGTACTGCTGTTGGTACAGGAACCAATACGCATCCGGAGTATTCAGGCAAGGTCTGTCATTATCTGCAACTGGATACAGATCTCCCCTTTAAACCTGTCGATAATTTCTTCGCTGCCCAAAGCCTACCCGGTTCGGCTCTGGAGTTTTCATCCTGCCTACGCAGCTTGGCAGTTAGCTTGATGAAAATTGCAAATGATCTTCGGCTAATGAACAGTGGCCCTTTGGCAGGAATGGGAGAAATTGAATTACCAGTTCTGCAGCCTGGTTCCAGCATCATGCCTGGCAAGGTAAACCCTGTAATTTCCGAGTCAGTCACAATGGCTTCTGCTCAGGTTATGGGATTTGACGTCGCAATTTCTATTGCCGCTCAATCAGGTAATTTTCAGCTTAATGTGATGCTTCCATTGATTGCTAATAATCTTATTCAGGGGATAACTCTGGTCAGCAACAGCAGCCTCATTCTAGCTGACAGTGCACTTAAATCCTTCAAGGTTCGCCAAGCTCATATTAATGAGCACGTAGGGCGAAATCCTGTATTGGTAACAGCCTTGAATCCGGTTATTGGTTATATGAAATCAGCAGAAATTGCCAAGAAAGCCTACCGGGAAGGAAGGCCAGTTCTGGATGTAGCGATGGAAAATACCGATCTTTCTGAAAAGGAACTAAGAACACTACTGGAACCCCTTCACGCAACGAAAGGCGGCCTTCATTGATCTAGCAGTAAAGATTCAGGAAAATTTTCCTGCTATCCAGTACCAGACAATTCCCAAATACTCATGTAGTGCCAGCTCACTTTTCAACAGATGTCGGGAGCTGGGAATCCAGTAATATAACGAGTTCCAGGGAACCGTACGCCAAGTAAAAGAAGTAGGTGCCGGAATAACATCAAATCCCTGATCTTCGAAGCTCATCACTGCTCGGGGCATATGCCATGCGTGAGTAACCACAATCACCCTATTATGCTTACTGCCCAGAAGTTCTCTGGCATTAACGGCATTTTCAAAAGTGGTTCTGCTGTTTCTCTCTACCCATTCAGTTTTTACGCCATAATCCTGTTCAAGAACTCTGGCAAAAGTCTCGGCTTCTGGCCGCTCACCACCACCTGAAACCATGACGGGCAATTGACAACGTCTGGCCAGTATCGCCCCATAACGAATGCGCTCCAGACTATAAGCTGTCGGTAGAAAGTCTTCCATTTCAGGACTGACATAAGGGCGGCCAGCCCCAAGAACAACTATTGCGTCAGCCTCAGGACATTGGTCAGGGGGAATAGCAGAGGCGCTCTCCAAGCCTTTTATCAGCAAAGTAGAGACTGGAGCCACAGCAAGTAAATAGAGCATGAACAGTGCCGAAATGGTCAGCCAGCTAAGTGTTCCTTTCAGAGTCATTCCCACAACCATCAGAACAATTATTAAAATTAAAGGCTGAAACAACGATTTTGCCAGCCTTCGCAGAGCCATCCACAAGATCAAATTATCCATCGATACACCCACCATCACCTTTGAAGCCGCCAGGTTGTTCGTTGCTATGGGATTCGATAGCTAACCTCACTCTTTTGCCATCGACTCATACCTTCAAATCTTATGGGTATAGTCTATTCTCTGTGGAGTCGGTGGTTCCACTGCTGGTTTAAAAAATTGTGTATGTATTCCTGATTATGAACAAGAAGCTAAGTTGTCATTTTTTGGCAAGATTAATTTTTACGTACGTTTCTTTGCATTCATTTTTTGCCCATGCAGAAATAACACTGATTCCTGCCAGAAAAATACCACTCCCTCTGGTTTCATGTGCAGAGCTGGAACCGTTGACTGTCGATATCATCCGTCTTCGTTATCCCGATGGCTTCAGGGTCTTCAGTAACAATATCACTCCCCAGTTGAAGAAAAAAATCCAGCGACTGGCCAGTGACAGTTATCGCGTACGATGGGTACAACCAGATAACTACCAACTCAGACAGATTACCCACTCGATTGTTCTCAAAGACGGAATGCAGACTTTTTTGGTCAAAGCCATCGGCGCTCAACCCGGCTGTTCATCGTTTATTCGCAAAGATATTCTTGAATACGGCACTCGATACCAAAACAGGCAGATGGCCAGAAGCCTGCCTGCCTTGAGTAATATTTCAGTTACTAATTATGAACGTTTACTGCAAACCCATCACTGGTGGACAAATATTGGTTTTGAAAACAATCAGGAAGTACCGGAGGTTATCTTGCAGTGGGTTGACCGAAAGGCGAAAGAGAATCAACCGATCGTTAATCAGGGATTGATGGCGTGCTCGGTTAAACTATCCCCTCCTCAGCTAGCGCTATTCAGTAAACTGGTAGCACTCAACTATTTAGACAATACCGTTCGCGGTCTTTTCTACAGTAAGCAGGGCTCCAGATTGACCCGTTTTCGAAGCCTTGCCGTTAACACGCTTAACAGCAAGACTGCGATTTCCGAACAGCAATGATTATCCTGAAATCCGGGGTCAGTCTTTCAACAACTCACGACTGATGATCAATTTCATGATCTCGTTGGTGCCACCATAGATACGCTGAACCCTTGAATCAGCGAACGCTCTGGCCACAGGATATTCCCACATATAACCGTAACCTCCATGAAGTTGTAGACACTCATCAACTACCTTGCACTGTAAATCGGTAGACAGCATTTTTGCTTTGGCGGCTGTCACCGCATCCAGTTTTCCCTGAACATGCAACTCAAGACAACGGTCAATAAACACTCGAAGGTTCGTTACTTCTGCATCCAGTTCCGCCAGTTTGAACTGGGTGTTCTGGAAAGCAGCTATGGGCTTACCAAATGCCTTGCGTTCTTTCACATAAGTAACGGTCTGCTCAAGAATGGATTCGGCGACAGATGTCCCTGTTAATGCAACACTCAGTCGTTCCTGTGGTAGTTCCTGCATGAGATAGAAAAAGCCCATGCCTTCCTCTCCCAGCAGATTGTCTCTGGAAACCCTAACATCCTGGAAGAATAACTCTGATGTGTCCTGAGCCTTCATTCCAATTTTTTCGAGATTCGAGCCTTTCTCAAATCCCGGCGTTCCTGCTTCCACCAAAATCAGGCTAACGCCTCTGGCTCCGGCTTCCTGATTTGTCTTGCAGACGACTACGGTCAGATCCGCATGCTGACCATTAGTGATAAAAGTTTTGGACCCATTAATGATGTATTCGTTACCATCTTGAACTGCTGTGGTTTTTATGTTTTGAAGATCCGATCCTGTACCCGGTTCAGTCATGGCAATAGCCGTTACAACATCACCCGTCAGACAAGCAGGAATATATTTTTTCTTCTGTGCTTCAGAGCCATAATTAAGAATATAGGGAACAGCGATGTCCGAGTGCAATCCAAAGCCAATACCAGTCAACCCTAGTCGTGCAATCTCTTCATCGATAACTGCGTTATAGCGAAAATCAACGCCGACACCACCGTATTCTTCTGGCATAGTCGGAGCCAGAAAACCTTGCTCCCCAGCCTTATTCCACAAATCTCTGGCGATACAGCCATCCTTCTCCCACTGGCTGTGAAAAGGTACAGCTTCTACTTCCAGAAACTTACGGACACTGTTGCGGAACTGTTCATGTTCACTGTCAAATACAGATCTTGGGATCATTATTCTTATTCCTCTATGTATTGAGAAGAGTGCAGTTCATTAAAAAATCAGGTTCACTGCATCTTAGGCTTAATATTGTTCAAACAAAGATTTCGTCTGAATCCAATTTTTCACTGACGATTTCAGGCGCTCTGAATCGTTCACCATAAAGCTCTGCAAGCTCATCACAGCGATCAATGAACGGCCTCAATCCATAGGTGTTTACAAACTGCAAATAGCCACCCGTCCAGGCTGGAGCTCCAATTCCCATAATAGAACCAATATTGCCATCCGCCACTGAGCGTAGAACCCCTTCCTCAAGGCACTTAAGGCTTTCAATCACACAGCGAAACAGCAGTCTGTCCTTTATGTCCTGGTCACTGATTTCAAGATCAGGGCGATAGTATCTTTCCAGCAAGAATGGCCAGATCGTTTTGCCTTGCTCCGAATAATCGTAATAACCGCCATCACCATGATGCCGACCAGCTCGATTGAATTCCTCAACCATGATTTCGACCAGACTACTGGCATCCGGCGTCGGATCGCTCTCTGGTAATTTAAGGCCCATAGCTATCTGGGTCTGTTCAATGCCACGAGTTAACTGAAGACTCACTTCGTCGTGAATCGTCAGAGGTCCGACCGGCATTCCGATGGCCTTACCAAGAGAGTCGATTCGAACGGGATGAATACCTTCCGATACCATCTGTGCTGCTTCATAAAGCTGAGTAGCAAAGGTTCTGGACGTGAAAAAACCAACTTTGTCATTAACGACAATAGGCGTTTTCCTGATCTGTCGGACGAAATCAAAAGCCTTTGCCAGAGTTTCATCACTGGTCTGTTCACCACAGATGATCTCTACTAACGGCATCTTTTCAACCGGAGAAAAAAAGTGAATACCAATAAAGTTATCTGGTTTATTTGACGCTTCGGCCAGACGAGTGATGGGCAACGATGAAGTGTTTGTACCCCAAACACCGCTTTCAGCCAGCTGAGGTTCCAGTTCGGAAGTAATTTTATGTTTGAGTTCAAGGTTCTCGAAAACAGCCTCAACAACAAAATCACACCCATTCAGGTCTTCCGATTTGTCGGTAGCCTTAATCAGTGACAAAACTTGCTCTTTTTTCTGCTCATCTGCACGACCGCGAGAGATAGCCTTGTCCAACAAAGCAGCAGTATAAGCCCTCCCTTTTTCCGCAGCTTCAAGAGAGACATCTTTGAGAATTACTTCAATTCCGGCCATGGCTGCCACATTGGCAATGCCTTGCCCCATCATACCAGCGCCGATAACACCCACTTTTCTAACTAGGGTAGGAGCGATATCTTTTGGTCGGCTGCCCCCGGAATTAACTTTGTTCAGCTGGAAGAAGAACGCCGTAATCATGTTTTTAGCAACGGATGAAACAACCAGTGAAACAAAATTACGAGATTCAATTCTGAGAGCTGTATCAAAATCAACAGTCAAAACTTCGGAAGCCGTCGCCAGAATACGTTCCGGTGCTGGCAGCAAGCCTCTGGTTTTTTGCATCACTAAGTAAGGTGCTATCTGTAACGTCTGGGTTACGGATGCTCCCTTAGCGCCTTTCAATCGGTAGCCTTTCTGATCCCAGGGCTGACTGCTTTTATCACTATTTTCCAGAATCCACGCTTTGGCTCTGCTAACCAGTTGCTCTCTATCCGCAACCAATTCATCAATCAAGCCTTCCGATAAGGCTTTTCCTGCTCTCAGCTTTTTACCTTCCAGCAGGTAAGGTAATGCTTTCTCAAAACCCAGCATGTGGGTCATTCGAACAATACCACCAGCTCCAGGTAACAGACCCAGAGAGACTTCCGGAAGACCTACCTGGACCGCTTTATCATCAACAGCAATCCGATGGTTACACGTCAGGCAGATTTCGTAACCACCACCCAGTGCTGCCCCATTGATAGCTGCAACAACAGGAACCGGTAGTTTCTCCAGACGACGCAGATAACCTTTCAGTTCCTGCACCTTATGAAAATAACTCTCAGCCTGATCTTCTTGTATAGATAGGATTCCTTTCAGGTCACCACCTGCAAAAAAATCCTTTTTGGCTGACGTAATAACGACACCCGTCAGGCTTTCTTCTGATTCCAGCTGTTCAACAGTAGCCGATATAGCCGTTTCAAATTCAGCGTTCATGGTATTGACCGGGCCAGTCATATCCATGGTCACTGTTACTATGCCATCGCTGTTTTTTTCGTAATTGAAAACATTCATAACCATCACTCCCTCAGACCCGCTCAATAATGGTTGAAATACCCATACCACCACCCACACAGAGTGACAGCATGCCTCGTTTGAGGTTCCTCCGCTCCAGCTCATCCAGCATCGTACTCACCAGCATGGCACCGGTCGCACCTAGAGGATGCCCCATGGCTATAGCACCACCATTCACGTTAGTAATTTCATGGTCAATATCAAGGTCTTTCATATACCTGAGAGCTACAGAGGCGAAAGCCTCATTGATTTCCCAAAGATCAATATCACTCTTTTGCAAACCGGCAATTTTCAAGCATTTATCAGCGGCTGGTCCCGGACCTGTCAACATGATGGAAGGTTCAGTAGCCAAAACGGCTCCGGCTACAATTCGCCCTCTTGGCGTCAGCCCCAAATCTTTTCCTGCTTGTTCCGAGCCAATCAGTACAGCACTAGCACCATCAACAATGCCCGATGAGTTCCCAGGGGTATGCACATGATTGATGGATTCAACTTCAAGATATTTGCCGAGAATCATTTCATCAGCTCCCATCTTGCCCATCAATTCGAAGGAAGGTCTGAGAGAAGAGAGCCTTTCCAGATTAGTTCCAGGCTTGATGAAATCATCACGCTGCAGGATAACAACGCCATTACGGTCACGAACGGGAACAACCGATCGGTCAAAGTAACCATTATCTCTCGCATGTGCTGCACGACGATGGGACTCTACAGCAAAAGCATCAATTTCTTCACGACTCCAACCTTCCAGCGTTGCAATCAAATCAGCACCTATCCCCTGAGGAACCGAATGCTGTCCAATAACAAACTCGGAATCAAAAAACATAGCACCACCATTGGAAGCCATAGGTACACGAGACATACTTTCAACACCGCCTGCGACTACTAATCCGGACCAACCTGACATGACCTTCTGAGCAGCAGTGTTGACGGCCTCAAGGCCTGATGCACAGAAACGATCCAGTTGAAAACCTGCAACACTTTCATCCCAGCCCGCATGCTGGACGATAGCCTTGGCAACACAACTGCCTTGCTCAGCAATGGGGATTACGCACCCGAGTATGACATCATCAACATAGGAGGTATCGAGTTCATGGCGACTCTGCAATGTTCGAAATAGGCCTGCAGAAAGTTCAATAGGTTTTACTTCGTGTAGTGATCCGTCTTTTTTTCCCTTACTTCTGGGAGTTCTGATGGCATCAAAAATATACGCTTGATGAGTCATAGCACCTGGCTTTTTTTATTGTTATTTAATTCATTAATTACCCTGAATACTGGCGCAGAAAAAGAATCTGGACAATGTCCTGTTCAATCAGTAAAAATAGACAGAAAATGACAATCAGGCTTTTCTTGAAATGGATTCAGGTAAACCTATCACCATCTCGGCCACTATGATGCGGCACGCTTTGAGTGGTGTAATAAGTTCAAACTTTGATCTGTCCAGGCTATTGAAAAAGTGCCAGGTCGATCAATCTGTGTTTTTCTCAACAACCGGACGATTGCCTTTAGAGAAGGTTGTTATGCTTCTGCGTCACTGCAATGGGGTTATGCAGGACGAAGCCAATGGTTTATTGCAAGAGCCCATACGTATTGGCTGGTTTCGTGCTATGGCGCTTTCAGTAGTTCACTGTCGTACTTTAGGACAAGCTATTGAGCGAATTCTTGAGTTCGCTAATTTGTTTGAAAACAGTTTTATCTACACCAAAAAAGCGGATAAAAAGCAGGTTAAGATTATTTTACAGCGTATTCCTGAGCATCAAGTCACCGATAACTACGCTATCAACTCCATGTTCACAGTTCTCCACCGCTTCTGTGGTTGGCTGTGCAATGACAGAATTCTGTTGAATCAAATTACCCTCGACTTCCCTTCTCCTGATTACCGCCATGAATTCAAATACATGTTCTATGGTGCGCCTGTACTGTTCAATCAAGAACTGAACGCCATTTCTTTCGATCGACAATATCTCGACCACCCGATCATTCAGACAGAGGCCAGTGTTGAAAACTATGTAAGACGAGCTCCCATGGATATATTTTTGCCACTGGATGCTGGCGGTCCCTGGACCAAGGAAGTGAGAAATCGCCTTAAGGAAGTGTTCAGTGTTCAAAAGCAACTTCCTCAGCTGGAGTTTGTTGCCGATGAATTATCGCTGACAACGCAAACTCTTAGACGACGGCTGAAAAGTGAAGGCAGCAGCTTTGAATCCATCAAGGCACAACTTCGCCGGGACATCGCTATTAACCATTTAGGCAATAATCAGTTCAGCATCGAAGCCGTTGCCGAAGCCTGTGGATATACTGAACCCAGTTCGTTTATTCGAGCTTTTCGAAACTGGACCGGTTTTACTCCTTTGCAGTTCCGAAAAGGGTTGAATATCTGAATGTTAAAACTCTACATCGAGGCAGGAAGCAATCAGGTTGCGACGGCTAAAATTATATCCGGACAATTTGGCGAACAAATCTTCCTTCCCAAGTAATTTGAGTGCGATTTGTTTCACAGGTAAACCTTCTTCCCGTAATTTTTGCGCATCTCCTGCAATATTAACAATATAGTCATGCTTTTCTTTCAGTTTGGTCGCGCCATCATGAACAATGCCGCGATGAGGGCAGCAGATGATGTCGAAATCGTATTCCAGTACTCGCTCGATACTTTTTAAAATTTCAGGAATATTCTCGTCAGCGCGCAGAATTTTCAGTTTATTCGCTAAATAAAGATCTGCACTGAACAGCCAGCCCCGCTCGGGGAGCAAGTAGCACGTCATATCTTGGGCATGACCCGGTGTATGAATAGCTGTTACCTGCTCACCATTGCTGAGTTGAAAATCATCCGGTAAAACATCAGCGTCTGCTTTTCTCGGGCTACCCCAGATAATTTTTTGCAACAATGGTGTTTTAAAACTGTGGCGAATCTTCTCAACTGTTAATTCGGGAGCCACTGCTTTAATGCCTGTTAACTCAGTGATTGAGCCTGTATTACCCGCATGGTCTTCATGATGGTGGGTCAGTATTAACTGCTCAAGAGGTTTTTCTTGCAGATAGGCTTTCACATAGCGCCACTGATTCGTGGAGCCGGTATCAATGACCGTTCCATCAAGTCGGTAGACAATAAAACTGGTATTAATGCCTATATTAAAACGACCAACGCGCAGCCCTTCCAACCCTTCAAAACTGAAACGATCAATAACGGCCATTCATACTACTCCAGCTTCTTTCATAACGGTTATTTTATCGTCGCTTAACCCTAGGTTTTTCAGAATGCTGTCGCTGTGTTCACCGGGCAGAGGAACTCTACCCACCTGCTGCACACTGGCACTCAGTTTGGGGGCTGGGGCTGGCTGCAATACTCCTTGTTGCTCAACAAAGACATTACGAGCCTGGTTATGGGGATGGTTTACTGCCTCACTGAAGTTAAGCACGGGAGCAAAGCAAACATCCGTTCCTTCCAGCAATTCACACCAATAAACCTGAGATTTCTGCAGAAAAATCTCACTGACTTTCTGTTTAGCTTGAGGCCAGTTCTTTGTATCCCACTGGTTCTGAAACAGAGGGTCGTCCATCAGTTCCAATTTTTCCAAAAACAATTGATAGAACTGTGGCTCAAGAGAACAGAGGGTAATGTATTTGCCATCAGCACACTGATAGGTATCGCTCCAGGGTGCAGCACCATCAGCCCAGCCGGTTTCCAAATCATCCTGCAACTGTCCAGTATTTCTAAGCACCATCAGCAAACTGGAGAGGTAGGCCGAGCCATCGGTAATAGCTGTATCAACCACCTGACCTTTACCCGTGTTCTGAACATTGATATAGGCACATAAAACACCCCAGGCCAGCATCATGGTTCCGCCACCCAAATCTCCAACCAGAGTCATAGGTGCTTTGGGAGCTTCGTTCTTCCTGCCGCCGTACCAAAGCGCACCGGACAGGGCTGCATAGTTCTGATCATGACCGGCAGCTTGAGACAGTGGACCAGTCTGGCCCCAACCTGTCATACGTCCATAAATGAGTTTTTCATTTCTATTCAGACAAATATCAGGCCCCAGCCCCAGCCGTTCCATAACACCAGGTCTAAAGCCTTCAATCAGAACATCCGCATTATTGATCAGTTCCAAAACCAACTCAACGCCTTCAGGCTGTTTAAGGTCAACAACTATGGATTGCTTGCCACGGTTATAGAAGAGTTGTTGAACATGCTTTTGTTCAATAGCTACGGCATTACTCCCAGCAGACTTACGTTCTATCAGAATGACTTCTGCACCCATGTCAGCCAACATCATGCCTGTACATGGCGCAGGACCAATGCCGGCAATTTCAATAACTTTTACACCAGAGAGAGGACCTGAGTTCACAAAAAAACTCCTGATTTTTTTATTATTTTTGAATGGAGAGATGCGTGCAGTGTGAAGGCTTGGGGCAGGAAGCTCAATGACAGTAACCTTCAGTCAAAATTGCCTGAAGGTTACATTATGAGTTTTCTATTCAGTAGATTCTGAAGACTCGGACGGCTCGGCTTTCCTTTTACCAGTCACTCGAGCAAATAGAATACCTATCTCAAACAGTATCCACATAGGACCAGCCAATAGCGTCTGGGAAATAACATCCGGTGGTGTCAGCAGCATACCAACAACAAAACAGCCCACAACAATGTAAGGACGTTTTTCCGACATGGATTGCACAGTCGTTGCACCAGACCAGATCAGAAGCACCGTTGCCACTGGAATTTCAAAGGCCACACCAAAGGCGAAAAACAGCTTGAGAATAAAATTCAAATAGCTGTTTATATCGGTCATGATCGTGACGCTTTCTGGCCCGGTACTGGTGAAAAACCCAAAGATCAGCGGAAAGACCACATAGTACGCAAATACCATACCTGAATAGAACAGCACAACACTGGCCACCAGCAGTGGGATAGCCAACTTCTTCTCATGACGATAGAGGCCAGGAGAGATAAACGCCCAGACCTGATGTAAAATAAATGGTATACCGAGGAAAAACGACAAAACAAGTGTCAGCTTGAAAGGAGCCAAAAAGGGAGATGCCACATCGGTAGCAATCATGCTGGTGCCTTCCGGCAGATAAACCCTCAATGGTTCAGAAACAAACTCATACAAATTGCTGGAGAAATAAAATAACCCGGCAAAGAGCACCAGCACAGCAATGACGCTGCGAAGCATACGGGTTCTCAGTTCAAGCAGGTGCTGAACCAGTGGTTGTTGCTGATCACCGGGACCAGTAGTAGACATCATCAGGGTTCCCTGTTTTTTTACTCGCTGCCTTTCAGAAGTTGAAACAATATCGCTCATTTCAATTAAGAATATGTTTCTCTTGCACGGGGCATACACAACCTTAGCTGCTATTTCTTACATTAAAGTGAAAAACTAAGCAGCTATTCGGCTTTTTATACCCTAATCAAGAACTTTTCTCAGGCTTTGTGAGTAATTTTTTCTTGCTCTTTCTGGACAGAGTCCGCTGAAACGGTCTGCTCTTTAGCAATAGTGTCCTTATCTTCGTTATTAAGAGCTTCCTTGAAACCCTTCAACGCACCACCAAGATCACCACCTAGGTTCTTCAGTTTTTTAGTTCCAAAGAGCATGATCACGATCAGCAGAACAATAAGCAGTTGCCAGATACTGATACCACCAAAACCCATAGTTCCAACTCCAACGAATTTAATTATGACTTGAGCTTACTGGAGAATCCTGTTCGCTCACAATCAGTAGATACTGTTATGTACTTTATCTGCTTAACATCGGAATTTGTCTATGCCCCTTAGGAGTGATTTATAACGGTCTGTATTTTTTTTAGCTCCTTCATTGTTCCAGCGCATACACACCGTTAATATGCCCGAAGAAAAATAAAACGATCATCCCAGGTTTTATTGATATTCCATCATGTACTCGCGATGGAGCATCGGTAGAGTCTCAACATTCAAGAGAAGTAATGAACCAACGCACCCTTTTTGCAGATGGACTGCTCGTACTTACGGCCCTGATTTGGGGCACCGCTTTCGTTGCCCAACGTATGGGCATGGATCACATGGAACCCTGGGCATTTAACGCGGTTCGCTTTCTAATCGGTAGTTTTTCCGTAATTCCTTTATTGCTTTGGCAACAACGATCCGGTTCAATTTTTTCCAAAAAAACCTGGATTGGAGGCGTCGCATTAGGTGTTCTACTGACAGCTGGAGCGGGTCTTCAACAGTGGGGACTGGTTTATACGACAGCAGGTAAAGCTGCATTTATTACCGGCCTTTACCTGGTATTTGTCCCCATCATGGTTCTCTTCCTCGGGCAGAAAACCAAGCGTGATACCTGGGCTGGAATCACGCTGGCATTGCCGGGTTTGGCATTGCTGACACTGGACGACAATATGTCCATCAACAAGGGCGATATACTGGAAATGACGGGTGCCTTTTTCTGGGCAGGCCACTTGATTCTGGTCGATCGTTTAGCAGCTCGACATAACGTAATAGCACTGGCTTTTATCCAGTTTCTGACCAGTTCCATACTCTGCTTCGGTATTGCCGCATTGTTTGAGACATGGACCTTTAAACAGATTCAGGCAACGGCAATGCCACTGCTGTATGTGGGTATTATGTCTACAGGTGTCGCTTATACCTTACAGATTATTGGTCAAAAGTCAGCACCGGTTGCCCATGCCTCTATTATTCTGAGTCTGGAAACGGTGTTTGCAGTGATTGCAGGATACTTATTCCTGAACGAGATACTTTCTCTCAAAGCATTGGCAGGCTGTTTACTCATGCTGACAGGCATGCTGATTTCTCAACTGGGACTGCACCGTATTCGTCGCATGATATTTCGTCCAGCTACCGCAAAGATCTAATCAAAAGTATCGGTCAACCTTTCAAGACTAAGGCTGGCCGATACACGTTACTAAGCATCTTTATTGGAAGTCATCGCAAACCCGTTTGTAAGGCCATGGTTTGACTTGTTCATCCAACAGGAAGCTGACAGGATAGGCTCAACGGCAGTTAAAAGACCGACTAATAATAATTTGAATACTCACAGCGCTCCCATGAACCACTCTCTTTTTACTATTTTCTGGCGATTTCTAATACTGGGCTGTTACTCCTTCGGTGGACCAGTCGCTCACATCGGCTATTTTCGTCGTGAATTTGTAGAGAAGCGGCAATGGTTGAGTGATGAAGACTATGCCGACACCGTTGCTCTATGCCAGATGCTGCCAGGGCCAGCCAGCAGTCAGGTAGGTATGGCTATTGGTTATCATCAACAGAAGTTACCTGGGGCAATAGCTGCATTTCTGGGTTTCACTTTGCCATCAGCTTTAGTGATGATTCTACTGGCTTATGGCTACACCCTATATTCAGAGATGCCTCTGCTGACCTCTATACTCCACGGCATCAAAATCTTTGCCGTTGCCGTAGTCGCTGACGCGCTGATAGGTATGGGTCGTAATCTTTGTCCGGACAAAACCAGAATAACTCTCGCGTTGCTTGCAACCACCGTAATGCTTTTGCTTTCATCGGTGTTCAGCCAGTTTCTGGTTATTGCTTCAGGAGCTCTGGCTGGTTTTCTATTGTTTCATGATCAAGTGACCGACAACCAACCTACTCAACATTCCAGGTATTCCAGGAAAACCTTTCCGGCCATTTTCTCTTTAGTGCTATTTCTGGCAGGGCTGCTTCTTCTACCAGTACTGGCAGGTTTGTCTGACTCTACCAGCCTGCAAATTTTTGACAGTTTTTACCGCACCGGTGCTCTGGTCTTTGGAGGTGGCCATGTAGTATTACCAATGCTTCAAGCAGAAGTAGTGTATGAAAGCGGTGTCAGTGCTGATGCATTTATTGCGGGTTACAGCGCGGCCCAAGCTGTCCCTGGGCCAATGTTTACCCTCGCACCTTTTTTAGGTGGCGTGTATGCCAACCAGTTCAACCTGATTCATGCACTGGTGGCTTTGGCCGGTATTTTTCTACCGTCATTATTGCTACTAACAGCGGTCCTACCCTTCTGGAACCGACTTAAAGAAACGCCATCTATTAAAGCGGCCATTAAAGGTATTAATGCGTCAGTGGTAGGTTTATTGCTGGCAGCATTCTATGACCCGGTTGTGACGTTAGCCATCAGAGATGCTCAGGAAGCAGCTCTTGCCATAGTGGCTTATTTGTTACTGGGAATCTGGAAACTGCCTGTCGGTTTTCTAGTACTTATTTTTGCTGGTTTGGGCTGGATACTGTTCTAAAGCAAAGGTTACGGGCGCTGGTAATTAGGTAACGCTCAAGCTGCATGAGAAAATACTGCGCTATTTGAACAAGCCAATACTTTCTGATGCAGCCGGGCATTACCCCGGTTTGCATGCTTCTCTTTACGGCGATATTTGGTTTTATCTCTTTCTGTTCTCTGCCTGAACATAGGCTCCTGCATCAGCTTTAAGACAGCTGATGGTCTTTTCTGGCGGCTCTTCTTCGATTTAGCCATAATACGTTCCTTTATTGTTTTAGGCGCTTTGAGTATGACCACTCTTTACCGGTTGATGTTCCTAACCATAGCTATTTTACTGACCGGCTGCGCTGGTTATTCTACTGAAAAACCTCCAGTTACCAAAGTATTCAAAGGCAGTAATCAAAAACCTGATCCCGTTCTTAAGCAAGCAATGGCACTGGATAAGGCCGGAGTAATCAAGGTTCAGATGGTCACCCGGTCTCTACCACCACAGATCAAGGCGACAGGTCCTGATAAAATACTGAGCTGTATCAGCCAACCTAACGCCCGCTGGCTACAACACCAAAATGAGTGCGAGTTTACTGATCAGAAGAGCTGTGAAAGCATCGGTGGTACCTATAACGGCTGCGCATCGGCATGCCGCCATATGTCCGGTGATGTAATGTGCATCCAGGTTTGCATTCCTGTCTGCAGCTACTCTCCGACAAAAGACTCCCCAACAAATAAATAGCCCTCTGCTCTGAACCAACTGCTCAGTTCCGACTCTATACTCCATTATGCTGTTGTTGGAGCTCGGAATCATGCAGTTTGTTGTTTTCTGGAACATTGAGTGGCTGAAGCAGAGGCTATCCCAAAAACCTCTAAATGGCCGTGAAATCTATATCTATTGTTTTTGTTGGCTCGTGCTTTTCAGCCTGTCATGTTTTAACTCAATACCTGCTAACGAAGATACACTCTCCACCATTTTCTGTTATCTGGACCGTGCTATTCCATTGGCCGGTCTCTTTTATGCCTGGCTAGGCAATGGCGGAAAAAATGGAAGGGATTTTATTAGCCGATTCATCTCTCTTGGCTGGGTAGTGACCATGAGAGCGCTGGTATTCTTTCTTCCGGTTTTCTTCATTCTCGGCTTTGCACCCATGGAGCAGTCGGCACTTCTATTTGAAACAGCCGAAACCCTGACAAGTCTTTTTATAATCTGGCGGATTAGTCATCATATCGTTCAGCTTCGCCAGCAACTGGAACCGGAATAAAATCACCTACTTATCTTTGAGGCATTTAAATTCTGTGAAGAATTTTCTTGCCAGAACCTGACTCTCCCTAAAAGCTTCGAGCTCGAAACTACGGGCGAGATAGTGTTTTTCCAGTTCGTCCTTATTGATTGAACCATTCTCCATCTGCCACACATGCACCAACTCATGGGCCAGAGTCACTCTTCTGGCACTGGGCTCAAGACCATCTGCCATAGATATACGATATTTTGCCACTGCTATTTGTCGAACATACCCTTTCAGCTCAGGCCTCTTCATTCGTTTGAATTCAAATTCAATCGTCGTGTTCTGTATCCCAAGTTCATTTTTATAAAACGTATTCATATCCTTAAACAAGCACCCCGAAGGATTCAATGGTTCATCCATCGGGAAGGCCCAAATCAGCGAAGAAAATATCAGACTGTACAACAATAGAAAGAAACGAATTAGGCTCATAATCAGAGGCACCTACACACCAATACCAAGAGTATGTTTTATGAGTTGGTTTGAAAAGCAGATACACCTCTCTCCACGAAATCGAGGCTTCCACCTGATTACCCATGAGATCGAAGCCTCATTGCCGGAACTGTCGGAATATTCTGTCGGGCTCTGTCACCTTTTTATTCAGCACACCTCGGCATCTCTGACTCTCAATGAGAACTGTGATCCGGATGTTCGCCACGATATGGAAGCCTGGGCCAATAGGGAGGCGCCTGAAAACGCTGATTATTTCCTACACACCCTTGAAGCAAGGAATATGGTTCGGGGAACATCGGAACAGAGGTGGCAGCCGAACGGTTATGGCGACTATTCAGGGTGAAAAAACACTTTAAAGCAGCTTCGATAGGCCGACAAATCGTCGGCTTAAAATAGTTATGAAAATCGTTGAATTATCATTCTTCTGAAACAATCATTGACGAATATATATGCAATAAGTAATAGTTAATTAATAGCGAATATTTATTAATAATTCAGATGGAGAACCCAGCCGAACTGGCATTTTTTAAATGCTGGACTATAAATATAAAAAATCGGTACTAAAGTCACACATTGGTGAGAGCAAGATGCTCCACCGACCAGTATCCAAAGAGGATATAGCTATGGCACGGAGATCGCCGAAAAAAGCAGCTGCTGGTTTTGATGGTGTAGATATCAGTTTTCTGGGAAGTCGTGAAGAACCAGCTGACCAACGCACTGTAGAATCTCGCAAGAAACTTAGAGAAAGCCTCAATTCACAGATTGAAGCCTTTTTTGCCTCTGGCGGGGAAATCGAAGAAGTTCCATCAAATATTACTGCGGATCCGCCCAAAAAGCCTTCGAGCGAATACGGCAACCGTCCTATCTGATGTATTTTTTTAGCCCGACTCATTGAGTCGGGCTTTTTTCTTTTCACGCTGTACTTCTATTCAACCGTCACCAGCTTTTCACCGCTCTGTGCTGACAGCTCACCGATGCATTCAAGCGTCAAACCACGCACTTCAGTCAATGCGAGAAACTCCGAAACAGCTTCCGGATCAACGGCCACTAACAGGCCACCACTGGTTTGAGGGTCACATAAGAGCTCTTTCTGCTCTTCAGAGATATCCACAGTTTTATGCCCATAGCTGGAGAAATTTCTATGGGTTCCACCTGGAATACAGCCCTGCTGACGATACTCATCCACATGAGGCAGCGTTGGCAGTTTATCCATCTTGATATTGGCCTGAACACCACTGCCTTCACACACTTCAATCAAATGCCCCAGCAAACCAAAACCTGTTACATCCGTTATGGCGCTGATACCAGAAACCGTCGCTAACTCTGCACCCAGTGTATTCAAGGTACACATAGCATCTCTGGCAATATGGCCATGCTCTGCCTTCAGCAGCTTTTTCTTCTGAGCCGTAGTCAGAATCCCAACACCCAATGGCTTTGTCAGAAACAACTTACTACCTACTCTGGCCTGATCATTTCTTTTCAATAAGTCCAGAGGCACTCGGCCTGTCACAGCAAGACCAAAGATAGGTTCAGGAGCATCAATACTGTGACCACCAGCCAGAGGGATACCGGCATCGGCACAAGCCTGACGACCACCATCAACCACTTTTGCAGCGATTTCTGGCGGTAGAATGTTAACTGGCCAACCCAATATGGCGATAGCCATCATGGGAGTACCTCCCATGGCGTAGATATCACTGATGGCATTGGTGGCAGCAATACGGCCAAAATCAAAAGGGTCATCAACGATAGGCATGAAGAAATCAGTGGTACTGATAACGCCTTCACCATTTCCCATATCAAAAACGGCAGCATCATCCTTGCTGGCATTTCCCACAATCAGGCCAGGAAAGTCAGGAAGAATCAGGTCTGTTTTGAGAATACCCTCGAGCATTTCGGGGGAAATCTTGCAGCCACAACCAGCCCCATGGCTGTATTCAGTCAGCTTGACATTGTTGATATCCACAATCATAGAAGTACTCACCGGATGAATGCATAAAAGGAAAGCACTCTAGCATTAACCGTCGGAGAATCAAGGCAGGGCAATGCTCCTGATAGGGGAATCAGGAGCATTGAAATACAGCTTAAATCGTCAATCAATCATCCATTTCAGAAGCAACCAGTTGCCTGTGAGCAAAGACAAGCTTAATGGACGGTCGCTTGAACAGCTTCTGCATCCAGTAGCTGTACCATTCTGGTGCACTCAGGTTTTTCTGCTCATCCATATGACTCATTGGCAGAAATTCAATTGGATGCGATTTACCGTCATCATCAATCACGGCAAACATAAGCCCGGGTCCACTGGCGATGCCATCATTGCTGAGCCATGGTTGGCAATAGAAAATCATCTCCATGTCTATGGACCAGAGCTTATAGTTTTTACTGACAATCAAAGAGAAACGGGCAGAATTTTTCTTTTTTCCCTCAGCTTTAATAAACTTCTGAGGCTCTATGCGAGCAGGCATTTTCCGGACATTCAAACCATCAATAGACTGAGATCCGGAGTCATACCAGGATTTCACATCAACAACACATTGTTGAATAAAATCACTGGCACTTGCTTTGGAAGCGGTGGCAGTCATCCTTACTAATCCTTTATTTTTATTCTGTGTCCTAGCTCTTGAGCGTTAGTAATCAGGATAAACCTGATGACTGCTACTCATCCTAGAGCTATACGTCATTGCTTATTTTTATTGTTCAGGTGCAGCTTTGTCGTATAAAGATGTGCAACTTATACACTAGAAGTCGTATTGACAACTAACTAAGCCCACCAAACAACAAAAATACGCCTTGACTCACAAACCAGAACATCCTATTCCGATTACACCTATAATTGCAAAATGACACCCTTGTGAAAAGGTTTATCGAAATAGTTTATCTACCTAGTGCCTGCCGTTTGTATCTTTCCAGCCATATTGTTGAGAATATTTGAAGCAGTGGCAGTGCAAACATCCAGGCAATAGCAAGGATTATTAGGGTCATAAATTCAGGTTGCTCCAGTCGAACATTCGACCAGAGATTAATTAAGCTGTAGTGAGCAGTAGCCAATCCTACCCCAAGTATTGCAGTCAGGAATGGTTTGGAAGACCCCCATGCCAGCCCATGACGAATAGTTGTACCCAACAATAGCCAGATACAAGCCAGCCAACTGGGAAGAATACGACTGGGTGCGGCCAGTTCGGAAAAACCAAGCAACCCGAAGTTACTGGCAAGACTGTCAATAATACTGCCTACAAGCAGCGTTATAAACACGATCTCACGCTCTTTATCCCAACAACCAATCCAGCGGAAATGGATAATCAGTAATGTCAGTGTACCTATAAAAGGCCAGTTCCCTGGAAGCAGTACACATGCCAACCAGCCAACAATGAATAAGGCAATATTGAAAACATTACGCATTTTTTTTGAACTAATAAGGGACATTATAAAACCATTGGTCTCATGATAACGGCCGGCTCATGAGCCAGCATTTCCTTGATAATAATCAAACCCTGTTCGAGTTGCTCTTGTGAAGCAGGGCTGCTGATGCAGATTCTCACAGCTTGTGGCGCAGCAGTACTGCCAACAGCAAAGAGCTCAGCCTGCAAAACTTTCACATTTTTTGCTTCAAGCTGTCTGACAAATGTTTCTGCCCGCCAGGGTTCCGGCAATTTCAACCAGGCATGAAAACCATAGGGTTGGCTAGTCAGCTCAAGATGCCCGAGAATGCTCTGCAATAACTTCTGTCGTTTCTGTATCTCCTGCCACTGCCAGTCCACCAGCTGCCACGCTTCTCCGGAATCAATCCACTCCATGGCCACTTCTGACATTAATGCGGGGGCAATCCAGCAGTCATTTCGAATAGCTTGTCTCAGCTTCATGGTCAGATCTGGAGGCGTGCAGACAAAACCAACCCTGAGCCCTCCGGCCAAATGCTTGGACAGACTTGAAGTATAAATAACCCGTTCCGAGTCAAGGGTGAAAAGCGAAGGCAAGCGCTGTGATGGAGGAATAAACTGTACATCATCTTCCAGAATCAGCAGGTTGTGGCGAGCAGCAACTGACAATATAGCCTTACGTCGCTCCAACCCCATGACTCCAGCAGTGGGATTTTGCAGGTTAGGCGTAAGATACAGAAGGCGAGGCTGTTGCTGCTGACAACATTGCTCCAGAACCTCGGGAATGAGTCCCTGCTCATCCATTTCAAGTCCAATATGTCGCAACTGCCATTGTCGTGCAGCATTGATAAAGCCGGGATAAGTCAGGTTTTCTGAAACAATAATATCGCCTGGTTTAAGTACTCCCTGCAAAGTCATCATATTGGCGTGCTGCCCACCGGAAGTGATCAGCAAATTGTCCGCACTAACATCCATACCGTGATAACGCATCCAGTTGACCATGGCTTGCCTGTGCGCCAGAAGCCCCGTTTCCGGAAGATATTCCAGCAGAGGCGCCAGACGGTTAGGGTCTGCCGAAATAATCCTGAGACTATTAGCCAAAATCTGCTCTCTTCTCGCAGGTACTGGCAGACTTAGACTGAGGTCAATCAGCTGATCATCAGCCTGCTCCTTTACGCTGAAATCCCTCTTCTCCCAGATTTTGCCCATCACAAAAGTACCACTCCCTACCCTTGCATGAACCAGCCGTCTTCGCTCAGCTTCTGCATAGCCTCGAGTGACAGTACCTATAGTAACGCCAAGCTGATCCGCTAGCCCTCGGTGAGTCGGCAGACGGTCACCACTACTTAAAGTACCGTCCGTAATCGCTGCCTCTATGGCATCAGCGAGCATTTTGTATTTGGGGCCACTAAAAAGGGCCAGATCAGGAAACCAGTTCATAAACTATTTTATTTATCGTTGCGTGTGCATTTATTAAATTGTATTTGGCTTTACCTTATTGTCATGGTGACAATAAAGAAATTGCACAAATATAAGCAGCAATTAGACTGATTTTCAAACATTCCTTAGAAGAATGAGCATAATTGTATGAGGACAATTTAATGTCTAGCGAGCAAACATTTGATCAACCAGCTTACATTCGAGATGCGTATCTCAGAGAACTCTCAACCCGAATCATTGAAGTAACTGACAACAACGTTGTACTGGAAGATACGGTTTTCTTTCCCACTGGAGGCGGGCAACCAGGAGATTCTGGCTGGCTGACCAGCACCAGCAATAGTGTCGAAACATACCAGGTCATTAATACCCGTCGCTGTCATGAAACAGGGCAAGTCATTCATGAACTAGCGGATAGTGCTCCAGAGTTGAGCGCAAATGATCAGGTGAGTCTTATCCTGGACTGGGAGCGGCGCTATTCACATATGCGTCTCCATACTTGTATGCATCTTCTTTGTTCTTTAATTCCAGCAGGCGTCACCGGTGGTGCCCTGACCGACCAGAAGGCCCGACTGGATTTCTGCTTGAATGATCATCTTCTGCCCGATAAACAAGATTTATCCTCACAACTAAACCAGCTGATCGAACAGGATTTGCCCGTCACCATTGAGTATCTGGATGAGAAAGTTCTTGATGAACAGCCGGAACTGGTACGAACAATGTCTGTCCAACCTCCTCGGGGCACAGGTCAGCTACGTATGATTCGGGTTAAAGATACCGACTTTCAACCTTGTGGTGGAACCCATGTTGCCAATACCGCTGAAATTGGCCGAGTACGGGTTTCCAGGATTGAGAGTAAAGGCAAAAACAATAAACGAATTCAAATTATCTTTGATTAAGAAAACAACCATGAGCGAAAAATGTTCACAATAATAAATAAGGAGCACCCATGAAAACGCTTTCCATTTATCAGGTTGATGCGTTCAGTAAAGCGTTGTTTGGTGGCAATCCTGCTGCAGTCTGCCCTCTTGAAGAGTGGTTGCCTGATGACCTCATGCAAAAGATAGCTCTGGAAAATAATCTTTCCGAAACAGCCTTTGTCGTTGGTAACGAAGGTCGTTATCACATTCGCTGGTTTACTCCGGGTACAGAAGTCATGCTATGTGGCCATGCCACTCTAGCCACCAGTTATGTGATTCGCCACATGCTGGGAGATGACTCTTCCAAACTCGTTTTCGATAGCCTTTCCGGTGAGCTATCTGTTCGTTTCAAAGAAGAACAAATTGAACTCGACTTTCCCAAGGCAAACCTGCAGCAGGGAGAGCTTTCTCATGAAGTCGCCAATCAGCTGCCATTCAAACCTCTGGACGTTATGAGATCCAGAGATGACCTGCTCATTATTGCCCCTGACGAGCAGACTATTATTGACTTAAACCCTGATTTCACCGGACTTGAGAAAGGCATTGTTCGTGGCGTTTGCATCAGTGCCAAGTGCAATCGTCCTGGCACAGACTTTGTTTCAAGATGGTTTGGTGGTCCTGAGGTCGCTATTCAGGAAGATCCGGTGACAGGTTCGGCTCATACCATGCTTGTTCCCTACTGGGCCTCCAAACTGGATCAAACAAAATTGGTAGCAGAGCAGATATCAGAACGCAGAGGACGACTGAACTGCGAGTTACAAAACGACAGGGTTCTAATAGCTGGCTACGTAGCATTGTACCTTAAAGGCGAAATCTATATTTCATGAGATATGAATGATGTTTGATCTTGAACTACTCTGGCTGCCCATGGTGGCCTTTGCCTTTGCAACCAGCGTTACTCCTGGTCCGAATAATATTATGCTGACTAGCAGTGGTCTGCATTTCGGTTTTGTTCGAACCATACCGCATATTCTGGGTATCTCGAGCGGCTTTTTTATCATGTTCAGTTGTGTCGCTTTTGGCCTGCATCAGGTGTTTGAGCAGTTTCCGATTCTTCAGGAAGCACTTCGGGTTATTGGCGTGCTTTACATGCTCAGATTGGCCTGGTTAATTGCTCATTCAGGAAAAGCGAACGCTGGAGAAAGTCAACTAAAACCCATGACCTTTATACAAGCAGCGCTGTTTCAATTTGTTAACGTAAAGGCTGTAATGATGGCTGTCAGTGCGGTGGCTGTCTTTGCTCTGCCGGGCGAACAGTTTGCAATGTCGGCCATTATCGTTGGACTGGTATTTTCACTGGTCAATCTACCATCAGTTACTATTTGGGCAGTTTTCGGTGCAAGTATTGGTAAAATACTCACCAACGAAAGACGACTTAGACAGTTTAATTATGGACTAGCTACACTTACTGCGGCTTCTGTTGCATTGTTTTTCATCTAATGAGGTTTGTTGAATTTACTGACCGACACTTTGTTGAGAGTCATCCAGCTGACTGAATTTATGTTGCCATTCTCTTTGCCAATCAGACAGTTCGCTTAAGGGCATGGGTTTGGCAACAAAATACCCCTGAACGATATCGCAACCCAGCTCCTCCAAAATATTCCAGTCAGCAACTTGTTCAACGCCTTCAGCCACCACTTTCATCCCCAGAGTGTGGGCAAGGCCGATATTGGCATCGATAATAGCCCTACGTGTTCTGTCTTCACTGGCACCATCGACAAACGAGCGATCGATTTTAAGTTCTGAAAAAGGAATTCGATTTAACTGCTTCATGCTGGAATACCCCGTTCCAAAGTCGTCTATAGACAACATGAAACCCTTCATTTTTAATCGCGCCAAGGTTTCCAGAGATTTAGCTGGCTGATCTATCAGACTGCTCTCTGTTATTTCCAACATCAACAGTTCAGGTGAAAGGTGATGTGTAGAGAGTTGCTCAAACAGTCGGTCCGGCATTGATGTGTCATTCAATGTTGAGGCTGACAAGTTGATGCCTACTTTGGTTTTCTGACCGTTTGCCTGAAAATCACCAAGATCAGCTAAAGCCATGCTAATCACTTGCTCAGTTAAAACTTCAATCAAACCATTGGATTCCATGAGTGGAATAAAACAATCTGGCATTATCAAACCCTGTTCGGGATGCAGCCATCGACAGAGTGCTTCTGTAGCTTCAAGCTTGCCTGTTGCTATGGATACTTTGGGTTGGTGATAGAGAATAAACTGTTTCTTCACTAGAGCTTCTTCAAGTTCTTTAACGCTCCATGTGTCTTTCGGTTTCTCCGAAGAGGTGGCTAAGGCTTCAGAACTTTCTTCAGAAGAGTACTGACTAAGCAATGCTTGAAGTTTCTTCCTTGCCAGTGGTTTGGACAAGGTGCCAAGAAGTGTCAGGCCGTGTTCATGAACCAGATCTTCAACGGTTCGAATCAAAGATTCTTCCATGGCACTGGCGACGATGACGGCTCCTGCAAGGCTACTCTTGGCCAGCTCTCCAAGAAACTGAATACCATCCATTCCGGGCATATCCAGATCACAGATGACAACATCAACCTTTCCTAACTCTTCGAGTACCTTCAAAGCTTGCAGACCATCAGATGCCTGATGAATATCACTGACTCCCAATGTCTGCAGCACCTGATGAGCCACTGACCTTTGAAAATCGTTATCCTCGACCACCAGAATCCTAAGGCCTTCCAGACTGTCCATGAGATCACATCCCTGTTGATTCCTATCTATAAAGTATGGACGGATTCAGGGTCTATTGAGCAGTATTTATCAGGCAATTTTTTTATCAGCTGCAATACTTTCCAATGATTTATATCCGTTACCGCTTTTTCAGGATGCTTCTTTCACTATGCATGCTTTCAAATCCATACTGATGGTTATCACCCAAAACCACACTAGTGAGCTGGAACTGAGTCAGGCCTTCCGGCTGGCCAGGGACAACGACGCCAAACTTGTTCTGACCATTTTTGATCAAAGCCTGGAGCTTATGGAAAAGCTACAGTTTTTACCTCTGGAGGCGAAGATTGAAGCCGGTCTCAGAAAACAATTGGAAGAGATGGCTGAATCCCTTAAGCGACGTGCATGGGATGAGGGAATACAGGCTGAAACCAGCATTATCGCAGGTAAACCCAGACAACTGATTTCCGGATTAGTCAGCAAATACGGTGTCGACCTGGTGATAAAGCTTGCGGACCCAAGCGGAGCTTTCGCCAAAAATCAGCTCACTGGTAATGATCTTGCGCTATTACGAAAATGCCCAGTCCCTGTACTTATGATGGCCTGCCGGGATCAACTCCCCGATTACACTGGCAGAATAATGGTAGCCATCGATGTCGGAGACCCGGACAGAGATGCCGCAGCTATGAATCAGAGCCTGTTACTGCATGGACTCTATCTGAGCAGTCAGGAGAACGCCGAGCTACATATTGCCAGTGTATGGAACCTCCCGGAAAAGCAGTCCGCTATTCATTTCCTTACAGAAGATGAGATTTACGAGCTGCAAGAGACCACTCATCAGCGTTATCAGGAAAAACTTGATTTAGCTCTTACGGAAGCAGGTATAGAAAAAAACAGGGAAGGAGCAAGTACTCACTTACTAAAAGGAGATGCAGCCTATGAAATACAAAAACTAGCCAATGAAGTTAATGTTGATCTGATTGTAATGGGGACTCTGGGCAGACATGCCAAAGGCGTTTTAATGGGAAATACGGCAGAGAATATTTTGAACGGCGTTTACTGCTCAATTCTGGCAGTGAAGCCAGAAGGCTTTGTCAGCCCTCTGGCCTGAGTTCTCAAAAGAGGCTCATTATCACTTAAGGCCACTCATGAACTTAACGGCATTACCGAATTCTTCATCGGAACAATCACCACAAGTACCACGAGGAGGCATGCTATTGAAGCCGACAATAGCCTTGCTGATGACCTTATCCAGGCTGCCAGCTTCAGTCAGGCGCGTATTCCATGCTGCAGAATCGCCGTTCTTGGGCGCGCCTAGAATACCGGAGCTGTGACATGCAGTACAGAACTGGCCATAAACAGCTTCACCGCTACGAGGTCCACTGGCAGCAACTGGTGCAGCGCCAAGATTGCTCGCACATTCTTCACCCTGCAGGCAGACTTTGGTCACTGGAGCAATACGCTCGTAAACTTCCTTACGGGAAGTGTCATCCAGCTCTACCGCAGCAAACGCCATAACAGAAAACAGACCACCAATCAGGGCCATAAAAGTTCGAAGTTGTGTTACCCGAGACACTCGCAATCCCCTATATAATAAAGCTGCTTCAGATCCTGAACAGACTGTAGCTTCTCATTTTTCATAATAGGTTCGCACTGCGTCTTAAGGTCAGTCTGGCTGACAGTTATCGTCATTTACCTTATCTCTACAACGAAGCAGGCAATGATTTTTTTGATTATCAGAACGCAATGAAACCGATTGTTCTTAAGCATGCGGATTATAGAACAGTTGAATACGGTAAAACAGCACTTTCCAAGCAGGTTCAACGGATGTTCGACCATAGTCCTTGAGTGTTGCACACAAAACATCGTACATTTACCTAGAAGCGGCTTATTAAGCCTTCTAGCTACTGCTGTGATGCACTCTATCCCGGCAAAAAGCCATAGACATGATCCCTTCTGATCAGTAATATTGGCCACCGCTGGAAGCCCATGCAGTCAGCCATTGCACCCGTAGCTCAGCTGGATAGAGTATACGCCTCCGAAGCGTAGGGTCGCGCGTTCGAATCGCGCCGGGTGCACCATATTTCAAAGCCCTGCTTAAACAGCAGGGCTTTTTTGTATCTCCCTTCTTTCTAACGCCCTCCAAATACTGATAAACCTTTTGAAGAGCGCTTCTCTGACGATACCAAATTAAAGCTATCGCCAAGAGAGCAGGCATGCTTCACAATTCTTATCCCAACTATCACATTGCGAGCCAACCTTTTGGGAAGAACATAAAGGATGCCCTCCCTGAACCACCAAAAACATCCAGTGCCCGAATTTTACCCAAGAGTGATGGAATCTCCCTCGATCAACAGGCTTACTGGAAAAGTATTGCTCAGAGGGATATCAAGATCACAGATGACATTCAGAGATATCAACCGCTACGGCAAGATTCCAGCGACTCAAATGCAACAATGGATTCGGGAATCAGCTTAAGTCCTTGTAGCTCTCTATCTGAAATCTCACCAATTAATTCCCCTGACAGTGACGACAATCAGCTATTTTATTCCGCGGAAAATGTCGTTGATGAAGACTTTCACTCTCCCGAACCAGAGCTCAGCGTAAAACTGGTTGTAGCCTCGGAACTAAAAGACAGCAATTTTCCATCCCTGCCTGATGAATTAAAAATCTTTCCTCCCAGTCTGGAAAAAGGGTACTGGCTGGACAATTTTATCAGCGAAGCCGATCAACAGTGGCTAAACGTGACCTTAATCCGGAAAGGAAAAATCGCACATGATTTCCGGCGAGGAGAGACTGTACCTGACGATTTCAAACACCGTGAGTGGCCTGCCGATTTCTTCCACTTTGGTCTTGCTGGTCACGGCTTCAATTCCAACGCCGTACATTATTATCTGCTGACAGACCATTGTGCGCTGTTTATTCAACGTACTTTTCCACTACTCAATCCAGAACGGTTCAATAAAGAAGCCTTTTCCAAAATAATGACTCAGGCTGCTGAACTGAGTTGCGATCCCTTATTGGATAGCCTTGAAGAAAAACTGGTTATAGTGGACTCCGACAGATTATTCAGTCGTATCGGTAAGTGGAAAAACAAGCAACTGGACTGGCAACTGGAAATTCCGAACTCAATAGCACATGCCAGAGAGTATCTTTGATACGTTCAATTTTTTTGAACCTGCATTTTATTGTTTAACTGGTTGTAATAACTCTAAAACATAAGGATTAATACACTTTCACTTCGGCTCTATCTAGTCTCCAGAAGTTAAAAACTTGATGCAGGTCAAAGAGTTTAGCTATCCCACTCGTTTTTCAAAAGAGCCAGACATTTCTATATCCCTGACCAGAGCAGCCCATAAACCGGCAATGATTCCTTCGGAAGGAACGGCCAACCTTATGGCTCTGGTTGAACAATCCGGCAAAGAGCTGGATATCGAGATTAACTGGAAAGAAGTCGGTGGTGGTTCCGATGCCAATCTGACTGCAGCTATGGGTATTCCAACCCTGGACGGTCTCGGCCCTGCCGGTGGCCGCTTTCATAGTGCCGATGAATACCTTGAGCTGGACTCTATCGAACCCAGAATCAATCTGTTGAAATCCGTCATTACCAAACTTGCAGAAAAGTAATCTCTAATAAGTGAGCCTAACCATCAGGAAAGGCTCCTCATAAAACGACCCTCACAGCTAATTTCCTCCTACTCTCTCCTCAGCAGAGATGTCGACTAAACTGCTACCCCAGCGTGTACCAATCACCACTGTTCTTCAGGGCATTCCAGTTGAAAGTACGGGATCTTTTTTTTCGCTGTTTGATTCTTTTCAGCATGATATTTTCTGTACATGTTAGTAGCGAGCCATTAATGCCGGAGTACATATCTCCGGAACAGTCCCCTTTATATTTCAATACAAACCTGTCTGAAGAACTAGGTTTTTACGATTTTTCTAACTTCCTCGACTTCCCTGGCTCATTCAAACCGAAAAATAATTTCCAGGAATCCGAAGGCTTAGTGGAGGCCACCATATCAAAAGCACTGAACCGATTCTTAGTCAGTGAGGCAAACATTGAATCACTGAAGAACAGAATGCTGAGCAGTCTTGAGCTGCTGGGGCAGCACCTGATTCAACATGATGACAAAAAGCTGGTACTGGTTTTTGATCTGGATGATAGCCTGATTACTCAAACGACTCAGCTGGAAGACGCATATGCTC
Source organism: Oceanospirillales bacterium (assembly GCA_004762125.1). GTDB lineage: Bacteria > Pseudomonadota > Gammaproteobacteria > Pseudomonadales > Endozoicomonadaceae > Endozoicomonas_A. The sequence goes on along the minus strand of SIHQ01000009.1, from coordinate 65,744 downwards.
TTGACCCAGATAGAGCTTGGGAGCTTCAACAGTACTGGTTAATAGCTCTGGTCAAATTCACCGATACGTACTCCAATAGAGTGATACTGATATACAATACCAGTCGGTCTGTCCCATCAAATCAAAGATCTTTTGGCACCCATAGTTCGTATCCTATTAATTTATCTTTAGTCTACAGAGACTTCGATGAAATCCTTCCTATGGTTCATTTCAGTGAGAAACCAACGAATAGAGAGTATGCGATACCCATGCCTGATGTGCTGATCAGCAGTCATGGTCTACAAATTGAATTCATGTCAGCCTCTCCAGAACATCGTGTGATCCTGAAAGAAATCAACCAACGGCTTTTAAGCTATTACCATCACGATCTGGTTTTTCTGGAAAATTCCTGCAATCAAAGCTCACACTTACTGACTGGCATGACCATTTCATGGAACAGTGGCCACAACTATTGCACTCTAAATCGAATACCTCATTACTCATCACCTCTTTTTAGCTCCCATCACTTGTCTCAGTCATTCCCAAAACATGTTTTCACTCCTGTTGTTCGGGAAAATTCCATAGAGAAGGCTTATGTTCAAAGTGTCCTTCTTAATAAAGGCAGCGCTCTTCGTCTTGTTATTCACCTTCTAAACAAAATGAACGTTCTTGTGTCAGGAAAATTTGCAGTAACCATCGTGGGTGACACCCACATGGATTTGACAATGGTAAGACCAGACTTAGAAGTCAAGGCTGCCGGTATTGTTTCAGAGCAGGATATTTTTGTCCGTGAATTACGAATGAAAGAACTGCTGGGTACCGACTCTGAACCAAACCAAGTCAGCCAACACTGGTTACTCTCTATAAATACCGACCCGGATAATTTGCCCAGAGATAAGAATCCATATACTTTTTTGTCACTTAGTCACCCTAAAGTGGTGACCCTGCAGGATACCGGACTGGCCTTTATAATGGATAAGATAGCCGAAGCTATTCGTACGACAGATGAACCATAGAAATTCAAAAGAGCCAGAAATTTGGATTCTTCAGGAAAATTCAGACATTCAAAATTTACTGATTCTACAACCATGAAACTGCCAATAGCTGAAATAACAGGCTAAGATTAACAACTCATTTATTGGATAGGCACCTTGCAGTAATGTCTGACGAAGATCTGGTCACCGAAGAGCATCTAGTAGATATCGTTGAAAACCAGCTGACCGAGAACAATCCTCCCAGGGTTAAAGAAACCCTGTTCAGATTGACCATGTCCGGTACGGAACGTCCCGAAGCCATGGAATTAATAGCCTGCGCACTGTCAGTAGAGATCATTGATGTGATTCAGAACGGAGCCAAATTTGATGGCGACCGTTATATCAAAAATCTGGACTCTCTGCCGGAAACGCCCTGGATGAATTGAAACACAGGACGTTATTCCCTGATCTCTCAATAGCTAGTTTTAACGGGGCTTACCATCTGCCCCACTCCCTTTCTAAGCAGCCTTCAAAATAGCCCTCTAAATCTCCCCCTGACACCGACCCTAATCCATTAGGAGCATGCCGTATCAACAGCTCTTGATATAAGTTATTCAAAGCCCTCAAAAAATAAGAATAAAAATGACTGACTCTCACTCCCCATACGATAGTCCCGAATGGAAAGCACCGGAATCTCCAGTCTGGGCTGCCCGTCGCCGCGCCGCTGAATCGGCTCGCAAAATGATTGAAAACCTGGTGATCTGCACAGCTTCAGAAGACACTCTGAACCAGCTGGCCGATCAACTGGAAGCCGCTGCTGACAAACTAGCCGAAACCCTCTTAACAAAAGGTCGTTTTGACGGCTCCGGCATTAAGGCTCGAACCTTCAATGATCGAGGTTATGAACTAGGGCCTGTAGAAGGAAGATCTAATCCTTTAGCTGCGCCACTGACAACATGGATTGATAAAAAAGGTGTCCATGGTCGAGCAAATATGGGATGGAGATACGAAGGTCCGCCTCATACCGTTCACGGGGGACACGTAGCAGCCCTGTTTGATCAGTTTCTTGGGGTGGGCCAGAAAATCACTGGCACACCAGGCGTAACAGGAGAACTAACCGTTCGTTACCATAAACTGACTCCTCTCAATACCGACCTCGAACTGTTCGGCTGGCTGGAAGAATCCAAAGGTCGAAAGATTATTATGTCCGCCGAAATAAGAGCGAACGGTGTAGTGACCGCCAGTTGTAAAGGCCTGTTTATCCGCCTTAGCCAGGAATCTGTAGAGAAGATTCACAAACAAACCATGTAATGATTACACCCTTGCTTTTCGGGAACGGACAAAGCGAATGTCTTTAACGCTTTTGTTCCTGAACAGCAAAGAGGGGAGTGATACACCAATAGCCAGTGCCAACAATACGAAGACAGTACTTAGGCCATTTCCCACGGCTTGAACCAAAAGATCAGCAGAGGCTTCCTCTGCCCTGCTGATTTCCATCAGCCCCATCATTGATCGATAAGCGAAAACACCGGGAACCATGGGTATAACCGCTGGAGCCATAAAGACAGTGGTCGGTGTGTGAACCCAGTGGGCAATTTGTATAGCCAGTAACCCCATAGTGCAGGAAGCTATCAATGTGCCTGATAACAAATCGCCACCATAATGTAGTGTTATTCCTCGCAGGCCATAACCCAAAGCGGCCAGCAGAGCGGTAGCCCAGAATACTCGAATGGGAGCAGTAAACAGTGTGGCAAAACCAAGAGCAGCGATGCCAGCCCAAAGGCACTTTTCTAGCAGTAATAGCGTCATAGCTGATTCACTCCCAATAACCCTGAGCTAAGAACAATACCCATGGCAATGGAGAATGCGATAACAACACCCTGCATGGCTCTGCCCTGACCAATAGTGATATGACCATGCATCAAATCAATAATGCTGTTAATCATAGGCACCCCGGGAATCAGAAAAAGTACGGAGGTTGCCACGGCTATCTCTGGTTTCTGACCAATTTCTAGCGGAATACCTAGACCACTGACACCACTGGCAATAAACGACGCAGCACCAACACTGAGTGCAAGATTGTATCCTCTGTTCAGCAAAGCATTTCTGGTCGTAAAACCCAGCGCTGTTGCAAGCCCCGCCAGTAACATAGCTAAGGGTTCGCCGCCCGCAAGACGACAGAAAGCCATGCCTGCCAGGCTGATCATGGTTACCAGTTTTATTTTCGAGTAATGAGGAATACTTCTGACCCGTTCAACTTCTGTTCGAATCTCCACAAGCGTCATGCTTTCAACACCCGCCTTCCAACTTAGTCGACTAATGGCTGATACCACACTCATGTTAACGCCGTAGCCTTTTATTCGACGAAAAGAAGTGTGTTCATAATCATCACCGTGATCACAAACCAGTGTCAGAGTTACGCCTGAGAAGGAGAAGAAAACCTGGACATCATAACCAAGAATTTTGGCAATCCTAAGAATGTTTCGATTGACGCGTTCGGTGTGGGCTCCTGAAGCCATCAGAAGTTCGGCAATATCCAGGAGAAGGTTGGAGCATTCTCGATGCCGGTAGTTACCAAAAGTAACTACCGGCCTTTCGGTAGGTTCAGTAGGCATGAGAGTCGCAAAGGCAGATTAAATCAGCTCCGAACTATACCCTGTTCCCATTTTCCTTTTCTCTGATGCCGGTCAAACCGATTTCAGACACAAAATGTATTAATTGATTTTTAGCGGTCACCGCGACCAGCACCACGAATACGAGGATCTTCATCATAACTCTGGGTGGCCTTGGTACCAGATTCTGGCTCCAGTGTCTGAATAGTCACACCACCATCAATATCCAGAATGGTACCTGTAATATAGCTAGACGCTTCTGATGCCAGGAACAGAGCGCCATCGGCAATTTCGTCACTGGTTCCCCAGCGTCTCAGTGGAGTACCTTCTTTGATCTGCTCATACATGCCAGGCTTCTTCAAGATGACATTTTCCATGCCCCATGAACCTTCGATAGGACCAGGAGAAATACCGTTCACTCGAACACCTTCAGGACCCCATTCAAGAGCCAGCACCTTACAAAGCATATTTACGCCAGCCTTGGCAGCACACACATGGCTTTGATAAGGCATAGGACGTACGGCTTCCGGAGCAGTAATCGCCATCAGCGAGGCACCCGGCTTACGCAGGAAGTCAAAAGAAGCTTTAAAAACGTTAAAGGTGCCCAACAGATCAATATCAATAATAGATTTGAACGCATTGGCACTCATACCAACGGCTGGCGCATAGAAATTACCCGCCTGACCCGCAACCACGATATCAATACCGCCGAATTTTTCAGCGGTAATTTTCATGGTTTCATAAACACGATCATAGTCGCGTACATCACCAGGCAAACCCAGTGCTTCAGCGCCCATATCACGAATTTCCTGAGCCGCTGACTCGGTACGGTCAACAGTACGACTCATTACCGTTACTTTGGCACCCTGCTCTGCAAACCGCTTGGCGATCTCCAGGTTAAAGCTACGGGTTCCACCAGCAACATAGGCGACCTTGCCTTCAAGGGTACGATCTTTAAATGCCGACACGGTTACTCTCCCTATTGTTATTCTTATATTTAGAGTTTTGGAATTATGGTTATCAAACCGCAGGATGGCTATATTCTCCTACCGTTGCTGAACTAGTCAGAATGAACTAAAGAACAACTACCCACATGAGCACGTAAGCGGATTATGATATAAATGCCCCCGGATACACTGTTTGGAATAATCGAAAATGATCCAGTTTTTAAAAGATGTAAAAAACATGCACTGGGCACCACGACTGATCCTGATTCTGGTTGTTGCTAAGGTTCTGGTCGCCGTTTACAGAGAGCAGGCTATTTTCTAGTTTCTGAAAATAGACCAGAAATAGACAAAGAAAGGATTATTGATGCATTTAGCACTGCTGGGATTGCTGATTATTGTACTGGTCATTGCACCACAGTTCTGGGTTAAACGAACTCTCAGACGACACTCTTCAGATCTAGAAGGTATGCCTGGAACCGGAGGGGAACTGGCAAAGCACCTGGTCGAGCGCTTTAAACTTGATGGTGTAGCCGTCGTCAAAGGCCAGAATGGACAGGATTTTTACAATCCGGCCGAGAAGCAAATATCGCTGTCTCCAGAACACTATGATGGCTGTTCAATTGCGGCCGTCGCTGTTGCAGCCCATGAGACGGGTCACGCTCTCCAGCATCAGGAAAATAATCCGGATTTTCTTAGAAGGGGGAAGCGAATAAAGCTTGCGATTTCTATTCAGCGGTTCAGTTCATTGGCATTGATGCTAACGCCTTTGGTGTTTCTTCTGACCCGTGCTCCTCACAGTATGCTATTCACCGCTCTGCTCGGTATCAGTGGCATGGTCGCAGCAATCTGGGTCCAGGTCTTGAACCTGCCTTTGGAAATAGATGCCAGTTTTAATAAAGCTCTGCCAATCCTGTCTGAAGGCTACCTTAAAGATGAGCACTTGCCTGCAGCAAGAGAGGTTTTGAAAGCCGCTGCATACACTTATGTCGCAGCCGCTCTGGCCAGTGTTGTTAATCTGGCTCGTTGGTTCACCATTCTTAAACGATAGTCACCTGTAACTTTTTGGATATGTACTAGCCTATAGATTCTTTTATATATGAATACAGGCTGAGTTGCATGTTCTTCGTACAGCGGGTTATTTGTCGATGGTCGCTTATTATTCTGACTATGACTCCGATTTTCTGTAGCAGCTCAGCACAATTGTACAGATTGCAAAAACGAACTATCTCCGAGAAATCAGTATTGGCAATGCCAAAATGAAGGCTGTACCAGGTATGAGCTAATCGTCGATTTACAGGGGCGTGCTGTTCCAGATTCCATTGAAAGTTTAAGGTTACCTGAGTCCCAAAGTAAGCGCATAGCTGGAAAATGATTTCACTACCAAACCGCAACAGTCTATCTTTATGAATCAAGACCAGCTTATCTATTTTGGACTGGCAGACCCTTTGAATCAGACGACGAAGACCCTTTTTACGGTAATTTAAGCCGCTGCCGAGGTCATCTATCACGTCGAAAGTATCGAATCTCTCCCCGTAATCAGCCAGTCTTTGCTTTTGAGTTTCCAAATCTTTTTTCTGGTCATGCGAGGATACCCGAGCGTAACCCACATTAATGCGGTTCTGCTTTATTTGGTCAGGATGAGTAATGGCCAGCACTTGAGAGACACTGTATCGACGATGACCACCGATAGATCGACACTGAGGAATTAATTTCTTGGAAGAGTGCCATCGACGCAGAGTAGAAACGGCCACACCCAGCATGGCTGCGGCCTCCCCGACACTTAAAAACTGTTTCATTGTTGTTATTGTTACAGCTAAAACTATTAATATATCAACAAACAGCAAGCGGATGAGTAGGTTTGGTCAGAAATTACACCTACTGCTCTCTACCCTTACGATCGCAGGTCAACTTCCACAGCAGGGTGGGATTAACCTTTTTGTAGCAGAGCCTGTTCTTGAAGGCGAAACTCTCGTAATGGTTAACCTATACCATACAAATGCAGGCACCTGAAACATGACTCTGGATCAGCTAATTTCATTCCTTCAAGCATTTAACACTCAGCTTGATATAGGCAGTTTCTCAGTCCTTGTTCAGGCACCAACCTCACAGCCTCTTGGAGCCTCACCATGGTAGCCCGATCGTTTTAGCCTTACTTTCATGTAGTTACACTGAGGACAGCCATTAGTGTAAACATCGAGAGTACTGTCTGGAGAGTAATAATGGCCGACATCAGTCGGACATCACCACCCAACTCTCTGGACAGGATATGAGAGGTTGATGCCGTAGGCAGAGCAGCAAACAGTACCAGTACTGACAAAGCCATACCTTCTACACCTAGCAGAATGGCTGCTCCGGCTATGACCACTGGGAAAATCAATAACTTAAACAAACAGGCAATAACAATTTCCAGCTTTGCAGCCTTTATCTGATCGAGATGCAGCCCAACTCCAACGGATAAAAGTCCAAGAGGCAGTGCTGCAGAACTCAATACGGCCAGCGTCTGATTCAGGGGGGACCAGATTCCGCTTCCCAGAAAATTAATAACACCACCAACGAAACAGGAAATAATCAGTGGGTTCTTGATGATAGAACGAATAAACGACATTGGAGAAAGGCTGGCTTCGCTGGCATAAATCGAGAAAATACCAATGCAGCAAATATTTATGACCGGAACAAAAAAGATGATCAGAAATGCAGCCAGTATCAATCCCTGATCACCATACAGAGAACTGACCAGCGCCAGAAATACATAGGAATTAAAGCGCACTGCTCCCTGGTAAACCGAAGTAAAAGCGGCTCCACTGAAATGAAACCAGGCTCGGTTAAGAATCACCAGAATGACCGTCAAAACAGCAACCGCTAGTAACGAGCTGCTAATAAAGGCAGTACCTTCAAAGCCCTCCAGATTGGCATTGGAGAGTTTATAGATAAACAATGCCGGAAAGAGAGCGTAATAGGTAAACCGATCTGCTTGCTCCCAGAAGCCATCCCCTGGAAAACGCAGAAGTTTGAAGGTATAGCCAAGAAATATCAGCAGAAAGACAGGCAGCAGTGATTCCATGATGGCTTGCATAAAGTTCTGATTATTCCCTGATTAATAAGCACGAAAGTCCGCCAACTTTAGCCCAGCGTGCTTTGCATTTCATGATGTTCGAGATAAAAATAGAAAATATTATTCAATTAATCATTTCACAGCGTTTCGCTACGCTATTGAGATTCGAAACCTCTTGTTGATACTAGGTAAACCTATATCGAAGCAGCACAATAGAATACTGCTAACTTAGTACGATAAAACTTTAATCCAGAACAGAAATCGTCTGCTTTATGTTCTGATAGTGGCAAAAAATCAAATATCGACAATAATTGAATTTTTATTATTTTGAAAAGGATTTCTACTTAAGGTCACGCTCTCATGACGTTATTTAAATCCTGCGTATTCCTTTTATTTTATTTTACTACCACTGCAGTTCTTGGAACATGGCAACATGAGGAGGAGACCTTTGGCAGTTCCGCGTTCAGAATACTTAACTCTAACGGTAAAGAGATCACTCAATTCACCCTGAACAATAATAATTCCATGAGTTTCACTATAGATGAAAGATGGCGAACTATAAGAAATCCGCGATCGTCTAATTTTCTCCATTATATTCAAGCAAATACTCCGGAAAATATTCCGTTAGCTTTTATCGGAGCAGTTGGTTTTATCGCTATCCTCCTACAAAGTCAAAACGCTTCGACCGATGATCAATTAGGAGTAAGTCTTAACAATTTTGAGCTCAATTCATACGAAAGCAATAACAGTAATTCGTTAACTCTTGCACTCACAAGGGGACGTTCTTCTGGATTAATCACTCTGAGTTTAACGGAAATGGATAAAGGCGATATACACGTTTATATAGCGTATGGCTCAAATTCTTGGAGTTATACGATTTACCCGGGAAATCAGATCTCCTCCAAAACGCTTTCAGGTACCGATACAGAAGACGATGGAGACGATGGTAACCATAAAAAACTAAAAACAGGAACAGCAACACTACGCTCATTACTGTGCTTTTGTCGTCAAGATGCTTCACATGATGAAGAGCTGCGGGACTCTGCAACAAATACTGGTTCCTACCATACATTCTCCAACCAGCCGCTCTCCAACCATGAGAATGCCTGCTTTTTATCTGACGACCAACATTTACTCTCTTTGATGTTTACTGTGTCACAGGCATTTCTTATTTACGCTACAAGCAGCACCTCGATACCCCAGAAATTCTATCCATATTGAAAGCCATCAATACATAATGGATTTCGGATTATCGTTATTTAGATGGAGAACTCTCTGATTGCTGCTACCCCGCCAGGGCAAAGTAAGATTCTTTTTATCTTCTTCGTACTTACCATCAATTAGAACATCAACATAACGAATCACTTCTTTCTGAAGTAATGAAAGTTCTTCAAAGGTATAGCCCGTCCAGAGCCAGATATTTTTGTCTGGCAGCTCGGTTTTGACTCGTGTCACCAGATGAAGAATGTCGCTGATATTGTCAGGATACAGTGGGTCGCCACCGGACAATGACAAACCATCCCGAAAAATACGAGTGTCTGCAAGGTCGCGTAATATCTGATCTACCGTATTTTCAGTGAATGGGTGGCCTTTTACCGCATCCCAGCTGGACGAGTTATGGCATCCTTTGCACGCATGCTCACACCCACTGACAAACAGCGTACAGCGTGTTCCTTCACCGTTAACAACATCGGTTGGATAATACTGCAGATAATTCATAGTTCGAATGAAGCCTGATATTTGTAAAAAGCAGAAGCCAAGCATTCTACAAGAAACCGCACAGCCAGGTTAGCAATCAGTACAAGCCAGCACACCTTTATCCCATACTTTTACAGACTAAATATTGAAGTCAGATCATCTTCAGACGAAATACTCATATGAATAGAGTTTAAGGAATAAAGCTATGTCACCTCTTGAGAGACAGAGCCTTCAGAACCTTCAGAACCTTCAGACCATCTGCAGGGACATTCAAGAAAATGCGCATGGTCCCATCCATGTAGGGCTGGATACTCATGACAGAACCGTTCAACTGATGCCTTTGGATTATGAGGATAACTTCAGTGACCATCGAGAGGCATTAGTCACCTACCTTAAACAGCCCCAGCTCATAACAGACCATTTGTTCACAATACCAGACCTAACAACCCTCCAGCGGCAGCAACTTCTGCCAGTCAACCTAAACCACCAGAAATCAGATCATTTGGAAGCTCTCCCCCCTTGTCTGCAGCATCCCGCATAAGATGTCAGCCAGAACCCGAGGCTCTTAAAGAGCTTAGAGCTGACTTTAAAGATCTATCCAAAGGTTTACCCGTTCGCTGCATTGGCATGAGTGTTGAAAAAGATCAGAAAGAGTATCAAGGGAAACTAATCGATTTGCAGAAGAAAATGTTTGATAACCCTGATATTTCTTCCATGGAAACGAATCGCCCAGTCACCAATCTGTTTGAAGGATGTAAGACCAGTCTCTACATCAGCAGCGGTATTACTTTTTGCTTCAGACCTGGCCTGTTGAACTCTACCGCCATATTCCCTAAAAACGTTTTTACCAACGACTTCATAGGAAAACCTGAACATGTAGTTGAAAAAATGGCTGATGACGAAAGCCAAAGAGGTTGCCGCCGTTTCGCATCCGTTTACGCCCTTGGCAGAGCCATGAAAGGCCGGGAAGGCTTTTATGGCTCACTGGATAAGACTCTTCGCCACCCCCCTCACTTCTCTCTGGATGCTCATAAAGACAGCTGGACTGCCAGTGTCAAAAGCTGGATACCCATGGCAAGCCCACACAATCCAGGGTGGAGTGAGGGGGATAAGGTCTCTGAGGTTACTGACGAAGCCTTGGTGAAAGGTTACATCAAATCCCATAACGAGCATTTAGTCAGTGATCTTATTCCTCATGCTATATACGGTTGTGTCCACTATCTTGCTCCTGATAGCTTTTCTGAGGGCCGTTCTGTCTACTGGAACCTAGGAGCTCGAATTGAGGCTATCCAAACGATCAAGCATCGAATTGAGGCGATGACACAAGCTCCTGTATTGATGGTGGTATACAGTCCAATGCGAGGCCGCATCCAGGAAGCTGGAGAGTTATCTGACATGATCCCTGATGGGCTTGAAGATTGGAAAATAGACGATGCGCTTAGAGCTCTGACACAACAGTGGATTGGGGACTGTACCAACCAAAATATTAACAGATTGAGCATTGAAATTTTGATGGCTCGAGCCCCCCTTAAACAGCAACTTCTCTTTATGCTGCAATACTCCGGGCTAGCCACAGGAGGACTGAATAGCATCATCAAGCCTCTTTACGAGTCTGTATTTGAACCAATCAGGCCTATTCGAAGCCCAGAAGATCCTTCTCTGACCTGTCAGGATCTTCTGGATCAGTACTATTACTGCCCCCAATCCATTGAAGAGCTGAGACACTGTATCGATAAGAAAATAAACCCTGAAGATACCCGACGCCCAAGAACCGCTGAAGATGCCATGAGAATGGTCGTCTCCTGTGAATGCTACTGTCAGCTACTTGAGAGCAGCTGCAATATTCAATTCAGCGAGCAAGAAAACCTGTTGCTGATGTATGCATCTCTATTATTGAATTCTACCCATCCCCCCGAGAAAGCCGCCGAGCATTTCAGAAACAGTTTTTCTAAAATCTTTCCCGGACCAGCAACAGAAAAAATTGCCGCAGCCATCGAGCTTCTTAATAAACCGCTCGCAAAAGAAGACAATAGACTTTGGTTATACCAGCATGTTCTTCAATCTGCTTTCCGCCTGCCTGCTTTTTCCAGAGGGCAGTATCCCAAGACTCCGGGCGCTCAACGCCCATTTATAACCGATGTTCACTTTAAAAGTCCTGAACACCTGCAGCATTTGAAAATACCTGATGACCTTATGGATAACCAAAAATATCGGGATGGGCTGGAAGAACTTCTGCACGGTATGTGTGACCTTAACGAAGTCACCGGAGCAGGTGCACTGGATGACTTTAGAACAAGAGAGCATTTCACTACACGGCACAAAACACTGCCCATGACGGATAAATTGAATGGTTTACGGGCAACGAAGTTTCGCACTCCTGCAAATTTGTGGACAGCCATGCATGATCAGATCAAAGAAAATGCCAAACGTGAAGTATGCCTGGCTGCAAACGCTCGAATTGATCACACCCATCAATTGGATGAATTCGATATGCCAGATGACTTTAATACCTATGACTTATTAACGGCATCATCAGACACAACTCAGAAGGCTCTTCATCCTCTGAACGTTCATGTCAATTTCCGTGGTCTTGCCAAACCGACTCATAGTCTTTCCCATAAGGATGCCAAGGAGATTGAGCACACACCTGCTCTGAAGCAAATGATTTTGGATGAGGACTATAAACGCCCTTCCCAAGAACTCCTTAATGAAATCAGATCACCAAGCAAAAGGCACTGAACCTTAGCTTTCTAGAGATGCTTAACCCTACGTGTAACTTCTTCTTGCTTGCCTTTGATAAAGGGTCGGCTATTAGGCTGGCCAAGATAACCGCAGACTCTTCGGGTTACTGACATTTTATCCGAGTCGCGATTCTTGCATTGCGGACATTCAAAACCACGATTCGTCGCATGAAACTCACCCTCAAAGCCACAGAGGTAACAGGAGTCATTAGGCGTGTTTGTACCGTAATAGGGCACCTTGTCGTAGGTGTAGTCCCAGGCATTTTCCAAAGCTTTAAGATTATGAATCATGTTCGGATATTCGCCGTAGCAAATAAAACCACCACTGGCGTGCGCTGGATAGCCCATTTCAAAATCGACTTTATCGTAAGGCGTTACTTTCTTTTCTACATCAAGGTGGAAGGAGTTGGTGTAGTAACCTTTCTCGGTAACGCCATCAATAATGCCAAATTCTTTCTGATCCAGCCGACAGAAACGATCGCATAGGCTCTCACTGGGGGTTGAGTAAAGACTGAATCCGTAATCTGTCTCTTCTTTCCAACGGTTAACCACTTTGTTCAAGTATTCGACTATATCCAGCCCTTTCTGTCTGAGCACCTCACAATCGTAGATATCACCTTGTTGATACAGCGCCCGTATGGTTTCGTGAATGCCAATATACCCTAGAGAAATAGACGCTCTGCCATGCTTAAATACCTCGATGACCTTGTCATCGGGTTTCAGTCGTACGCCACAAGCACCTTCCACATAAAGAATAGGGGCTACCTTGGCGCGAACATTATCAAGACGCTGAATACGCGTCATCAAAGCCTCTTTGGCCAGCTCCAGTCTTGTATCCAGAAGCTCATAAAAAGCCTCTTCACAACCACCGCTTTCAATAGCCACTCTCGGAAGATTCAGCGAAACAACGCCCAAATTATTACGACCATCATGAATCAGTTTGCCATTCTCTTCATAAGTACCCAGAAATGAACGGCACCCCATGGGGGTTTTAAAACTACCTGTGATTTCCACCAGCTTGTCGTAATTAATAATATCCGGATACATACGCTTGCTTGCGCATTCCAGAGCCAGCTGTTTGATATCGTAGTTAGGATCTTCTTTTGAAAAGTTCAAACCTTTACGAATGACAAATACCAGCTTGGGAAAGACGGGTGTCTTTCGATTTTTACCCAAACCATGAATACGATTTTTAAGAATGGATTTCTGCACCAACCGCTCTTCCCAACTGATTCCCAAGCCAAAACCAAAAGTAACAAACGGGGTTTGTCCATTGGCTGTATGAAGCGTATTCACCTCATATTCCAAGGCCTGATAAGCGTCGTAGCAGTCTTTTTCGGTATGCTCCATGGCATACTGCTTTGCTTTTTCTTCATTCTCGATCCAACGTATACCTTCGGCCAGATGTTTCTGGTAAGTCTTTGTCACGTAGGGCGCATGGATACGATCAATCTCATTAATACTGGTTCCGCCGTATATATGGCTGGATACCTGAGCAATGATCTGAGCGGTAATAGCTGCAGCGGTTGTGATTGATTCAGGCGTTTCAATTTCCGCATTACCCATGCGAAAACCATTGGTCATCATGCCTTCGACATCAATCAACATACAGTTGAACATGGGAAAGAAGGGCGCATAGTCGAGATCATGATAATGAATCTCTCCCTTCTCATGAGCTGCAGTGATGTGCGTAGGCAGAATATGCTGCTTGGCATAATGCTTTGCGACTACACCGGCCAAAAGGTCCCGCTGTGTTGGAATGATCTTGCCGTCTTTATTGGCATTTTCATTCAGAAGCTCTTCATTGTCCTGATTGATAATACTAAGAATATCTTTACTGAGAGCATTTCGAGACTCTCTCTTAACATCTCTGGTATTACGGTACTCAATATACTTTCGAGCGGCAGCTTTGTGGTTACTGCGCATCATCAAGTCTTCCACCATGCCCTGAACTTCGTAGATATCCACCGTATCTCTACCCTGAAAGCTGCTGACAACTTTATCTGCCAACGCAGCAGCAAACTCATCATCCTTAATCTGGGCATCGTTCAACGCTCTTGAAACAGCCCTGACAATACGTGCGCCGTCAAAAGGCTGTCGAGAACCATCTCGTTTGATGATGAGAGTCATCAGGTTTGCTCCAGGGGAATAAATCGGGAGTAGAAACTGCGAGAGAAAAAGATTACGACTGCATATGCCAATAATACATTCCCTAGTGATCAGTACTTATACACAACACAACATATAGTGTTATTCGTTATATAATACGTTTTGCATGGCTGCCCTGTAATTGATACAGATCAGTTTTTCAGGACTGGTTACTGAACCCATTGAAACCACTGAGGTCGAACGGTCAACTATTACAAAAACTCATCAGGTCACTGCCGATGGCGGTTCAAAATGTTGACTAGAGATTGGCCAACGACTTGGGAAAGAAGCACGACAAGGCAGAGCTTTAGGTTGGCTTGCCAGAGCTGATCTACTATGATGCCTGCCTTTTTTACCCCTCAGGTCATTCCGGATACTTTCATGAGCCCTTACACCTCCCCCGTTTCTGATCTACTCAGCCTTGGCGAATGCGATTGGCAGGAGTGGTCTGATTACAGCCGCTTTGAATTTACCGATGTTCATATTCCGGAACTGCTGAAACTGTCTCAGGATTGGAAACTGTTTGAGCGCGACGATTCAGAGATCTTTTGGTCTCCTATTCACGCCTGGCGCGTACTCGCGGTACTTAAGTCTCAATCTGCCGTTGAACCTATGATTGACCTGCTCCATAAACATAATGAGCAGTTTGCTGTATCCGGTTTCCTACCTGCTGTTTTAGGTCGCATGGGATCATTGGTCACAGAGCAGCTCTGGGCTATTGCCAAAGACACCAGTAATGACGAAGACTCACGTGACCTGGCTCTGGAATCACTGCGCTGGAATGCCAGCTTCCATAAAAACGACAGAGAACAAACGGTTGCTGAATTCATTACGTTACTTGATGACCGTGAAGACGACGATAGCTTCCTGAATACTGCACTGGTTGGCTGCCTAATCGAACTGCAAGGTAAAGAAGGCATTGAAGCCATTCAATCAGCCTATGCCCGTGAGCTGATTGACGTTGAGGTTCATGGCGATATTGAAGATATCGAAATAGAACTGGGTCTGAGAGAAACCCGCTCCTTTATTCCTGACTGGCGTTTTGACGAGTACCAGAAAAACCTGCTGAATGAAGCACTCCAAAAATACGGCAAGATGACTTACCTTGAAGTGGAAGGTTACCTGTTCGGTATTTGGGGTTCCCCTCAACAGGTACCACCTAATCGCTGGCTGAAAGCCATCTTCGGTGAAAAGCCTGCTTTTGAATCCGAACAGCAAGAGAAAGACATTCATAGAACTCTGTTCAATCTCTACGGTATGATCGAACAGAATGTAGAAATGGGTAACGATGTTCTTCCTGAGGAGTGTCACTCAGAAACACCAACAGACGACGCTTTTCCATTGTTTCAGGAATGGTCCAGAGGTTTTGGTGAAGCCAATAACTTTCTGGTGAATTTCTGGGAAGACATATTCCAGCACCCAACGATGAAAGATCAGGAAGAGTCCTGGACCGCCTGTACTATTCTGCTGAGCGTCTGGTCTCAGCCTGAAAAGCTGCTGGAAAAAGCCAAAGAGCCGGGTGGTCCAAACATTGAGAAAATGCTTTCTGCAGTACCCTCTGTTGCCCGTGAACTTGCTTCCATTGGCGCGGGGATCAAAACTCGCTGGCAGGCCGTTCTGGATACACCCAATGAACCAATAACCGTCGACAAAATTGGTCGTAACGACCCCTGCCCTTGTGGCAGTGGCAAGAAACACAAGAAGTGCTGCGGTAAATAGATGAAAGAATCAGAGGCAATAGCAATTATTGCCTCTGTTCTGCTCATATTACTTTCATTAATATTTACAATAAATGTGTTATAGGTAATAAAATTTATTTTATTGTTTTATATTTCGGACATAAAAAAGTCATATTTTAATAAAATATGACTTTTTTATTTTGACGTAGTTTAGGTACGCAGTTAATCACTCATCAATTTTAGAAACACCCAATGACAAACATCAACTCCCTTGTCTTGCAATAAACGCCAACGAATGTTGATTAAAAAGATTAGGGCTTTCTACATTACAAACATGACCACATTTATGAATAGTTTGTAATAAGCTATTTTTATGGTGTTTAACCATTTCTTTTACTGGCCCCAAGAACATATAATCTTCTTTTCCCATAATGTAAAGAATAGGGATATCAATATCTTTTTCTTTGAAATGACGCATTAAAGGATTTACATCCATGGCCAATTTAAACCAACGAATAAATTCTTTTTGACACAGTCGCTTAGCTTCGCGGACAAATAAATTTCGTGATTCTTTATGGCGTTTTTTTGGCATCATGATGAATGCAAACAAACGATATAGCCACATATAAGGTACACAATGTTTAAACGTATTACCTAAATAAACGAGAGTATTACTGCGTATATTGAAACGGGTAACTGCGCCACCAAGGACCATGCTCGATACATATTCTGGTGCAATTTCTGCAATATTACGAATTATAATCGTCCCTAAAGAAATACCGACGAAGTGTGCACTAGTAATACTATTGTGATCTAAAACATCAATAATATCCCGTGAAACATTATTGAAGGAATAATTACTGTTTACAAAGCTTTGCACCAAATCAACTGACTTCCCATGACCACGAAGATCAAGCAAAAGTACATTATACTCTTTTTGATACGCTCTAATTTGGCGAAACCATATTGCAGAACTACCGCCAGCACCATGGACAAAAACAACCCATACTTTACTTGTTTTGTGCGGAAAAATAGTATGGAAAAGAATCGATTTGCTCATTTCAGCTAGCTACCTATTATACTTATAATGATAAGTAGAAATACCATTAGTATAACTAACTTTAAGCAAAATCGCTGTATTAGTTACAGTATCTCTGTTCTATTTAACAATATTAAATAGTTACCTCTATTTTTATATTTTAACATAGTTGTATATTGGTTTAAAAATACTCACATTCTCCAGTTAATACCTTACCTCTGCTTTATTATTCCTAAAATAATAGAGCATTTCCATGAATCACGGGTATAGCTATAACGGAGTATTCACTTCAACATAGAACAACCAACAGGCAACAGGACTCTTATTTTACTGATTCATCTATTTTAGAAAAAACAGAGCTGATTTGAAAAGCCGTTTGAAAAATTAACCAATACCTAGTACTTGTTTTCACAGCTAAAACAGTAGAATTACTACTAGCCAAGCAACTAATTAACATTGAAACAAAATCGTTTGACTTACATCAATCAAAAAAAAACTATAGTAAATAGTCTCCCTTGTATTCAGTTTTTATTTTCCTCTCAAAAAATACAGGGTGAGCGCCATGCTCGAGCTACTAATCGGACTATTGATAACCGTTGGTGTCGGTTATTTTATTATTAAAGGCTACAAGCCAGCAGGTATATTACTGACTGCAGGTTTGCTGTTGCTGATCATTACCGGCCTGTTGGGTCATACCGTTCTTCCTTCAAAAGTCGCTTCCACCGGTAACATCATTACCGACTCCATTGAGTTCGTAAAATACATGCTGAAGTATCGTGGTGGTGGTCTGGGTATGCAGATCATGCTGCTATGCGGCTTTGCGGCTTATATGTCTCATATCGGTGCCAACAATGTGGTGGTGAAACAGTTCTCCAAACCACTGCAGTTTATCAAGTCACCCTACGTTCTATTGGTGGCGGCTTACCTTATTGCTTGCCTGATGTCTCTGGCAGTCAGTTCTGCAACTGGTTTGGGTGTGCTGTTGATGGCGACCCTGTTCCCAATGATGACAGCTATGGGCATCTCTCGCCCTGCAGCCGTTGCCGTGTGTGCGTCTCCAGCCGCTATTATTCTCTCACCAACATCCGGTGATGTGGTGATCGCTGCTGAAAAAGCTGGCATGGCACTGGATGTTTTTGCTGTTCAAACCGTATTACCTGTTTCCATCTGCGCCATCATTGTCATGGCAGCTGCCGCTTACTTCTGGAATAAATATCTAGATAAGAAAGAAAACTCTCCTATGGAGAGGGTGGATATCTCCGAAATTGAAGTCAAAGCACCTTCTTACTACGCAATCCTGCCTTTCCTGCCAATCGTCGGTGTTTTCCTGTTCAACGGAAAAACCATTCCTGGCCTGAAGCTGGATATCTACACCATTGTCGTAGCGTCCATTCTTCTGGGTGCTCTGGTTGATTACGTCACCAAACGCTTTGACGGCAAAGCGACTCTGGAAGATCTGGAAGTCTGCTATGAGGGTATGGGTGATGCTTTCCGTGGTGTGGTTATGCTGTTGGTTGCAGCAGGCGTATTTGCTCAGGGCCTGATGTCTATCGGTGCTATTGGTAACCTGATTGGTCTGGCTGAGAGCGCCGGTGCTGGTGGCTTTGCCCTGATGATGCTGTTGACCCTGCTGACGGTCGCTGCTGCTGTTGCAACCGGTTCCGGTAATGCACCTTTCTACGCTTTCGTAGAGCTGGCGCCTGCTCTTGCTGGCAAGATGGGTTTGAACCCTGCTTTCCTAATCATCCCTATGCTCCAGGCTTCTAACTTGGGTCGTACTATCTCTCCGGTGTCTGGCGTCATCGTAGCAACATCCGGTATGGGTAAGATCAGCCCGTTCGAGGTGGTGAAGCGTACTTCTGTACCAGTCCTTGCTGGCTTGGTAACAGTGATCGTGGGAACAATAGTTCTTGTGCCAATGACCTGACAGCTTAATCTCGTCAAGCTTTCAAAAAAGAGGGGCAATCTGAAGATAGCCCCTCTTTTTTTATACAGTGAAATCGGTCAACCTCCTGGGGGAGGAGAGCATTATTTTTCTTGATCTGATGGCCGATATTCACTGTCAGACCAACAAATAAATAACTCTATGAAAATCTCTGCAAGCATAAGCAAAGCAACCCATCGAATCATGGAGGCTTTGACCCCAAACAAAACAGCCATTAAAGAACATGGTGTTGATGGTTGGCTGGTCCGTAAAATTCTGCCAAAAGCCTGGGCTGGTAAACTTATGACTACTCGTAACGTTCGAGTTGCAGAGAGTCACGAAATGACTTCTTTATCACCTGCAACCGAGTATCCTGCTTTCACTAAAGACCATCATATGCAGCTCGAATCTGTTTCCAAAGAATTCATGTTCAGTGTGATGGATTTGTATGAACACCCTTCAGATAGCGGGGAATATGGTCATCACTTCAGTATTACTGATGGTATCTGCGGGCTGATAAATACTTTAAATGAAAGCTGCCAGGCGTTTGCTATTACGGATGAGCAACTAGACCTACTCGTTGAACAGCTGGTTAATAAGGCCATGGGTGGGCTCAGTCGCAAGCAGCGAAAAAAGGTTTTACAAGAACTGGACGGCAAGCTTCTGGATGTTGTTATTTCGGCCCGTACTCAAGCCGCTCATAATCCTGAAAACCAGAAACTTCAGTTGTTTAAGAAAGTAGCTGATGCGGTTAGCAGTGGTTTACTAAAACATAAATCTGCAAAAAAAGTAGCATCTGCTTTGAGTGGGCATCTGAAAACCCAACACTTGGCACTGGCAGGCGGCGCGTCCGATATTCTCCCTGCTGCTTTTATCATGAAGCTGGAAGCACACATAAACACTTGGGCGTTCGATTCGACTAAAAGCCGATTGCCAGCAATAGTATCAGTCTCAGAAACTTCTCCTATGCGAAAGAGAGCAGAGCAAGCCCTTGAAATGTTTACCCCTCCCGGAAAAGACCCTCAGAAGAATCTCGAAGCTTCGGTCACCAACTACCTACAGGCAATCAAAACAGGCAATAAAGATGCAATGGTAGTGGGCTGTCAGTGTCTTTTCAGAGATGCCGTCTTAAGCTTATCTCTAGAAAAAAGAGCAGGCTTTGGGAATGATGATTTCGGTAGCATGTTAAGCCCAGTTATCGAAAAGGTATTGAATTCTCTTCCTGAGAACGAAAGAAACAAACTGAGAGAAGCAATAAAAACATCAGAGCTGTCCCGGATATCTGCCACGCTTATGACCTGCATGCACTCGCATTACAGCCAAATTGAGAAAATGGGCCCCTATACACCCAGTGCTGTCATGTTCAATGTGCCAGTCCTGAGTGAGTTCGCTAGACAACTTGACTCTGAAGATAGCGATGGGTCAGCCTTTTCCAAGCTTGCCAATGATATCGCTGCCAGTACATATAATGGCGGAAAAACAGCAGAAGACATCAACATCAACGAAGTGAACCAAACTATGGATCTGCTTCGGGAAACAAGTGTGCAAATGGAAAATACTTCTTTGTAAAAAACACCAATAACACTGATTTTTTTAGACTATTGCACTTAGCAATAGTGTTTCCAGCTCATCCCACGGCGGTGGTTCTTTATCAATAATCTCGATACGACTATCATCCAGCTGATCCAGTTCAATAACACTGACCACACTATTCTGAGCATTAAAACCTTTTAATCCCTGATCCGTTCTAACAACTGCTTTTAGTCGGTCTGCCGGAATACCGTTGAATAACTGAAACAGCCGATCAAAAGAAAAAACAGTTTTTTCATCGAATAGCCAACCACAACTAAAATATCCCTGTCCTTTATTCTCTCTTCGAACATAGGTTTTATCTTCAGGCAAAATCAAAGGCGCTGTTTCAGGCATAGAGCGATAATGACTATGGGCAGTTTTATTATTTGCTTGTCGTTTATATCGTGGGAAACTCAGCCACTGGAGATTCAGCTCACCTTGTTGAACCCAACCGGTTGTTTTCTGTCCTTCAGACTGACGACAATAGTCTTCAAATAGCTGGCGATGCTTATCGTTACACTGATCGGTTTTATTGGCCACTAGCACATCAGAAAGCTGAACCTGATCTCTGAAATTGTCATTTTCAGTATATCGGCTGTCACTCAATTGCCTCGGATCAATAAGACAGACGCTGGCTCTCAGATCGAGGACTTCATCATAGTATTCACCCGTAAGCGTTTTAAGAATTTGCTCCGGATGGCCAAGTCCGGTGGGTTCAATAAGAATGCGATCCGGCTTGCTGCGAGCAATCAGCATATTCAAACCAATCTGCATGGGCAGGCCTGCTACACAACACATACAACCACCGGGAACCTCTCTGACTACAGCTCCCTTTCCTGCCATCATGGCTCCATCAATACCGATCTCGCCGAACTCATTGACCAGCACACCCCAGGTTTCATTTTCAGGCTTATTGGCCAGTAAGTGGAGAATGGCTGTTGTCTTTCCAGAACCCAGAAATCCGGTAATCAGGTTGGTTGGTATTGCTTTTATCACGGTGGATACCTTCTGAATCTTGAATCACCTCATACTAAATGCAAATCGCCCTGCAGTCTGTCCGATACATAAGCAGGTGCAGATAGAACAGCGAGCGCAATATGATTTTACAACCCAAGATCTTCGTTTGAATGCCAATTACTTTCGAGGAAAGCCTGCTTGAGCAAGCAAGCTTTTTATTTCCGATATTATTTATTTACGTTCAAATTCAGCGTTCATACTAAGTGCCATGGCTTCAGCGATTTTAATCCCATCAATAGCTGCTGACATAATCCCACCAGCATACCCTGCACCTTCACCTGCAGGGTATAAACCAACAGTATTGATGCTCTGAAATTTATCATCGCGTTTAATACTGATAGGCGCCGATGTTCGTGTTTCAACACCAGTCAGCAAGGCATCGTCGTTAGCAAAACCATTAATTTTACGGTTAAACGCGGGAATAGCTTCACGAATTGCGTCTACAGCAAAATCAGGTAATGCCCTGGAAAGATCGGTCAATTTAATGCCGGGTCTAAAAGAAGGTTTCACTCGTCCTAAAGAATCTTCACTTTTTTTAGATGAATCTATGCCCCTTAAGAAATCGCCAACAGTCTGGGCAGGTGCATCATAATCAGAACCCCCTAAAACATAGGCATTACTTTCCAATTGACGCTGAAACTCAATACCCGCTAATGGGCCGCCAGGGTAGTCGTTAGGATCAATTCCAACAACCACCGCACTGTTCGCATTACGTTCGTTACGTGAATACTGACTCATGCCATTGGTTACAACGCGATGCTCTTCCGATGCTGCGGCAACTACTGTGCCACCAGGACACATGCAGAAGCTGTAAACCGAACGACCATTTTTACAATGGTGAACCAGCTTATAATCCGCTGCACCAAGAATTTCATTTCCAGCATTGGACCCGAAACGCGCTGCGTCTATGGTGGACTGCTCATGCTCAATGCGAAAGCCTACCGAGAAAGGCTTGGCTTCGATGTAAATGCCCTTGTTAAACAGCATCTCGAATGTGTCACGCGCACTATGGCCAATAGCAAAAGTAATGTGATTGGATTTTAATTTTTCACCGTTAGACAGCGTTAGCCCGGTAATACGATGACCACGTTTGCTTGTTTCTAACTCAACATCGTCAACGCGAGAACTAAAACGAATCTCGCCACCCAGACGAATAATTTCGGCACGCATTTTCTCAACCATTGAGACCAGTTTAAAGGTTCCAATGTGCGGCTTGCTCACATACATAATTTCATCGGGCGCACCGTAAGCCACAAATTCGGTTAATACTTTGCGACCATACTGCTTTGGGTCTTTAACTTGGCTGTACAGTTTACCATCAGAAAACGTACCGGCCCCGCCTTCTCCAAACTGTACGTTAGATTCGGTATTGAGCTTTTTTTGACGCCAGAAACCAAAAGTATCTTTAGTGCGCTCACGGACTTCTTTACCGCGGTCGAGAATAATGGGGTTATAACCCATCTGAGCTAACGTAAGTCCTGCTAATAACCCACAAGGGCCAAAGCCGACAACAATCGGACGTTCAGTTAATTCCTCTGGTGCTTGAGCTACAAAGTGGTAATTTAAATCAGGTGTAGCTCTGACTTGCTGATGATCGACAAATTTAATCAACAGCTCACTTTCTAGTTCAGAAGAAACTTGAATATCCAAAGTATAAATAAGAAATATATTAGTTTTTTTGCGTGCATCATAACCACGACGAAACATATTGAAGCTAATCAACTGGTTTTTGCTGATTTCTAATGTCGATAAAATAGTCTGCGTTAATGCTTGATCGTCATGATCAAGGGGAAGTTTGACGTTGCTGATACGAATCATGGTGAAGCCTATACAGGGAGTTACTTGGCTATAGTAAAGGCGTCATTTTACGATTATTCTTTTCGAATGATAGTGCCTTTCGTCGACTTGGGAAGACAGTAGATAAAGTTATGGCATAAGCACAATTAATGCAGACATAGAGCCAAGTGATTAGCATATTCATCTTCTGTCAAAGAAATACTGGAAAGTTTGTCTGAAACTTCGCTAAGCACTCTGTAGCTCATTACAAAATAACGAATTTGACCTGTTTTACTGTCATCACCAAACGAGAATAGCAAGCGTGAAGTACATAACCCACTGCGCTGTATTAGCTTTATTATTTATTTCGGTACTTCCTCATTCAGATATCGAAGAATGCAGCACAACAAATTGCAAAACTCACGGCGCAGTGGAGAAGCATATTGTACTAATGTTTTCAAAGAATGATGGAGCACTTTGTATAAATACTAGTAAACCCGAAACCTTATCTCGTTTTTCGAATTTGTAACCAACTCGAATCAAGTGCATTCTACATGCATCTTTGCAGTAACCCACGAATCATAATGAAACTGACCAAGCACACGGATTACGCGCTACGTATCCTGATCTATTCCGCACTTCAACCTGAAGAGAGACTGCTTTCTATTCAGGAAGTGACCGATGTCTACGAGCTATCACGAAACCATGTGATGAAAATCGTGCAGAAACTTGGCCAGGAAGGCTATTTGACCACCATCAGAGGCAAAGGCGGCGGTTTTCATTTAGGTAGAAAACCGGAAGATATCAATCTCGGCGAACTGATCTGCAAACTGGAACCTTCCATGAGGCTGGTCAACTGTGAAGAACCCGTTTGTCGTATATCTACATCCTGTCGTTTACAAAGTATTCTGTCCGAAGCCATGAACAGTTTCACTGCAGTGCTGAGCAGTTACAGCCTTGCTGATTTGATCGACAACCCAAAAGAGTTGTCTAATCTGCTGGCTATAAGTGCTTAAAGCTCTCAACCGAGTTTTGTTGCAACCAGTCGAACCTGATCCTGCGGACCATGCTTCCATATCGGATAGTGGTCTGCGGCTCCAAGCTCCAGAAGTGTAATATAAAACCCTAATCGTTTAAATGCGGCCACAAGCTGATCAGGGTAAAAGAAATTGAAATAACCGTGTTGATAAACGTTTTTATGAGCTGCATGCATTTCCCAGGCAGGATGTTCCTTTGCCTCAAGATCTCTGGCTGCACGAAATAATTCCTGGTACTCGTATAAGGCATTCATACACTTCGAATCCTGTTCTCGCTGAGCAACCCTGATTTCTTTTAGTCCAACAGGTTGCAGAAGTGCCAAATCCTCACTCACAGTCGTTAATACCACTTTACCGCCAGGAATCAGGAGATCATGAAGATGGCGGATACTTGCCAGCACTTCATCGTGGTCAAGGAAATGAAAAACTTCAGCGCAGAGAATGCCCGAAAAGATCTCTCTTTCAAAAGGCACCGTATCAGGAAGATGAAGATAGGCAAATTATATTCCTTTGCCTCTGTGCTGTTCTTCCAGCTCAGGAATTACTTTGGGATTCAACTCTGTTGCGACAACTTTTGCACCGGATGCAAGGGCTTGATCACTGTTAAGACAGTTACCACAACCAATATCCAGCAAGGGATGATGACCATCCCAACAACTTAACCAATGGCTTAGTAATACATTGGTTGTATTGAAGGTAAAGCCTACTCTCTGAGGCAGAGGAGAGAATTCATGATTCAAGCGCGCCACTGATCTATCTGCCCTGTTGTAATGATCAGGGCAGTATAGAACAGCTTAAGATTTGGTCAGACTGCTTTCAAAAGCTTAACCAACATCGACACAGGGTGAGGTACATAACTGTTACTGAAGCGCTTTATCTGACTTCGGCAAGAGTAGCCGGTAGCAACCAGTTTTCCACTATTCTCAGGTTTATCAACATGCTCCTGCCAACTCATCTCGTAAAGCTTCTTCGACGTATCCTGATTACGGCTTTCATGGCCATAAATACCCGCCATGCCACAGCAACCTGTCGGTTGATACTCCAGCTTCAGTCCAAGAACTGCATACAGTTTCTGCCATTGCGATGGCGCGGCCGGTTGATTGGTCGTCTCAGTACAGTGGCCTAATAGCTTGAAATCGCCTTCAAGTTTAAAGTTCAGCTGACTGATCACATCAACCTTTTCGGCAAACCATTCAGAAAGCAGCTTAACTTCTGGAACAGAATCCCCCATTACTTCCCGGTATTCATCCCGGTAGGTCAGAGTAACCGCAGCATCAATACCCATTAATGCAACACCACTGTCAGCCAGAGTTTTCAGTTCCTGACCATTGGTTTCTGCCACTTTTTCAAAACGTCCTAGATAACCATAAACATGAAGCACTTTGCCGTTGGGTTTATAAGGAGCCACCAGCGGCCGGAAACCCAAACGAATTAGCAGCTCTACTAAATCAGTCAGCACCGGTGTTTCAAAGAAGCTGGTAAAAGCATCCTGAACAATCACCACGGTTTTATTCTTTTCTGCATCAGGAATAGCCGATAGCAGGCTGGCAGAAGCGATTCCGGCACCTGCACGACAGCTGTCATTAAGCGGAGACATACTGGTGATTTTTGGCAGGTCCTGCAGACCCACCGTTTTTGCCATAACCTTGTTAGCCAGTTTTGAACCAGCCATTAAATTGTAAACGCCTTTGCCTTTGGCCAGTACCGGCAGCATAGGCTCCAGCAAACCAGCCACATGATGTTTAACCGGACGCATATAACGGCTGTGATAGAGTTCAAAGTAGCGGGAACGCAGATCCGGTACATCAACCTGAATAGGGCATTGGCCAGCACAGGATTTACAGCTCATACAGCTGTCCAGAGCCTGATAAACCTCATGGCTGAAGTCTTCCTTACCTCTGAGTTTTTCAACCGTGTTAGTGACCTTGTCCATGGCATTGTAAAACAGGCCATGTTCTCTGGTTTTCCTTATTTCAGCAGCCACATCAGAACCTGCTGCAGTTTGCAGACGCAGCCATTCTCTGACCAGACTGGAACGACCTTTGGGAGACTGGGTTCTATCGAGAGTCGCCTTCCAGGTAGGACACATGGCACTGTTCGGGCTGTAGTTGAAACAGGCGCCATTACCATTGCAGTACATACCGCTACTGAACGCTTCAAAAGCATTACGTTCGATATGACGGTCCAGCTGACCACGGGTCTGAACACCGTCAATCTTCAGCAATTCCTGCTGAGCTGGTGTAGCAATCTTCCCCGGATTCAATTGATTGTGCGGATCGAACACTTTCTTGATCTGTTGAAGTACTGGATAAAGCTCAGCAAAGAAATCAGGTGCGTACTCTGACCGTACCCCTTTACCATGCTCTCCCCAAAGCACACCACCATAACTTCGCGCTAAATCAGCCACTTCATCGCTGATAGTACGAACCAGAATTTCCTGCTGAGGGTCTTTCATATCGATAGCAGGTCGAACATGAAGAACACCGGCATCGACATGACCAAACATGCCATAGGTCAATTCATGTTTATCCAGCAAAGCTCTGAATTTTTCGATAAATGCTGCAAGGTTTTCCGGAGGTACAGCTACATCTTCAACAAACGGTATAGGACGAGCATCCCCCTCCATATTGCCCAGCAGGCCGACAGCCTGTTTGCGCATGGCCCAGATTTTTTTCACATTATCTGAGCCCATCACCATACTGTGACCACAACGCTCTATAGCTGAATCCTGTTCCAGTACTTCTGTCAGCCGGGCAATGCCTACCTCCAGCTCTTTTTCATTGTCGCCGGTGAATTCAACAAAATTGATACCATCAATGCCGTCACTGTTTTCAGGGAAAAAATCTTTAACAGTTTCCCAAACACTGTCCGCTTTCGCCAACCCTAATACCCGGGAATCAATGGTTTCGATGGAGCCCGGTTTTGCCTGCATCAAGGCTTGAGCATCTCTCAGGGATTCCTGAAAACTGCTGTAAAACACCACGACAAGAGCCGCTGTTTTCGGAATAGGCAGAAGGTTTACTTTGACCTCACCCAGCATCGCCAAAGTTCCTTCCGAGCCACAGAGAATGGCGTTGAGATCAAACTGGCCGTTATCACGACGAATATTAGCAAGGTCATAGCCGGTCAAATTTCGATTCAGCTTAGGAAAAATCTCTTCAACTTTTTCATGGTGCTGGTCATGAATATCTCTGACAGTTCTGTGGATATCTCCCACTCGATCATCGCGAATGCAATATTCAGTCAGTTCATCCTCAGAAACAGAGGATGACTGCCAGATGGTTCCGTCAGCAAGAACAGACGTCAGCTCCAGAACATGATGGCGAGTTTTGCCATAAACGACAGAGCCTTGACCACTGGCATCGGTGCTCACCATACCGCCAACGGTGGCACGGTTACTGGTAGAAAGCTCTGGCGCAAAAAACAGCCCTTCTTTTGCTGCAAGCTCATTAAGATGATCCTTGACTGCCCCAGACTGGACTCTGGCCCAGCGTTCTTCAGCATTGATCTCCAACACTTTGTTCATGTGGCGGCTGGTATCGACCATAAAACCGGAGGTAAGCGACTGACCATTGGTTCCCGTACCACCACCCCTTGGGGAGAGTACAATCGTATGAAATTCAGACATGGCTGCCAAACCAAGGATATGGCTAAGGTCTTCGGTCGAAGAAGGATATAAAACCCCTTCCGGCAACACCTGATAAATAGAATTATCCGTTGCAAGGACGGTTCTGTCGGCATATCCCAGTTCAATATCACCCTGAAATCCCGACGTCTTCAGCTGACGTACAAAAGATTGATACAGGGACCCTGTGGCCTGTTGATCCAGTTTACTGATCACCGTCCTTCTCCAAGCTACTGCTCTGTTCTTCTAATGTTTGAGGTGCAGCTTTTCTTTGACGCGATCCACTCGCCTCAACTGCTTGCTGCGTATTGTACGTAATGATACATCGGGATGCAGTTGGCTTTTTAAATCTATACTGCAGCGGATCTTTTACGAGGCGTTTGACCATGCACTTACACCGCTTGCTTTGGCTTTTCCTGTTTGTTTTTTATTCATCGAACAGTGCCTCTTCTGAACCAACCCAACCGTTAAACGTGTTAGCAAAACTTCTAGTTTCATTGCCAGAAGATGCCACACAGCGAGATGACTCTTTTCCGAGGAACTCTCTTTTTACGCTCTGCAGTAATGGACTTGAGTGGGGAGTCAAAATGAACAAAAGAAACATGGGCTATTTTGCACCACATGAGGAAGAAAACTTTAGGAAACTTGAGTGCCAACAAACCAATGCCTCCAACCGTATGATCTATATTCTGAGTGAGACAGCTAAATCATTTGTTCAAGGCGAGCTCGATGGCAGTAAGGATTGGAGAGTAGAGAATAATTTCCTCTGTTATCACATATCAAACGGGAGCTTTGAAACTTTCTGTAGTTCTCTACCAATATTGAATAACTGGAGTTGGACTGACTATCTCCACACAAGCATGGCGTTTGTTGGTTATGTCGTTTCAACCGTTCTGGTGCTGTTCTGCACAGTCGGGAACTGTTTATACCATTGACCTGTCTATAGTTACTGTTTTTGATGTCGAGCAGCCCTATGAATAAAACTATTTTGCTGGCAGGGATTGCTTTGATGACGATGGTTCAAGGTATTTCTGTTCACGCCGAACTGGCACAACAACAGGAAACACCTCAGCCCGGACAGTATCTGAAAAAAATCACAACTCAATACCCTTCTCCTGATGAGCTGCTTATCATTATGGATCTTGATGATACAACGATCACCAGTCCAAAAGGGCAGTTACTGGGCCGTTCTGACATGTTTTACCACCTGCTTGGAAAAGAGCAAAAAGCCCATCCGGATAAAACTAAGAAAGAAATAGCTGAAACAATAGATCCACTGCTTGAGGCGGTTTACAGGCGAGTAGCAGTGACTGCCACCGATGAACTGCTGCCTAACGTGTTGGACAACCTGAAAGACAGAAACATCGTGGTGGTTGGCATGACCGCTAGAGGCAAAGCTGTGTCAGCCGTTACCCAAGAGCAATTAAAACGTGCCAATGTCAGCTTTTATGATACAGGTCCACTTCGCGAAGTAGAGCTGAGCAATGGCCGTAGCATCCGTATGGAGCACGGCGTCATTATGGTGAGTCATGGCAACAACAAGGGGGAGAGTCTTGTCTCCCTGATCCGTCAGGGTTACCTGGAACATCCTACCCAAATAATCATGATTGATGATCGCCAGAAACATCTTGATGATGTAGCTCAGGCATTAACTCAATTCGACAAATTCATCCGCTTTAATCCAGTACTTTGTACCTACCTGAAAACAACGACGCCCTTCAGTGCTGTCGATTCTGAAAGAGAAATAGTCGATTTCCTTTACCAATGGCGAAAAGATCCTGAAATAAACCGCTTTATTAAAAACGATCTTTTTACTCAAAAGATGATCAGAGAATGTTTGGGTACAGCTAAAGCCTGTCAGTTACTGACAAAAATGATTCCAGATCTGTGAACAAGCTTTCATATATAAAAATAACCGGTATTTAGTCGTATTAGTGCTGCTTTCTGAAGAAGATACCCTCCTTCAGAAAGCTATGCTCAACGATTAAGCGAAACGATCAGGCATCAATACGCTTGTACTTCACACGATGAGGGCCAGCGGCTTCGTCACCCAGACGAGCTTTCCGCTCAGCTTCATACTCGGTGTAGTTACCTTCAAAGAAGATTACTTTTGACTCACCTTCGTAGGCCAGAATGTGCGTTGCCACACGATCCAGGAACCAGCGATCGTGAGAAATCACCATAGCGCAACCCGGGAAGGCCAGAATAGCTTCTTCCAGTGCACGTAAGGTTTCAACGTCCAGATCGTTAGACGGTTCATCCAACAGCAGTACATTACCGCCTTCTTTCAGGGTTGCAGCCAACTGCAAACGACCGCGTTCACCACCAGACAGATTGCCAACACGTTTTTGCTGGTCTCCGCCTTTGAAGTTAAAACGACCCAGATAGTTACGTGAAGGAACTTCATAACCATTGATTTTCAGGATTTCCTGACCGTCGGAAATCGCTTCCCAAACCGTCTTTTTGTCATCCAGTTCATCACGCAACTGTTGTACGTTGGCCAGCTTAACGGTTTCACCACGTTCAATGGTGCCGCTATCCGGTTGTTCGGTACCCATGATCATCTTGAACAGTGTTGATTTACCGGCACCGTTACCACCGATGATGCCGACAATACCGCCCTGAGGAACAGTGAAGCTCAGATCATCAATCAACAGACGACCATCAAAACCTTTGGCGACGTTGTTGAACTCCAGTACCTTGTCACCAAGACGTGGTCCAGGTGGAATGTATATTTCGTTGGTTTCGTTACGTTCCTGGAAGCTCTGAGACTGCATCTCTTCAAAACGGGACAGGCGAGCCTTGCTCTTGGACTGACGTCCTTTGGCGTTGGATCGAGCCCACTCCAGTTCGTGCTTCATTGCTTTACGATGGGCATCCTGTTGCTTCTGTTCTTGTCCCAGACGAGCTTCTTTCTGTTCCAGCCAGTTGCTGTAGTTACCTTCCCATGGAATACCGTGACCACGGTCTAATTCCAAGATCCAGTTCGCAGCATTATCCAGGAAGTAACGGTCGTGGGTTATGGCCACAACAGTACCTGGATAATCCAGCAGGAAGCGTTCCAGCCAACCAACAGATTCTGCATCCAAGTGGTTAGTAGGCTCGTCCAGCAGCAACATGTCAGGGTTAGACAATAATAGACGGCACAGAGCTACACGACGACGCTCACCACCGGACAGGTTGGCAACATTGGCGTCCCAATCAGGTAAGCGCAAAGCGTCGGCCGCAACTTCCAGCTTACGCTCGATGTTATGAGCGTCGGAAGCCTGAATGATGTTTTCCAGCTTCGCCTGCTCCGCAGCCAACTTATCAAAGTCGGCATCCGGTTCGGCATAGGCCGCGTAAACAGCATCCAGTTTTACTTGAGCATCCTTGAGCTCATGAAGGGCTTCTTCAACCACCTCACGAACGGTTTTACTCGGATCCAGTTCAGGCTCCTGTGGCAAGTAGCCCACATTCAAATCAGGTTGAGGACGAGCTTCACCGTCAAATTCCTGATCGACACCGGCCATAATACGCAGCAGGCTGGATTTACCGGAACCGTTCAGACCCAGTACACCGATTTTGGCGCCAGGGAAAAAGGAGAGGGAAATATCTTTAAGAATCTGACGTTTCGGGGGAACAGTTTTACTGACCCGATTCATCGTATATACGTACTGAGCCATAGTGCTAGTGTCTCTGTATCAGCTTTATTTAACCGCGGAAAGATACTTTAACCCTATAGGCAATACAAGCCTGCGGGCAAGCTGCATGATAATGTGTGTTTAATTAACTCTTTAAAAAAGGCTTCTGCTGAATGCACACTTTAGTCAGGTATCTTGTAGCTTTATGTTTTACATTCAGTATTTCCCATGCGCTGGCCAATACGACAATCTCGCCTCTCAGTACTCCTGACCACTGGATGCTGCTGGAGTACTCGAGTTTGAAGCCCAACAAGGTGGTTATTTCTGAAAACCGCATGAAAATTGATGTAAATAATTCAGCTAGCCCAATAATATTCCCTTTTGAATCTCCACAAAGTTTGAAATCAATATCACTGAACATCAAGGTGGATGGTGCAATTGATCTTGGAGACAAAATTCAGGGTAACAAAGGCGCTGATGATTTTCTCTTTAGGCTTGGTGTCGTCTATGAGGGAGACCAGACGCTCAATTTCTTCCAGAAGGCTATTGCTGCCAAATGGGTGAAACAACTTTTTGCTCTGGCCCCAAAAGGCACTGGTGTCGACCACATATCATTTTTTAATATTTTTTCCGATGCCCGGCTTGCAGGAAAGGAGCGTACACATCCAGCTTCAGAACTCATGAAGGAAGCGTTCAAAGACTCACTGATCAACGGTACGAGAAAACAGCTTCGCTGGTATCCCAATCCAGACAAGAGAGTACTTGGACTATGGATCAGTTCAGATGGTGATGACACGGGCTCAAAGTATTCCGTAGAAATCAGTGACCTTCAATTGGAACAGGGTGACCAGCGATAGATTCTGTTCTTCGACCTTCCTCTAATAAAGAGAGCTGTTGGTATCGAGCCCCAGTTTAATAGCCGAGGCTACATTCGAGGCTGTTTGAATCAGATTTTTTTCTGCATGCATAAGAGCAACCGACAGAGGGACAGAGTCAGTAACGGTTGCATAGAGCCCTAGAAAACTGTCATTAAGGGCTTCAACACCCTGTCCAAAAGAACCAGCGATACCGAGCACCGGTGTATGCACAGCGCTTGCCAGCCTTGCTACACCCATCGGTGCCTTACCACATAGGGTTTGGGCATCCATTCGCCCTTCACCGGTAATAATAAAATCTGTAGCTTTAAACAGTTTTTTTGCTCCAACAGTTTCCAGCAGCAACTCAATACCCGGCTTCATCTCACAATCAAACAACATAGCTAATCCCAGTGGAGTGCCACCAGCGGCCCCCATTCCCGGAAAGACTGCATTGATATCAGGTTTTATTTGATGGCAAACCCGGTAAAAACTATCCAACGCTTCATCCAGAGATTTAACCTGCTGTTCAGATGCGCCTTTTTGAGGACCATACACAGCACTGGCACCTTCGGTACCACAAAGAGGGTTGTTAACGTCGCAAGCCAGTACCAGTTTGATTCTCTTCAATTGAGGATCAACCTCTGATAAATCAATACGAGCTAGGCGGGTTAATGCAGCACCACCACATTTCAATTCATTTCCCTGATAGTCCAGCAACCTGCCACCCAGTGCCTGCACTATGCCTGCACCACCATCATTTGTGGCTGTGCCACCGAGGCCAAATATAATCTTGCGCACTCCGGCCGCTACTGCATCTCTTAACAGTTGGCCGGCACCAAATGTACTAGCGTTCTCAATATCACGTTTATGAGGTGGAACGAGTTGTAGGCCAGATGCAGACGCAATCTCAATGACGGCCGTCTGCCCTTGTTCAATCAAGGCCCACCGGGCCGCCACAGAACCACCCATAGGATCAGAAACTACGGAGTAGCGCTCTTCGCCATCCATTCCCTGTAGAAAGGCATCAACGGTACCTTCACCACCATCGGCAAGAGGCAGTTTCAGATAGTCTGCTTTGGGAAGCACTTTACGAAAACCGAGTTCAATGCAATCAGCGACCTGAATAGCGGTCAGTGACTCCTTAAATGAATCAGGAGCAATTATTATTTTCATTTTATGATGTTATTAATTGTCTGATTAAGAAAAGTAGCATAGTTTATCTGGCATAAGCTTCCTCAGGAAGATAAAGAGGGTAGAGTGACTGTTCTTCATGGTCGATCCGTTTGACCAGCACTTCTCCAATTCCTGCCAATTCTGAAGAAAACATCTCTTTCATTTCTGAATTCCAGGCAGCTACTTCATAACGGGTTACGAATTGATTGACGGTCCGTCCGATATGCATCATGTCTTTTCGAAACTCCATAGCAATTTGCTGGGTTTCCGGATCATGGGAAAAATTTCTGGAAAGACAAACGTATAGCTTTACGTTTTCAGTTAACAGGTGACCACGTAGTTCAGTAGCAAACGTACTGAGATGTTTCTGAGTTTGATACCAATTCTGTTTTTCAGCAGCATCTGCCATCTTGCCAAAACTATTCAACAACTCTTGATGCTCGCCGGATAACTGATGAATCAATTCGGGGTCATAGCCAATCCCCGGTATTGTACTGACCACTTTCTTTTCTATTTTAGCTTTTGCTTTTTTCCTAAATAATCCAAACATACGACATTTTCTATGTATAAAAAAAGCCTATTGCACCACAGAAATAGTTAATATTGAAACAGCGTTTTTACCTGCTAACTGAAACAACTCACTCTACTATTCTTCAAGCCAATAAGATTGAATGACTATTCTTTCTCTGGTTAAATTATTTAACGTTATTAAAACCTCTGATATTCAGAAGGTTTTTTTCTAATGATTAAATTTTATTGCCTTTTTAAAAAACGACAGATAGCAGTTTTTTATCTTTCCTATACTGAAGAAACGAATTATTTGCATGCGAATACAACTGAACTAATATCTAATTGTTTTGGGATTTTTTGCTACAGCTTATAAATTTTCCATAACCACCGTCAGGGTCGTTAATTCATTACTGCCTCTGAATTCAGAAAATATCTTCCAGGGTGATTAAGGTGCTCAATAAATCTATACGTAAGCTTTTGATTTTTACTCCACTCTTATCGTGTCTATCTACGTTAAATGTTCACTCTAACCCTTTAAAAACTGACATACTACTTTCCAAAATTTCTGCTTACGATGCACTCGTTAGTAATAGTGGTACAAGGCTAATTGTCAATTTGGATGGTTGTACCCCCGATCAGTCCAATACTGGAGACTTCATAGTAAGGAAAGTTTTCTTCTCTACTCTAGAAGGTATTGAAGCTGATGTAACGATCAATGGCATAGAGCAATCTTTTTTCTACCTTAACAATAGCTATTCCTCTCCAGTTTTTGATAACCAAACATCTATTGGACACAGATCAGTAAAAGTAAGTGCAGAAACAGCACTGGTTGAATTGAGTGTTATTGATAAAAAAGCAACAGACCCCAAAGATAAGCAACCTGATTTCTATAGCTGGACATGTAAGATTGAAGCTTTAACGGTGCTCTAGGAAAAATTAGGAGCACTGCACATAAATACCCAGATGTGTGAATTCGTATGTCATTTTCCCGCCGCAGGCAGGCAGGCAGGCAGGCAGGCAGGCAGGCAAATGAATAATTAGATATTCGATTACGTGTGTCTACACACTTA
The DNA here is from genome assembly GCA_004762125.1 of Oceanospirillales bacterium. Taxonomy (GTDB): domain Bacteria; phylum Pseudomonadota; class Gammaproteobacteria; order Pseudomonadales; family Endozoicomonadaceae; genus Endozoicomonas_A. The sequence goes on along the minus strand of SIHQ01000009.1, from coordinate 30,691 downwards.
TTGAGTGATCTGAAAAGGTGCCTCGGAATACTCCAGAGACACCTTTATCAAGACTACTGTTGGTTAGCTGACCTTAATCAGTCTTCCATTTTGATTACAGCACGTCCCTGCAATTGTCCGGTTTCCAGCTTTTCAAAAGCTTCTTCAATAAAGCTGAATGGATAGATATCCACATCATTACGAATCAAACCAGCCTCTGCCAGAGCAATAACAGCCTTGGTATCCGAAATGGTCTGTCCCTGATAGGTAGTGATTTCTGCATCGGTTGGCAAAGTGCCATACCATTGGTTGTCCAGCTTGCCACCATTAGAACCCACGAGCACAAACATACCGCCTTTACGCAGATTGCTGATACCGGACTCAATAGTCTGGTCAGTACCCACGAAGTCAAACACGGCCGCAGCACCACCTTGAAGCGCCTGTTGAATCAGTTCGGCACTGTTTTCAGCTGTTCCGTCCACAACCTCATCAGCACCCAGACCTTTTACGTAATCCAGACGGGCAGGATTGGTATCGACCGCGACTACACGAGCAGGGCTTAATACTTTGACAAGCTGCACAGCAAAACTTCCCAAACCACCAGCACCGATGACCAGTGCGGTAGTTCCCGGCTTCAGTTTTGGCAGAGCCTTTTTAACACCGTGGTAAGAAGTTGCGGCGGCATCGGTCAAAGGGCCAGCAGTAACAGGATCAAGCGTGTTCAGTTTAATAATTTCACGAGGGTTATTAACGAGAACGTAAGGCGCCAGACTGCCATTACGACCATAACCACGACCGAAATGTCCGTAATCACAGTTATTGTCGTTGCCTTCCAAGCAGTAAGAGCACTTACCGCAAGAGCTGGATGACATCAGTACAACTGGATCACCTTTCTCGAAACCCACAACACCTTCACCGATTTCTTCAACCCAACCACCGGCTTCATGACCCAGAGTAAATGGCATCTGCCACTGAATCATGGTGCCGATCTCTTCGGTCAACTTGCACATCTTTGGATCGGAACCGCAAAGGCCGTTGCCAGCCACTTTAAGAACGACCTCACCAGGTCCTGCTACCGGCTTTTCAACTTCAACCTGCTGAGGCTTTTCGCCCCAGTTGATCATACGATAAGCGTTCATTTTCTCGGACATTACTACATCCTCTTCTTTTTTTATTATGAGTATTCAGTGATCACCTGAGTAACCACTAATTTTTGAAACAATCTGTTCTGACTAAGGTTTTTAAAACCCTTATACGATGCCGTAACCTTGATGAACTCTCTGCTTACTTTCAGCATCCAGCGGTTTATGGTCGTGAGCTTTGCTGAAACCAGGGAAGTCGTAAGCTTTCTTCATAGCCAATATGGCTTCTGTTTGCTTAAGGGATACCAGTAGAGGAGTAATCACAGGGACTATTTCCCCGTCCACTTCCAGACTGTGTACACCGGAGCGGAAACAATTATCCCCAAGACCGCCACAGGCCATAATGATCGCATTGGCACCTTTACGAACCAGCTCAACAGCTTGACCGGACAAACGATCAGCCATGGGCTGCGGATTCTCGGAAGCTTCAGGCTGTGACTCGGTATAGGGCACACACTCTTTCTGCACACCGTCGTCCAATAAGTGACTGGTCAGACCATGTTCAGCAATTTGTTGTTTAACCACTTCAACCTGTCCGGGAAGATCCGGAACCAGTGCCGCAAACTTTCTGCCCATTTGACTGACAAAATGCAGTGATGGCTCGCAAATACCTAATACAGGAATATTCACGACGCCACGAGCTTCCTTAACACCGGGATCATCAAAACAGTTGACGATAATGGCATTGAAGCCATCTTCTTCTGCTTTCAAACTGGCTTTCACAACTTCTGTTTTCAACAACAGTTCGAAGTAGGGGTTACGATAGTCATGGAGATTGGCAGGGTTTGGAACAGGCATGGCACTGACACCACGCACTTCTATTCTTGTGTCCGGGTGTAGAACCTGCTGATAGGAATGGGTGAATTGCTCGGTGAGATAGCTCCAGTACTCCTCAGGTACCAGGGCGACCTGAATGACACAAATTTTCATTATTTTTATTCTCTTGTGGTCTCGCTTTAAGACACCATTCTCAACAGAGCTATAACAAAGCGTTAGTAACATCTCCTATTTTTTTTGTACAATTCAAACATTAGAAAAATATAATAAAGCTTAAAATCATTACTTCGGCACTTTTTATTAATCATTTTTTGTACAAAAAGTCATGACCTATCAACTTGCTGCAGACTATTTTTACAGGCTTTGTGATCCAAAGCTCCGACATCAACTGCCAAACATTGATGGTATCGATTTCCCTGATGACTTACCCATCACTCCCCTTCCTTCAGATCACCCACGTTTCAACCAGTTGATCAGGGTACTCAATCAACCTCGAACTCCTCAACTGATGGAATACTGGCGGCCACGACTCAAAGGCCACCCTTTTTGTGAGCAACAGGCCAGGCAGTTTATAAGGCAGTTATTGGGTACTTTTGAAAGTGTCGATTTTCTGCTGGACTACCGCTGTACAGGTGGCAGTCACATCATGAATGAAGGCAGCCTGTACGACTTCAAGGTTTACCGACCAGGCAAGAAACAGGGCTGGAGCTTGCACCTGACAACAACCGGACAGGGAATTTATCATTCGCTTCACAGTCATCGGACGGTTCACAAAGGAGATCTTATCCTCCTGTCACCCGATGCTCTTTATGACTATCACAGAATACTGGAAAGCTCTCAGTGGCATTTTCAATGGGCCATTTTCCAGCCAGACAGTCAGCTTCTTGATTTAATTAACTGGCCCAGATTTGGCGACGGACTTTATCATCTGAAAGCCGGTGATGATGCTTACACTGGAATCAAGCAAGCTCTCACCCAGATATCAGAACTGGGGCTCTCTTCTCAGGAAAATACTGTCGCCTTGAGAACCAACTTGTTGCAGCAAGTTCTGCTCAGAGCCAGGTTGACTCTACCTGACTCCGAAGCGACTCCGCTGGACCATCGAATTCAATTAGCTATTCAGTATATTGAAGAACACTTTGTTCGAGGATTTTCGGTCACCGAAATCGCCAGCTGCTGTGGTCTGTCAGCGGCCAATCTCACCAGATTGATCAAGCAATACACCGGATTGAGTGTTCTTGAAATAAGAGATGAAAAACGAATGGCTCTGGCCAGAGAGAAGCTCACCCACAGCACATTGAATATTGCTGATATCGCTGAACTCTGTGGCTACTCTGATCAGGCTTATTTCACGCGCTGTTTTCGCCGTTACTTTGCCAGAACACCTATGGAGTATCGTCACAACTATCTAAAGGAGCTGAATTAACCACTCGCATCTACATCTCATCTTCAGCCAGTCGAAAACATCCGTATCAGCATTATTTCGGTTGGAAAGCCATGAGCCTGCTACGTTCCACGTCTTTATTACTTCTGTTGTTGTCTTCATTCCCTGTCATCGCCCAATCAGAAGTTAAACCCCTTTATCAGCAGGTTCCTGCAGGATTCGCCCAACCCTTTACCTGGATTGCGAATCAGAAGGTCGAACGGATTTTTCTTACTACCTACCAGAACCAGTATCACAGGCTAAGACTGGAGAGTAATTACAATGAAGTAGGCATTCTCTTGAACGCACCAATTACGGGGAGAACGACTCTCCGAGGTCGAAGCCTTCTTACCTTTGCCGCATTCTCCGGCTTTCTGAAGCTGGCAAGCTGGGGACTAAAAACCGGATCTGATATCAATCGCGGTGATAAAGATAATGCCACTCTGTTGAGAATGGCCATAGCAAACAAGCTTGAGTATGTAGTTGAGTTTGCTCTTCGCCGGGGAGCCAACCCCAACATGTTGCAGGGATCCTCTCTGGATAACACTTTGGGCGATATGATGCGCTTTAGCTGGCCACTATCAGGCTTTGAATTAGCCTGGAAACATGGCGCCCGATTAAAAGATGATGAACAGCGAGTCCAGCTGAAAGACTATCTCACAAAGATCACTGATGACGAGCCGGAAGATCAGGCCAATCTCAACAACTTTTTGAACCTATTAAACTCTCCACTGGCTCTGGTTTCACAAGCTGAACCGAACATCACCAGCAAGCCTGCGGCACTGACCAAGATCTACATGATCGGAGAGATGGATAATGCATTACTGGGAGCCATTAAAAACCAGCAACTGACCATGGAACATATTGAGCAGTTCAATGTTCACGGCATGTATCTCCCTCACTACCTTACCTTCAACAGTATGACGAGCAGTCTGGACTATATCCTGAAAGCACTGCCTCCTGCCGAGGCTGAAAACTGGATAACCAAAAGAGATCGTACCGGCAATGATCTGATCATTGCCGCAATAAAAAGTCTTAATCCTAACCTGCTTAGAAAAATACTGAGCTACTCCAGTGACAATCTGAACATACCAGTGCCTGATACCGAGGGTTACTACAGTCGAGGCGATACGCCACTGCATATTGCAATCAAGTGGCATTCCTCTGAAGAAATTTTCGATATTCTTTTTGAATTTGGCGCATCGAAAAGTCTTGAAATTGAGAACAGTTTTGGCTTTACACCAGAGCAGATGCTGGATCGCTGGTACTCAACATCTCGAGATTATGACCGACTCAAAGCGTACTTAACACCAGGGGCTCAATAATGCTTTATCAAACTCGAAAAGCCCAAATGGCTCAATCAAACACCAGCCCTTTCAGTAAAACAGATGAAGGGAAGAAAATTGCACGAGTATTCAAAGGACAGCAAATAAAAGTAGCCGGTGCAATACAGCGGCAATTATCTGAAACACTACCAAGACAAGAAGGAAGCGTTCAGTTTTATCACCCTTCATCGATTGAACCCAAGGCGTTGAATGTCAGAAAAATAGCATCGACACCAGAAGAACTGGAAAGGTGTAAAAGTGAAAAGCAGATTCTAAGAATAGTAAAAGGAGAGGGTATTCAGAAGCTGATTGAATCGGCAGAAGATCAATTAATAACCGAATTCGCTGGTAAAGACCTTTTCAAGCACAGGGAGCATGCTGTAAAAAAATTCGATACCGATTCAGTAGGCGTTACTGTTGAACGTTTTTACCCTCTAGCACAGCAGTTCTTTTCAGCCCTTCAACATATACACTCCTGTAATGTCTGGCATCTGGATCTTAAACCGGAAAATGTTTTTATCTCTGACGATGAGCAACTGACCATTGGAGACTTTGGCCTTGCCATTGATGTAAACAATCCGCCAGAGGAAGCCATCGGCTTCACGCCAGGCTTCAAACCACCAGAGGTCGTAACAGGCGGCCCGATTACTGAACAGGCCGATACTTACTCAGCCTCTGCAACTCTCTACGAGCTGCTGACTGGCAGACCTTTTATACGGATGCCCATAAATGAATCTATTTATAAGGATCAAGAAACCTTTGAACAATACCGCGATACTCAACTGATGTTGGTCGGTAAAATTGCACCCGAAGCCATTCCATTTTTTAAATCAACACTGACTTGGTCCTATGAGAAAAGAACAAGCATCCTAGATGCTATAGAAATGCTCAAACAGTGTGAGCAACAGCAACGCAGTGAAGGCACATCCATATAAACAGCTAATATAATCTCCTTTCTGTATTTTAAAATACAAAATACATATATACGCCCAGACACATATATGTAAAATACCCCTCAAGAATAGCCCTAACTGTGAATTTGCTGTAGCAGGATGTCCGGTATGAATTCCATCTTATTTCTCTGCACGGGTAACTCCGCTCGGTCACAATTGGCTGAAGCTTTGTTCCGCCAGGCTGCAGGCGACCGTTTTCAGGTATTTAGTGCTGGTACCGATCCCGTCGAGATTGACAGCCGTGTTTACCGAGTTCTCAAACTTCAGGGAATTACAGCCCATGATCTGAATAGTAAAAGTATTGAGACGTTGTCGCAGAACTATTTCGACTACGTCATTACCCTCTGTGATAAAGCCAGCCGTGAATGCGCTACCTACCCTGAGTCACAAGCTTTGGTTCACTGGGATATGCCTGACCCACGACCTGAATCAGGCCTTAAGCCCTTCCTTGATGCTGTCAGCTTTCTTGAACAAAGAATTGCCGAGTTTCTGCAGCTGGGTTTTTCCAGAACACCTCAACCCGAAGAACTCACCGTTCAATTTTTCAAAATTCTCAGTGACAAGACTCGCTTACGAATCCTGATGTTGATCGAGGACGAAAAAGAACTTTGTGTATCCGAACTGGTTCATGCACTGAACGAGAGCCAACCCAAAGTGTCGCGCCATCTTGCCCAATTAAGAGAGGTAGGGGTTCTGGAAGTTCGACGACAGGGACAAATGGTTTTCTACCGCCTGGCTAGCGAACTGCCTCTTTGGTATAGAAAAGTGTTGGAAGTGACTCGAATTGGTAATCCAGCATTAATAAATCAGGAAAAAATAAGACTCAAGCAATCTAGCATTCGTGCTGCTTTCCATCATGAAGCAAACAGTGGCGCTGCCAGACAACTGGACATGTGTTAGACAGCTTGCTAGACCACTTATTAGATTTTTGATTAGAGAATGAGTAGAACATGACTATCAAAATAGGCATTAACGGCTTTGGCCGTATGGGTCGTCTGGCTATGCGCGCAGCATGGGACTGGCCAGAGATCGAGATTATTCATATCAATGATCCAGCGGGCGATGCCGTAACACTGGCTCACCTATTAACCTTTGACTCGATACATGGCCGCTGGCAGCACGAAGCAGCAGCAAATGGCAGCACCATGCTCATTGAAGGCAAAGCCATTACCACCAGCCAGAACAAAACTATTTCCGAAACAAACTGGTCTGGCTGTGATTTGGTGATTGAAGCGTCCGGCGTTATGAAAACCAGAGAGCTGTTGCAGGCTTATCTTGATCAGGGCGTAAAGAAAGTGGTAGTGACGGCACCGGTGACAGAAGAAGGTGTACTGAATATTGTCATGGGGGTGAATGAACACCTGTATGACGCAGATGAACACGATATCGTTACGGCCGCCTCCTGCACCACCAACTGTCTTGCTCCTGTTGTTAAAGTGATTCATGAGAAGCTGGGGATTCGCCATGGCAGCATGACCACCATTCACGACATCACCAATACCCAGACCATTCTCGACGCTCCACACAAGGATTTACGACGCGCCCGCGCCTGTGGCATGAGCCTGATTCCTACGACAACTGGTTCAGCAACGGCGATCACGCATATTTTTCCTGAGTTAAAAGGTCGTTTAAACGGTCATGCTATTCGTGTCCCTCTGGCCAACGCATCACTCACCGACTGCGTGTTCGAAGTCGAAAGAGAAACCACAGCAGAAGAAGTGAACGCTCTGTTAAAAGAAGCTTCAGAGAATGAACTCAAAGACATTCTTGGTTATGAAGAGCGCCCACTGGTCTCCATCGATTACCGAACCGATCCTCGCTCCAGTATTGTCGACGCTCTTTCTACCATGGTGGTGAATGGTACTCAGGTTAAAGCCTATCTCTGGTATGACAATGAGTGGGGCTATGCCAATCGGGCAGCTGAGCTGGCTCTGAAAGTAGGCCTTTCCATTAAACTCCCTATTAAAGATTCTATTAAAGATTCCATTAAAGATTCCATTAAATAAGCAACACGGAAAAAGAAACACATGGTGAACGGTCAGACTATAAAACAGCTATCTCCTGAAATACGACAGTATCTTATTGTCACTGGGAATTACTGGGCCTTCACTCTGACAGACGGCGCCCTTCGCATGTTGGTTGTGTTGCACTTTCATCTGCTGGGCTACAGCCCACTGGAAGTGGCCATGCTGTTTCTGTTTTATGAATTTTTTGGTGTGATCACCAACCTGTTTGGTGGCTGGCTGGGAGCCAGAATCGGCCTGAACCGCACTATGAGCATTGGGCTGTTTCTACAGGTTGCCGCTCTTACCATGCTCGCGGTGCCCGCGGCATTACTGACAATACCTTGGGTGATGTTTGCCCAGGCCTTATCAGGCATAGCAAAAGACCTGAATAAAATGAGTGCCAAGAGCTCCATCAAAGGACTGGTTTCCGCTGGGGCTGAAGGCAAGCTCTACAAGTGGGTCGCTTTACTGACCGGCTCCAAGAATGCGCTTAAAGGGGTTGGTTTCTTCCTGGGTGGTTTGTTGCTTACCATCCTTGGTTTTAAAGGTGCAGTCATTGCCATGGCAGGCGCTTTGGCGATGGTCTGGGTATTTTGTCTACTGACTCTGAAGCAGGATTTAGGCAAAGCCAAAAACAAACCAAAGTTCTCTGAAATATTCTCCAAGAGCGCATCCATTAACCAACTCTCAGCAGCAAGGCTGTTTTTGTTTGGTGCAAGGGACGTCTGGTTCGTAGTGGCTCTGCCTATTTATCTAGGTGATGCACTCGGCTGGTCCACCAGCGAAGTGGGCGGTTTTATGGCGCTCTGGGTCATTGGTTACGGCATTGTTCAAGCTTATGCTCCAAAAATTACCGGATGCGGCTCTGGAAAAACAGAGAGTGGTGAAACACCCGACGGGCGATCTGCAATGCTCTGGGCAACATTGCTCGCAGTTATTCCTGCAACCATTGCACTGGCTCTGATGTATCTGGATGAAAGCCTGGTCACGCTGGTGATAGTGGCGGGTCTGCTCACGTTTGGAGCCATCTTTGCCATTAACTCCTCCCTCCACAGCTATCTGATTATCAGCTATGCAAAAGAGGATGGTGCCTCTATGGATGTCGGCTTCTACTATATGGCCAACGCCATGGGGAGGTTGATCGGAACGGTACTTTCAGGATATGTCTATCAAGTTGCGGGACTGGAAGCCTGCCTTTGGGTATCAGCAGGCTTTGTAGCGTTGGCTGCGTTTTTGTCTTTGTCATTGCCAAGGCATAAATACCCCGATATATAATTCATACGCCACTTGCCCACTGTAGGCGGGCAAATGGCTAACCTGATATTCGATTATGTGTGTCGACACATATACAATCGTTAAATAGCAGCAGTTCCATCTGAATCTATCAACTGATCAAAAGCAGGAAGCCCTACCAGATCCTTAAAGGCCTTCTCTTCTGCCAGTTCATCTCTTAGGGGTGGTGACTTCAATATCGCCATCTCTATATCTCTCACCGCAGGTTCGAGATGACCAAGAGCAACAGCTGCACAGGCTCTTTGCCAGTAAGCGAGCGCATACTCCTTATCATGTTCAATGGCCTGATTGGACAGTGAAAGAGCCCAACGAGCCTCTCCCAGATCCAGAAGGGAATCTGCCTTGTAAGTCAGGGCTTCAAGATCATTGGGGTTCACCTCAAGAATCTGATCGTAGATATTAATCTGTTCATGGAGACTGTTCTCAAGGCCAGCACGCATCCATAAAGAATGAACCTGATTAGTTTCAGATATTTTCTCCTGGGCAGAGATAATCTGTTCGGAGCGAATCACCAGCTTGGTTTCCAGCTCATCCAGCCGTCTCTCATACTCTTTGGTCATCCCGGAAACCTGTCGCTCAACCTGAGAAGTAACGGTTTCCCTGACTTCCCGAAGTGAGCGCCAACCAAGCAGCACAAGAATTGAAGCCGCACCGGTGATAATGAAAAAGATGTTGTTGACGGTATCCGTTGTATAACGAACCGCTCGGTCGGTAGCTTCCAACCGGGCTTCAGCCACTTTATTGACCATCTCTGTTCGCATGAATTGCTGATCCTGTCGCAACAGTTTCAATTCATCGAGAATATACCGTTCTATAAAAGGCTTATAGAGAGGCTCATCGATCATCGCCGAAGACTCTGGTACAGTTTCTGCACTGGCACACAAGGAAGAGAGCATAAATGCCATTGTCAGCAGTAATATCAGCCTGACTCTAATGAGTTTTACCAACATTAAGACCCTTCTTTTTTTTGATTTATAAATCAACCATGAACGAAATAAATAAACCGACAAATAACAACATATCCTTTTAATAGAAAAAAAACAGCAAGCAGCTCTCAATACTCTGGAATTCCGTTTAATAACCAGCTGGTCAGTTGTACTAACCAAATATTGAAATTAAACCTTCGCGCAGCTGTCTCAATAATATTCAATTCAAGTGAGCAGTTATAATGGCGTCACCCTTGTGTGCTCAATACAGTAGCCCCGTATCTTCACCAGCTAACGTTCACAAAGGAGCCGATGAACTGATACGCCAAGAGAATACTGGACGTTTTTTAGACAAAATTGATGAAAGCCCTTTTTCCAGCTCTGTATTAAAAAAACGAAAAATCAGCCACTCACCACACTCACCAGAGCCGCGAGCTGAAACCCCTATACCAGAATCGGAACTGGATTTTTTTCACGCTTGTAGTACAGATGATGCTCTATACGAACTTTGTGATTTAAAACCCGTTAATGCTAAACCCTTGGGAGATGGAGGTAGTGCAGATGTTAAAAAATACCAGAAAATCATTGATGGGCAGCCGCAATTTTATGCCGTCAAATTGCTCAGCGATAAAGCGAACAAAAATTTCTTGAGTTACCACAAGGGAGAAATAACAGCGCTTCACTTACTTGATCATCCCAATATTGTTAAATGTCATGGACTACTACTTCAACATGAAACTGAAAAACACTATTGCTTCATTACCCGTTCTGACGATTATCCTTGGTTAGACTGTAAACAATATAAAATCAAGGCTTGTATGCTTGATTTCATTAACGGTATTGAATCCTACTATGCAATATATGGCGATGATCAGGATATAAACCCACTTTCAAATATTCCCTCCGAAACAGTGCTCGCTGTTCAATGGGGACTACAGGTCTGTAAGGCTGTAAAGCATATCCACGATCATAACTGTATACATAGAGATATAAAATCAGAGAATATACTTTATGATCTTGACTCCCAATCCATAAAATTAGTAGATTTTGGGTTTAGTAAAAAAATGTTTGGCTCAAAGAAAACTAGTGGTTTCTGTGGTACGCGCGCTAGCATGGCTCCGGAAATGTTTAAAAAACAAGGTAATTACGATAAATCTATTGATATTTGGAGCATCGGAATTTTTATGATGGAAATTGCTTTTGATTACTCACCCTATGACTATGATTTAAAAGGTTTTTATGACGACTGCACTGAAACTTGTAAATTCAAAGAAAGAATCGAAAAATTTTCCAAACTCAACAATTCTCAAAAGATATCTCGCTTTAATCATCAGGGCGATGAAGACAGTAACCAGGTTGAACTATTAATGCACCTGATTGCTAACATGACTAAAGAAAAACCAGAGGATAGAATTTCTATTGAAGACGCTATTGAAACGCTGACTCATCTGCAAAAAAATCAGGTTATAACTCAGTAGTAAGTTTTTTTCTGAATACTCTTTCGATAAAAATTAAAACGGTGAAGTAACATCTAAATATATTCAGAATTATTCCATATAGGCCAGAAACGCCGTAGGAACGGCAGCATCAGAAAACTTTAAAACAACTCAATTAAAATAAAAAACCATCTAACCCTCAATTAATTATTCTATTAATTATATTTTTTTATTTCAAAAAAACCTGAGAAACTCGAAATAGATAGTTTTAACCGTCTAGAATTTATGCCAAACGGGTCATCCTTACACAAAGAAACTGTTAACAATGAAATTGTAATTATTTTTTGTAGAGCATGGCAAATAATTGTTTTTGAACAAATGTCATAGGAATGCTTATGTTCCATCCACATTGTTTTCTCAGACAAACGACAAAACTACTCTTTTTTATTTTCAGTTTTTTTTCTCTTACTAACGCCTACGCCACGATTGACTGCAATAGCTATTCTAGCGGTGACGGTGGTCATTCAGGTGTTGTCAATCCGGTTATTCAGGCCTGCGAGGAGTTCAAAACCCGTTACACTACCGCTCCCTATGCTTCGGATTTTTTAGATGAATTTACCTCTGTCAGTACTGTTGATGACAAAGAAGAACTTATTAACTTGCTCCCAACAGCTAGCAATAAGCTGATAATGATCAATGGCAATATTGATAATTTAACCCGTCGGATAATAATGTCAGGACGAATAGCGTTAAAAGGTGTAACCGGCAATGAAACCATTGCTTTAAGTGCTACGTCGGATGGCGCTCATGAAAACTATATTAGTAGTCTTCTCTACGTGACTACCTCTAATCCAGTGATCATTGACAACCTCCGCTGGGATACCCGCTCTTCTTCCTTCACTTTAATGACATCGACTCCTTTCAGAGCTATTGAAATTAACAACCCTCTTCAACAAGTCATTATCAGGGATAATCATTTTCAGCACACAGGATTACTGAACAAACCGCAAGATTTCATCAAAATATACCCAAGAGAAACAAGCTCAGGTATCTATATTGGTGATAACACACTCGACACTCACAGGATTGTCGATATCGACAGCAGCACAGATATCGCACTTATACACGTAGCATGTGAGTTTGATAGTGAATGCCCGACAACGAGCGTTAACATCCAGAATAACCGATTTATAAATAACTCCACAGAAAGTATGGATAGAAAAAAGAGAAATGTGCTTCGCAACCGACGTCAGTCAGATCCAGATCTGGATCCATTCTATGGAATTGATAAAGCGATTTTAGTCGACAGCATTTCAAATTTCGTTATTGAAAACAACACTCAGGTCGATCCACTATCTTTGTCAAATATTTTTGTCATATACACTCCTTTTGTCACATCTACTTACACTGTTGATGGTCAAATTAAGAATAACACGGCCCATAGCTCGTCCTCTTTTAGCCCGACTATTAGAGTGACAAACATACTCGGGTTAGCTCAGATTGATGGTGTCATCGATATACAGAATAATGCGAATTACATCTATGACTATGAAGAGTCAATTAGAACTATCGGTACCGAAGTTGTTGCTACTCCGGAGCCTTCAACTATAGCAGCTTCAACAACTGAGGCTCCAACCATAGAAGCTTCTACTGCTGCGGCAACTACAGCAGAGATTCGAACCACTGAGACTGCAACCACAGAGGCTTCAACCACAGAGACTGCAATCACAGAGACTGCAACCACAGAGGCTTCAACCACAGAGGCTTCAACCACAGAGACTGCAATCACAGAGGCTTCAACAACAGAGGCTTCAACCACAGAGGCTTCAACAACAGAAACTGCAACCACAGAGGCTTCAACAACCGAGGCTTCAACAACAAAGGCTTCAACCACAGAAACTGCAACCACAGAGGCTTCAACCACAGAGACTTCAACCACAGAGGCTTCAACCACATCAACCACAGAGGCTTCAACAACAGAGGCTTCAACCACAGAGACTTCAACCACAGAGGCTTCAACCACAGAGACTTCAACCACAGAGGCTTCAACCACAGAAACTGCAACCACAAAAACTGCAACCACAAAAACTGCAACCTCAACCTCCCCGCAAACAAGCACAGCAACATCGCAGGCTTCTATTAACACCGCTGCGCCGACTCAATATGAACCTGCGTGTGGTCAGGAGCCGACAAATGCAAACCCGCTAGAAGATTTTCCTTTCCCCCCTTGTGCGCAACTTAATGTAGACGACGAAATTCCCAGATGCGCTAACTTTGTTGCCAACGTTGCTGCTACTGCGAGTCATTTCACTCGGTTTGCCAGAGCATTCGCAGTAACAGACGAATCTCAGTTACGTTGCTTACTCAATGAAACCATTGAAGGCGGACAGGTTATTGTCATTAAGAATGATATTACTCTTGCGCTTTCGAACAGCCTGACGCCAAAAGGAATAGTAGCCATAGTAGGGGACATTCATGATAAACCTACGATCAGTTCAACGGTCACTGATAGTGTCGTCAGTCTGTGCAAAAGTAGTCTGGATAGCAGTGAGTGCTCGTCGAACGAATCTCAAGTAGGTTTCTATAGTCACGGAATTAAGTGGAGAAATACGTCTGTTTCTGATCAGAACGACGCGTTTATTCAAAAAGAGAATACTTATGATGGTCCGATTCGTATTACTTATTCACAGTTTGAACATAAGAGGGGCGAGAATAATCTTGTCACAGCAAAAACGTATCTCCAGCTCACAAATCTTAAACAAGACGTGTTTCTTAAAGATAACGCGTTTGATAGTGATGAAGTACTCAATGCTGTTATTGCTGTAGATTGTCAGGAGGATTTCGCTGGTGGCAGTTTTGATGTCAACCACTGTAAAAATCAAGCAAAACTGACGGTGAAAAATAATATCTGGAGCACAGGGAATGGTGATTCTGCTCACTCTCAACCTGAGTCAGTCAGCACTACCGCCATTAGGTTAACGAACGTTCCCACGGCTCTCATTGAGAATAATACTGCCGAAGGTCCTAATGCTGCCACTAGTATGGAATTCAACTTCACTGAGTATCCTTTTGATGATGGCGACAATGGTAGTGTAACACCAGATTATAACCTGAATTATTTCATACTGAATAATAGCGCCGCAGGAGCAGCTTCTTGCAGCGCTCGCACTCTTTCATTTAAAGCGAGTACTACGGGTGCCGAGCCTGTGATGGTTCCCATAGCAGGTAACCTGAACATTCAGAATAATAGTTGTTATAAAATTCTTAAAGAAGTCGGCTTCAGTAAAGATAACCCATGCCTTAGTGTTAATAGTGCCAGAAATGAGTGCCCCAACGAGATAGAATCTTGCTCTCCTTTAGCCACAGTTCCTCCTTCTTCAGGGTTTACAAATCTGAACAGCACCACTGAAAGGGATGAGACAGTATCGAGTGTTTTCTCTAACTACGTTTGTCCAACAATTGAGCCCACAACTAGTAACCCCCTCTATAATAGGTTGACTACAGACGAGTGGGTTGGAGTCGGGGTTAGTATAATCGCCGTTGTTTTTGTACCTACCGTATACGCAATATCCGCTATCACTTTGGCATCATTCGCTGCTTGTGGTTCTCAAGACGCCAAAATGGCTCTTTTATATTTGACTTGTAAACTGTCTGGATCGTGTGGGCGTCTGAATCCTTATTCCGAAGACACTTCTCCTTCACCGACCTCGTTAGAAATGGGTCAACAGAAGGGTTCTACCAACTAAAGTTGGTGAATTTTGCTTCCGCGAAAAAGTGTAGATTTTTTTTTAAAAACTGAGTTAGAGGTACAGAAAACTAAATAAGTGTCTATCGCAGCTTTTGTTAAAATCAGTAATTGAGGCAAAAAGCTATGTTGTTTTCTACAGCAAAAAGTCAGCACATCAAGCTAGCTGCCAATTTACTAACAATAAGCTTGATCATCTCCAGTCAAGCCATGGCAGAGAATATATGCAACCTTGTTATATGTAACTCTGGCAACAGTGAAATTCCTGTCCCGTGTAATCAATTATGTGATCAACTTCAACAAAACGTATGTGAACAATTTCTTCATAATCCTCTAACTGCAGGAGGTGCTCTATTTTCTCATGCTTTTTCGGTGACTAACGAAGCAGACTTACGTTGTCTTTTTTCACAATCAGCCAATAATGGCAGCATTCTTTTAGTAGCAAACTCTATAAACTTAACAATAAATACTCAGAGAACGAATAAGTCTCTTCTTATTCCCAAGAACAGACTTGCAGTAATCGGTGACCCAGCGAGTAACCCTGTGATATCGGCATCCGGTAATCGTACCAGCCTTGTACGACTGTGCACTAATGACCACGACGGTTCGGATATCAGATGTTCTGATATGAACTCGCCTACTGGTTTTTTCAGCTGGGGCATTCATTGGGCATTCTCACCCTTACAGAATTTTGTCTCAACGCTTATACACAAAGAATCTGGCTATGGTGGGGTAGTTCACCTTGCACACTCTCAGTTTGGTCAATATTCTGCTGAGCATAGTGCTCTACATTCGTTTATTGATGCTGAAACAATCAGCGACGACATGGTTATCGATAACAACGTTTTTTTTAGAAGCCATCCGGAACAAACTCTCATAGACATTAGTTGTCAGGATGAAGATAACTGCGTGCAACAGTCACTTCTCACCATTTCTAACAACCGCTGGAGCGATAATACAGTTGAATCTGATCTATTAACTGACACATCAGAAAGCACTCTTCTGCAGTTAGTCAATATTCCTAATGTCAGAATGGTTGATAATACCGAAGTGTCTGCCAATGCTGGCGGAACCATTAATATCGTATTTACCCAAACACCAGAGTTTGAAGATACAGCCGATTTAACTCTTGCATATAACATCAGTGGCAACAGAGCTGATGCATCGCACAATGCTTCACAGATTATTAATTTGATTGCAGAAACAGACAATGGTGAGTTAATTCCACTTGAAGGTAATATTAATATAAATGACAATTGTTTTTATCAGGTTCAACGCCAAAACGGTTTTGATAATGAACAACAAGCTGTAACAATTTCTATCAGTAAAAGCCGCTGTGTCGGTGACTCATTTCCTACTGAATTAGCCGATATCGTTCTCACTTTAAAAACACCTTCAAATGACTCATATTCCTATGCAGATATTGTGAATGGTGTGAGCATTACTTTAGCAACAGTTATAGTGACGGCTTCTATTTATACCGTTGTTGCTTCCGTTACAATAGCGCTGGGAGAGCGAGGACACTCCAACGCTAGAACATTAGGCATTATAATGACTTGCTCTTTATCGAAACTTTGTAGCCATACTGAATCCAGTCGCTCAGTTTCGTATCCAGTCATGCCGGAGCATACTGTAGTAACTACAGTGATTACCATGGAGCTCATAGTGAATACTGGTTTTCAATAGTGCCGCCCTTTTCAGTCCATTCAGTGAATCCACCGGAGAGATTCTTAACGGCTTCCAATCCCATATCTAAGGCAAGTTTTGCAGCGTACAAAGATCGTAATCCGTGGGAGCAATAGAAAACATAGGTCTTATTATGAGCGAATACAGTGTTATGAGCAGGAAATTCCGGATCAATCAAAAATTCCAGCATACCGCGAGGGCAAGTGAAAGCTCCTGGAATCAGACCGTGTTCATCACGTTCACTCGCTTCTCGTACATCAACAAAGATATAGTCTGAGTTTTGATAAAGTTCTTTTGCCTCTTCTGTAGCTAGGTCCTCAACCACTTTACGTGCTTCTTCAGTAAACGCCTGAATATTTTTAGCTATTGTTTTTGACATCAAAATTTCCTGTATTTTCTATTGATAAGATACGCTTTGTTTTTACAGATGGATTTTTTTAATTTCTGCCCACTTCTATATCGCAGCACTTCATAAACTGTTCACGCAGTTTGACACGGCCTCGCTGTACTCGGCTTTTAGCTCCTGAAAGCGACAAACCAAGCTGATCTGCAATAGCCTGTTGAGATAAACCTTCCAGCTCTGCCAATTGCAGAGGTCGACGATATTTTTCCGGCAGCTCACCAATCAGAGGTTTCAGCGCCAGTGCTATCTCCTTATGTATTTTTTCACTGGTGGACAGCTCTTCCTTTACCAGTTGCTCCGGTAATTCTTCATGAGGTTTCCGGACACGGTAAAAATCCATGATCTTGATTATGGGCAATACGATAAAGCCAACCCTGCAGGCTGCCTTTCTGCTTCAATTGGTGCAGATTGACACTGGCCTTGATATAGACCTCCTGCGAAATGTCATCAACAGCACTGTCATCATCAATGCGTTTATAGTTGAGGGAATTACTCTTGAGGTGTTTCACAGCCACTTTTTAGATAGATGTAACACAGAATGAGAAAATACAGGCGGAGGTTCTCTTCAACAACCTCTGTAGGGGCTTGAAAAGCAGGTATCGGAGCTTGAAAAACAGGTATCTCATGAGTGAGAATGAAAAGTTCCAGAGTGACCTCAGAAGAACTGGACTGGGTGGCGGTTGCTACATTAGCTAAGCAAGTATCTACGTTAGCGGAGTGATTTTCCGTGACATTATGCCCTTCATTATTGGTCTGAAACTGTATCTGAAGAACGTAGCCGCCTTCGGTTAAAGTAACAGTAAATTTATAACGTTTTTTTCTATTGGATAGCATAGTGGATACTTGGTTTTCAGCCTGAGTATTTTGCTGAAGTTCGAATGTGGAAGCGGCTATTTCTTCAAGATTTACATCATTACCGAAGAGTAAATTCATTGAGATCAAACTCAGAAATACAGAGTCGTTGGCAGTGAGTAAATCTGGATTCACTGCTTGTATATTTTGTTGAGGCTGATTAAGAATAGACACCATTTGTCCCAATAAATCTGTAGTCTGAACGTGCTGACCATTCAGATTTACGGAAATCATGTGGGAATCTGATGTAAACGTGATAATGGCTAGCCCTAATTCTAGCGGAAAACCAAATAGCGTATCTGAAACCATATTATGATGAGCTGTTAATCGGTTTTTAGTCATTTCAATATTGGTGGTGATCTGTGGTCGACTTTTTGACCCATCTGCATTTAAAAATCTCCATTCAAGATAGTCTGAAGATGCAGGAAAAGTAGCAATTACTAGACAGCATAAAACTATCGAGCGTATATGAGCTTTCATTCTGATGGATCTTGGCCGTTGAAATAGGAAAGTACTTAAAGGTAGGACAGAACGTTGAAAAGGCATCAATAAAAGTGCTGTGAAATAATAGATCTGCTAATTCAAGAGCAACAATGTACTGTTACTCCTATAGTCTATATCGGTAAGATGTTCGTAGAATCACTGCATGTCTCAGTAGAGCAAAATTCTAATACCACAATAGCAGGGAGGATTTTCTCTGCATCAAATAAATACTCCTCATACATATAGCTGATTAATGGTCCATAAGGTTTGTTCCAAAATGAATGAAATACGTTTGTTTGATATAAACTGTTTTTCTTAAAAATTTTATTCAAAGAGAATGTAAAACAAGCAGAGCTTCAGAGGAGCAAATAATGTTACCGACAGTAATGTAATTCCGAAGCTGAACTTTGTGATTCTGCCATTCAGAAAGCATGATTACAGGGCCTCATACTAAAAAACAAATAAGCACAAATTCATCATAGACGGGAAAAATACTGAAAAGATGCATAATTGTTGAAAGAAAGTTTGCGTCTTTCCATACTGGATGTCATCGCTTTATGTCACTATTAAACGGCTTGTGGCAGATTATGGCAGTAACAAAAAAAGGCGCCGAAGCGCCCTTTCTAAAAGCTTTTGAAATTACTGTTTACCCGTAAACTCCGGATAAGCTTCCATGCCACACTCTGTTAGATCCGCACCTTCATACTCTTCTTCCTCTGTGATACGCAGACCCACAACAGCCTTGATCACACCCCATACGATCAGGGAAGCACCAAACACCCAAGCAAAGATAGAAGCAATACCCAGTAACTGAGCGCCAATGGTCGCATCAGCATTGGTTAAAGTGACAGCCAACAGACCCCAGACACCTACAACACCGTGTACAGAGACAGCACCTACCGGATCATCGATACGCAGCTTATCGAGGGTTACGATAGCTAAGACCACCAGCGCACCGCCGACAGCCCCGATTAGAGTTGCAGAGACAGCAGTTGGTGTCAGTGGTTCAGCCGTAATGGCTACCAAACCAGCCAGAGCACCGTTTAGAGCCATGGTGAGATCTGCTTTGCCGAACATAATGCGGGCAGCAATCAGAGCAGCGATGACACCACCAGCAGCACCGGCATTGGTGTTAACGAAGATTTGTGCGACAGCGTTAGCGTTTTCAATATCCGATAGTTTCAGCTGAGAACCACCGTTAAAGCCGAACCAGCCCATCCACAAGATAAAGGTACCCAGTGTCGCCATTGGTAAGTTCGCACCAGGCATTGGGTTGATAGAACCGTCCTTTCCGTATTTGCCTTTACGGGCACCCAATAACAGAACACCAGCCAAAGCAGCGGCTGCACCGGCCATGTGTACGACACCGGATCCTGCAAAGTCCTGGAAACCCGCTTCGTTCAGGAAACCTCCGCCCCACTTCCAGAAACCCTGAACCGGATAAATAAAGCCGGTCATGAAGACAGCAAACAGCAGGAAGGACCAGAGCTTCATTCGTTCAGCTACGGCACCAGAAACAATGGACATGGCCGTTGCAACAAAGACTACCTGGAAGAAAAAGTCTGAACGCATAGAATAGTAAGGTGCATCCTCACCACCAGCGGTTACCGATTCAACACTGTTTTCAGAGCCTATAAGAGAGCCAAGGACAGGTAGAATGCCACCTTCGTTGGCCCCCGGATACATGATGGCATAGCCACACAAGAGGTACATGGTGCAGGCAATAGCGAACAGGGCAATGTTTTTGGTGAGAATTTCAACAGTGTTTTTGGAGCGAACCAAACCCGCTTCCAGCATGGCGAAACCGGCCGCCATCCACATCACCAGTACGCCTGATATCAGGAAATAAAACGTGTCCAATGCATAGGACACCTGAGCAAGATTTTCCACAGGATTACTCCAGTTTTATTTTTCTATTTGCTAAAGTGAGCCGCTTGAATAACGAGAGGGGCAACACACTTAATTAATGGCACACTGAATTAACGTGGGTTAGATCGCATCTTCGCCAGTTTCACCGGTACGAATACGAATAACCTGTTCCAGTTCGGTAACGAAAATTTTGCCGTCACCAATTTTTCCAGTGTTAGCAGCATTCGCAACCGCTTCAATCACCTGATCAAGAAGTTCGTCAGAGATAGCCGCTTCCAGTTTCACTTTAGGAAGGAAATCAACAACGTATTCGGCACCACGATAGAGCTCAGTGTGACCTTTCTGACGACCAAAGCCTTTCACTTCAGTGACCGTAATACCTTGAACGCCAATGTCGGAAAGAGCTTCCCGTACATCATCGAGCTTGAAGGGTTTAATGATTGCAGATACCAACTTCATTTAAGCGCTCCTAGATAGCTTTCTGTTGTCATAGCTATAAGCAGGGGGTGTGCCAACTTTTCACAGGCAATAAAAATAAGGGGTGTCAGCAGGAATAATGTTTCTGTACAGCAAGGCCTCACCATAAAACGCACCGCTTTTGATCAGTCTATTTAGCCTATTGAAGCCTATGCACTAAAACGAAGCAGGCATGAAAAACAGCTGCTGCGAATTTCGTTTTTCAGCTAACACGAAACAGCCCATGGATATGTAACAGTCTGTTGTATAGCGCATTATTAGTGAGACTGTTGTCACAAAATCGATATTGTCCTATGACCCGACAGTCAGTAATACGCTAAAAAGCAATCCGAAAACCTTTTCTACAAAACAATAAGCGATCTTATTCGGAAGTGTGTCTTGGAGTTTAAAAATTACCTTAAGGTTCTTGCCGCTAACGATGGTTCAGACCTCTACCTGAGTACTGGTGCACCACCTTGCGCCAAGTTTCATGGCGTACTCAAACCGCTGTCAAAAAAATCTATGGCACCTGGAGAAATCGCCCAGATCGCCCATGACATCATGGATCCGGAACAACGGGAGATTTTTGACCGCGAACTGGAAATGAACCTGGCTCTCTCCCTGGACAATCAGGGACGATTCCGAGTTAATATCTTCAAACAGCGCAATGAAGTATCCATTGTGGCTCGTAATATCAAAACAGAAATCCCTAATCTTAAAGACCTTCGCATGCCGAAGATTCTGCCCGATATCATTATGGCCAAGCGAGGGCTGGTTCTGTTCGTGGGAGGCACTGGTTCAGGTAAATCTACCTCTCTGGCAGCCCTGATTGACCACCGAAATGCCAACAGTACCGGTCATATCATCACCATTGAAGACCCGGTAGAGTTTATCCACAAACACAAACGTTGCATCGTTAATCAGCGTGAAGTAGGTGTGGACACTCGCAGTTTTGACGAAGCTCTGAAAAACACCTTACGGCAGGCTCCGGACGTTATTCTGATCGGAGAGATTCGTGATCGTGCAACCATGGAGCATGCTTTGGCTTTTGCCGAAACAGGCCACCTCTGTATCTCAACTCTCCACGCTAATAATGCCAACCAAGCTTTGGATCGGATTATTAATTTCTTCCCTGAAGAGCGTCGGAAGCAGCTGTTTATGGATCTTTCTATGAATTTGCAGGCATTCATCTCCCAGCGCCTTATTCCTACAGTGGATAAGAAGCGAGTAGCCGCTGTGGAAATTCTGCTGGGCACTCCAACTATTCAGGAACATATCCTCAAAGGGCAGTTTGAGAAGATCAAGGAAACCATGGCGAAGTCAGAAGAACTGGGTATGAAAACCTTCGACAGTGCCTTGTTCGAGCTTTATAAAGAGGGCTTGATCACACTAGATGAGGCTATGAAAAATGCAGATTCCGCTAATAATCTCCGTTTGAAAATAAAGTTATCCAGCCGTGAAAAAGCCCGCAAAGCTCCTGATTCAACAGTCGCCAAAAGCAAAACTCCGGTTAGCAATACTGACTCAGCCAAACTGTCTCTTGAAGCCATTGAAAATGATGAAGAGGATGACCTGCTAGCGGATATTGCCTGACCATCATCGATGCTTCTCATGATATGCTTGCGCCATTAAAAATTTGAGACGAGTCGAGAGCCGTTATGATCGATAAGGCAGCCATTATTAACAACATCGCTGGTAAGGCCAGCGAGATTCTGGGTGGTGAAAAGAGTAAAACCAGAGAAGATATTGAGCACAATATGCGCGCTCTGATTGGCAGTGCTCTGTCAAAATTTGATCTGGTCAGTCGTGACGAGTTTGATACTCAGATAGCTGTTCTGCGCCATACGAGAGAACGTCTGGAAGCACTTGAAAAGAAAGTTGCCGAACTTGAAGGTTGATTTAAAAGGTGCCAGTTTTTCTGGTACCTTTTAAATAATAGAGAATTAATTCTGACTTTCATCAGGCTTAACTGGAAAGTTGGGTGTTTGCAGACTTATACTTCCTTCTGTTATTAAAACGCTCACCGAATACGCTGTAATCCAGAGCGAAAGATTGGCCAGTTGACTATCCGTAACCTGGAAGACCGGGTAAGTAATATTGGGGGCAGCTGCAAGTTCAAACGTCTCATCGTAAGTTTGAGCTTTTACAGCAAATGAGTTCTTGAATTTAGAGCTTTTTGATTGCTTTACGATTGATGAAATACACGTACTGAGTGAATGTTCCAGCTGTTGATACGGGCTTAGTTTCCCAACTCCAATGCACGAAGCGCTATACGCATGTAAGTTATCCCTGAACCTTTTCCGATCCGCTTCATTTGTTAGCTTCTCGCCATATTTCCAGACTACCGTTTTCAGTGCTGCAACGGTTTTATCACGATAAGGTAGTTTTCCCGTTGCAACCAACCTGTCTGGCTTTAGAAAGAACGCTTCTTCTGGTTCGTGTGTGCCATCAAAAAAATCTTTTGGTTGAATCCAAGTATGATTTTCCTTCAGATTTCCGCTGTGATCAGCCAATTTATATTCTATGTAATACTCAGGAAGATTGACAAGTTGAATACTGGGGTTTAAAAAATAAGCATCATAAAAAAAATAGCTTAAACCTGATCCAAGAAACGCAATAGAAGCCAGTACAACAGCACCCTTATCATTTATTCCGATCCCTGTATATGCTTCCTTACCTGCATAAGCTTCCTGAACAGGGAGCAGGTATAACGACAAAAACAGAAGCCCTGAGAAAAAAAACAGTGGCGACACTTTTCGAGTTAATTTGCCTATTGAACAAAAACTGAAATTAACTGTATTGCTGTATACACCTGTTTTAGGCTGAAGCTTTTTTAAGTTCATTTACCTGTTTATACCTATAAATGGATATAAGCAGGTAAAAGTAGATTGAAATACTGACTTTGCAAGAATCATCTGAACATTCAGCAATATACTCATTCACTGCTAATCTTCCCTGCACTTCATAAATTAACTATAACGATCTAGAAGGGTGTTCAATGACGCGGCTCGCCATTGTTAATTCCAGAGCAAAGTGCGGTCTTGAAGCACCCGCTGTGTCTGTCGAAGTACATCTATCTGCAGGCCTTCCAGCATTAAACATCGTAGGTTTACCCGAGGCCGCTGTTCGAGAGAGTAAAGATAGAGTTCGCAGCGCCATATTGAACAGTGGCTTTGAGTTCCCGACTTCCAGAATCACCATCAATCTCGCCCCGGCTGACCTCCCGAAAGAAGGAGGACGGTTCGACCTGCCCATTGCTTTAGGCATTCTTGCCGCTTCAGGGCAACTGCCCACTGAACCTCTTCAGGGATATGAGTTTCTTGGTGAACTGGCTTTAACGGGAGCACTTAGATCCATATCCGGAGCCCTGCCTGCCGCGATTTCTGCCACAAAAGCAGGTAGAGCCCTGATTCTTCCACAACTCAACTCGCAAACAGCAGCACTTTGCCCTGAATCCAACATACTGGCAGCCAATGACCTGCTCAATACATGTGCCCATATATTGGGTAAAGATCAGCTGCAGAAAGTGTCAGCAGAACCTGAAAGTGGGCTGCTAACGTATCCGGATTTATCCGATATAAAGGGGCAGCTGCAAGCCAAAAAATCATTAATGATTGCTGCTGCCGGAGCTCATCATTTGTTGCTCTACGGTCCCCCAGGCACCGGTAAAACCATGCTGGCCAGCAGACTCCCAGGCATTTTACCCGGGCTCACTGAGCAGGAAGCTCTGGAAGTCACCGCAATACATACATTGTCTTCTATGAGCACGCCTCCCAGCTGGAAACAGCGCCCATTCAGAACACCCCATCACACATCTTCCGCCGTTTCACTGGTGGGAGGTGGCAGTCAGCCAAAGCCCGGAGAAATCAGCTTTGCCCATAATGGCGTTCTGTTTATGGATGAGTTTCCGGAGTTCTCTCGTGTCGCTCTGGAAGTATTGCGACAACCCCTGGAAACAGGGGAGGTCATCATATCAAGAGCCAAAGGTCAGGCCTGCTTTCCTGCCAGTTTTCAACTGATAGCAGCCATGAACCCCTGTCCTTGTGGCTATCAAGGTGATGCTCGGAAAAGCTGCTGCTGCACACCGGAACAGGTCAGGAGGTATCGCAGTAAACTTTCCGGCCCGCTATTGGACAGAATTGATCTTCATGTCGAGGTGGCCAGTCAGAAAACCGCAGCCCTTTTCTCTGCACCCGACAATGATGGTTACGACTCGAAAACTATACGTCAGAAAGTGATATCCGCTCGGCTGGCACAAATACAACGACAAGGAAAATACAACGCACTACTGAAACCGACTGAGGTAGAACGGTATTGTAAGTTGCCTGAAGTCGAACAGGATTATCTAACCAAAATCTGCGACAAACTTGGTTACTCGGCCAGAGCCGTACACCGTATTCTCAGGGTTTCACGAACTCTGGCTGACCTCTCTTCAGAAGAACATATCAGTCAAAAGCACTTGGCTGAAGCCATTCATTACCGCAAGCTGGATCGAAAGCCAGCTTGATTATTTCAAGCTGGCCGCTTCGAGTAATTCAGGATTTTTTATTTATACGACGATAATCACCAAAACACACAACTCCTTTGCATAACTGAGTTTGATAACATATTGCTGAGTAACTTGCGTGATTCTCCTTGCAAAAATGACCCATATTGCTCTGATGAAATTTCCTTCAAAACAATCGCTTCAAGAAGATTGACTGTATGAGCTCTATTCGTACTTCCATACTGTATAGACCCTTGACTAGAAAGCCTTTCTGTTTCTGAAGACTGACTGCAGCACCAGCTACCAAACCACGCCGTTAGAGTACCAATGCAACCTCCACCACTGTCTCCTGCAGCACTGTCATCATCGTCAGGGTTGTGTCGGTCGTTATTGCCATTGTTTCCGCCACCGTTTCCGCTATCGGTAAGTTCGGTATTAAGTCTGGTCTGCTCATCTTGAGATCTGGTCAGGTAGAAGGTGACTTTTTTATCTTTACCGTTTCGTTTGAATTCAACAGTAATAACGAGTTGATTGGATCCTTTGGAGTGAATCCAAACCTTTAGCTTACTGATACGAAATGAAGCGGGAGGAATCAGTAAAAAGCCAGCTTGACGATACTCTGTCTTTTCAACCTGATTAAACAGGGTTGACTGCTCAACGATGGTTCTTGATAAGAATTGACCCAATTGATTCTCAAAGTCATCAGATTCATGAATAAAAGAAATATAAATAGCCGCGACAACCAATGCCAGAGGTTTATCGCTGGCCAATAACTGGAACGTATCAAGACTCGTAAGTGATTGTCTGTCTGAGTGTTCCAGCAGCAATGAACTATTCAGTCCTTCAACACGAGCGCTTGTAGGCAGAAGATACCCAGGTATCGGGTCCCTATTAGACGAAAGGGTTAACGTCCCGTTGCTATCAATTGAAAAACTGAAAACGTTTTTCCCACCGCCATCGTTTACGATGTATTCATTGTTGCGGATATCTTTACTGGCGTCACCAACCTGACTAAAAGACAGTCCGCTCCAAACCAACAACTGAAAAATCATCAGTAATAAAATACAGCTAACGTACTTTCGGATCGGCAAAACAGGTGCTCCAAACAATAAATGAATATTTTTATTCACATGAGTATTGATCAGAAACCATGAGTTGCAAGCCCCAGACTCAAATGATCTCTTGGTACTATTTTCTCTTTTAAGCAAAGATCACGGGCTGGCTGAAAGATAAATACTGATATACTGGCTCTTTCATTTCTGGCTCAGATCCCATCCGTGCACAAACTCAATGACCGACAAGCCAAAGCCGTAAAATACATCGACACACCCCTGCTGGTGCTGGCTGGTGCAGGCAGTGGCAAAACCAGTGTAATCACAACCAAGATTGCCTATCTGATTCAGGAATGCGGTCTCAGTGCTCGTAGCATTATTGCGGTAACCTTTACCAATAAGGCCGCCCGCGAGATGAAAGAGCGGGTCGGAAAATTAGTGAAGGGGAAGGCGGCACACGGCCTGACAGTATCTACCTTTCACAACCTTGGATTGAACCTGATCCGTAAGGAGTGCAAAACCCTGGGTTATAAACCGGGTTTCTCTATCTTTGATGCTCAGGATTCTCAAGCACTGGTCGGTGAATTGATGCAACGGGAAATAGGCTCGGATGAAGAGAGTGTGGATACGGTGCGGCACTCCATATCCAACTGGAAAAACGATCTTATTTTGCCTGAAGAGGCTTTGGCAAGTGCTCGCCAGCCTAATGAGCAGTTAGCTGCACGGGT
The DNA here is from genome assembly GCA_004762125.1 of Oceanospirillales bacterium. Classification (GTDB taxonomy): domain Bacteria; phylum Pseudomonadota; class Gammaproteobacteria; order Pseudomonadales; family Endozoicomonadaceae; genus Endozoicomonas_A. The sequence continues at coordinate 3,671 of SIHQ01000009.1, read as the reverse complement.
CTATGAGCACTATAATCGAACGCTTAAAGCCTACAATGCCGTCGATTTTGACGACCTGATTCTGCAACCTGTTATGTTGTTCAGAGAGCACCCTGAAGTACTGGAACGTTGGCAGAAAAAAATCCACTACGTTCTGGTGGATGAATATCAGGATACCAATAGTGCTCAGTATGAGTTGATCAGTAAGCTTGTGGGCATTCGAGGAAAACTCACTGTTGTGGGTGACGATGATCAGTCCATCTACGCCTGGCGAGGAGCGCGACCAGAAAACCTGGCTCAGCTGAATGAAGATTATCCCTCTCTGAAAGTCATTAAACTGGAACAGAATTACCGTTCCACCAGCCGAATTCTAAAAGCCGCCAACACGCTCATTGCCAACAACCCCCATGTCTTTGACAAAACTCTCTGGAGTGATCTTGGCATGGGGGACATGATTCGTGTGGTCAAATGCCGCAACGATGAAATGGAATGTGAGCGTATTGCTACAGAGATTCTGACTCACAAGCTAAAAACCGATACTCATTGGAAAGACTACGCCATCCTCTACCGTGGCAACTTTCAGTCTCGCTTGTTGGAAATGAAATTTCAGCACCATCAGGTTCCTTACCACATTAACGGTGGCACTTCTTTCTTTGCTAGGGCGGAAGTGAAAGACATCATGGCTTACCTACGTCTACTGGTGAATCAAGATGATGATAACGCTTTCCTTCGTATCGTAAACGTCCCTCGTCGTGAGATAGGCCCTTCAACATTGGAGAAGTTAGGTAACTTTGCCAGCAACAAAGATATGAGCCTTTATGCTGCTTGCCAGGACGGCGCTTTAGATGAAGCAGTCTCCGGTAAATATCTGGAAAAACTTCGTAAGTTCACAAACTGGATGGATCATGTTTCCCGCCAGTGTCAAACCAACGAAGACCCGATTCAGGTTATTCGGGAAATGGTTGAAGACTGTGATTACGTAAACTGGCTGAACCAGACCACAGCAACCCCTATCGGTGCCGAAAAACGCATGGGTAATGTCTCTTTTCTGATCGATTCTCTGCAGCAGAGTCTGGAACGAGGCGATGAGGACAGCACCATTGAAGACGCCATTGCTCGTCTGATTCTCAGAGATATGCTGGAGAGGCAGGAAGAAGAAGAAGACAATGATAAGGTACAAATGCTGACCTTGCATGCCTCCAAAGGTCTGGAATACCCTCATGTTTATATGATGGGAATGGAAGAAGAGCTGCTACCACACAGAACCAGTATCGAAGAAGACAACATTGAAGAAGAACGTCGACTGACTTATGTAGGCATCACCCGAGCCAGAAAATCACTCACCATGACGATGGCCGGGCAAAGAAAACAATACGGCGAAGTGATTGATACCACTCCCAGTCGTTTTCTGGATGAACTTCCTCAGGAAGATCTGGAATACTCAGGTTTCAATCAAAAAGCGACAAAAGAGCAGACACAGCTAACCGGTAATGCGGCTTTGGCTATGCTTAGAAACCGGCTCAGTGAATAAATGTTTTAATAGGCTCTGATTACTCTAAGTAGTCAGAGCACACTGTTAATTTCCCATCAATGATCTTTACAACTCATCCTTTTTTTGTATTTTCAACTGATATACCCCTGACCCAGCAATCGCCTTGGTAAACTGAATTGGAGATAACATCAGTACCTCACTCCATCCTAGTGATCGCAGCTTCTTCAGCACGGATTCTTGAATACCCAAAGCGTCAAGATCAAACTCACCAATCAATACCAGTGGAACTGGTTTGCCATGATCATCTTTTTTCTTGGATTTTTTAGCCAGTTTTTCTGCCAGTTTTATAATGGGATCTTCAATATTTTCTTTAATCAATTTTGACAGGTCATCAAGCCCTGTTACCCATGTTTCTTTATCGATTCCGTTCTGAGGCCTTTCAGGATCAAAACTTTCAACCGCTGTTGTTACGGTATAACCGCCTTCATTCAAGAACATGGATTCCTTTACCGTCACCATCTCTCCATTATCGTTTTTAAACGTATTCTTTGGCGAGAAGAGTCTGGAAAAATAGTGATTGAACTTCCTTGTTGGCAATCCCGGTACTTCATAACCAATATCAGGATTGTTCAGATTTCCACCCATCTTGATAGCAGCATACTGTTGAACAATGGGGCTCAGATCAAGAACACGTAACGCTGGCACATCAAAAGACTCACTCGTTGTGTTGTAGGGTAGTTCTTTCAGGTATCTCTGCTGTAACGCCAGACCTAGTGCATAGCGACCAACACCTTTCCAGACTCCATCGCTATCATCAAGCTCGGTATAAGATCCTGCTTTTAAAGCACCGTCTCTGAGCGTATATCCCACACCAAAGCTCGTTAGCTGCAAAAAATCCGTGTTAAATAGTCTTTGATCTAACTTTCCTTTCAGCTCAACTGCACGCATCATGGTAAGACTGTCATCTTCCATCACCTTCGTTGTGGAAGAAGATGTTTCAAAATTTCTTTGGCTCAGAATGTTAGTAAACACATTCCATAGAAAAGCTTCTTTAGTTTCACTTATCTTTGACTTCTGATTATAAATATCTATTTTGTGACCAAAAGAATCATGCCCCGCTATCCCAAGATAGAATCCACTAAGGTTGTGAGTTTTTCCCACTTCATCAGGAAAACTACATTTAATAGAGTTGTTTAGCTGATCCAAAGCAGCCGCACCCAGAACACCTTCGGAGTCAGTGAACTTCGCTGTTCCGGGATGGCCCATTCCGACCATTGAAGGAGAATAGTATTTAACTGAATCATTAGCTGAAGGCTTGCAGGTATATTCAACATGAGCAGGCCCGGCAATGCCAACAGCTAAAACCTCATCAGGATTATTTTTGGTCGTAAGAACTGCCTGAGCCTCAGCATTGCTTTCATAAATACTGAGCACAAGCTGCTGCTCTGAAAAATCGGCGTTAGATATCGAAGACATCAGTGTAAACAAAAATATAAATACACAATTTTTTCGTAAAATCTTCATCTACTTTCCTATCAACTGATTGATAACGTAACAACTGTAGACAATGATTTGATCAAATGTTTCCCTGCTAAGCAGTGATAGCTTACAACCGCTTTTATGAACCTACGCAAACCTACTCATTTGCCAGTTCAACCCCACAGTAAAGGGTCCGAGGAGGACGACGTAGCGCCCTCCATCGGACTAGGAAGCTAAGCTTCGCCTTTGCGTTCCAGCTGCCAGAGCGACAGCCTCCCCAAAGCGCATACCAGTGCCGATCTCTCGCAAGAGTCGTCTTTTCCAACTAAAAAATTCACGGTAGTAAAGCATTGCCGATCCGGTTTTCCTTACAGGTGCCGGATGGGATACCACAACCCTATCTTTAGTCTGGTAGTCATTTCTTAAAGGCCTATCCCAGAAGCCTAAGCCTCTTCGTGCTATCACCAATGCTGCAGCGTGATGCGTGGATAAACCGTATTTCTCTTTGTATTTTACTGCCCCAATCTGCGAGGAGTACGCTGGATTAATCGTAATGCACTCCAGCCCCCGTTTGGCGCAGTTCACTTCGATCAAGGATTTGATTTTTTCATAGGCCAGCGACGAGAGCATTCGGGCGTACACCGGATTCTCTTTGTGCAACTGCCTCTTTTTCTGCTTAAAATCCAGCTTCTCAATGACCACCGGCTTTCTTGCCGCTTCG
>SIHQ01000098.1 GCA_004762125.1 Oceanospirillales bacterium | reverse complement strand
ACTGTAAGAGAGCCTCAATATGTGTTTGCTGTAAACGATTGATTTAACAGCGGATCATGACAGAACGAAGCTAAAGGCTCTTGCTAAGTTATTTTTTATTGGCTGTTGTCGCCAAGGGTACTGTTTTGTCCCTTGACGGAGTTAGGGCTCATATGTGTTAGGTTGCTTTTGTGATGTGTTAGCTTTGGAAAAGTTTTTGCTCAGATAATGAGAGGATGCTAGCTTGCAAAAACTCTGGGTGAGCTTTGATATATAGGTTTTGTTTTTCTTTGATTTTTTGATCAATGTGTTTAATAACACTAAATGTTTTCCGGTCAAATCCGTTGCCATTGAAAACAATGCTTACAAATCGATTATCACTAAATCCATTTGTGATAAAAAGATCAAACACTACAGCACCACTAAACTGAAGAGACTTAAGCTCAGCGCTTAAATCTCGCAGCTTATGTAGTGGATTGAAATCAGGTTCTGCAGTAATTACTGCAACTCCTGTATTTTCAATCAACTGAATATTCATCTTTTCATTCCACCTTCACTTTATAAAGCTCATTTATGAGCTGATAACAATCTTTACTTATAGCTACAGCCTTATCTAAAGTATCGACCTTTGTCGTAGCTTCTGCAAATTCTTCCATATGGAACATAGAGTTCCTGTATTTGTTGAAGAATGCATACGCATTTTCCAATGCTGAAATCATATTCTCACACTCAATCCAAGATCGAAAGTCTCTTCTGAGTACTCCCTTACCTCTTTCTACATAGAAAAAGGTGCCGAATCCTCTTTCCTCTTGACTCGGATGCATCCCGTGCTCCGAGAGAATTTCCTTGAGGATTCCTTCCAAGCTCCTGAAGTCAGGAAAAAGCAGCATAGAGTACTCAGGTAACTTGGGAGATGCAAGCTTTACACAGCAGCCTGAAACAAGAAAGCTTTGCGTGATTTTTGGTAAATTATCAAAGGAATCAGGAAGTTGAAGTTTTAAGTAGTCTTCAGCAATTTCTTTTCGGACGATTGATGCCTGTTCTTCTTCAGTCCTACTCAAAACTAATTCTAAACCAGCTAAATCAAGTAGATGAGATATAAGGTAAATAAAATTTCTATACGAAAACAGGGGCTTACCCTGAATCATTAGCTTGTTTGATGTTTTAAAATGCGAAACAGTTATCGTGTCTTGGTGCTTCACGCTAGAAATGTTTACAATCTTTCTAACATCATTGTCCTGATTTACAACAATATTCAATTCACTTTTGTCTTCATGATCCTTGATGTCTGGGACGCTATCAAAGACAGGCTGGATATCGTCAGAAGTTATTCCTTTGATGACATATTTGACAGATTCAAAACCATCTGGATCAACCGTATTTTTAAGGAAGCTTGCAAGTTCAAGGCTCAATTCTTTGTTTTTTCCAAGAGCATGCGTTATTGAGGTCGTGCCATCATTATTCAAATATAAATCCAACATGGCATCATCCATGCCAGGCCGACCAATAATTATACGTTTTACATTCCTCTCATTGGTATTGGCAGATCGTAATTGTAGTGTATTTTCGTCCAGAAATGTTTCTATATCTGAATCGATATTTTCTCTTCTTAATGGTAAGGCTTTAAATTCAGACATAATAATCACTTATCGAAAATTACATTTTACTGTCTAGACGACACGGTGTACATGGTTGCAACCTAACGCTTAGTTCAGTCGCCCGACTGAGAACCTCAAAGTATGCTCTGAGTTTAGGCAGCCTATGAGGGAATGATCGGGTCGATTGCAACGACTTGTTGTACGGACGCCCAACTCGGAGCTCGTTTCTATGGATCTATCTGTGTTCGACTGTCGTCGTTTGTATTTGAATCTCTCGATTTCTTGTCAGATCTGGCCGTTTACTTATAACTTTAGCCGGGATTTTCTTCAACATCTTATCCAGTTTCTTATCGATTTCTGCTGTTTAGACACAGAGCGGCAACCAGGTTCAAGAAGCCAAGTTTAATTGCTCTAGATGGTTCAATATATAATGCCAAGACAGGGTCGGGTCTCTCCCTCGGAACAGTCGCTCTTTCGGGATTAATAGTTTCTGGCAGGTGGAACATCGTATGTGCTCACCATAACCTTTCTTTTCCAGATAAGTTTGCCAGTCAAAAAGGGAAGGCGCTGTTTCTACAGGAGGTTGTTTATGAGCCGCTCGTGCTTGATCCAGCGCTCTACGCTTGCCGCTGGTATAAAGCCCGTAAAAACGTAAGGTCCGCTTTCCTTTATCCGGCACATGTATTAATAACTGTCTGATGAATCCGGCGCGACTGTAGCGATGCACTTCTTGTTGCCGAGTCTGGTGACTCTGGTATTTTAGGTGCACCTTGTTGTCTGCTTCTTGAAGCTGCCCGTTGTTGATCGGCCCTCCTTTTACATAGCGAGCCAAATAGTTGATGACACCTTCACCATGTTCATAGGGCTCCATAATTTCAACGTGCCAGTTTTTGCGCCCCAACTGGTTCATCAGATTGTTGTAGGCGGTCTGACTCATGTTTTCTGGTCGTCGGATTGTCTGCATTTGTGATTTGAGAAAGGCACAGAGTTTGCCTCGAAAAACTCTCATGATGACACGGTAAGGCAGGAAGCATTTCTTCACTGGCTGTTTCCACTCGCCTTCATCGGTGAGCCCACCTTCGGTAATCAAACAATGAAGGTGTGGATGCAGACTTAAGTTACGCCCCCATGTGTGCAGATTAAGAAGAAACCCGGTATCAGCGCCTAAATATTTCTTGTCTCTGAAGAGTTCCTTAAGCGTCTCGCTCGCTGCTTTGAAAAGAAGGTCTGTCATCAGGCTGGTGTTCATCAGCCAGAGTTCGTTCAACTCATGAGGCATTGTGAAAACAAGGTGACGATGTGCGGTATCAATCAGCAAGTGTTTCTTGCTGTCGAGCCATCGCTCCACTTGAATTTTATTGCATTGCGGGCAATTTCTGTGTCGGCAAGAGTTATAACAGATCTTTTCGACATGCCCGTCAGGGCAGGCTTGTATGTGCCCACCCATAGCGGCCGTTCGACAAGCGATGAAATCGTTGGCTGCTTTGTAGTGATGCAGTGGCAGTTTTTTATTTTTGGTATAGTCTTCGAATGACTGTCTGAAAATGCTTTGAACGGTCGTACCCATAGAGAGTCAAGTTTGTTTTAGAGACTCTTAGGGTAGAACACAATCCCGCTATTAGATTTCCCCAGCGATAGCTGGCGCGTACAACGCTTAGTTCAGTCGCCCGACTGAGAACCTCAAAGTATGCTCTGAGTTTAGGCAGCCTATGAGGGAATGATCGGGTCGATTGCAACGACTTGTTGTACGGACGCCCAACTCGGAGCTCGTTTCTATGGATCTATCTGTGTTCGACTGTCGTCGTTTGTATTTGAATCTCTCGATTTCTTGTCAGATCTGGCCGTTTACTTATAACTTTAGCCGGGATTTTCTTCAACATCTTATCCAGTTTCTTATCGATTTCTGCTGTTTAGACACAGAGCGGCAACCAGGTTCAAGAAGCCAAGTTTAATTGCTCTAGATGGTTCAATATATAATGCCAAGACAGGGTCGGGTCTCTCCCTCGGAACAGTCGCTCTTTCGGGATTAATAGTTTCTGGCAGGTGGAACATCGTATGTGCTCACCATAACCTTTCTTTTCCAGATAAGTTTGCCAGTCAAAAAGGGAAGGCGCTGTTTCTACAGGAGGTTGTTTATGAGCCGCTCGTGCTTGATCCAGCGCTCTACGCTTGCCGCTGGTATAAAGCCCGTAAAAACGTAAGGTCCGCTTTCCTTTATCCGGCACATGTATTAATAACTGTCTGATGAATCCGGCGCGACTGTAGCGATGCACTTCTTGTTGCCGAGTCTGGTGACTCTGGTATTTTAGGTGCACCTTGTTGTCTGCTTCTTGAAGCTGCCCGTTGTTGATCGGCCCTCCTTTTACATAGCGAGCCAAATAGTTGATGACACCTTCACCATGTTCATAGGGCTCCATAATTTCAACGTGCCAGTTTTTGCGCCCCAACTGGTTCATCAGATTGTTGTAGGCGGTCTGACTCATGTTTTCTGGTCGTCGGATTGTCTGCATTTGTGATTTGAGAAAGGCACAGAGTTTGCCTCGAAAAACTCTCATGATGACACGGTAAGGCAGGAAGCATTTCTTCACTGGCTGTTTCCACTCGCCTTCATCGGTGAGCCCACCTTCGGTAATCAAACAATGAAGGTGTGGATGCAGACTTAAGTTACGCCCCCATGTGTGCAGATTAAGAAGAAACCCGGTATCAGCGCCTAAATATTTCTTGTCTCTGAAGAGTTCCTTAAGCGTCTCGCTCGCTGCTTTGAAAAGAAGGTCTGTCATCAGGCTGGTGTTCATCAGCCAGAGTTCGTTCAACTCATGAGGCATTGTGAAAACAAGGTGACGATGTGCGGTATCAATCAGCAAGTGTTTCTTGCTGTCGAGCCATCGCTCCACTTGAATTTTATTGCATTGCGGGCAATTTCTGTGTCGGCAAGAGTTATAACAGATCTTTTCGACATGCCCGTCAGGGCAGGCTTGTATGTGCCCACCCATAGCGGCCGTTCGACAAGCGATGAAATCGTTGGCTGCTTTGTAGTGATGCAGTGGCAGTTTTTTATTTTTGGTATAGTCTTCGAATGACTGTCTGAAAATGCTTTGAACGGTCGTACCCATAGAGAGTCAAGTTTGTTTTAGAGACTCTTAGGGTAGAACACAATCCCGCTATTAGATTTCCCCAGCGATAGCTGGCGCGTACAACGCTTAGTAGACGTGCCAATACAGAATACCCGTTATATAACGTTCTTTTCTGTAGTGATACAGATAATACTCATTTTTTGCGGTGTTTCTGTGTTTATACACATAACAGTAAATCCTAGAAACTCCACAGCCCTTACGCCTCTAAGCTCACAGCCATATCTTGATTACTTCTGAAATTCAATGGCATCTGAAAACTTGACGATTCGTTG
>SIHQ01000097.1 GCA_004762125.1 Oceanospirillales bacterium | reverse complement strand
TTAACCTGGAAGATTCATTCAGATCGGGTTCAGCAAAACATAGCTGAAAGTTTACGACTTCACCCAGTATCTTGTGTTCTGGAGAGCTTGGTATGGCAGGGTATCAGGTATTCAGCGGGAATTGCTGTCGAGTTAAAGGCTGCACTCATAGTGCCGAAAAACTTGAAGGTGACATGATTTTTTTTATCTAATGGTGAAAAACTATGGAAATACCACCTTCAAGTAACAATCCAGCCTCTAACCCTATACCGCAAGAACAGCAAGAACAGCAATCAAAATCATCCTCAGGGTATCAGAAAACAACAAAAAGAATGGTAGAGTCCTCTTTGTCAGGTAAATCTGTCCCCGTTCTAACAGCATCGAGTTTAGACGAAAATGTTGAGAAAAGGCAGCTACATGAAAGAGCTGCCAAGGCTACTCAACAGGAAGAAATTTTTCCTTCAGTTAATCCTAAGCCTAAAAAAAACTGGCGAGATACAACTCATTTGAAATGTGAGTTGGTCAGTCCTGAAGAAGTTAAAAGTGCAAGACTGTTGCAACAAAATAAAACGAGTATCAAAAACCAGCACTTGCAATCACTGCCTCATGAGCAAAGAGCTAAAGTACTAAAAACTCAGTTTAATACAGGAGGGATGTATATTCGAGTAATAGATAACAGCGGACAAGAAAAGAATTTTGTCGCCAATAGCCTGAGGCTAACTTCTTTTTCTCTCCAACGTGGAGATAGCAATTTTATTCCTTTTTTAAATCTAAAGGCATTAAGTGGAAAAATGATAATAGCATGCCTTCCTGACTCTTTAACTCCCATCTTCAGCTACAAAACCAATCCGACTACAAATGATATGTTCTCAGAAGCTAAAGCACCTGATGATATGGAGTGTAAGCTGCTAAGTTCTAACAGTGAATTGTTGGATAAAATAGAAGAACGCCAAGAGCGATCATTTTCTGTTTATCCTGAACATCAATCAGGTCATATTCAAGAGGATGGTTCAAGAACGAAGCCTCAGCTAAAAGCATCTGGTCAGGGATATTTTGGAAAACAAACCCTTGAAAACAATGAAGTTTTGGTTAATGGTTATGACTTAGAAGATGTCCAATGTACGGTTTGTTTAGTGCCTGATGATTGTTTAGAACTGTTCAGAAATCTCGGTTTCTTTTTATCTCAAACAGATAATCTAGAGCTTTCTGAAAATATACCCATTGCGTTTTTAAATCCAAAAAAACGCAGGGTTGAAGTTTTATCAAAAGAAACTCTCGAGAAGAAGTTAGGTACAACCTTGAAAGAACAAATAGATGACTCACTAAAGATAACTGCCATGGGATGGAGAGTCCGTAGTGTCATGAATCATGATAACGTTGATGAGATCTGGTCAAAAGCACTTAGGAGTAAAATGACAGTAGAGATGCTTTTAGATTTTGGGAATCACATGCTTGACGGTTTTAAGGAACTTAAAGCGAGCATTTCTGTGCAATCAAAAGAACAGAATGAAGAACTATTATTGGACACTATTTTTAGTGTGTCACGTCCAGCTTCATTAAAAAACCATGATACGAATGCTGTTCTTAATATTCTGGCGCGGCACTATTGTCAACCTATAGCAAATATTGCTGTAGCTCGTGGGCATGAAAACAGTACAAGTATTGGAGTCAGAGCTGCATTAAATGCTCAATGGTTAGCCCGTGAAATGTTACCTAATACCCAGTCAGAAAAAATACAAACAAACTGTGACCTAATAGCTGCAGCGGCTTTATATCAAGCCACTTTTCGCAGCCAAAATCCAAAGGGGGAATGGCAACAACGCGCTGCAAAGTTTTTTCTTAAAGATTTTTCTGACTCTGATTACCAATTTGAAGATGTTCAAAGAATATATGACGCCATGCTTAATCGACAAGGCAATCCGGAAGCCGAGATTGGTGCAATGATCTTAAAAAACTGTCTTGCCATTACGGATATAAAGGGAACAACTCTAAATTTAGTTGAAGATGATCTTCAATCTGGTGCAACAACCCATTTATGGGCAAATATGAACTTTCCTGTCGAAATATGGGAGAACCCAGAGAAAAGAAATAATATAATTCAAGCAACTAGAGCTAGCGTTAATCTCGCAAGTGTGAGTGGTGGTACGCCAGCTAATGTATCAGGAGTAAAGGAAAGCTATCGTACAGCGTATGAATTAGTTTCTGAAACTGAAGCAGTTGCAGATAATGTTTTCGCAAACAAAGTAGATTTGACTGAAGACAGTTACACTGAATTATTGGAATTACAAAAAGATAACATCAGACGACAGGCTGCTATGGCTGCGAATGTCCACGGTTCAAATAAAATGATTCATAATGAATATACGCTCAGACAAATCCCTATCCCGGACATGCAGGTTCATCAGTTAATGAATGCGGCCAACTCAGAGTCAGAATTGGTAACCGGCCTCGCTCAAAAATTGAGAGAAGGAAGTATAGTTTGTCACCCTAGATTAGGAACATTAACTCAAGCTGTTTTGGCTTCGCCCTCTGCGAAAAAGACGATTGAACAGCAAGGTTTAATAGTAAATGAATCTGACAGGTACATTATTGATCGCGATGGAACTGCTCTAAAAGTGACACTATTCGAAGCTAATAATAACTCTAAATAACTCAATGGTAGTGGGTCAAATCTGCAATTTTGCATGGATATCAACTCCAAATTCAACCTTGTTAATAAGCAACCCAATAACGATATCGTGCATTTTTTCAAGTTTGGAAAAACAAATTGTTTTCCGAGTTAGACGCTTAATCCATGTCCTTAAATTCAAGTTTTTACGTTCAATTTTTTGCGTATTCCTTTTGCCTACCTCATGCTTCTCTTTTTCAATATTACGCTCATAAGCACCCCAGCCATCCGTGTAAAAACGCTTGATTCCAAAAGGTTCCAAAAGGGCTTTAAGCTGCTTAAAAATAATGTCCTTTCTTCGACCAAATACATAAGCCAAAATCGTATTGGTCGCATGATCAACAGCATACCAAATCCATCTCTGGTTGGATTTATTGCCTACAAAGGACCACTGTTCATCGAGCTCTACAGCGTCACAGGTCAGTTCCATGTGAACTGAGCACTCATTGCTCAGCTCCAGAGTTTTAATATTAGGATTGACCTGAATAAGCATCGATCCTTTACTTTTTATAGTGCTCAATACAGTTGTTTTACTGATTTTTAGAACTCTACTTGTATCCCGGATTCCACTGCCATTGATGGCCATTTCTACAACTTGCTGCTTTACACCAGGTTGATAAGCTTTGTACCGCTATTTCAGCATAAAATAGTTAGCTATACAGCCATCGTTTACACAGCGATAACGCCGTACTCTATGATGATTGAAACCCGCTTTATTCACCTCCAAGCTGTCACAGCTTGGGCAGCGTACTTCTACATAACACGTCATGTGCCGTATCATACGGAAATTTCAGGTTTGGCTCACTACCCCTTAATGTTGAGTGGTCAGTACCCAGCAAGCGAGCGGCTTCACCAATCTTGACTAATCTCTTATCCATAGCGGTAGATTATGATAGATAATCATAGATTACTCAACGCTGTTTCGAACCCTAAACAATCCTTGGAATGTTTAATGGTGGATTGATTAACGCATCAATCAAACGGGACAACTTGTAACGCAGGGGTTGCGGGCAGAGTTGTATAATCTGAACACCTGTTTTCTTTTCTCTGCAAAACTACAGATCGTCATCTATAAATATGACTCTAACTTTAAAAAAGAAGGAGCTAACCAAATGACATCCAGACCTTTTTCCCGCTGGTTAAAAACAATCAGTATTACTTTATTTTTATCAAACAGTCATTTTTCCTTAGCAGAAGCTGGGATAGTTTCTTCAGACGTTAGTGACAAAACTTCGTTTGTTCTAAACACACTGCTTCTAAGTGCTCTTATTTCTACGGATATTCTTGCATCAAGTGATCTTTTAAAAATCTCGCCAGTGTACAAGAGCAGTCTCTTTGAAACGATTGATGACTGTATTTATCATGTTGAGGAGTCCGATTCAGATCACCTCAAAGCTGCTTTGGCTTCCGATAGTCCATGTACACTGAGCATAACAGGTATTTATGAACTTGATTCAACAACAATAATTACAAAAAGAATATCTTCACCGAATGATTTTTCCGGATACTTTCAAGCCACTTACAGTTTTGACTTGTTAAAAAAACAGTCAATTTACAACTCTGTAGCAGGCCTATGGGAGTTAATGCCTACGAATGTAATGTCCTCCGTATCTCCAAGTGCAGTATTACTTGTTACGACCCAAGAAGGTGAAACTAGTGTGCATGTAACCAAAGACGGTGGTTTAGATAATTTAGGGGTTGTTGCCAGATCAACAGGCCATCCAGAAAAACTGCCAGCGGTGACATATGAGCGCCAACCTAAGACTCTAAGCACAGTTTTTTACACTGCAAGCAGCATTACTGTTGTAGAGGCACAGCAAAAGCAAATCGACAGCAGTAAAGAAAGTAAAGTGCCTGAAATAAATACCCTTAGCGGCAAAGGCAAAGGTAAAGGTAAAGCTAAAGTTTTACATCCAGATCAACTAGTTACAGCTGGTCGTAAACACAACGCAATTAAAGCACGATCACAGGGGGCCCAGGGGGGCACGCAGGGTTCATCTACACCAAAGAGTACATCAGCTGCGGGTAGTGGGTCTGGTCGTGATGGGGACGGATCTAAAAAGAAGCCTACTGCAGCGCCAATTACAATTGATGGACTTGAAAAATTATTTACTAATTACACTAGAGGTAAAAATAGTGAAGCAAGGGATAAATTTATAGACGCCTACAAGCGTTCATCCGTTGCTATTCAAACCGATTTCAGTACTAAACATGCCCGCAACAAAAGCTTTATGGCTTTACATGATCAGTTGTGACATAAGTTACTTGCATTCTTAACTATTTATCCTTTGCCAGATAATTTGAAAATCTAGGCGCCTACTTAGTTTTCTCGATTGCTTGGCCAGCAGGATGCTTTGACTTGGCTATCAGTGTGCTCTATTTTGACCGCTCCTATCAACCTGATCAAACCTACTCATTGAGAATCAGGTTGTCAGCCGAGCAGTTCTGCTGACTCGCATGGCGGGATTGCGCCGCCACAATGAAGCCTAAAATGGCTGGCTAGTATCAACCGGCCATGCACTCAACTCCGTCGAATTCGACAAAGAAGGTGGATGCTTAGACCACTTCCCCCTGTGTCAGCATAGTTGTCGCCTCCCTAATTTTTAGAGAACTAAAGGCTCAGAGCCTTAGAAAAAAATGATTCGATACTCAGCCGAAATGTAAAAATTTGTTATTTAGAAGATGATGCCTCGAAATATATCGTAACTG
>SIHQ01000096.1 GCA_004762125.1 Oceanospirillales bacterium | reverse complement strand
AAGCCAGCTTCTGGCCTGATGCACCATTCTGATCGTGGGAGTCAGTACGCTTCCCATGACTACCAGAACGAGTTGAAGGCGTTCCATATGGTTTGCAGCATGAGTCGAAAAGGAAATTGCTGGGATACTGAGCATACTATTGTGCTGCTGAGGGCTATAAGCTGACCCGTGCTGGGATTGATTTCGTATCTTTGCGTTGACCTGTCGTTTATTGCTCCTCAGTTAACAGCCCACGCTCAGTAGAAGTGACCTAATAGGAGCATTGTATTGCACCTTCAGTGTCCAGTCCTTTTGTTGAGCATACTGGAATTGGAGAGCACCATGGATATTCTAAGTCCCGACAAACAGCTCATACTCGGTGTTGATACTCATTTAGACATACACGTTGCAGTACTGATCAACCTTATTGGTCAGGTTGTCAGCCATTCTGAATTTCCAACAACTCAAGAAGGTTACCAAGAACTATTACGTTGGTGTCATTCCTTCGGCAGTTTACAAAAAGCAGGGGTAGAAGGAACAGGTACTTACGGAGCCGGGCTTTATCGATTTCTTGCGAAGCAACAGATACCTGTATTTGAAGTTAATCGACCCAATCGTCTTAAAAGGCGACTGCAAGGAAAATCTGACACGATAGATGCCGAGAATGCAGCAAGAGCAACCTTGGCAGGAGAAGCAAAGGCTATCCCTAAACAGCAAAATGGTTCCGTTGAAGCTCTTCGGTTTTTGATTGTTACTCGTCGCGGCGCTGTAAAAGGGAAAACCCAAGCTATCAACCAGGTCAGAGCACTTTTAGTAACGGCTCCAGATGACGTCAGAAAACAATATCTACAGACATCTCCTCATGCATGTATTAAAGCCTGTAGAAGCATTACCTCCCTAGGTGATACACCGTTACTGGAAGCTTTGGCTCTTTCACTGACTTTGTTAGCCAATAGATGGCTGTCTTTCACCGATGAACTAAAAAAGATCGATAAACGAATAAAAGCACTCACACAGAAAACAGCTTCAAGCTTGTTAGAGCAGTATGGCGTTGGTCCTTATGTAGCTGCAACCCTACTCGTTACGGCGGGTGACAATCCTGAACGACTAAAAAATGAAGCTTCTTTTGCTGCTTTATGCGGTGTAAGTCCGAAGGAGGCATCATCTGGCAAAACTATCAGACACAGGCTGAATAGGGGAGGTTCCAGAGAAGCTAATAATGCCTTATGGACAGTCAGTTTGATCCGAATGAGAAGTGATCCACGCACTCAACAATATGTTGAGAGAAGAACAGCTGAAGGCCGTTCTACAAAAGAGATACAGCGTTGTTTGAAACGATATATTGCTCGGGAAATATTTCCTGTCATCCTTCGGGATTTAGAAGGTTCTGCTCAATATTGACATAGGAGCGTCAATGCCGTTATGGAACGGTTCTTTGGTAGCCTGAAACGGGAGCAGACGGACCATTACACTTACGGTACACGGCAAGATGTAATGAAGGATGTTGTCGATTACATCCTGTTCTACAACAACCACCGATTGCACTCATATTTGGGATATAACAGCCCTGTGAATTATGAACGCAAGAGTTTGGAAATGGTCAGTAACTTTCAAGGCGTCGGGAAAGTCAGCTGTGGCGATATGACTGACACGAAGCTTTACCCTCACTTTGATGTTTGTATTCTCTGCTTGGCTCTGATGTTTACTGACGTAAGTCGCCGGAATCGTTTTATCCTGTCGCTGAAAGAAAAAGTAAAGCAAGGCGGCGTGATTATTATTCTGGATAAGATCGAGCCACCCGCAGGTTATATGGGAACCTGTATCAGTCGAATGAGTATCAAGAATAAATACGACTCAGGGGTAAAGGCCAAGGCGATCATTGAAAAAGAACTTTCACTCTGCGGAGCTCAACGACCAACGGCTGAATCATTCTTCTCCTGTCACGGCTTCCAGTCGTTTTTTAAGATCGGCGACTTCGTGGGGTATATCTACGAAGAGAAGATCGATACGTGAGACACTTATATATCTAAGCCAATTTAAAGCAAAAAGCGTTCAGATTTCTATGCCATTCAATACATTGTTTTAATCAAACAAGAATCCTAATTCTTTAGCCGTTTCTATCAACTCTTTATCAGAAAACGCTGAAATTTCTAAACCAGTAATTATATACTCCCTAACTACCTTTTCCATCAACTCTTCATTAGAAAACTCTGAAATTTCTAAACCAGTAGTTGTATACTCCTTAACTACCTTTTCTATTGATTCAGCCTGAATAAAACGACCACTGATAACAGTTATTTTTTCTAAAAAAGATAATAAATACCCACTAGTATCTAATTTTCCCCAAACAATACTTAACATCCCATTATTAAAGATTGGAATCTGCTGTAGCATATAAGGAATTCCATACTTTACTACTGTATATCTGCGTATATCTGTTGCGTGTACATTTCCACATGAATAATAAATCAGTACGACTAATGCAAGGAAAACTGTTCGATTCTTCATAATTGGACTCTATTAAATAAAAAACTTCAGATTATATTAGTACATTTCATAAAGAAAGCTCGCTGCCAGTCTCTGCCTCTTATGTTTTTTCATCTAGGGACCCTAGAGATATTCACAAGGTGCGGGTGCGAAGGGGCGCGGTTTTCCGCTAGTGATAGAGTTCAAAACGAGGTATACACAGGTATACAAATGAGGCCATCCTGAAGGTACGGAATGGCTGTGCCATCTAGGTTGAATGCTTGTCTCTAGATTTGTATACCTTGGCAATATCAGATTCCGTTAGAGGCTTTTCATTAAAATCGTAAAACCAATCTTCACCCGCATATCCAACTGTTATGCCTATGCTCACCTTCCATACCAGATAACTGCAAATAAAGAGATGAGCGTGACTGCAGTCACTACAGTAGCAAATGCATACTGATGCTGTTCTAGAGTTATACTGCTCCCAGAGTTTACTCCTTGATGCTGATGGTTCGGAGGTGAATCAATAGGGATAATTAATGTTATGTGTTGTCCATGTACAGTCTGAATGGGAATCCCATTAACGTAAGTGATATCAAGATTCTCTGCTTCTTGCTCAGCAGCAGTTAGTGCCGGCAGTGGTATTTCAAGATGTTGTATTGTATAAAAGTGTGGGGGTTCACTAAATATGAGGTGACATGAGTCATATCCAAATAGACAAGTACTAATCATACTAAAGAAGATAAATAATGATTTTTTTTTGTTTGACATTAGTGAGACCCTTAATCTATAAAAAATTCAGTATAGATATACAAGAAATTCTAGAAGACACCTAAGGCGCAACTGAGTTTAGCGCTAATTCATAGCCATTGCTTTCGATGCCCATACCGTACAAAGCAGCGTGAATATCTTTGCTGACATCAATAGCAAGTTCTGTATTACCAGAGGCCAAGGCTTTTGAAAGTAATGGCAATTCATAAAGAGCACCATTTAAAAAAGCTTCATAGCCGTTTTCATAATCAGTTCGATAAAGATAGGCTTTCATGGTGGCATCCTTAATATTCATCGGATTTCATAATCATCATGACACGAACGGTCTTCGTTAAATCAGCCGGGTCTTCCGAGCCATGCTCCATATCCAATGCGTAATAACTGAACTTCACAATGATCCAGATGTCCTCGAACATGAATCTGAAAAAATCATGTTCCTCATACGGATCATTCTCTTCGTTAAAATGATGAAAGCCAGCAATGGCCTGAGTTAAGCCAACAATATTTTTCACGTAGTGTTTTATGCCAGCAGTCATCAGTACTTCATGACGAACACCAACCTCCTGAAGTGTTTTTCTTTCGTCAGCACCCACCAGTGACTTTCGAACAAGGTCGTTATATCGAGCAATCTGATTCATAGCACGTCCTTACTAACTAGCTCTATTAATAGAAGCTTTTATATAGGGTGCAAACGCTTTAATTGCTAACTATCAGCGCTGTTTAACTCTTATTTCCCAGATCGAGCTATTAAACCGGCTATTAAACGAATGGAACCCGGAATGATTCTTCATGGCTTTAGTTTCGCAAGCAGAGTTTGCCCGACAGCAGGGCTTTACCAGAGGCTATGTCACCAAGCTGATCAAGAAGGGGATTATCAAGCTTGAAAAACGCAAGGTTAATACAGCTAAAGCGTTACAAGCCATGCAGTCTAATGCTGATCCAGCCTCATCGTTAAGACCAGCTAATCCAGCAAACACTCAACAGCCGCCACCAGGTCAGGTTGACTTTGTTCAAGCCCGAACGATGCGTGAAGCATATCGGGCAAAGATGGCACAGCTCGAATACGAAGAAAAAAGCGGCAAGCTGACTGACGCCGCCAAGGTTAGAAATGATGCGTTTAAAGCAGGCCGGATCGTTCGGGATGAATTGATTTCCATTCCCGATAGATTATCCGATGTGCTAGCTGCTGAAGACGACCCTCGTGAAGTTCGCAAACTCTTAATCGAAGAATTGGAATCGGTGCTTAATCGTCTATGCAAGTAGCTGAATCACCTTATCTCCATGGATTCTTTAATGGATTAAGACCTGACCCTCGTTTAACCGTTTCCGAATGGTCAGATCAAAAAAGAATGCTGCCAGCCAAGGCCGCAAAAGAAGCAGGCAGATGGAGAACAAAAAGAACGCCCTATTTAAAAGAGATCATGGATGCGCTTTCACCGTCGTCATCGGTAGAAAAATGTATCTTCATGAAAGGCGCTCAAATTGGTGGTACTGAATGCGGTAATAACTGGCTGGGTTATGTCATAGATCATGTGCCGGCACCCATGATGTACGTTCTGCCAACGCTCGATCTTGCCAAGCGAACCAGCAAGCAGCGCATCGCTCCCATGATTGAGGAAATGCCTTCTCTGCGTGAAAAGGTTCGTGATCCTCGCAGTCGTGACAGTGGCAACACCACGCTAACAAAAGAATTTCCAAACGGAGTACTGGTCTTTACCGGCTCGAACAGTGGCGCCGGGTTGCGTTCAATGCCTGCACGATTTCTGTTCATGGATGAGATCGATGCTTATGAAGACGACGTGGATGATGAAGGTAGCCCGATCAATCTTGCTATCAAAAGAACAGCAACTTTTAGCCGTAATCGAAAAATCTTTCTGGTCAGTACTCCCAAGATTGCAGGTAGTAGCAAAATTGAAGCGGCCTATGAAGAAAGTGATAAACGCCGTTATCACGTTCCTTGTCTGGGCTGTAATTATTTTCAGACTATTACATGGCAACACATCAAATTTGATAATAGCGATCCTTCGACTGCTCGCTTTGAGTGTCGTAAGTGCAATCACCGGCACTATGAAAAAGATAAGCCAAAGCTGTTGGCTAAAGGTAAG
Source organism: Oceanospirillales bacterium (assembly GCA_004762125.1). Classification (GTDB taxonomy): domain Bacteria; phylum Pseudomonadota; class Gammaproteobacteria; order Pseudomonadales; family Endozoicomonadaceae; genus Endozoicomonas_A. Next base: position 343 of record SIHQ01000096.1, on the reverse strand, counting down.
TGGATTGCGGAGTTTCCTGAAAAAAGTCACAAGGTAGCAGGCTTTCATTTAAGTGCGCTGTATAGCCCGAATGGCTGGTACAGCTGGGAAAATGCAGTAGAAGATTTTCTGTCAGCCAAAAAGAATCCGGTTGAACTAAAAGACTGGACCAACACTGTACTTGGCGAAACATGGCAGGAAAAAGGCGAAACGGTAGAACACATTTTGCTCTATCAGCGTAACCGGCCATTTAAAGACGTATTCCAATCCCTGAAATCATAAACCAATCTGTTTCCTGACATTACTCAGGAAATAACCATGACCGATTCCTCCAAACGTCGTTCTGCCAATGAATGGCAACAGA
>SIHQ01000095.1 GCA_004762125.1 Oceanospirillales bacterium | reverse complement strand
ACTGATTGCTCTGGTTGTTGCAGATTGGGCACTGATTCTCCCTGCTGGGATTCCAGTATCCGCTCCGCTTCATCCGGCTCAAACAAACCGCTGAGACCGTAAGCGACACGTATCGCTTGTATCTGGCTTTTGTGTCTAAGCATGCGCTTGGGACACGTTTGCCAAGGGCCAGGGAACTTCCTGCCATTCTTGATGGGGGCTGGACGATAGAGCTCATCCAGATATTCCCGCACTCGAATAGCATGTTCTCGATCCTTACGATAAATCACCGATTCCATCCATGGGTGACAGGGTTTCATATCCTCATCGAACTGAATCAATTCGTCGGGGTAGTTAAACTCCATCCCGTTGCTCTGTGGGTTGGAATTCATTATGGATACCCAGCCGTCGATTGAAATCACAGGCAGCACACAGCCTTTACGGTCAGCGAGCGCCCAGATTTGTCGAACAAAAGGGTTTAACCCATAGGTGTCAGCCACCGACAACAAAGACAGCAATTGCTCCCGTGTAGGAACACTGCCGTTTTGTTGGCGAAAAGCCGTATGCGCCAAAGTATTCAGCAACTCATCTTCACGAAAGCCATAGCGTTCGGCAAAGCGAGTAACCAAGTCATTGGCACTGTTGGTCTCACAATTAGACGTTCTATCATCAAGAGAGGTCATGGGAAGTTCTCCTGCTCTGAACGAGCAAAAAAAAAGGCAGAACTTCCCTGCGAGGCAGAAAAAATTCTGCCAGGCAGATGGACACAAAAAACCAATAACACTGTGTTATCCGTCTCTACATGTCGTTTGGCTGGTCACCGAAGTGACTGAGTGACACTGACTCGAATGCTCTTTGTACAAGAGACTCAAGTAAGCGGTAGATTCAGCATCGAAAGATGCTTATTCAACGCACTGTCTTAAACCATTAATACTAACGGTCAACAGTGTTTTTTCTCGGTCTTCCATAGAAAACCTATCATCTATTCCGGATCACCCTGCCCTTCCACAGGGGGACTAACACTCCGCTGCGTCGAATCCTATCTTGCCGGGTCTGTGGATTCTCCTGACCTGAGTGCGAGCCTGCAATAATGAGCATTCTTCAATTGAAGACGTCGTACAGTACGGTTGATTCTCATCACCCGAACGCACTCCATTCTACTCATTATTGTATTTTACCCGTCCTTCACTTACTCATGGTAAAAGAAAAACAGAACCGTTTTGAAGTGACGGTACACTTGAAAAATGAAAAATAAACAATGAACAATGAACAATGAACAATGAACAATGAACAATAGAACAAAAAATAGTCACCGTGAAAATTAGTGACATTCGCAAAACACTCTAAAATATAGGCCAGCAAAAACAAATGGAATATATCGTTTAAGAATAAACAGAGTGCACCATCTTTCTATCTAATGCCCCGATATAACTCGCCACCACAGATATTCTATGATGGCCAAGCTCTTCGGCTATAACCGCTCGGGCTGTTTGATCCTGATCCTTCGGGCAATGATGACTTTTGTTCAATACAGGCGACTTATAGCCAGTGATTATCTGGTAACGTTCACAAGCGTATGCAGCCCTTAAGTCATGACGATTTGTTAAACCCTGCTCTTTTAATATCGGCGTACTGTAATAACGAATCAAGGATAAAAAAGCCGGAAGCGATTTAGTCTTCGGCACCAGATTATCGCTGTCCGCTTGCAGTAACGCAGCCGTTTGCAGAGCGTGTAGAGCAAACGTTGAAACCGGGACCCACCGCTCTGCTCGACTGGGACTGGTTGATGTGCTTTTTCCTCGTCCTCCTTTGGTACCGCGTACAATATCAATTTCACCTTGCTTATTGGCCTGAACTAATGCTGTTTTACAATCCAATAACGCCGCTTCCCGGGTTCGTAATCCCAGCTCACGACACAACCCCAGCATAGCCGATATCCGACAATGTCCTTGTTTACAAAGTAGCGCTTGAACGGCACTCAGCTTGTCCCGACTCAGCTGTGGAGGTTCGGTTCTTATATGATGCCGCTGTGCGTTTAGCGCCTCAGCAGGTTTAATGGACACTTGTTGATCGTTGCGTAGATGCCTGAGCACCACATTGCAGGTAGACAGACGATTCTGTGCCGTTGCTACCGCTAATGGTTTGCCCTGTCCCTCGAGTCTTGCTCGAAGGTAGTCTGCATATTGTTTCAACGTTTGAGTCTTGATCTGATGTGCTTCTTTAATACCTTGGGATTGAGCCCACTCACAAAACAGTTTCCAGCGTGCCGAATGTGCCGCAATGGAATGGTGCTGACCTGGCATATTGGTTTTCAACGCATTGCTGCCAGCAAAACGCAAAGAGCTCCCATAGTTAAAATTTCTGGGCATTTTCTGATGATTATTACTGATAAAACGAGACATACGCAGCCACACATTATGAAATATTTCTTCATCAGACTCCGCACTGAAAAAATATAGACATAAGAAACCCTTCCGTCCTGATCCGGCACATTGGAAACCTGTCCTTAAACCCTACATGTGTGTTTAATGATGAACTGATTAACGTACCAGTCAAACGGGACAGCCTTGTAACGCAATGGTTGCGGGCAGTTAGTACTCTTTTTTAATACCAAGAGTGATGGCTGATACCAGCAGCTGTAAACGTTAGCCTCAGTGCTTTTTGGTGACAAAAAACCGGGTTTGGCTCGACGTTTTCATGGGTTATATCTAATTCACTGCGGTTAAATCGTCGATACACGACGCTGAATCTTCTGTAGGGCACGAATGCCAATAGCCCTAGAGACTGTCTCCTGCAGGCATTTTTTATAGAAGCCTGTTTAAGGATATTTCTACCGTTTTTTCTGAAGGGAATCCGCAGAACCTCGATGCTTTACAGGTCGCATGGCTCGATTTTTTGAGCAATACAAAACAAACGACCCTTAAAGATTGTCGGATCTAGCGGAGCTATAAATGACAATACCGCAACTCGCATCCTAAGAAACGAGTATTAGCCTGTTGAAGCCAAGACCTGAAAGGCCTGACTGACTGTCTGCTTTAATAAAAAAACAGATATTCTGCTCTCGAAGAGTCACTTTTACCTCACGGTAATAGGTAGATTCTGTTACAAGCCACGTCGAAAGTGTTGCCACCTCTCCTTCCTGTAACAGAAAAACTATCACCTGTTCATAACGACTGAACACTGATAGTTAGTTGGTCACGATATTATAGGTCAGCTGCGTATTCTGGTCAGCTTGAACACCGATTCTGGTTCACTTGAACACCCTGAACCGCTTACGCATTGCCCAACCTGATTTTTAGTCCAGGTGTTCATTTGCTGCCAGTTTTCCTAACTTCTTTCTCATGGATTCACCCTTCAGTGTCAGCCTGTGGGCATTGTGCATCAGTCGATCCAGTATCGCGTCTGCCAGAGTCTCATCGCCTATGCTGCCATGCCATTGCTGGGTGGGCAGTTGGCTGGTCACCAGTGTCGAGCTGTGCTCGTGTCGATCATCCATGATTTCCAGAAGGTCGTTTCTTTGCTGTTGAGTCAGTGGCTCCAGCCCCCAGTCGTCCAGGATCAACAGGTCTGTTTTGGCCAGCTTTCTCAGCTCCTTGCTGTAACTGCCATCTCCGTGACACAGGGTAAGTTCTTCCAGTAATCGGGAGGTTCGGTAATAACGAACACTGTAACCCTGCAGGCAGGCATTGTGTCCCAGGGCGCAGGCCAGGTAACTTTTGCCACTGCCGCAGGGGCCTGTGATGAGCAGGTTTCGGTATTTGTTCAGCCAGTCTCCACTGGCCAGTGTCGCTAACTGCGCTTTTTTCAGGCCTCGTGGGTGTTCGTAATCAATGTCTTCCACTCGGGCGGCCAGTTTGAACCGGGCTGCCCGAAGCAGTCTCGCCAGTCGTTTATTGTTGCGCTCGCTTTCTTCCTGTTCCGCCAACAGGGCGATTCGTTCCTCGAAGCTGAGGCTGTCGTATGTGCCGGGTTGTTACAGCTGGAGACTGAACGCATCAGCCATACCGGTCAGCCGCAGTGTCCGAAGGCGGCTCAGGGTCTGATTATTCATGATACGTCTCCGGTTACTGGAAGCTGGTTGCGCCGCGTACATTTTCATGGTGATTGTGCAGTGGCAGTGTCGTCTGCTCAGCGTTACTGTCTATTGGCTTCAGGTCTTTGCCGGATTTCAGGATGGTACGTACATGTTTCAGCCGGTAGCCTTTAATCTGTCGTGCGTGAGTACAGGCGTTATTGAGTCGTTCAGCTCCGTAATCGCGCTGCAGGTTCAGTAGCCCGAGGCAGGCACGGTAGGCCTGTTCCGGATGTTCCCGGCTGTCGAGCATACGCTCTGTCAGCCAGTGAACGTCAGCCCCTATGTTTTTTGCCCAGCTCAGTAATCGTTCTGGTGACCACTCTTGATGCTTGCGGTGTCGTTCCGGCATATGAATGGCCAGTGTTGTAAAACCCCCTGTGAACTTGCGGGCATGGCAGGCAACCGTTTTGCTTTTGCAGTAGACGGTGACACAGTGTTCTGTGGCCTGAACCTCGATCTCCTGCTTGACCAGCTGATGAGGCACTGAGTAATAGTGCCCCTGCCAGGCAATGTGATAATCGATATTCACACGAGCCTTACCGAACTCCGCAAACACGAAGGGCTGTTTTGGCAAGGGTTTCAATGCAGGTTCATCGAGCTGTTCGAAGGTACTGCGTCGTGTGCCTGGTAACTGCTGGAAGGGTCTCAGGTTAAGATCGGTCAGCAAGTCCCGGATGCGGCTGTTCAACTCTGCCAGTGTAAAAAAGGTGTCGTGTCTTAGTTTGGCCAGTATCCAGCGCTCAACCAGTTGCACACCGACTTCTGCCTTGGCCTTGTCTTTGGGCTTATACGGCCGGGCGGGTATGACAGCCACCTGATAATGGTTGGCCAGGTGCTGATAGGCCGGATTCAGATCCGGTTCGTAGCGGCAGGCTTGAGTCACTCCGCTTTTAAGATTATCGGGCACTACCACTTCAGGTACGCCACCAAGGAACTCGAAGGTCCGTACATGAGAACCGAGCCAGTCTTCCGACTTCTGGGAGAGCGTGGCCTCGGCATAGGTGTAATTGGACGCGCCCATCACGGCAACGAAGATCTGGGCGTTATGGCTGATTTCTCCGGTTTCGGGGTTGACGATCGGTACCGTAGGACCGGCGTAATCCACAAACAGTTTTTCACCCGCCCTGTGATGCTGGCGCATGGAGCGTTTCTGGCAACCTCGCCATTGGTTGTAACGATGGCAGAACTGGGCATAGCTGTAGGCGTTGAGCGTGTGAACCTGGCAGTACTCCTCCCAGAGCAGGTGCTTGGTCACACCTTTGCGCTTCAGTGATTGATGCACATTGCCCCAGTCGGGATCAACCAGCCCGTTACGGCTGGGCAGTGGCGCTTCCGGGAATAAAGCCTGCACCAGAGAATGCTCAGAGCAGTCTGCCGGTAATGGCCAGTTCAGTTGAGAGCTTTCAAACGCCTGAACGTAGTTGGCCACGGTGCCAACACTGACTCGAACACTGCGTGAGATTTGCCGGAAGCTGAGTTGGTGTTCAAAGCGCATCCGGAGGATTTCTCGAAGTTTACGCATGGATATCCTGCTGTCTGACATGGTCGTCCCTCCCTGTTAGAGAGGGCTGACGACCAAAAGTTAAGGAAATCAATGCGTAAGAGGTGTTTTTAGAAGCCAGAAAATTCAGATTCTGGCACTTGGACACCGATTCTGGTCATTTGAACAGTGATTCTGGAAAGAGCCAAAAAGTGTTCAAGAGTTACCAGAACCCCCTGTGTCAGCATAGTTGTCGCCTTTAATCTTTTTAATAAAAGAGAGACAATATGCCAGTATCATCAATAGATCTTAAAGTTAAAGAACAAGGCAAAGCTTGGTTACTACCACCTTATAATTAT
>SIHQ01000094.1 GCA_004762125.1 Oceanospirillales bacterium | reverse complement strand
ACGTCCAAAAAAGTTACCCGTCGTATTATCCGTCGACGAGGTTCACGCTGTTTTAGCACATCTAACGGGCATCCCTTTATTGGCTGCACAGTTAATGTATGGCGCAGGTTTGAGGATCAAGGAAACTGTACGTTTACGAGTTAAAGATGTTGATTTTGGTCGCAATGAAATCACCGTCCGCCACGGCAAAGGTGGGAAGGACAGAATGACTCTTTTACCTAAGGTCTCCGTAAATGGACTAAAACATCAAATAGAGCAGTCTCGTCTGCTGCATGAGAAGGCTTTATCGGAAGGCATCAACTTCGTCCATCTTCCTAATGCACTCGCCAGAAAATACCCCAATGCTGGTCGTGAGCTGGCATGGCAGTATATTTTTGCAAGTTCCCAGCTGGCAACAGATCCACGAACGGGTAATACAGGCCGTCATCATATAAATGAAAGAAATATTCAGAAGTTTGTCAAAGTCGCCGTCGGAAAAGAAAATGTAAATAAACAAGCCAGTTGTCACACCTTCCGGCATAGTTTCGCTACCCACCTCCTGGAAAGCGGTTATGACATCAGAACAGTGCAAGAATTACTAGGACACGCCAATGTTAATACCACATCTATACCCATGTTCTTAATAGAGGAGGCAGAGCCGTGCTAAGTCCTGCTGATCGCTAGGCACGCTACCGCACGAAGATTTTTGCCTTGCTGTAAAAGCATAAGCATGGGTCCCTATAGCTCAGTTGTTAATTTTTAGATAATAGTGCCAGTTTTTAGCTTCTAAATACAGACGTCCATGGACCTTAACATCCAAGAGCCCCTGACTGTCAGAAACACATCTCAATTTTAAGTGAATTTTTCTTAACTTATTACGGCATTACTCGTACAAAAAAAACGATCGTTTTTCTGTACTACAGAACGATTGTTCACATATTCTCGAATAGCCTTCAAAAGCAGTTCACTTTTGTCGTTCATTTTTTATTCGTCTATTTTAAAGGATGTATTTGTGAAAAATGAACTGATTGGTTTCTGCCTTATGATATTTGGTTATGCTCGGATCAGCACTAATGATCAAAATATTATTTCCCAGATCGACGTATTAAAAGCTGCAGGTTGCGAGAAGATTTTTCAAGATATTGCCAGTGGTTCTAAATCCGAAAGACCCGGTTTATTGAGTTTGTTAGATATTCTCAGAAAAGGCGACACTTTAGTTATATGCAAGCTGGATCGATTAGGCCGATCTCTTCGTCATCTTGTAGATCTTGTGAACACTTTAATAAACCAGCAAGTAGATCTCATCAGTTTGAATGATCCTGTGGACACATCGACACCCCAAGGTCGGCTTTGTTTTAATTTATTTGCTGCGTTGGCTGAATTCGAACGTGAAATCATCAGAGAGAGGACTCGAATAGGCCTGGACTCTGCCAGACTTCGTGGTCGTAACGGTGGGCGCCCGAAAGGTCTCCCTAAAAAAGCAATGCCCGTAGCGTGCGCTGCAGAAACTCTTTATAAGGAAAGAAAACTAACCGTTGATGAAATAGCTCTTCAACTGAGTATCAGCAAAACAACCTTATACAGTTATCTCAGGCATAGAGGTGTGCCGATTGGTTCCTCTACTCACCCCGCCTCATTGTAAGTGACTGATGGCTATCCGGAAAAACAGAAAGTAACACCAGACAATCCGACATGTGTAGAGCCAAGACCTTTGTTTGCTGTATGACTCGACAATTTAAAAATTTTCAGTGACTGGAGTTTGTGGTGCTAGTTGGTTGACATTATTTCCGGCTTTCAGGGTGGCATCACCACCTGATTCAATGGTGGAGGCGACTGCCGCCAGATCCCGTCCTGCGTTCAGGGTCAGATCATAGTCGGCGTCGATTTCACTGGCCAGCTGGCGAATCGTATCAGTACTGCCACTGCCGTGGTTATAAACGTAGGCTACCCGCTCTCGATCAGTCACAGCCGCCGCTGTTAAATCCCTGCCTGCGGTTAACTGAATCGTATCGCCGCTGATACGGCTGCCCAGATTAATAATGTCACGATCTGCCTGCACATTCAGGCGAGCTGCTTCTATACGAGACGCTTCACCAATAACTGTCGTAATAGCCCCGTGCTCAAGGGTACCCCACTCACTGGTTACCACTTGTCGTTCGTTACGGATGTCTCCATTCACTGTTGTCAGGTCTACACTGTCGCCTTTAATAACTCCGGCATTACGGTTAATGATGCTGCCCTGAGCTGTAGCAACCAACTGTCGTCCGGCCTGACTGATGCCACTGTTGGTAATGCTACCAGCGCTCTCAATGGTGAGGTTGTCAAACGCCGCCAGAGTGCCTTGATTATCAAGATTTCCGCCACTGATCAGCTGAACATTGTTGCCAGCAATCAGTGCACTATTGGGTTGGATGTTGGTGGGTCTTGTCTGGGCAAGATAAAGCACTGGCACCAGTACTTGCTGACGCAATACCTGCCGATAGATTCAGTGCAGTTTGGGATGCAACGGCGTTGTCCATCAGGTAAAGATACTGGTCGTAATCACTGGTCAGGCTGGACGACAAGAACCGTTATTTGCTTGTCAGATGATGTTGGTTTTTTTTCTACGGAGTGGCTGAGAGTAATATGAGTTTGAGGTGCCGCATGGGGACAGTGTACTCTGACCCCATTGGCTCTGACAAAAGGCAGGGTATTTTGCAGAATTATGCTTGCGCTTCGAATTATACTGATTTAAAGCCTGACTCCCTTATATGCATATACTGAGTGAGATAATAGGTTATAGCCTCCAAGTTCTGAAATACCTTTGATCAAACTGAAAGTCAGTCATTCTCAGCAGTCTAGTTTCAATAAAATCTGACTTGCCAATATACAAGTCAGCTAGCATAAAGCATGTATTTTCTGACCAACGCAGATCCATAAAGCCTGTTAGTTTTCCTGAAGGCAACAGCCCTCCTTCAGAGATCGATAGCCTCTCAGGAGCAAAAATTTGATATATTTTCAATCCATTTTCATCAAGAACAACAGCATTATTCGGAGCTTTGATTTCCTCATCTGAATAAATAACTGTCATAAACCTCATATCTGGCGTGGGATAGGCAGATAGCACTTTAAATTCCGTATCTTTTATAAAAAAACTGACTTCTTTGTTATTCTCAGTCTTCCATTTAACTCCTATAGCTCCTTCATTATGAACACTTAAACCATTTTCAACATTATCAAATGTATTGGTAGATCCATTTAGATTAATGAGGGCAACCTCGTCCTTCCTACTAACATATTTTGGTTCTATTATCATACTCACTCACTTAAAGAGGTCTTCTTTCCAGCAGATAAATATTCTGACCAAAGAGGGTTATCTCTACTACCGCGATCAAACAAAAATTCTACCTGATCTCCTCCACCCTTATAAGTTTTGCCATTAGTAGATTTTAGCTCACCAACCTTACCAATTCGGACAGGGGTTGGTTTCTTTATTGTATATTCCCTAATCACTAAACCACCACTAGAATCCTTAAATTCAGGGAGTAAGGCCAACTCCCTCCTTACCTGATTGATGCTGCTATAACGCTTAGGAGTTGCCCAGCCCCCAGGTGCTTTCTGTGTCGGATATTCCACAGAATAAAATTTCTCTCCAGGCTGTAAATATCTTTCAGTTGTTGCTGTACCTGTTTTGTACGGAAGATAATCTGTTTTTAGATCATTTGCATGAGCCATATTAACTTCAGATGCAGTCAACTGCCGTTTCTCTAAGAAACTTTTTGGATAGAATACGTGGGGCTGGCCAATAAACTCTCCATCCGCACGTGAAATAACAGCCCCCAAGCCATCATTTACAACAGTTCGATCACTCTTAACGGAGTTTTTGATAGTAGCCAATACTTTTTGCGTACCAGCAGGTAATTTAGACAGAGTTTTACCTAATGCCGTCACCCCCTGAACTGCAGTCACTACTTCCAGCGCTAACCGTCCACTTTCAACTCCATTAGTGATGGAGCCATCCCATCCTGCGTCTTGCCTGGCCTGAGAAAGTCGATTCAGTCGTTCTTCATAGGAATCAACAATATCGTTCCCAAGTTGTTCTCTCACAGCAGGGTCTGTGAGAACAGCTTTCAGTCCATTATAAGTATCTACTGGGTTTAGAACTGCGGTTGCAAGAGCATCTGCCATCTCGTAAGCAGATAAACCAATACCGCCACCAATACCAATAATGACACCCGCATCCTGCTTGGCATCAATATACGTCCAGGCAATTTGAGCTGTCATTTTGCAGTGAGTTGTTGTGCAGGCAGCTAATTCTTTCTTTCGTTCATTTTTCTGCCAGCTAGACAGATAGTTATTCTGAACTTCATTTTTTGCAGCCTGAGCAGCACCCTCTACATCTTCGCCCAGTGCAAGTGCCGCAACAGCAGCAGAGATTTCAGAAGTGAAAGCAATATCTCTGGCTTCCTCTCCATCAAGGTAGCCATCACCATTCTCAATATTGCTCGCGGCTATTGGGCTAACTACAGCACCAACTGCCCCACCCAAAGCCCCGCTGCCACAATCATCCCCACGGGCGGCACCTGCCGCACAACCCAGAGCGGTGTGAGCGATGATGTTGGCTGCACTGCCTGCTTCGGTACTGTCGCCTATTTCACCGGCTGTTTCTGCAGCGGCTGCATCCACGACACCGGTGATTAATTGGTTGGCAAGATTATCCCCAAGACTGCCGCCGTTTATAGCGGTATCCACACCCGCTTTGATAACTGACTGCTTACCGATTTCGGTCAGGCTTTCCGAAACGCCATCTGCAGTTGCAACGTTGACGCCACCAAATTCCAGAGCCCCGGCTGTTAAAGCAGCGGTAGCAAGATTTTTAATCGTTGAGCTGGAACCCAAATCCTTTAATACAGCACCAATATTTCCCTGATTGTTAATCAGCGAAAGTGCTGTTTGATTAATCAGAGCTTGGGTTACAGCCGTTGTCGCTGCTGAAGCTGCAGCACCTATAGCAGAAGCTGTCGCTGTTGAAGCTCCCGCAGCAGCTGCCCCCGATGCTGCACTGCCGCCTGCACTGGCCGCCAGACCTGAACCAGCACCAGCGGTGAGGTAAGTAACAATTATCACAACCAGTACCGCCGCCGGTCCGGTCAACCCCTGGGATTCATAATCCCAGCTGTCGTGTATCTCCTGTACCTGTTGCCAGTTGACGTCCGGGTTGTTTTCCAGCTGTGCCATCCAGGCCAGTTCCGGGTTTTGTGATAACTGCTGGATGGTTTACTGAAGGTTTTTGCCGTCAATCGCCTTGATGTCGGCCTGAATGCCCTGACCAGCTTCAAGGGTCAGAGTGTTGGCGGTGATCTCCGTGTGAACAACGGTTTCGTCGGTTTTGCCTTCGCCTTTGGCGGATTGCCAGATAGCGCCCTTGCTGGATTTTTCTTCAACCGAGTGATCGAGGTTTTTGCTGGATTTAAGAGCAATCACACCACCGGCTTTCAGAGTGGTGGTGTCGTCTGAATGCAGCTCACCGGATTGAACGACGATGTGTTGTCCGGATTTGATGGTCAGGTCATTGCCTGCCGTGAGAGTTGTGCCCTGCTGTCGGACAGGTTTAGCCGCTTCAGCATGTAGTCGGAGCTGATGAAATTGGTATAGTTGGCGAAGGCCGGGTTGGTTTTGGTCGGCAGGTCGTGAGGAAAAAACCGGCAGTAAGGTTAACTGCCGGAGTTATTACTCAGATCAATATTTAAGGACTGCCTTTTCACTTCATGAATACTTAAAATGTGTTTTTACCTGTCCCCCCTGCTCGTACGTCATAATAAAAGAGCTCCAGTTTTCATCTCTACTTAGAGCACTCTCTTTTAATTGTTTTACTAGGGAGTATAAATCAGCACCATTGAAACTTGTTTCTGCATTTGTTGTTTTTACCCTTTCTCGCTCAACTGTAAGTTCCTCTTCTGCATAGCCTTCATGGACTTCAACCTCATAATGAAATTTGTCGTATCCATTCACAATACCTTCATCCAGAATAGAAAATATTTTTTTCACAATTTTCAGGTCTTCAGAAATCAATTTATAACCTCAGGTACTTTCCTAGCTTCATTCTCAAAGCGCACAGTTTTAGTTTTACCGTTTATCGTATATTGATTCTTATTTATTATACGTAACACTGTCTGCAAGCATACTGGGTGTGATGTAGCCTGAAGAACCCTTTCACCGCTTCAGGCGTTTGTTGAAGGCTTCTCATTCTTCCTCGAACGAACTTTAT
>SIHQ01000093.1 GCA_004762125.1 Oceanospirillales bacterium | reverse complement strand
TCATTCTGGGACTATCTGACAGACAGGCTAACAGACATCGGGTTATTTCCGAGGCTTGGCGATTTGATTGAAAAAGCATCTCGTACATTATCATGCGGGCTTTGCAGTAGTTTTTAAGGAATTACGTGTGACTTATATATATTGTATTAGAATGTAATTTACATGATTTTGTAATTCAAAAAATCATGATAAAAACAAGCCTAAAATACAGAACATCATTAATTCTTATATTTTACTATCACACAATTTCCACATATCTCTTAAAAATATTTTTAACGTTTCTTTTTTACTATTTCTATTTAATCTGTTTGACACATAGAGTTGAGGAGTACTATTCCCTTCTCCTTTCCAAGTCACCTGACAATCAATACGATTTTCTTTTGCAACATCTGCTACTAACTCTGCAAACACTCTTATAGTCATAGATTCAGAACCACACGCATTAACAACACTTAATTTATTAATTAGCGTCGTACACTCGACCACATCTGCAACATCTACAAAATCTCGATACTGCAATCCTGACGAGTGTAAATTGATACAGCCTTCTCTCTTAGCTTGTCTAACAAAAGCAAACGGAACTAAACTCCACCTATTGAATTTTTCCATATTAACAGGCAACCCATAAATATTTGTAGGTCTTACAATTAACGTTTTTATTTTTTTTTCTTTTCCTATAAACCTTACAATTTCTTCTGACAAATAATGAGTTAGTGCATAGTCATTTTTTGGCTTTATTTTTGTTTCTTCTGAAACTATCCCTTCTGAAACACCATAAACATGAAATGTACTAACATAAACAAATTCTTTAACATCAAGAATGACTGCAAGTTCAAGCAGTAGTCTTGTCAACGAAACATTTACTTCATAACTACGACATAAATCATCATTAATTTCTGTTTCATTAAGAGCTGCTGCATGAATTATTCGGTCATATTTTTCATTCTTGAAAATTTTTAATACGCTATTTAAATTAGATTCGTTTAACTGATAATCACATTCAGGTGATCGACCAAGCGTTTCTACTAACCAACCAGAAGCACTATAAAATTCTTTTAAGTGTTGCCCTAAATAACCAGTCGATCCGGTTAGTAATAATCTTTTCATTTATTCACAAATGGCGTATTGAAATTTTCAAGAGAGCAGAACCCTCCATCTCTTTTAGAAATAATAGGTTCCTCTATACTCCAGTCAATACCACAACTGTCCCAATGGATTCCTGAATCTTTTTCTGGATTATAAACAGTAGTTGTCTTATAAACCATTGTTGCACTTTCACTCAAGGTTAAAAACCCATGAGCTACTCCTTTTGGTAGGTACAACACTTGTTTCTTATTATCATCTAGATTTACTTTTTGGTGCTTTAAGTATGTTGTAGATTTTTTTCTCAAATCTATAAATACATCTTCAACTACGCCTGAAATACAATACACTAGCTTCGCATGATCTGAAGGAGGTGTTTGGAAATGCATCCCTCTTATTACATTCTTCTTGGAAGTTGAATAATATTCCTCCTTAAAATCTGATTCTAAATACTGTTGATCATACATCTCTTTATGAAATATTTTCACAAATAGACCGCGATCATCTTCAATAATCCGAGGCGTTATTAAATAACACCCATTTATATCACATTCATCAAATTTCATATTCATGCAGCCCTGATTATAAAGTCAGGGCTATTACCTTATTAAAAATTAAGACCAAAAAACTCTTCCACCTTACTGACAACATAATCAAGATGTTCTTCAGTAAGCCCCGGATAAACACCCAACCAGAATGTATTATTCATAATTCGATCAGTATTGGTAAGTTCACCTACAACACGGTAATTCACATTTTCAAAATATGGTTGACGAATTAAATTACCCGCAAATAATAATCGCGTACCTATCTTAGCTTCATCCAGAAACTTCAGTAGATCCACTCGATTGACACCGGCTGTTTCTTTGATTGTGATGGGATAACCAAACCAGGAAGGATCTGAGTTCTTTGTCGCTTCAGGAAGCTCCAAAAACTCTGTGCAAGTCTGTAAACCAGCTGTCAGATATTTGAAGTTGTCTTTTCTTTGTTGAACCAACCATTCAACCCGATCCATTTGAGCTAAACCACAAGCGGCTTGCATATCGGTAATTTTCAGGTTGTAACCCATATGGGAGTAAGTGTATTTATGGTCATAACCCTGTGGTAATGATCCAAACTGCTGATCAAAGCGCTTCCCACAAGTATCATCGCAACCCGGCGCGCAATAACAGTCACGCCCCCAATCACGATAGGATTCGATGATTTTTTTCAGCTCACCGGATTTAGTAAATACAGCACCACCTTCGCCCATGGTTATATGATGAGCAGGATAGAAGCTCACCGTTGCGATATCACCAAATGTACCTACTTTTTTACCGTCATACGTGGAACCCAGTGCATCACAGCAGTCTTCTACCAGCCATAAGTTGTGCTTGTCAGCAATACGCTTTACTTCACCCAGATCAAACACATTGCCCAGTGTATGAGCAATCATAATTGCACGGGTTTTATCGGAAACGGCAGCTTCAATGAGCGTAGGGTCAATATTGTAAGTCGGAATATCGACATCAACAAATACGGGGATAAGTCCATTCTGAACGATTGGGTTTACAGTCGTCGGGAAACCCGCTGCCACTGTGATGACTTCATCGCCAGGCTTCAGTGCACGTTCACCTAATTTTGGTGAAGTTAATGCTGTCATTGCAAGGAGGTTTGCTGATGAGCCTGATGTGGTAGTCAGTAAATATGGAACGCCCAAGTATTCAGAAAGACGCTTCTCAAAAGCTTCATTAAAACGTCCTGCAGTAAGCCACCCATCAAGAGAAGCCTCAACCATAGCTTTTATTTCTGGCGTACCAATAACTTTGCCTGATGGCGGTACCACTGTTTCGCCAGCTTTAAATTCTTTCGTTGCAAAGGCTTCATCTGCATACTGCTCGACTAATGCCGCTATATCTTTACGCAATTGTTCTTGATTCATTTTCTCTACCGCTTTTCCTACGTTCAGGAATTCATGTAATCGTTAATTTCATTCAGTGTGCATTGACGCATATCTTCTTTGGCTAACCAGGCTTTATGCCATCTCACTATGCGAGCCAAAGTTTCATCAAGCGTCCAGCGTGGGTGCCAATCCAATCGCATTTTAGCTTTTGAACAATCCAGCTTTAAATAACCCGCTTCATGAGGATGATTACCGCCATCAAACTTCCATTCAGCGTCTTTTCCCCATAGAGATACTAGTGTATCTACAATGTAACCTACTGGTTTTGCATCACTATCATCTGGACCAAAATTCCAACCTTCAGCATAATCAGTCCCTTTTAAATAAAGGTTTTGAGCCATTAACAAATAGCCGGAAAGAGGCTCCAGCACATGCTGCCATGGTCTAATGGCGTGTGGGTTTCTGACTGTTACAGCCTGATTCTGCTCAAAGGCGTTCAGTATGTCTGGAATTAAACGATCCTCTGCCCAATCACCACCACCAATTACATTACCTGCACGACATGAGGCTAGTGCGGTTCCATGTTCAGTATATTTT
Organism: Oceanospirillales bacterium; assembly: GCA_004762125.1. Lineage (GTDB taxonomy): Bacteria > Pseudomonadota > Gammaproteobacteria > Pseudomonadales > Endozoicomonadaceae > Endozoicomonas_A. The sequence continues at coordinate 2,855 of SIHQ01000093.1, read as the reverse complement.
TCTTTATTAAAAAAGGAATTACGGTATGCAGAGGCAATCAGTTCAGCACACCCTTTACTGTTGGAGTAAGGGTCGTAGCCTCCCATGGCTTCATCTTCTCTATAGCCCCAAACCCATTCTTTATTGTCATAGCATTTATCGCTGGTGACATTCACAACCGCTTTTACTCCACCTGTTTGGCGAATAGCTTCGAGCACATTCACAGTACCCATCACATTGGTGGAATAAGTTTCAACGGGTTCCGAGTAAGAAAGTCTTACGAGGGGCTGTGCAGCCATATGAATGACAATTTCAGGTTGGAATGCTTGAAGGCTTTTCTTTAAAGCCTCTCCGTCTCGCACATCTGCGATTTCAGATGTCATTTTTTCAGAGACAGAGGCGACATTAAATAGCGCTGGCTCAGTGGGAGCATCTAAGGCATAACCATGCACAACAGCTCCAAGTTTTTCGAGCCATAGACATAACCAGCTACCTTTAAAACCTGTATGGCCTGTTACAAGCACACGCTTACCTTGCCAGAATTCAGGATCGATCATTTCATACTCCACTCTGACTTTATGACCACACTTTCCAGGGTGCTTTACCACTCTGCCAAAGCTCTTCCAATAAATGTTTATCTCTAAGCGTATCCATAGGCTGCCAGAAACCTTCATGACGGTATGCTGTCAGCTGATTTTGTTTGGCTAAACCCATAAGAGGTTCCTGCTCCCACACCGTGGTGTCACCTGCGATGAGATCAATCACTTTTGGAGAAAGCACAAAGAACCCACCATTAATCATGGCTCCGTCACCCTTTGGTTTTTCTTTAAAGCTCTTTACAGCTGTACCTTGAATATCCAAAGCACCAAAACGACCGGGAGGATAGGTTGCGGTGAGAGTAGCCAGTTTTCCATTTTCATGATGAAAGCGAATACTTTCGGTGATATCAATATCCCCAACGCCATCACCATAGGTGAAACAAAAGGCTTCTTCATTCTTCACATATTGAGCAACTCGTTTTAAACGACCACCTGTCATTGAATGATCACCGGTATCAACGAGGGTTACAGTCCACGGCTCAGCTCGCTTGTGATGTACTTCCATCTGATTATCTTTCATAGAAAAAGTAACGTCAGACATATGAAGAAAGTAGTTAGCAAAATACTCTTTAATTACATAGCCTTTGTAACCGCAACAAATCACAAAATCATTAATTCCGTGAGCTGCGTACAATTTCATAATGTGCCAGAGCATAGGCTTTCCACCTATTTCAATCATCGGCTTAGGCTTAACAGATGTCTCTTCACTAAGACGAGTACCAAGTCCGCCAGCTAGAATTACAGCTTTCATGGTTTTTCCTATTTAACTTAAAGACGCTACAAAGGCATCAGAATAGAATTGATCAGAAGGGTGATGTTTATTAATAAATTCTGACTGCGCAGCGTTTATCATTAATGGTGAACCGCAAGCATATATATCAAAGGTGCTTAGTGAATCAAAATCTTCGAGAACGGCACTGTGCACGTAGCCTGTACGGCCTTCCCATTCAACTACATTACCGGAAATAACTGGAATGTATCTAACATTGAAATTTTGTTGTTCCCACTCATAAGGCTGTTCACTGTAGAGGCCAGCTACAGTCTGTGACCCCCAGTATATGTAGATAGGTCTTTGGCTTCCTTTTTCAATCAAAGCTTCTACCATTGCTTTAACTGGTGCAAACCCTGTTCCTCCAGCAAGAAATATGACCGGCCGTTCACTATCATGTACAAAGAAAGTACCTACTGGCCCATCAAGACGAACCAAGTCGTTTTCTTTAAGATTCTGAAATATCTTTTTACTCATCTCACCATCAGGTACTTCTCTGATGTGCAGCTCTATGCCTTTACTTACTTCTTGAGCATTTGCTATTGAATAACTGCGGGATACCCCTTGAAAACTCAGGTGAACATATTGACCTGGCAAGTAGTCAAATCGAGCTGTCGGCGGTAACCTCAGTTTTACAATTGCAATATCCACGGCAGGAAAATCAATCGAGTTTACTTTTGCTGCCACTACCTTTCTCTTGATGTTAGATAACTCAGCATAATAGACAGCCTTGATTTCGCAGTCAGTCATAGTTTTACTGCAACAAGTCAAGACAATATTGTTATTAGTTTCATCTACTGTAAGCACTTCATATGGGTCATTACTTTGAACATCTCCAGAAATGACCTGAACTTTACAGCTACCACAATTACCAACACTGCAGCTGTGTTCAAGAAATATATTTTCTTTTAATGCAGCTGCTAGAATTGTGCTTTCTTGCTCACTTGCGAATTCAATATTTGAAGGAATTAATGTTATTTTAGGCATTGATATTGATCTGAATAAGGTCTTAGTAGGTTTGATTATTGATATCACTTATACCTAACTGCACGAAAGGAGCATGAAAATATCTTCCTTACTTAGGTTGTAAACTTTTTCCACACAGGGGAAAAATGAAATTCTATGCAACTTACAACTTACAACTTGCAGCTTCAACCAACACTCTATAATGCAGTGATCGAATGTTGTGAAATCAAACCGTAGGTATTCATTACAGAAACCTTAACCTAACTTGTATGTTCTCAGAAACTGCTGGTTTTAGTGTTAAACGATAGTGCTATATAGTTCTGTTCACCAAGGGCGGAGTGCATTTAACTTCTTAACTACCCAGCACTTTTTGAGAAACTACCCAAACTCTACCGGTATAAGATCATAGGCATGTCAGGGAAAAAGCATGAAACCCCACGTCACCACTGGGCTCAGGATATATCTGACAAAAGCGGAACACCTGTTAGAATCGTATCCATATATTCAATACTCAAAGCTGCACGTTTCATTTTACGTTTGAT
>SIHQ01000092.1 GCA_004762125.1 Oceanospirillales bacterium | reverse complement strand
GGTTTGAAGCATGAGATCTGTGGGAAAGTGGCGACCGGAAAAGTCCATGGTAAAAGGCTCAACTAAACTACTATGACTGAATATAAGGTAGCAGGCTTATAAATCGACGTCAGTTTGCAACAGAACCTCTTATATCGCCTTATTGAAATTCCTATGCATGAACTGAACTGGAATTCAATGCTAGGTGAATTCAGCCATGGCGAATTCACCTATTCGTAATAGATTTATCTAACATTAAAACTGTTGATAGCTCTATAAAAATAATTGCTGATCAATCCCATAACACCCTCAGAGTCGTGAGCAGTGCTTTCAGGATCAGAGCTTTGTTCGATTCCACCAACAGCAATACCTATACTCATTTCTGCTACAGTGCGTCGGCAATGTTTATGTTTTCCGCAAGCCATTGCTACCGCTACAGTTGCAGCAATGGCTACCCCAGCTACCCCAGCTACCGAGCCTGCAATAGCGGCAGCCAGAGTACCGGTTGATAAAGTCGCTACAGCGGTCGGATTAAAATCAAAATAGTCACTGGCGTTGAACCAGAAAGTTTGATTGAGTTTACAGTCTTCTCTGAAATCCGGGCTCTGTATGCATTCTTGAGGAACGCTGATCATAGCGATACCGAGTAAACCTTCGCAGGGCGCTTCAGCCTGATCGGCGTTATTGGTGCACAATGCTGTGATATTGATGCCTTGATTGTGATCACCCAAGGATTCGACACTGTCGATGGTCATAACAAAATGCAGACCATTCACTTGTGCAATCAACTCTGAAGGAAAGATGAAGTTCTGAGACTCTTGGTAAGAGAAAGGAGCGGCTGGCAACTGAGTGGTCGATGATAAATCTCCAGTGCTATTGAACAGCAATAAATAGTGAGCAGCGTTGTCAAGGGTGGTGACATTCAGCGGCAATATTTCGCCATTATTAAGAGTGGAATTAAAAGCACCGTTTGTAGAATTAAGATTGAAGTTATCAATAAGTTGAACAGTGAGGGGCTGAGGTGTTACCGCTTCCCACGACAAAGCACTAAAAACATTAGAATCACCCACTGTCAGTAGAGGAAGCATCGCGATAGGGTTGTCTACGCTGTTCCAGTACATTTCAACAGTAAAGTTTGCAAAGTTCGGGTTTGGATCTAGAAAAACGTCAACGAGTCGCAGTGTAAGCGGGGTTAGACCTGGGGGTTTCATATAAGGTGGAGCAACGCTATCAGGAAAATAATTAATAATATCCATGCTATTATATTGCAATCTAACAAGATTCAAGCCGAAGCCTTTGGCATCCAGCTTTACTTGATAATCACTTAAAAAGGGGCACGATGATTCAATCGAGGTGTCACACAGTTTCACGGTTTTTCTGCCGTTGTCGTTGTCGTTGTCGTTGTAGTTGTAGTAGTTGGAAGCCACAACTACAGGCACCACATAAACGTTTGGGTTCGGTGGTGGGTCCCCTGCAGGGGCTTGGTTAGCAAAAGCTACGCTGTGACTTAAGAACAGTACTATCAGTGAAATCCCTACTGATAAGGGGTATGCCTTTTTCATTTTACTTCCTTATTATTATCGGTCAGAGCATATAAAGGTAGTAATGTTTTTTATGGCATGCAATTTTTAGTATTTTGTAGTAATTGAGGGTAACTATTCAGCACCCAGCAAAGGATGGTTATTGTAATTCTTAAGAGCTATAAGCAGAGTATCAAATGTATGATGACCCTGTTTTCTCGCCGACAATTTTGCTGGCCATAGAGCCTCCGGAACAGGTAGGAGGCCTGAGTATCCGGGAGTGTGGTTATTGATAGTAGATGGGGTTTACCTGACGCTTACTAGTTATTAGACCATTCCAGACTACATTTTGAGCTAGAGTACAAACACATACAAACATCTCTGTATTTCCCAGGGCCATCTCATTTGGCACTAACCCTTTAAATTCAGTGCCTACAGCCAGTTTTTCGCACACCGATGACATTTACAGTTTTGTGGTTGCTGGAGACCAGTTAGACCAAGGCATCGCAGCAAGTTTTGACTTTTATCTGAGGGCATCCGTGGGGCAATTTTGACTCTTACATGGCCTCAATAATCTGTGAATTATGGGATGGTTAGTGCCAAATGAGATGGCCCTGCTGTATTTCCTGCTTGTATGCTTTATATGATAGGTCCATGGCAGTGCAGATCAAAAAATACAGATTGTTAAGTCACCCGTTAATAAAAAAGACCGACTTATTAATGCGGGGTAAATCTTATGAAAAAACACTACGCTAACTACAAAATAGTATTATTTTTCCTTCTTAATATTCTCTGCTTATGTGCCACTGCTGAAGGAGAAACTATTGATACTATTCTTGTCCGAATATACGACGGAGCAGGATATGATTTATATGCATTGTACTATAACCAAGGCCACCAAAAAGTAACGTACTCTATTCCAGCAGCGCAAACATTAGAGATAATGGCTGATCCCGGTTCCATTATCACTATTTGCTCAAATGGTTATTGCGTACCATTTAAGGATCTTCAGCTAGATACTAATAATGATTACATACACCACATAAGTTGTTGGGGGACTTTATTGGCCAATCCTTTACCGTGTGATTTTACAGACTAAAAATATACTTTAAAATCTATTTTTTTAGACCGCATGCTTGGCTTTAATGGGCTCGCCCAAGGTATCCCAACCAATACACCGCCCATTCTGAAACGGCTAAGCATCGACCCTGATGAATGGTTGAAAACAATGAACTGGATTAATCGGTTCTGCCGAGCTGTCGGTAAATTATCCGCACTAAAAACCTATGCGGAGCAGGTTGGAAGACAGTGGGTGCATGGTGTTGGAAGCAGTCAGCGTTTGTTTCTGCAGTAGTGTGATGAAGTAATAGTAACAATCATCCGTTTCTTTCAGCTTCTGAAATCAGCATGTTCGCGCTCGACGAACGGTGCAGCTGGTTTTTAACCACCTCTCTCTTTTCTGAATTTTTTAGATTATCCAGTATGGACTCAGATTCTAAAGTATCAAAAAATGTATTGTTGTATGAGGTTATCCAAAATATGGCTGGCTTCTTTGTACGGTAGGTTTTAATTAATAGATGTCCTGCTTCTCGTTCTCTGCTTCTCGTTCTCCGCTCGATTGGACGAGGATGAAAAACGATTTTGCTATGGCCCTACGTCATGGACCTCTCCATTTAACTTGTATTTCGTTATTGGTTTCCCACAGTTATCTGCAGCGCAAAAACGCCTCCCGTTTGTAGTAAAATGGGTTTCACAAAAAACAGCATGTTTACATTCTCCTGCATGCTCAATCAAATCGGTTTTTCTGCAGTGCGGCCACTTACAGCAAACAACAGTTTCATAAGGGTGTACTGCTATTCTTGAAGCTGATGCTAGCGCAGATGTAGCAATAGGAGGTTTGAAATCACTATGAATCAGTGTCACACATTTCTCCATCCCTCCATAAAAAGCGACGATTGGGCGCAGAGGAAAGTCGGATTCATGTATGGCAATGCCATGTTGCTGTTGATCCTCATGAATTGTTGCTCTCATGTGTGCTTGAACCTGAACCTGTGCTTCTAAGTGCATTTCAGGTTGAGCCAATACGTTTATCTCAATCGTGTACTGGGTATTTGCCCTCCAGCCGTCATTTATACGATTACCTAACTCTTGACCTTTTGCATATCTTGCCCCCTGAAAAGTTCGGAATAAATAGGTGTGAGGGCAGCTGTAAATATTTCCTATACCAGAAATCGTATACTCTGCTGGTTCACCCACACCTACGCCAAAACAGGTGGAAGCTCCCTCATCATTTTCAATAATAAATGAAAAGGTATAGAGTCCGGGTCTATCTTTTGGAATCGAACAATTTAGCGGGCAGAGTGAATTCCCCGATTGCTCTAGCTCTTTAAATACCGTTTTGAGATCACCGCTAAAACAACATCCTTTATTTTCAAGCGATGAGAACACGATAGAATCAGCAGTTACACCCACATCTGAACACAGTCTCGAAACCAGCGGTGAGGGCCGTGAATGACAGGGGGCTGAATTGACTGACCACCCTGTAAGATATTGATCCAGACAGATGCGGAGAGCCCCTTCACCGTAGCAACCGACAAACGCTCTGTGTTGACCGTTGAAGCCTCTGAATATAACCCCCAGAGGTTGTTCATCCACTGTGAGCGTGAACGTTTTTTCTTCTGTGTTTACTTCACAACTCACTGTGTATGTTGATCTCACATTCTGCTCGGCCCATGTGCTCAAACAATGGCCTGCCTGAAAGACCTCTCCTCCATATACCCTGAAAGCTTTTAGTTTTGGGTCTCGAAAGGTAAAGCGATCTGGATTGCGATGATCCAGTTCTGTTGTACCAGGTAAAGTACAAAATCCTTCTTGCAACTGATAATCCTTGTCTGCAATACCGAATACCGCAATTTGCTGATCATCATTTACCGTCATTGACCAGCGATGAACACTGGCGTTAATTAGGGGGGACAATAGTGCGACCTGATTCCCTTTTACTGCTTGAGATCGACTGAAGAAATGCCCTTCGTCTATAACAGCCCCTTCACCACCTGCAGGCATGAAATGAACCTGATCGGTTATATCTGTAAACCCTGCTGGAACAGGATGAGTAGATACCGGATTGTTATCACTTTCCTGATTACTTTGGGAATGCTGCAGAGTTGTCACCGACATGGCTTGAGCGAGGCCTCTAGCATTACGATCAGAAGAACTCCGTTGATTCCCTAGTGCCGTTGGTACTGAAGTTGTTTCAGATATTTGGTCTTCATTTGATGCCGGAAAAGTACGGCTTCCCGCTTTTGAGTTTCGCCACATTGTTTCATAAATGAGTGGTTTGTCAGGTTCTTCGTTTTTCTTCTTTTTGTCAGTTTGATCCCGTTCATCCTGTCTGTGCAGACGATCTATCGTATTCCAGTATCTGGCGTTATGGGGTGTTGTAAAACCATGAGGGCCAGAAACATCAATTCCGAATAATCGGTCCAGTTCTTCAATATGCTGCAAGCCCCTTATCCAGCTGTAAGTATCGTCATCGACATCTTGCCAGCCACCCTGATGCCAGACTTTGAACGTTAAACTCCCGGTAGCACTGTCCATCACTCTGCGAAAAGCAAACACCCCCTTGTGCTCTCTCTGACTACTCTCATCTGTTAGCGTCTGGACAGTTGAGTGAATCCAGGGCGTTAAGTGGTTCCAAAAAGAGTAAAAATTCAATAATGGTAAAGCATCCCCAATGGAATGATGCCCTGACTCTAATCCGCTCTCTACGAAGCTCTGGCAGCTGTCCAGATGGAAGATTAATTCAGGCTTATCATTGACGGGAATAATCAGTCTTGCCAGGAGTGTCCATAAGTTAAAAAACTTTTGCTTTAAAGGCAGGACTCCAAAATATAGCCGGCCGCATGAAGACCGAACAATGGGCACTACTGAAGAGACGACATGGGTGCTTAAAAATACGCCATCCCTTTCAACAGTAAATGCTTGTTCCTCACCTTGAAAAAAATTCAGCTGATGAAAGTGTGTTAGAGGTATTTCTGACGCCCCAGATAGATAAACGTACTGCTCATTAGATAGCTCATCATTTTGATCCGGATAAAAATGAAGTACAGCGCCCGGTTTAACGGTGTGAAAGGTTACAGTTTCAATATCAGTGAGCACCATTTCACAAAGTGTTGCAGGAAAACACTCCACCTGCCTTTTCAATGACTGCTTAAACCGTAGAGTACAAGTGTCAGATTCACATTCATCAGGAATCGACAAAGCACTCCAGAGGGGCAGATTTGTTGCAATGGAACTCGTTTTTCGATGCCAGTGATCAGAAATAACATTTTGAAACTGAACATCAGCATCAATAAGTGCCGGTCCGTTAGATAATGAATACCCGTTGAACCCCGCAAACACTGAACTCACCTGTAAATAGGTTATCAGCAGGACAGAAACAGATTGCATAAATCTGTTTCTTAAATCAAGCACAGCACAGACTAATCACAGAAAGATTTCTTTTTTTATCATGAGTTGAAAGTATGTGTATATTTATCAATTTATCCAGTCAGCCTGAACTTTTTTTCAACTGAGTTTGGTGATGTTTCAAACACGTTGATAGAACTCCCTGGAGATAAATTCTCCAATGACTTTGTCGTGAAGCTCTTCGAACCAATCTCTTCAGCCGGGTCCGTAAGGTCAGATTATTTCTCTCAATTCTCTGTGTGAAAAACTGACCAATAACGTGCTTCTTTTCCAGTAAATTCGTTGTGTAGGGCTTCCAGTCATCTGTGCAGTAAAAAGAGACAGTGTACAGGCTAAGAAGCTCAAGAAGAGTTTTCAGGGTTCTGTTGCAAACTGACGTCGATTTATAAGCCTGCTACCTTATATTCAGTCATAGTAGTTTAGTTGAGCCTTTTACCATGGACTTTTCCGGTCGCCACTTTCCCACAGATCTCATGCTTCAAACCATCCGCTGGTACCTGCG
>SIHQ01000091.1 GCA_004762125.1 Oceanospirillales bacterium | reverse complement strand
TCATTGAGAAGCTGGATTTTAAGCAGAAAAAGAGGCAGTTGCACAAAGAGAATCCGGTGTACGCCCGAATGCTCTCGTCGCTGGCCTATGAAAAAATCAAATCCCTGATTGAAGTGAACTGCGCCAAGCGAGGTTTGGAGTGCATCACGGTCAATCCGGCGTACTCCTCGCAGATCGGGGCGTTGAAATACAAAGAGAAATACGGTCTGTCCACGCACCATGCTGCGGCATTGGTGATTGCGCGAAGAGGCTTGGGCTTCTGGGATAGGCCTTTAAGAAATTACTACCAGACTGAGAAAAAGGGAGTGGTATCCCATCCGGCACCTGCAAGGAAAACCGGATCGGCAATGCCTTACTACCGTGAATTTTTTAGTTGGAAAAGGCGACTCTTGCGAGAGATCGGCACTGGTATGCGCTTTGGGGAGGCTGTCGCTCTGACAGCTGGAACGCAAAGGCGAAGCTTAGCTTCCTAGTCCGATGGAGGGCGCTACGTCGTCCTCCTCTAACCCTTTACTGTGGGGTTGAACTGGCAAATGAGTAGGTTTGCGTAGGTTCATAAAAGCGGTAGAATGCCGGCAGAAGTATTCGGAGCCATTTATGCCCTCATCGACAGCCCTATTCATCGTTGAACTGGACTATCACGCCGATTCCAGCCGCTATTTTGAACCCTTTGCCAATGAACCCTGGTCCTGTTACTTAGACAGTAGCTCTGCCGCGTTTAATGAAGAAGCCCATAATCGCTTCGATATCATCACTGCCAAACCATGGGCGGAAGTCTCTGTATACGAAGATAATCGTATTATTGTTAACAATCATCAGACTGACAATGTGCGGGAATATCACCAGACATCACCATTTACAGTGCTGGATCAATTACTGAACACCATGACACCTGTTACTGATACTCACCTGCCATTTACTGGTGGTGCGATGGGATTCTGGGGTTATGAGCTTGTCGGACTGCTTGAACCGACTCGTATACAGTCCCGTAATCAAGGGTTACCCCTGATGGGTGTTGGGCTTTATCACTGGGCCATGATCAGTGATCATCAGCAAAAAAGAAGCTGTGTTGTTTTTCATCCGGACATCCGTACCGAACAACAACAAGAAATATTGCAGAAGCTCGATATTACCCGAGCATCAAAGCATGATCATTTCGAACTGACCACGCCCTTTAAAACCTCTATCCACGAAAGTGAATACACCGAAGTATTTAATCGAGTTCAGGACTATATTCTCGCTGGTGATACCTACGAAGTGAATTTGACTCAGGAATTTACAGCGGAATACATGGGTTCCAATTGGTCTGCTTACAAGCACCTTCGAACCGTCAGCCCGGCGCCCTACTCTGCTTACATTAAACATCCAGATATCACTATTCTCAGTCATTCACCTGAACGGTTTATCAAGGTGGCTGATCGAAAGGTTGAAACACATCCGATCAAAGGAACAAGACCAAGAGGTGCAACACCCGCAGAAGATCAAGCTTTAGCGGAAGAATTACTGAGCAGTGAAAAAGATCAAGCTGAAAACCTGATGATCGTCGATCTTTTGCGCAACGATCTGGGCAGAGTTTGCAAAACTGGCTCTATAAAAGTACCAAGACTATTCGGGCTCGAAAGTTATGCCAACGTCCATCACATGGTAAGCACGGTTACTGGAGATCTTGGCAATGATCACAGCCTGCTGGAATTAATGGAAAGTGTATTTCCTGGCGGCTCGGTTACTGGCGCCCCTAAAATACGATCCATGGAGATCATTCGGGAACTGGAAACGTCTGCCCGCAGTGTCTACTGCGGATCTATTGGTTACATCAGTTGCAACGGGAATATGGATACCAGCATTACCATCAGAACAATGGTAGCGAACAATAACACTCTGCACTGCTGGGGTGGCGGAGCTATTGTTGCCGACTCCGATTGTCATCAAGAATATCAGGAGTCCATCACCAAGGTAAAAAACCTTATGCATGGACTGGAGCAGTTTTCTTTAATGGATTGAGCTGTTCAAAACTATCCATAAGTCTGTATGGCAAATAGTTAACTCTTGTCGTACAGACTACCTGGATAAAAGTAGCTCAGTTATAGCTCAGACATCTATTGATATAAAAAGTTTGCTCTGACCTCTATCGACTTAAACTGCTAGAATTTTCTCAACAAAAAAACAAATAATTTAAGGGGAGACACTATGCGTATCACTATGGTCAAGAAAGAACTATCGGATGGTAGTCCATGCAAGAAATGCCATGAAGTTCAGGAAAGGCTGGATAAATCGGGCCAGATGCAATTAATTAATAATGTGCTGATTGCAAAAGAAAACGATCCAACCAGTGAAGGATCACTGCTCGCTGATTTTTACAACGTCGATAAGGCACCTTTCTTTATTGTTGAAGAAGAAGGCGAAGAAACCAGAATATTTACGATTTATTTTAAGCTGGTAAAAGAAGTGTTCAACCAGTTGCCCGCCTGAAAAAGCCACATCACGTTTAAATAAGCCTGCCCTTTTTCGTCACCGAAACTCAATGGTGACGAAAAAAGACCGCATTACACTACCGGTTCGGTAACTGCATTCCAGAAAAGAGCTCATCCACTTCAAGCTTGTTGTGACGAGAAATAGCATCCTGAACCACGTCTTTTGTGAGATGCGGAGCAAACTGCTGAATAAAGTCATACATGAAGCCACGAATGAACGTTCCCCTGCGGAAACCTATCTTGGTAACGCTGGATTCAAACAGATGATCCGCATTCAAAGCGACTAAATCAGAGTCTGTTTCCGGGTCATAGGCCATTTTGGCGATGATACCTACCCCCAGATTCAGTCTAACATAGGTCTTAATCACATCTGCATCGGTTGCAGTGAAGACGACCCTGGGTGAAAGACCTTCATTCATAAAGGCTTCATCCAGCTTCGAACGGCCAGTAAAGCCGAACACATAAGTCACCAGAGGGTAACGAGCAACATGCTGCAAAGTAAGCTCAGAGACATGAGCCAACGGGTGATCTTTTGGAACAAGAATACAACGGTTCCATCGATAGCAGGGCATCATCACCAGGTCGTTGAAGAGCTCAAGCGCTTCAGTAGCGATGGCAAAATCAACAGTACCGTCAGCAGCCATTTCGGCAATCTGAATAGGTGTTCCCTGATGCATATGAAGAGATACATCCGGATACTGATGGATGAATTGATCAATAATACCAGGCAAGGCATAACGAGCCTGGGTATGGGTCGTTGCAATAGAGAGGCTACCCTTGCGTTCATCACTGAACTCTTGGGCTACCTGTTTGATGCTTTCTACCTTACGAAGAATCTCACCGGCCGTTTCAATAATTTTTTCTCCGGCCGGAGTAATTCGAGTAAGGTGTTTACCGCTTCGAGCAAAAACTTCTACTCCCAGCTCATCTTCCAGCAATCGTATCTGTTTACTGATACCTGGCTGGGAAGTATAAAGACTCTGCGCTGTAGCTGAAACGTTGAGGTCATGATGTGCGACCTCCCAAATATAACGCAGCTGTTGAAGCTTCATTGATGGCCTCCGGTCAAGCTAACTTCTTTATTACCCGTAGCGTGAGGTAGAGAAATATGAGCATTCTTAGTTCTAAGTGGCATAAGAGAATGCCATTTAATTACTTCCAAGAATACAAGCCGGTCGCTACAGTTACCAGCGAATCATGTGGTTTTTATCATGATTTCAAACATCGCCTGAGCTACTTATAACTTTAGACCATAATTCATGGATACATTGCTCTACATTTTATCGGGTGCCGGCGTGGGTTTTGCCGTCGGCCTTACCGGCATAGGAGGCGGGTCTTTAATGACTCCGCTACTCCTACTCTTCGGATTTCCAGCCTATGTTGCGATTGGAACCGATCTCATGTACGCCGCGCTGACCAAAATCAGCGGGGTAGTTATTCATCATCAGCAAAAAAGTGTCGACTGGCCTTTAGTGCGACTGCTTTGTATCGGCAGCATACCGGCAACTGTCGTCACGATTTTCCTTTTGAAGTATCTATTTACCGAGAGCGATCATTATAGCCCGATACTTACTAGTTGCCTTGGTTTTATGCTTACTTTAACAGCGCTGGTACTGCTATTCAGCAACAAGCTAAAAAGCTTGCACAAACCTAAGGTTCGAACAAAAGAGTCATCAGTTCATCTGCGAGTATTTACCATCGCCATGGGTGCAATACTCGGTGTACTGGTGACGCTCTCTTCAGTGGGTGCAGGTGCTCTGGGAACAGCCGTTCTTCTTCTTATATACCCAGCTCTGTCTTCAGTAAAAATAGTGGGTACTGAAATTGCCCACGCCGTTCCATTGACTATGGTTGCTGGTATTGGACATATATGGCTGGGGAATGTTGATTTCAGTCTGCTTGGTTCACTGATGATCGGTTCTCTTCCCGCTATCTATTTTGGAACCAAAGTAGGCAAGCACTTGCCTGAGAATATTATGCGGATGGTACTGGCTGGGATACTTTTTACCCTTGGCGTTCGCTACCTGATCTGAACAGATCAGTAGAAATGACAACTGTGACTGTTTGCTGTGTTCACCGAAAAATAGAGTCCGCATAAATGCGGATAATCCTTTCGGAGGTTGCAGCCTAAAGCAGGCTTGATTAGAGTGTCAGACGCTGTGAATAGCCTTAACCAATAAGGTTGGCTATTTCGGCGAACCCCGCCAGGGAGAATACAACATTGAGAGCTCGATAAATGGCCGTATTACCGATAGAAAACCTGAACATTGAATCGCAGGACGTACTGGTTACTCCTGAAAGACTCAAGCAGGAAATTCCATTGAGCACAGTTGCTGCACAGACCGTTTCCGAAGGTCGTGAAGTAATTCGTAATATTCTGGATGGTAAGGATCATCGACTGTTTATCGTCGTCGGCCCATGCTCGATTCATGATGTAGATGCAGCAATGGACTATGCCCGTCGCCTGAAGAAACTGGCTGACGAGTTAAGCGATACTCTTTATCTGGTCATGCGCGTCTATTTTGAGAAGCCAAGAACTACCGTTGGCTGGAAAGGCCTGATCAACGACCCTTATCTGAACGACTCTTTCAAAATTGAAGAAGGTCTTCACATCGGTCGTCGACTGCTGATGGATGTGGCTGAGATGGGTATCTCTTCTTCAACAGAAGCACTGGATCCAATTTCACCTCAGTATCTTCAAGATCTTGTTGCCTGGTCTGCTATCGGTGCCCGTACAACTGAATCCCAGACTCACCGTGAAATGGCCAGCGGCCTGTCTTCTGCTGTTGGCTTCAAGAACGGCACTGACGGTGGTCTTGAAGTAGCAATCAACGCACTGAACTCTGTTTCAAAACCGCACCGCTTTCTGGGTATTGATTCGAACGGTCAGGTAGCTGTGACTCGTACAAAGGGTAACCCATACGGTCATATGGTCCTGCGTGGTGGCAGCAACAAACCTAACTATGACTCTGTAAGCATACGCATCTGCGAACAGGAACTGGAAGCGGCCAGCATCAAACCAAATATAATGGTGGATTGCTCTCACGCTAACTCCAATAAAGATCCTGCCTTGCAGCCTCTGGTTATGGAAAATGTCAGCAACCAGATTTTGGAAGGCAATAAATCCATTGTTGGTCTAATGATTGAGAGTAATATTGGCTGGGGTGCTCAGAAGGTTCCGACGGACCTCAAAGATCTGAAATACGGTGTTTCCATCACCGACGCCTGCATCGACTGGGAAACCACTGAAAAGACACTACGTGACATGCGAAATAAACTGAAGGATGTTCTGCCAGCCAGACAAGGTTGATTCATTCCAAATTTATTTTTCAGACTGAGGTGTAACCGATCGGTTGCACCTTTTTTTACTATATTTTACTATTTTTTATTATGTAAATGCAGCTCTATCAGACTCTGTGCCATTTTCATATTTCAAAGTCACCTGTATTTCCCGCTCATGACTGCAGCCCCTGATTTTAACCAAACAAATCAAACTGACCACTATCATTAGCTTTTTCAACATCCTCTCTGGAGATATCCGATAGTATCAAAGCCATCTGCGCTTCAGGAACTTCCAGCTCTACCTCTTCAAGAACGGACAGCGATTTTCTGTCTTTAGGCATATTACTGATACGCCGATCAAGAATAGCTGCACAAATTGGACAGGCGTCAATAAGCAAAGTATTAGTCAAAACCTCATACTTATACGCACCGTATATTACCTCTGTACACAGTGTCCGATCCGCCCGTGACTCAATATCCAGATTCGCTTCAACCAGATGGTGATGCTCTGTGCCGCATGGCGTAATAATATGAGTGACAAAGTAGTTAGAGAGTATGGCTTGTTTGTATCGTTTCACGAGTCCCTTATCTGGAAATAATTCCGCTGTTACCGGGGTATAAAAGGCGGAAAACAATACACGATTTTGGTTTATCATTGAACCGAAGAGTTAAAACTTAAGTAAAAATACATCAAAAATTCCCCCATAAAAATAAACTTTTGTACCTCGCCAGTGGAATTTCCGTCTCCTCTACCGCACTCATCTCTCCATCAGCCATTAAATCAGTTTTAATGACCCTATCCCCCTGTTTTTCCATGACAGTAGATCAAATATAAAACAATCGCAACATTACATTATTGACAATGTTGCGATTATTGCGTTAAAGTTTGCGGCATCAGCATGTCATGAGGAAAGAAAATGAATACTTTTGATTTTGAAGGCGGCATAACCGTAGAAATAGAACACATTGATGGGAAGGCTATTGTTAGCGTTGTTGATTCAGATGGTGACAATATAGAA
>SIHQ01000090.1 GCA_004762125.1 Oceanospirillales bacterium | reverse complement strand
CAGTGCAATAACAAGGTTGGCTTCCATGGCTCGTCATTTACGAGCGGGGTTAGTGCGTTCTCAGGAAAGAGGAGCGTTCTTATGCCTATTTATACGGCTTGATGCGTATGTTTTGCGGGAATGGCTGAACTTTCACTGACCTTCTGGAAACATATATCACTTTGTTAGAGTCCCAGGGAAAGGAAAGTGTGAGCGAAGTAAAGCGGTCCACTAAACGAGATGTTACTGAGTCTTTTCCGAGTTTTTGCAGTAAAAAAGCTCGTGATATTACTCCAGATGATATCGTGAGCATTTTATCTAAAGTGTATCAACGAGGCGCTAAAACCTATACCAATCGCTTACGTAGCTATCTTCATGCAGCCTTCGCATACGGCCTAAAAGCAGACTATGACTTTGCAAGACCTGGAGAAAAACGGTTTGGGTTATCTATGAATCCTGTCGCACTTATCCCCAAGCAAGGGCAGCATGAAAAAGCAGGCGATCGTTACCTTGACCATACTGAAGTAAAGTTACTCTGGAATGAGCTTCCTAAAGTAGAAAAGGTTGGTTGCTTAATTGTTGCTCTTACCCGCTTTCTTATTGCTACAGCTGGGCAAAGACCTAAACAGTTACTTAGAGCAACCTGGAAAGATTACGATTTAAAAAAACAAACGGCGACTTTACTGGATCCAAAAGGCCAAGGGGCGCCCCGTAAACACGTTGTTCCTTTGACCAGAAGAGCGATTGCCATTTTGGAATCTGTCAGACCTATTACTGGAGAGTATCAGTGGCCTTTTTCTACTCACGGCAAATGCCCCATATATGTTGATAGTTTGACAACGGCGGTTTCCCGTTATTGCCAACACATGAACACTAAAGCGATTAAGGCGCATAAAGAGCCTCCTTCCCACTTTTCCCCTAGAGATTTACGGCGTACCGGAAAAAACTTGTTGATAGATGCTGGTGTGAATCGTGAGTCACGAAACCTGCTACAAAGCCATGCTCAAACAGGCATTGATATTACACATTATGATCGCTCAGACCATATGAATGAAAAGCGTAAGGCGATATCAAAATATGATCGTTTATTGACAAAAATATTGAAAGACTGAGTGTGTTACCAAGTTTTATAGGGTGATTTTTGATTACCAAGATCTGAAGTGTATAAATCAGAGTGTACTTTGGTCAGCGTACTCATTATTTTTTCGTTTACGTAATGAACAAATTCTGGTCGCTTTATCGTGTCGGCCAATCTTGTCGAGTCAATAAATCGAGACATTTCTTGCACAAAAAAAGGTTTTTCGAAATACACAGGAAGAGTGTTAATTCGTGCTTCGAGAAGAGTTTTGTAATGCTCAAGACGATGGTCTGCCAATTTCAAACGGAGTAGTTCAATATTCTCTAACGCACCTTGTTGTTGAAGCCAAATCACATCCCATAAATCCCTTGCCTTGATATTGTTTCGGGCCGGAATAGCTAGCAATTTATCCGCTAGAATTTCAGATTTTGATGAGCTTTTGAACAGCATCATATCGTAGCCGTCAGGAAGGTTACTGTAATGTGTTTTTATCAGTTGAGGAGTCGCGTCATGGGTAGGTACATTGGCAATATCAATATGAACCCGCTGGGCAGGTATATCTCTGCGAGATTCGTGGGTTTTTATGATTATTTTCCAGGTGTTGGCCTGACTGTTTGCATAGTTCGGGTCATTTTTCAGTTGCTTTGGACTTCTGACTTCTACAGCAAGCCCATAGCGGTCAGCAAGATAGCGCTCTATTTCCAGACGAATACTATCAAAGTGTTGAGGCTCAAAATCTGTGCCCGCATGAAAATCAAGGTCTTCACTGTATCGGTTTGAACCGTGACACAGCCGTAAACATGTCCCGCTAATAAATCCCATTTCAGGCAGAATCAATGATTTTTGCTGAAGCAGAAAAAAGATGTCGTAATGAATCAACTCTTTTTCGATAACAGGTTTTAAGGCAGCAAGCCTTGAATTTTGTCGAATAAGGCTTTCAGCCCGTTCAGATAAGGTGGTTTTTTTCACGGATAATATCCTCGTAAACGTCCATATCTACCATTTGCATATTGCGCTTAACCCTTTGTAAGTCAGACATAGCTAGCTCGGGGGATGCTACACGAAGAGGACGCTCTGGTTGTTTGATCACCTTATTCAGAATTTCAATCTCACCCCGGCTTGTATGGATAAACTCAATTGTCCCGTAAGGTGTTTTAAAGGTTTGGCTACGACCCGTTGTCATAACTGTGAGGTGGTTGAGTAACATCTGACTGATGACACTGTATTCAGACAAAGCAGATTCCAGGCTGATATAGGAATATTCTCCTGCTCGAAGAACCATCGCAATCCATTCCAGCTTATGGACTTGTCGCCGAAACTCTCTGTTATAAACGTAAGCGCCACGACAAACCCGCTCCAGCACTCCGTTCTTGATTCCTCTATCCAGCGTTTTTTTGAAAGAAACTTCCGATTCGCCAGGAAAGTAACTTCGCAACATTCTGGTAGAAAATGCAGCAATGCCATACTCTCCAAGAAGATCCAGTCGTTGTGAAAATAGCGAATACTTCATAGTATCAACCTGTTATGGATTATTTATTTACTCTACAGAAAGTATAAGTAAAGATACCCTATTTGTATATCTGGCTATTTTTGGTGTTAACCACAATTTCTGGATATAAACCGTGAAAAGCTGTGCAGGCTTTGCTTTCAGAGCTCGGCAGCCTCCATGTTTACTGAGCTATTTATCAGGGAGTGTTATTATCGGAATGCGCCTTCTTTTTCCAAAATCATCGACACTTTCTTACAACGACACTAACTCTCGAATCTCTGAATCCGACAGTTCAGTTAGCCACTGCTCGCCACTGGCGACGGTCAAATTTGCCAGCTCTTTTTTACCTTGGATCATGGCGTCAATTTTCTCTTCAAAAGTGTTTTCAGTAATGAGTCTGTGTACTTGCACATTTTTCTTTTGTCCAATCCGATAAGCACGGTCTGTTGCCTGAGCTTCCACGGCCGGATTCCACCAAAGGTCATAATGAATTACCTGGCTTGCTGCGGTCAGGTTCAGTCCTGTGCCACCCGCTTTAAGGGACAGAATCATGCCACGGGAGCGGGGATCACTTTGAAAGTACTCAACCATGTCATCCCGTTTTTTGCGAGATAATCCGCCATGCAAAAAGGGAAGTTCAAAGCCAAGTTCCTGTTTGATACTGCTGGCTAATAAATTACCCATAGTCGTGTACTGAGTAAATATCAGCACCTTCTCTTCGGCTTCTGTTGCTTCACGCATAATCTCGATAAAAGTAGCCAGTTTTCCGGACTCTCCAACAACCGCCTGCGGGTGTTTCAAAAATTGCGCAGGTGTGTTGCAGATCTGTTTTAATGCGTTCAGTAATTTGAAAATAATACCTTTGCGTTCTATTCCTTCATCAGCAGAATTCAAATCCTCCATGATGTTATCTATCGTATTCTGGTAGAGAGAAGCTTGCTCTTTACTAAGATTACAGTAGCGATTACTTTCTACCTTATCGGGCAAGTCACTGATAATGGTTTTATCGGTTTTCAATCGACGAAGAATAAACGGGCCAGTCACTTTTCGGAATCTATCCAGACTGGCCTGATCCCGATCTTTCTCAATAGGCGACGCAAACTCTTCCTGGAATTTTTTCTGAGTACCCAAATAGCCCTTATTGGTGAAATCAAACAAACTCCAGTATTCTCTCAGCTTGTTTTCTACCGGCGTTCCGCTCATGCCAATACGGATATCGGCTTTCAATTTTTTAATCGCTTTGGTTTGCTGGCTGCCGGGGTTTTTAATATTTTGGGCTTCATCAATGACCAGTGTTCGCCAGTGAGGCTTACTCAGGCGAACATTGTCGGATCGTACTAATCCATAACTGGTCAAAATAATGTCGTGATCATTGTTGTTCAGTTCCCGCTGGCTACCATGGTATATCTGCACATTGAGTGTCGGAGCAAAACGTTCTATCTCTTTACGCCAATTGGTTAGCAATGATGTAGGGGCTACCACCAATGCTTTATTGGACGTCAGTTGTCCTGTTTCCTGCTGATGCAGCAACAAAGCAATGACCTGTAAGGTTTTGCCCAACCCCATATCGTCAGCAAGCAGTGAACCAAAACCAATACGTGCATTCTGGGCCATCCACTCAAAACCTCTTTTCTGATAAGGCCTAAGCTCTGCATCCAGTCCATTGGGTAAGGGGGTTGGTTCACTGTTAAGCAATTGATCAAACAAGGTTTTGGCACTGTCACCAAGATCCACTTTAGCCCCGTCCAACTGACCGGACAATCCGGCTTTGAGCAATTCAATACGAGACAGGGATTCCGGCAGGGCATTCAGTTTTTTCAATAATTGCTGCAATCTAGAGTCATCCAGCATCACGTACTGATCCAGCAGTTTTACCAGACCCGATGAATTCTCGACTAACTTCCCAAACTCTTTTGCTGACAGTCGTTTGTCTCCAATGGCCACTTGCCAGTTGAAGTTCAGTAATTGATCCAGATTGAGGTAACTCACCTCTGTGTCGCTGGTATCTCCAGACAGGGAAAGACTTAGCTGTGGGTAAGCGAGATTACGCAAACTTTTGGGCAACACCAATTGAATCCCAAGCATTTTCAATGCAGGGAGAGTTTTCAATAAGATCGGGGAAAAGTCAGTCAGGGAGTAGACAAGATGGGGGTGGTTGTTTTCAGACTGGTAAAGACTCTCTATATCCGGAAGGTATTCGGCCAACAGCGCAAGATCCGTCAAGGCGCCCACTTTAGCGTCTGACAAACCGGAAGATTGAAACAGTTCAGACAAAGTTTGCAGCTGTCCTTGATGTTCCACCTGAACATCAACTGTAAGACAATCCTCGCTCTTCTTATTCCCCTCTTGTTCATGAACTATTAAATGCAGCCGGTGTTCACGCTCACCTAAATAGAGTCGGTGCAGCCAGTTACGGATAACCCGGGGATATTCATTGGTTTCAAACGTGTCAAACACTCTGGATTCGTTAGCAAAAAAAAGCCGGGCAGTATCATCAACCCAGAGATTGCCGGGTGACTCCTGAAGCGCTTCCCGGGTAAAAAAGCCAATCAGCAGACTGAGTGCAGTATCCACCTGAGTCTTGTTATCTGAGTAGTGCGTAACCGACTTACGACGACGTTTAGGTATATGCTCCAGCAATACCAGATCATCAGGACAGAGCGCATACAAAGGTTCTAATAAGGCTTTAACTGGCTCGCTTAGTAATGCAGGATGCCAACTGATCAGGGTTCTATTCTCCGGACACTGATAAACCGAGGGAACGTAAGCCTGACAAATAACCAGCTTTAATGCTAACCGATAGAGTTGATGCCACATTAACGCATGATGAAAGTGACGATTGACCTCAGGCGTTTGTTCTGTACGTAACCGGTGAAGTAAATCCAGCCATTCGCCCGGCGTCTCTATTGCATTGGAGTAGCCAGGACTATAAACGGTACTAAAATGCCCGTGTTCATCGACGACCAAGGTTAGCCGGTCAAACTCGGACACATCAACAGTATCTTTCTGGTCAGCTTCTTTTGCTGTCTTATCACAAACCAGCGCGAGTTTTGCCGTACGCTTGTAGATCCCTGCCATTAGCTGGCGAAAATCTTTGCTATGGAACAGCGGCTGTTCAGTCAGAATGCCGAAGATGCGTTCATTCAACGGTTCTATGGTGGAGAGATCAAAAGCTTCAAAGGCTGGTTTATCAGGCAGAGTCCAGTCTTTAATCACCGACTCAACTTGCCAGTTATCAAGAACTTTAGGAAGAGCATCCAACGTTGATAGAGAGAGCCCTGATGCTTTTTCTATGGCTTTTGCTAAATCCATACCGTGCAACTGAAAGACCAGAAATGGATTTTTATCGATCTCATTGGCGATCAGATAGATGACAGCGGCAATATGTTTACAGGGCATGGCCCAGTCCGGGCAGGAACAGCTGGCTTTCATATCTTTCCAGCTACGGGGGAAAATAGTGATGCTGCTCTGATTCAACAGCTCCAGTGTCTGCTCGGGTAATTGGCGATTCAACAGCCTGGCCAGCACCGCTGGATTTTGGCTCACCGCTTCAACAATGTTTTTTTGTGTTTTAGCCGTAAAGCCCGGCAAGCTCACCTGTACCTTATATGGGGTTCGACGGCGTCCTTGAACCTTAGCTTGTGTACTGGTTCCGGATACATCGATGTGCGTTACCGAACCATTGCCAGCATAACGTCGGCCACGAGGAAGCCGGTTGCTATTATCAATGCCGTCGAAAGCAGCCAGCCACTGCTCGCCCCACCAGGTTTTTCCGTACTGTCCAGCCATAAGTTTTCAGGGTTCAGAAGGTTGACAAGTAGGTTATTAAATATCGGTTTCTCTACCACAGCAAGTTTGTGATCAACTGGTGGGTCTGAAATTCAGAGCTGGTTATTTGAGTTGGTTATAAAGTGAGCGTTCCAACAAAACTGCATCAACACATATTTCCATCATGTCGATAAATCAAATAAATATCGACACGTCCTATTTGCATGTCGATATTTCCACATTTTTTAAATATGAGGGTTCTTTGTGACTTGAAAACCTGATCAACCTTATAACACAATTCCTCTGCTTCCCCGGTTCTGTTGCAAAGTTTTCGATAGATCACAGAGACCCATCCTCCAGACACAATTAGACTGCGAGGGAATAAAAGTATTCCCAGTCATTGGCAGATTGAGCTTTATCGTACTGGCTTTTGCGGATGCTATGACATAACTCCACACCTTTGAGAGCTCTTCGGGCA
>SIHQ01000008.1 GCA_004762125.1 Oceanospirillales bacterium | reverse complement strand
CTGCGTCCATGTTTTTAGGGTTCGCACCGAACTCTTTCAAGGTGTCTGAAGCGATTCTGAATAAGAGGTCATAAACCGTTCGCTGGTTCTGCCATGCCAGCGTTCGAAGTTGAGCGGGTAAGGTAAACGTCACCATAAAGTATTCCACCGGCAGCAGCTTTTGACTTTGCCGTGCCAGCCACTGGCTGGTATCCGTATTCTGACAACGATTGCAGTGACGGTGTCCGCAAGACATGGGCTTTTGATCCCGGCTGCCACAGCCATTGCATTCCAGTAATGTCATGCCCGAGCCTGGAGTTCGACAGAGTTGGATTGCTTTAAGTGCTTTGCGATGACCTGGTAATAAACAATGCTCGTATTTTTTCAGAAACCGATCACCGTACTGATCGGCAATGTCAGCGAGGTTCACTGATCGTCTCCTTTTAAGTTGAGAGCGTCGATCATATGATTCATGGTTTTTTGGGTGTTCAGTTGGATGGTTTCGGTGAGCTGGGTATAGACAGCCGTTATTTTAGGGCACATGTGGCCGAGCAAAGTCTGAATAGCTCTAAGGCTCAAACCTTGCTCCAGCAAGTGGGTAGCAAAACTGTGTCGTAAGTTGTGAGGACTGACTTTTTTATTGATTCTGGCGTCTTCGACCAATTGTTTCATGGCTTTCTGGGTGCAGGCCAAGCTCATGGGTTGAGTGGCCTGATGCCGTTGTTTGGCGGTTTGTCCTTCAGGAAACAGAAATCGAGGATTCTGATGAGTAGCCCAATACCGTCGTAGGGCTTTTAGGGTACGCAGGGGAAGATCAATATAGCGATCTTTTCTGCCTTTACAATCTCGTAGATGAACCCTCATTTGTTCGGAATCAATGTCAGCCGTAGTCAGGTTAAGGCCTTCACTCAGCCTCAACCCCATGCTGTAAAGCGTCAGCAGAATGGTGTAATACCGTAGCTTTCGGGCTTTATTGAGCAGGCGTTCTATTTCTGAGGCGGTGAGAATAACGGGAAGCCGTTTAACCGTGGGCGGTTTGATGATTTCTACGAAGTTCCAGTGCTTCTTAAGGATGTGTTTCCAGAAGAACTGAATCCCGTTACGGTCGGTTTTGACGGTGCTCCATGAGTGACTCACTACCAGAGCAGCAAAATAGGTTTTCAGATCATCGGGAGTGAGGGTGTCGGGACAGCGGTCAAAGAAAGTGGCTAAACGTCGCAGTGGTCGGCTATAAAGATCAATAGTGGATTTGCTTTTACCTTGAAGTATCAGGGTTTGCCGGTGTTTTTGGTACAATTGTTCAAATCGTTTTTGTTCGGTACTGTTCATTGAATGGGCTTCCGGAATAAGCCACAACGGGTTGTTGTGGAATCAGGAAGTATTGGATATTCGGAACGGTGCTTGTTTTCGTCGCGTAGCGGCTTGGTTCAACAATCAATTCCATGGGACGCATTCTGCGCCCCTGAATTAAAGGGTTATAAGGCCTAATCATGTTCTGTCAGTCTCTCATCTCAGATTTTTTGAGTTCGGTAATACATCTAGACCATCAGTAAATAATCTTTGATATGTATCAATATCTTTTTCCGATGATAATAACCCGTCATTCATTTTTACAGTCAACTCCACTTGTTTTTCACTTAGTAACTTTTTCCAGTCACTCGTTTCAGAGTTTGGTGACTCTCGGAACATCTTGAAGCAATTAGCTTTGCACATTGGGGCTGGATAATACTTCCCTGTAACAGCATCGCATTTATGAGCTATTCGATGCGCTATTTCAAATAAAAGTCGAGACATGCTTTTTAAGAGGTGTATATCATATTGACATATATCTAATAAATCTGAGTTAAAATCGCAAACCTTTAATCTGCAACCGGATGAAAAGTACAGGGTGTTTCTGTCAGAAAAATCTGTGTGTTTTAGAAGACCTTTTTTTCTTATATGTAAATAGGCTGATAATAATTGACTGAATATATTGTTCATATGTCCAATTGTTATACAGGCTTTTTCTTCTCCCCAATATCCAATTAGATTGGCTAAATCACAATCAGCTAATTCAAGAGCGATACTATACTCAGGGTTACTAGCTGTAGGTGGAATAAAATCAAGTAGTTGAACAATATTATTATGTGGGTTTAAAGCCTGTAGACATTCCACTTCCCTTTTTCCTAATTCTTGTGAATTTTTCTTTAACACAAATTCTTCGTTTGTCTCAGTTAATTGTGCTAGATAGCATATACTCCTCGCTCCTTGCGAGGGAAGTACTTTTATGGTAAAACCGCGATGTAAAACTTTTGGTTTTTCCTCGCTAGCAAGCCTAGCGGAAGGCTCAATGCACTTATCTACACTTAGTTCAGATTGAGCTTTGCATGGGTTCATAGGTATTGTCTCTATTCAAAACAAAATTATCTTATTCCCTTTGAGTCATGGCTATAGGAGTAGTTTCAATATTTGTTACAATAACTAACATTGTTGTTTGAGACATCGGCCTTATAAAACGAATAAGGATAGATTGCGCCCAGCCGCAATCTTATCCGGTTGTTGCACAAGCCCGAGTTGATTTATGGTGAAGGTAGTCTATTGAAGATATCTTTTCTTACGGGTATTAAATCAGAGCGTTTTTTCTGAACGCTCTTTATTCAAGATGTAAGCTAGCCGACCACTGCTTAATAGTAGTCTGACGCTTTGTCATTCTGTAAGACGGTCTGTTATTCCCTCCGTTCTTGTGAATGGCGGTGAAGGTGTCTGTCTATTAACTCAGGTCGGTTTCATAAAGCGGAATGCTATGTGCTTCATAGATTCACCACACGCCCTGCATTTGAATACCGGTCGAATGATGGCTTTTATTGGGTTCCGTTGCAAATTTTCAGATAGATCACAAACACCACTCCTCCAGGCACAGTTAGACTGCGAGGGAATAAAAGTATGCCCAGTCATTAGCAGATTGAGTTTTGTTGTATTGGCCTTTACGAATGCTGTGACATAGCTCCACCCCTTTCAGAGCTCTCCGGGCGGTTTTGAAACTTTGAAACCCGAGCATGGGTCGAGTTCGCCGTTTCACTCCCCGATGATCCTGTTCCACCAGGTTGTTGAGGTACTTTATCTGGCGGATCTCGATCTTCGACTGACCGGCTTTCTCCTGTTCTTTGTTGAGTTGTTCCAGGGCAGCCGTATTGGACCCGCTCTTGTCAATGGTCACCTTCTCGGACATGCCGTTGAGGCGAATAGCCTTCCTAAAGAATCGCAGAGCCGCCTTCTTGTCTCGCTTCTTGGTCAGCAGGAAATCCACGGTATCAGCCTCTTTATCAACGGCCCTATAGAGATAGACCCACTCACCTTTGACCTTTATATAGGTTTCATCCATACACCAGGAGGTACCACAAGACTTGCGACGTTTACGGTGTTCCGCTTCCAGTTGTGGCGCGTATTCCTGAATCCAGCGATAGGGAGTGGTGTGATGAATTTCGACGCCACGCTCTTCCAGGATTTATTCTAGGTCCTGATAGCTCAAGCTATAGCGCAGATACCAGCGGATGGTTTGAAGCATGAGATCTGTGGAAAGTGGCGACCGGAGAAATCCATGTTAAAAGGGCTCAACTAAACTACTGTGACTGAATACAAGGTAGCAGGCTTATAAATCGACGTCAGTTTGCAACAGAACCAGGGATAGCGCGGAAATAACACTTCGAGAGCCGTATAATTAGGCTAGCATACGGCAGGCTTTCAGTCAGGAAAAATAAGCAATCGTTATAAAGGGGACTCAAATACCTCACTGATCTTGCTGTTTGTCATATACCCTGATTTCCATCATACGGATATCAGCATCACTGTATCTTTGGTGCATTTGGTCATCGTCATCAAACAGCTGGCAGGGTGGGTCTTCGGAGCAAGGTTTCACTTCCGTTTCATGACATAGCTCACAATGCCTAGCTACGATGGCCCGTTTTCTTTCAGCTGAATACTCTGGAATAAAAAGAGATCGCTTGGCCTCTATCCTGCCAAAGAACTGTTCGGCCAGACGGTGGATATAACAATCCCCATATCGGTAATGAATGTCGTTATCGCTGAGCTCTTTGAACACTCGAATCACTTCGGCGATTTCTTCCGAGTCCATTAACTCGGTTTTTTTCATGTAATGCCAGCTACTCCACGTCAACATTTTTTTAACTAACAATGCCCGTTTTTCATCAGCGTTGTATTCAGGAATATAACGCCAGTGTTCCAGCGTGCCACCTTTGTCAAACAGTGACTGATCGGCGCCCTCTCCAGATCTCAACCTTTGCAAAAGCGCCTTCAGTAACCCATCTCTTCCTGAGATAATGGAGTTGTCGATGGGATCCCCGCCAACAATTTGACTGACACCAACGAGTTTTACGAGTTCTTTCTCCGGCAGTGCACAGCGAGTAATCAGGTTTCTGATTTCTCGAACAGAGAGGGGGGGCAGATGGCCGGGGTTATTGGGGTCTTCCAGCTTTTTAGCATTGAATTTCTGCTGAATTCGATGCAAAACCACATCCTTCAGGGTGGCGTGTTCGGTTTCCGGCAAGCCCGTCGGCCTTATTAAAGGCTCTTTAGCAAGTACAGGCCGTATGCTTTTTTCTTCAACCTGATCCTGTGACGGGTTCTTTGCCAGTAATCGCTGGAAATAATCTGGGCTCAGATAACCAGGAGTTTGTAATGAGAGAGCTCCGTCAAAATTTGGGTTACACCAACCACCATCAAAATTAACATCTTCATCCAATTCACAATCGTATAGATACCAGAAACCAAGCATTATCCCCCTGCCTCTTTTAGTAGATGAGTCAAAAGTCTCCTCTATTTCCTCATCGGGATAATATTCTTCATCCAGTGCATTTTTTCCAAAACCTCTGACATAGCTGAGTATTTTTCGTTTTTGTTCTATTGAAAGATCAGCAGGTGTTTTCGCTGCAACGAGAAGATCCAGAGGTGATGGTACTAACAGCCTCCAACTGGATGCAGATGCCTGAGCTTCAGAAGCCGTCATTTCCACTACTTTTTGATCAATCTTTGTCACACCTGTTGCAGCGCCACCCCCTTCTGACGCTCGTTGAGTATTAGTGGGAAGGTTGCTGGCTTGCAGGGACTCTGCTGTGACTGAATCTGTAGCGGTCGAGGTCACCTCTGTATTTTCTGATATTGTGCTTTCGGCTCTGCTACCAGTCTCTGTTGGAACTTGCTTCACTGTATGAGAGAAGCTGCTGGTTGTTTCGCTGCTTCCACCGTACTGGCCACTGGGACTCGGCCTGATCATCAAGTGATCAAGCTCTGTAATCACCCGAACAGAACCATCCATTCCCAACCCATCTTCAACCAACACAGGTGTTGGCGATGGCATGGGCATAGTGGTTGTCGACATCAGACTTTTCAGCAACTCATTCTCTTCTTCCGTCAACGATGGTAATGGTCTCTGCTGTTGTGTTGAACTGGGCTCAATAATGGGCGTCAGCATGTCACCCGAGCTGGTAGCCAACATCTGCCTGGTGTTGCTGAACGTGGTAACGGCTTCTGCCAGCCACGTCATTATCTGGCTGCTGACCCATAAAACACCCGGTGTTTCATCAACTACTTCGTTGCCGGTGGGTATTGTGATTGTAGGCTGGGGAAAATCTAACGCAATAGTGGCAGTGGCTGGATTAATCGGAATATTGGAATAACGGATTATCTCAGCAGCATCGGGATACAAAGGGTCTGTGTGCGTCGCATTATCAGGTAATTCTTCTAATGGATTTAATGGACGGTCGTATATCAAGAGTTGCTTGGAACTGAGCACCAGCATCCCGGTTCTATTCTTCTGCATGGTGCAGTGTAAATCACGATCACATTCTTTTTCACTCAACAGCGGTAATGGTTTGCCTGCGGCAATAAACGCCACGTAATCCCCTTGTGCCATGACTTTCATGCCGTTGATTTCGCCGTGAATCACGGGCTGACCTGACTGAAGTTCCAGATTCTGGGCGCAGGTTACTTTCGCTAGCAAAAGCGCGGTTAGTAGAAAGCCGTTGATTAAACGTGATCCCAGATTTCGCATTTGATATGGGTAGAGTTTTTACTGTGGAGGGGAAAGTATAGATTAGTGTTTAGGCGGCGAGATTAGAGGTTGCCAGGGCAATACCATCGGGCGCATCAACGCCTTCGAAGTTTTCTGCCGTCTCGCCCGGTCTGACGTTAATGTCTGCCTCATCCAGATGATTCAGTTTCAGTACCCGACGCACCTGATCGATCTGTTCGTCGTGGTTGAGCACATAGCGGACAATGCGCTCGTCTTCAATGATGTGCGTCCCTACTGTTTGTTCTACAGCCCGATCTGCAAAATCCATTTTCCACTTCGTGTTGCCATCGGCTCCTACTTCTTGTCGCAGGGTACTCAACAGGGGAATATGCTCTTCTGCCGACAAGCTTGATGTTTGTTCATAAAAGACGTCCATGGCCGTACGGAACACTTCAAACTCGGCTTTTAGCTGCTGTACCTTGCGGGCGTAATCCACTGTCACGGATTGGTACACTTCCCGCTCGACGTTCAGCCCCTGCTCATGAAGTTCCGTCCTTTTCAATCGCAACTGCGCATCGAGCACACCGGGCTGTTGTCGTCTGCCCAGTTTTAACGCGTTGCGCACATAATCACCGTCGAACAAAAAAGTATCACTTTGCCCCGGCTTGCCCACCTGCATATTGCCGGTTTCGACCACTGAACCACTGCGATTTTCCAAAGCGTGCAACCGTACGGTATCGGTCACTTCCCGCCACGGAGAATCGCGATCCGACACACCCAGTCCGTCAAAGCTTTCCTGCAACACAAAAGCTTCGCCTGCATTCACCACCGGCTGCACTGTGACCGAACCCACACGCTCGCCCTGAGCCAGAGCCCGGACACCGCCTGCCAACTCCTCGGGAGTAAACGCTGCAAAGGTTTCAGTTTCACCAACCAGCGTTATCCGATTATGGGCACCGCCTTCGACCATGGTCACGACACGACCGTCTTCTGTCGTCAGAAATACCCGCTCACCATTGCGCTGTAATAACAACGCCCGACCTTCTTCATTAGAGTTGCGTGCCAAGGTTTGTGCAGCAGAAAAGGATTCCGAATCCAGGGCAATGATGTTGTGATAGCCTTCGTGCTCGGCGATGCGTTGGGAGGTGGTTGAACGGCGGAAGTCGTGGATGCCTTCTTGTACGTTGGCTAAAACGGAATCGGGTTCTGAGGTGTGCAGGGCGATGTCGTCAGAGCTGTTGCCAATCAATAAACGGGTTTCGTCGTCGGATAAAAGAGTCAGGCCTTCGGAGGCTTCACGGGCTTGTTCTTCGATTTCTTCTTGGGAGCAGGTTTGGCGTTTTGCGCGGCTGCCTGTGCCACAGGCTCCTCCAATGCTTGCTGCATGGATGCTTGACGCTGCCCCCGTTAACTCATTTCTAACAACACCTGCCTCTACAAGATGAGTAAGGTTCAACTTATAAAGTGCAAAACCATCATTAATCGTACGTATTTTAAGCCGCACGAAAGCTGCATCCTTATCAGAAAATCCAGCAAGTATTGAAGCAAGCTCATCTGCTGCAGAAGGTGAAACCTGTCTGACTTTGTCTATCCATTCAGTCGGGCCACCTGATTGTGTAACAAGCCGCAGAGCCGCCTTAATGCCTTCAACATACTGCCTGTCGGGATCAGAAATGACAATAATCCCTTTCTCTCCATCAGCTTTCATACCGAGAGCTAATGCATTGGTATCACCCGGTAAAATGATACTTTTATTCCTTGCAAGTTCAGAAGCATGACGGTTTAAGACTGCATCACTTGTTCTTTGACTGGCTGATTTAAGGTAGGCACTTAAACTTTCTGCACTTTCATCAAGGAATATATCAACTTCATAGACCCCTAACGAAGTCAATGCATCAGAACCATGCTTTACGTTGTAGGAAACAGTGCCGTCCGCATTAATCCAGAATTTGAACCGAGTTAACTCAGGCTTAGAAACACGTTCTCCATTCAAGGTGTATAACTTGTGCCCCAACGCATCAATTGAAAATGATTTATTCGGAGCTGTAACTGAACCTACTGACAAACCAGTACTTTGCATCTCTACCAATAGAGAGGCACTGTAGGATGCACTTTGTACTCCTTCGCCCTCTTTTGGGTATATTTCAGTACGACTCAATGTACCTGATGCACTCAGGTTTGAATCCTCCAGACTACAGCCACAAAGAACAACCCTGCCTGCCTTTCTCTTTCCGTAACGGTTGAAAACAGGTTTGACCACCATTTCAACCAGCTCTTCGGCAGTCAACTTACCCAAAGTTGTTTTAACCAGCTGACTGCCTACATCACTTCGAACGCCCCCATGCCCCAGTAAATAAATCCTCGTATTTTCATTTATTATTGTCGAGGTACCTGACTCAGCTCTGACTACCAGATTTCCAGTGGCGCGATCCCAATGCAGCCAGCTAGAGTGTTCGGGGTCCCGATCAAACAGCTTTGCAGCACCATTAAAATTAGTTGCGTCATCATCAAGAGTTATGATGATCTGGTTATCAAACGTTTTGCTCCTGATAAACCTATCCGGAACGTAGATATCCCCCAGCCCTCTCTTGGCGAACACTTCTGTACGAATAGACTGTTCAGAAAAAATGGCTGAAGGGCGTTTAGTCGCTGCTATTCCCTCACTTTTTCTGATTAATCTATTTATGGCACTGGCTCCGAGCATATCCCCATCAATATCAGAAGGTTCAATACCCCGAGTTTCGAAACGTGCAAGACTATCAGTAACTGAGCTCAATTCTCGCTCTGTTACTGTAAGTATTCCGGTCGCCTGATCCGTGTAAAAGTGCCTTAATTGGTTTTTCAATCCCTCTCTTACCAATTGCGATGAAACTTTCTTTCCATCGGGCCTTATCCGGCTTAATACTTCAACATACCTTTGCTGGAAATCACTCAGCTGTTCAAACTCTTTACTTACTGACTTCAGCCCCTGATCACGAGATACAGCCACTCCAACTATCATTGGGGTTGCAGCGGCATATTCTGGTTCTGCTCCCAGCAAAATAGAATGACCATGGGTGTCAATATCACCCAATGATGTAAAAAACGGCTCTGATGACGTAGAAACCGAGCGTATTATGGCATCGGCTACTTCACCCGCAGAGGGAAAATCAGCTGCCCGTAACTGCTCAAGGTAGTCAGGGTATTGCCCTGAAAGCCGAGCTCTGTCATTACCCCAGTCTTCATGAGTGCTTGCATACTGATTAAGAAGGGCTTGCAGCTTGGCTTCTTTAAACAGTTGATGATAACGCTCAGGAATATTGTCCAGATTCAGGATACTGGTTTCTGGTGCAAAAACAGATTCATTAATAGCAGGTAAGCTAGAACGATCAATACTGATACCAGCTTCGTCATACAATATTTTAATACGAGCAAGATTCTCAGCCAGTCGCACGTCACTGTTAACATAAGCTGTGTTTTTATAAAAGCGATCCAGAAGAGAATCACCTGATCTCAATGGAATATCCAGAACTTCAATATTGGACTCTAACCTCAGCTGTCCAAAGCGGAGCACTTGTTCATGCTCAATAAGATCGAGCTGTTCCTTGTTGATATGAAAATCTTCATCTTCATCAGCCAAAGACAATAAAGCTTGTTTGGTAGCTTGGGCTTGATTTGCTACTGCTTCTCCATTTTTAAGTAGGAAACGCAGCTCATGGACGATTCGTTCATTAACAACGTCTTTCTCGTTACTGATTAAAGCAATCAAAGGTTCTGGCGGTACCCTACCTGTGACAGTAACTCTAGCATCGTTGAACACCTGATCAACAATCGCATTAAACTTGATTCGCTCAAAAATACTGTCTTTATCTCTCCATACCTTGACTTGGTATCCATCATCCCTGTTAGATCTGGCCGCAGAGGCGGATGTAATCGGCTTCATAAGCACTGAGTTCACCGACCACAACGATGTGAATAAGCTTGGGCAAGTGATCAGGGACTACACCTGAATGAGTCGGCTCACTTAAATCAAAACGAACACGCTTAACTCCGGCAAAAGCGCCAGGTTGATCAGGGATAGAACCTGGCCGGGTTCTTTTTTGCCCTGTTTGAGAAGGAGGTTCAGGAACATTTTGATCGTCTTGGTTACCAGGCATTGTGTTCACCACTGCAGATAAAAGTGAATCTAACGGTTTTGACAGTTTTTGTCACAAGTACAGTAAGCATCAGGATCGGCCACCCATTGGCCATCGTACTGAAGCCAGGCCTCCCACCAGTAACAATTTACTTGTTCTCCCTCACAAGAACAAAAACTAGAGTCAAAAAAATTTTCTGCGAAAATGCTGCCTACAGTTTTCATTGCGTTTAATACTGTGTGCATTCTACCTGACGTTTTCTTGACTTTTCCCAATTCATACTGATTGGTTGGGAGTTTGACTCCAACTAAATTTTTTTCTTCCAACAGATGCAGTCTGTCCACCGGCAAGGCGACCCGTATCTTACGGTTTTCTTGTTCATCGATTTCAGAATATCTCTGGAGCAGTTTCTTGGTATAATCCCGTCTTACTTTACTCTCAGGCCCATTAGGGCACATATCTGGTGAATTCTGACACATTTCCATTGTCAATTTGCTTGTTTCATGCCCCAAGGCGTTTTTCAGGTGAGTATCCATTCGAGGCCTTTTCGTCCTCTTTTCTGGAGGAATATCTACTCTCTCTCCAACCATATACCCTTTCTCTTTCATTTCATCCCATGTGAGCCTCAGAAGTCCTTCTGGCCCCCGCTGAACGTACTTATCCTTGTCAGGATTGAATGTGTATAGCTCATTCTCATCCCACTCCAAATCTGGACCATCGCGATTTCTTTTCTGGCGTTCACGTAAACTTTTTGTATTATCTTCTGATCTTTTTATAGCTTTTTCTATTTCAATAGAACCGAGTGCCAATGATGGGTTTGTGAAAGTAGATGCTGAGTCTGATGAGCCTTCAGTGCTTTTTGATGGTTCATCATTACTGGCTTGATTTGAGCTTTGAGTTGTTGAGGATTCAGCTGCTCTATCACCGTCCACTTTTTTATCGTCTTTTCCATCACCTCCAGCCTTGCGAGCCAAGTGTTCAAACCCTCCGAAAACCTGCCCCTGCTGATTTCTTCCCACGTAAAGCTTTATGGACTCAATTCCAGAACCCAGCTCAATAACGACTGTATTATCTTCCTGTAATATCTCGACTTTGTCGTACTCTGGTGGTTTCTTTGGAACAGTTTCAGTGGCATATAACATCCCTCCCAGCTCATTGACATCAAACCAGATCGGCTCACTATCCTCTTCAAAGTCATAATCAGCTTCTTCAATGTCCACGAGTCTCTCAGATACCCGAGCTGACAAAGCCGCCTCAGCAATAGCGGCTATAGCTTCCATTGTTTTAATAGTCACATAGGCCAGCCCTGTGTACTCTACCAGCCACTCGTGCCCTGAAATCAAACTCACTGGTTCGTCAATAAAAGGCACAGCAACAGAAATAGAAGGTTCAGCGGTTTTCTTTTTAAAAATATCAATCTGACTGGGTTGAACAGACACTTCATGGAGACTGTGCCTTTTCATAATCTGGCTGAGGTAAGAAGAATGGTCTGAGTGTGTTTTGTCAGGCAGCCTGAATGCAGCACGGTCACCACAAACACTAACCTGCATTCCACCCGCTGAGCCTTTGAGTGGTTCGGAGATAGAATCGGGACATTCGTCCTCATCCGGCAACTCAATCTCATCTATTATTTCAACAAAAGATAAAGAACGTTCTGATCTTGGCTTTCTATTCGTTTCAAACTCAGGTGACCACATAGCGTTATGATTTGCCTGAAAAAGCGTTGCACCCAGCAATACGCCCCATTCCACCATCTGTCCAACACCGTCAGATTGGGCACAGCTCATTCCGGGCTGCAAAAAAGCGAGCAATAACAAAGACAGGAGGAGGGAACGTCTAAAACCGAACATAGGCGTTTTGGGCAATACCACTTTCTTCAAAACATTGGGATTGGAGTATAGCTTCTATGCGGCCAACCGCTCCGGCAGAGTCACTACCTTGCCGTCACTCAGTGCTGCAAAATACTTGCCCACATCCAGCACCGTGCCTAACAGCGCCTTGCCACCAAAGGCAAAACCGATGACCTGATGCACGACCAATGCCCGCTGGTAATCCGCTGACGGGGGCTTGCCCAACGCCTCCATTTCATCGTCACGCTTGGGTCGGGCCAGCTCAATCAGCTGTTGCAGCGCCATGGCCAGGGCAATACCATCGGGCGCATCCACCCCTTCGAAGTTTTCTGCCGTTTCGCCCGGCCTGACGTTAATATCCGCCTCATCCAGATGATTCAGTTTCAGTACCCGACGCACTTGATCGATCTGTTCGTCGTGGTTGAGCACATAGCGGACAATGCGCTCATCTTCAATGACGTGCGTCCCCACTGTTTGTTCTACAGCCCGATCCGCAAAATCCATTTTCCACTTCGTGCTGCCGTCGGCTTCCACTTCTTGTCGCAGGGTGCTCAACAGGGGAATATGTTCTTCTGCCGACAAGCTTGATGTTTGTTCATAAAAGGCGTCCATGGCCGTACGGAACACTTCAAACTCGGCTTTCAGCTGCTGCATCTTGCGGGCGTAATCCACTGTCACGGATTGGTACACTTCCCGCTCGTCGTTCAGCCCCTGCTCATGTAGTTCCGTCCTTTTCAACCGCAACTGAGCATCGAGCACACCGGGCTGTTGTCGTCTGCCCAGTTTTAACGCGTTGCGCACATAATCACCGTCGAACAAAAAAGTATCACTTTGCCCCGGCTTGCCTAC
This sequence comes from Oceanospirillales bacterium, assembly GCA_004762125.1. Taxonomy (GTDB): domain Bacteria; phylum Pseudomonadota; class Gammaproteobacteria; order Pseudomonadales; family Endozoicomonadaceae; genus Endozoicomonas_A. The sequence goes on along the minus strand of SIHQ01000008.1, from coordinate 155,372 downwards.
CTGCATATTGCCGGTTTCGACCACTGAACCACTGCGATTTTCCAGAGCGTGCAACCGTACGGTATCGGTCACCTCCCGCCACGGGGAATGGCGATCCGACACACCCAGTCCGTCAAAGCTTTCCTGCAACACAAAAGCTTCGCCTGCATTCACCACTGGCTGTACTGTGACCGAATCGATATGCTCGCCCTGAGCCAGAGCCCGGACACCGCCTGCCAACTCCTCGGGAGTAAACACTGCAAAGGTTTCAGTTTCACCAACCAGCGTTATCCGATTATGAGCACCGCCTTCGACCATGGTCACGACACGACCGTCTTCTGTCGTCAGAAATACCCGCTCACCATTGCGCTGTAATAACAGAGCCCGACCTTCTTCATTAGAGTTGCGTGCCAAGGTTTGTGCCGCAGAAAAGGATTCCGAATCCAGAGCAATGATGTTGTGATAGCCTTTGTGCTCGGCGATGCGTTGTGAGGTGGTTGAGCGGCGGAAGTCGTGGAGATTTTCTTGAACTTTGGCTAAAACGGAATCGGGTTCTGAGGTGTGCAGGGCGATGTCGTCAGCGCTGTTGCCAATCAATAGACGAGTTTCGTCGTCGGATAAAAGAGTCAGGCCTTCGGAAGCTTCACGGGCTTGTTCTTCGATTTCTTCTTGGGAACAGATTTGGCGGCGTCGGCGGTTGCCTGTGCCGCTACAACTTGAAGCATTAAACAGCTCAGCACGAAGGACAGAAAACGGCTTGGTAAAATGCTCATTGACAAATTCTGCACCTCTTCTTGTGGTGATATCAGCGGTTTTAAAATCAAAACGGTCATTATTTATATTTGCTTTTAGGCGGGCAAGTTGAACCTCAATATTCCCCAGCCGAACCATCTCTGCCCTGATTTTGTTGCCTACATCTTGTGAGAAGTGGTGTTTTATGCGCCAAATGAACTCCTCGGCAGTTTCTGACCGTGCCGCAAGATCCAGTGCTGTAATCACTCCCCCTACTTTCACAGTGTCCGGGTCGGCAATAACAATATGATGACTGCTTTCACTTTGCATACCTAATATCAATGCACTGATATCTGCCGGTATTGCAATATCACCATATTGATATAGGAAACTGAGTGTACCTAAGTCCTCAAGATACTTCGCACCTTCAAACACAGATGGCGAAGCCAATTCAGCAGCAATATTCCTGATAGAGTTTTGTAGGCTGGTTGACAGAATTTCTCCGTGCCACTGGGTGAAATCCAATGTGTTCAGTACAGTGCCATCAGGTGCTTCGTCCAGAAGTCGGTAAAAAACGGGGCCATCAGCGCCATCCTCACCCAGCCAGGCTCTTATACGCCCAGCAACCTGCCCCACTGCCCGGTTAGCCTCTGATGCTGTATTCGCAACTTCCGTGAGTTTCGTTAATGTTAATTCAGGTCTATACACCAGAACTGTTTCTTCTGAAGGCTTAAGAAGTGTCTTCAAATAAGCTCTGCCTCCAATGATAACAACTTCTCTGGAGCGTGCCTTCACACCTTCGGTGACCGTAATACCAAGGTTTTCCAGTTCATACAGCAATTTAACAGGCAAAGAAACAGAAAGGTCTTTTTTACCATGTTGTGGAAGAGGCTCATTTCTCAGTATCAATGCCTGAGACTCAGGGTCTCGTATTAGCTTCCACTTAGCGCTCCCTGTGTCCGGATTTCTGTCATTGCGATCAGCCGCATACAAATCAAGCCCGGCAACAAATGAATTACAGTTTTTGCAGGAAAAGCTTCTGATTGCTCCCTTACCATTCTGATCGAATAAAGTAATCTCGTTAATGAGCAAGGTAAGCTCTAGCGCATCTAACCCGCTTATTTCAGTAGGCCTACCATGATCGATCCCTCCAATACTTGTAGGGCTTCCATGACCAATCCCCATTATTTCCGTATCAGGGTCAGCTTTAAATTCACTTCCCCCTTCGAGAATCAGTTCTCCGTCGTCAAGAATATTGAATGAGACTACATTGTTGTTATTGCGCTTCCATCTCGCCCAGTAGTAAACAAAACCTTCTCCATACTTTCCTACGTTCTTAGCAATCACATCATAAACAGCCTTGTATGCAATCGCGTCATCACTGAGCTGAAGAATGATCAGTTTCTTAAAATCCTTGACTGCGACAAAACCTACTGACCTGGATCTCAGTGCATAAGCTTCTGAAGGGTAACTGATCTGGAGGTCAAAGCGACTCTGGTCAAAGACCCGCACACCATTTTGCACCACTTCAGGCAAGGCATTAATCAACAGGTGCATCCCTGTCATTTCGCCTTTCAGGTCTGCTTGAGAGCGTGCTGGGCTATCTGCATAAATTTCTAGAAACGTTTTGACCCGTTGTTCAAAACCGGGGTGATCTGCAAGATATGAACGACTACTAACGTCTAGGTTTCTCAGAAGGTTCTGACCTCTGCCTTCTTCTTGTAAAAATCTATTCCTCAGACGCATAATTTCATCTGCATCTTCTCCAAACTCGCCAGCGGTTTCAAAAATCCTATCCAGTTCTCTCCGATATACCCCTCCCAAACGCAAAAAGCCTTCTGTAAAGCCTGCTACCCTTTGAGCGAAAGGAGCAAATCGCTCGGACAAAATCACTACAGGCGATTCACTCACCCGCCCTGGATTAGCCAGCTTCACACCCTCGCCTTGATCAACTGACCAATCCAGCTGTTTAAAATAGTCACGAACGGTACTGGGCGTAGCCGGATTGGGCTGATTGACCTGTGAAGCGAGAACCGCATCAATATCCGCCAGTGCTTGCAGATGATTCCCGTGGTAGTTTTCGCCTTCTGACTGTTTGATATCTTCAATATATGCGGCTCTCCGGTTTCCCAAACCTAGAGAATCTCTCAGTTTTTTCAGTAATAACTGCTGTACCGCTAACTGCCCTGTCACTTTCTTGACCGTTGACTCGGGCCCCCCTAATATCCCTTCAAGCCCTCCGGGGTATACCAAATCATTCAATGGCGGGAGCGCTCCCGCTTCCACTATCAGTCCACCCTGGTTGATCAAATGCTGGATCAGCAGGTTTTTACCCCAGCCCGGCAGATTATCCTGATAAACAAGATTCATATACCGCCGATACCAGTGGCTTTCTGGAGTGGCCTGCCCATAGGAGCGGTTGACTCGCAGGTCCATTCGATTGATCGTGAAGCCGGGTAAGCTGTCCTCAATATAAGTCAGCAATTCTGCCTGCTGCTGTTGCGCCGCTGCCATCGCAGGCAACTCATTGTTCCTGAGCCATTCCTTATCGGCTGGCCTGCGTTTGGAAGAGCGCAGATACCCTTCCAACCGGGCAGGCCAGTCAGACCCTCGGTCTATTTCATCAAACACTTCTTCCAGATAGTGGCGCAGAAATTTCGACTTAAAGCTCTCTCCACCTGTTACTTTGGTAATAAAACGATATTCCAGAAAATGCTGCAATGCCCTGCCTGCGGGAAGGGCTGAGTCATACCAGAGATTGATGGCAGGCTTTGAGCCAGGCTGATCGTAGAGTTTTGCCCAGAGGATAAAGAGGTCAGCGGTCAGTGGTGTTAATTCGTTATGAATAACCCATTGGAAGACCTGCGGGGCATTTCCCGTTCCGGCATAGGTACCAGACCTTAACAATGCGCCTTCTGGCACACTGGGTTGACGCAACCTGAGGCGCAAAGTAGGTTGACGTGTAGTTTGTGTAGTCTGGCCGTTGCTTGCGGGAGGCTGGGGTTCTGGCACGAGAAACACCTCTGGGTACAGTCAAAAGAGTAAGATCAAGCTTGAGTGGGTGGAATGAGCTGGTGATGATTTTCCTTAGCGGGATTCTATTGATATTGCGAGGTCGAAAGAAATATTAAAAAGTTATATACGACGCTCATTCACTGTTATTTTTGGATGCATTCTTCTTTCATTTTTCTGATCCGTTCATCACTGTATGCACGATGCACTTCAAGATCGGGTTTGCGCCACGGTTTAGAAAATGTTGGTGTATCAGTGCCATCCGAGAAAAGCCTGTGATGCTCAAGAACAATGTGTTTTTTTTCATCAGCTGAGTAGTCATGCACTAAAAACCAGCCAAAAGAATACGCACCAGGGTCTTTGATCAACCCTGCATCGACTTTCATTGCATAATGAATATCTTTATCACTAAATTTTTCATTAACTTCCCTATCTGACATCTTTTGATAATGGGCAATCCTTTTAGCTTTTTTCTCAGGTGTATCTAGGCCTCCATATTCAAAGCCGTAGCTTTTTGCTTTCACCATTAACAGCCGCTTTTCATCTGCTGTGTACTCTGGCACTGTACGCCAGTGAGCCAGATACCCGAAATCACCCGTACTTTCTTTGAATTTTTCCGTAAAATCTCCAAGAATCCCGTCATAGTCAGTCCCTTTAAAGCCATCATACATTTCCAGGTCACGCAGTAAGCTCGCCATATTTGTGTCAAAGAATGGAGAGTTAGACCCATCCCCCATTCGCTCAATCATCCTCCGCATTTCCTTGTACGTCAGTTCTGATGCAGGTTTATTGACTACAAGGTCTGGCCTCAATAGATGAGTCCGCTCTTCCCAATTAATTGTCGATTCCCAGTAACGTAGAATATCTTCCGCCACACTGATCATCATTTCTGATATGCCTTCCTCTATGGCGAAGTCCATTAACTCCTGTAAATCCTCCCTTGTCATCGGTTTTTGAGCTGCTGTTTTTGGCTTTTTCCTGACTTCGCTTTCCTCCAGTACCAATAACTCTGAAGGTAATTCTGATAAATCCAGTTTTTCCATATCTTCAAGGAGCGCGTCTATTTCCTGTTCAGTAGTTTGTTTAGCCTCAGAACGAGCTACGGGTGTTTCTGTAGGCAAACCAGCAGTTGCCCCTGCTTGCATTTCTGTTGTACTTACTTCTCCTCCATTTGATGCTGTGCTTTTAACTGCATCACCAGTTTCAGTAGGCACTTGTTTTACCGAAAAAGTAAACGACCCCGTTGTTCCACTGCTACTGCCATACTGCCCACTGGGACTGGGCTTTATTGTCAGAATATCTGTTCCCACTTCCAACCGCACAGAGCCATCTTCCCACACCCGATTCTCAACCTTTGCTGGTGTTGGCATCGGCATCACTGAACTTGAAGTCAGCATTTGCATTAGCTCATCGTCGTCTTCTGTAAGGGTCGTGGGAATGCTTCTGTGCTGAGTCGATGAGGGTTCAATAAACACCGGAGCAAGGGTTTCATCCGAATCAGTGAATGACTCTTTGCGGCTGTTCGAAACCAGTGTGATGGTTGTTGCTAACCACTTTCTGATCTGAGTGCTGGTCAGCAAAATGCCCGGCGTTTTATCAATCACTTCATTGCCAGTATTTAGCGTGGCGGTGGGTTGAGGAAACGCCAGTGAAATATGGGTGGAGGTTGTCTTTATTGTTGTGCTGTCGAAGCCATCAATGTCTGTCGTTGTGGCCGGATACAAAGGTTCTGTGAGGGTGATATTTTCAGGCAGTAATTGTTTTGATGGGCTGTCAATAATCAAGATACTTACGGGAGTCAACACCACAGTGTCGGTTCCGTTTTTCTGCATGGTGCAGTGTAAATCACGATCACATTCTTTTTCACTCAACAGTGGTAATGGTTTGCCTGCGGCAATAAACGCCACGTAATCTCCTTGTGCCATGACTTTCATGCCGTTGATTTCGCCGTGAATCACGGGCTGACCTGACTGAAGTTCCAGATTCTGGGCGCAGGTTACTTTCGCTAGCAAAAGCGCGGTTAGTAGAAAGCCGTTGATTAAACGTGATCCCAGATTTCGCATTTGATATGGGTAGAGTTTTTACTGTGGAGGGGAAAGTATAGGTCAGTGTTTAGGCGTCGAGGGGCTTTGAATGCTAAACCCTCTCGACTGATAATCTTTAGGCGGTCCTGTAGTGTTTGGGCGTACCAAGTCCTGTAAAACGATTTAAAACACTAGAAGCAATGAACGGTTTCTGCTTCTAATTTTTCATGGACGAACGTTCATGAACGTTTTTTTGAAACCTACACACCCTGAATTAATAACATTCCTCTTCAGGGTATATATCCTGAATACTCTCAAAAGACCGATTAAATATTTCCGATAGATAGTCGTTCCAAGTCTTCAAGACTTCCGCTTTTTTTCCTAAATATTTAAAACGATCATAGTGCAGCGTCCTGATGTTCGACTGGTTATGCCCCTGAATCATTTCTTTAATGCTGTCTGGTATGCCAGCTGCCGCCATACGAGTTGAAACGGTTCCTCGGATCATGCCCATTGTCAGATGTGGCATATCGTAATCGTAGTTTTCTGCGATATGAGTTCTGAGTCGTTTGAACGGTTTATCAAAAGCATCTTTTCTCATAGGCCTGTCATCAGTTTCGTCATTCAGTTTTCTATGATCAATGGGGAAAAGATGTTTACGATGTCCGTGAACCAGCTGAATCCGTTTTACTTCTTCTAACGCCAGATCATTGAGAACAGAGGCATAGAGATAGGGTTCAAAGTCAGCACCTTTATGAGATGTCATAAGAATATTCGGGAACCGGAAATCAAGATCCACATCGTCCCAAGCAGTGGCCAATAAGTGTTCCTGCCGAACACCACCAATCGCTATCAACAAGCGAGCAAGGTACCCTGATTTCCCCATACATTGACAGGCGTTATGCCATAACAACCAAAGCTGTCGATCGGACAACTGGTATTTGCCTTTTTTTGTCAGTTCCTTATATTTTTTCATGCCTTTGAAATAATTGAACTCAATACCAAAGGCGACAGGCAAACGGTCTTCCGGCTTTATTCGTACATCAGAATCGTAATTTTTTGCCCAGGTGGCAGCGGCGCTAATGTAGGCTATTAAGGAATTACAAATGGTTTTCTTTTTTTTGACGTGCATTACTCTTGAAATGACCGGCGTAATATCGTCAGGCCGTACATCCCGTGCATTCATGTCTAACAGTCTGGAATATCGGTAGGACTCATCAGGCATTTTTTCGAAGATATGACATTTAAAGGCAGATTTGACATCCCCGTGAGCTGAGCGACCTTCCAACGAGTTTTCATAGCACTCCAGCATTTGTTTAAAGCTGGCAAACCCTCTTTTTGTGCGTCTATTGTTCACTTTCTCTGATATAAAAACCGTTTCAAAACTATCAACCGTTTTTCTCTGCACACAATGTTTTTCTGCCAGAGCCGTTGCCTGACTTAATGTAATAAAAGCAGCATCAGGGTATTCCAGAGAAAAATCGGCAAAGCAGGACGCATGAAATCCTAATTTTTTCTGCCGCTTTTTAGCACCTTCTCTCACCCGATGAGAGAGGGTCACCAAACCACTGCTATGAAATTCCACAAAAATAGAACCAGCACCTCTGCGTCCAAGTTGAACGCTTTTGCTAAAACTCTTTCCCGAATTACGAAGAGAGAAAATTTCGTCGTCAGTCATGAGCGTTTACATTTTGAATGGGTAGGTCTAGATTGTAGGCAACTTTTCAGAATCTACCCGTCAACCTACCCATTGTGAAACAATCAAACGACAATGTGAGACGAGATAAAACAAACTTTTAACAGTGGGGTAGGTTGGTAGTCAACGGCTATGGACGATATTAGACAGTATGAAGAGACAACTAAAACCGTATTTGTTGAGTCTCTAATCTAGCTTGTAATCAGTGGGTCCCGAGCTCAACTCTTGGGGCCGGCACCGACATTTCTCGTAAATTATAATAATTTGAGAGAGATTTAAGGCAAGAGCGGGTATTTATTTTTTGTTTTTTTAAAGGCTAAATATCGCCAATGCTAAACTCTATGGGAAACCCAATGATGATAACTGCTCCAACTATTTTTATAATGGATGATCAGCAGAGCTTGCGTGAGAAAGCCTTCACAAGAAACCACACTATTCAGAAGCAGCTAGCTGTTAATTGATCCAGAAATTGAGATAGTGCATCGGCTAAAAATGTCGTATACAGGGAAAGCTCGAAGAGTTTTTTATTGTTCTGAAGTGAGCATGGTAACCGTCTCTTTTTGCAAATGGAAACGGTTGCTTTCAAATCTATTTTGTCAGAAAAATACAGAACTACTGTACATTAAATTTTCTAAACTAGAGTGCTCAGTATAAGGGTCTGTTTACCTGTGGTGAAACCTGATCTATATGGAAAAGCTATTATTATAAATTACCTGAATTCAGGTATTTATAAATGGGAAGCAGGTTATGGTAAAAAGGGAGCCAGAGATAGACGGGTTAAATATTGATGAATACATTATCCAAAGCGCAGATCCAATATGGCTGCATCAGAATATGCTCTGGGAGTATATAAAATCCGAACACGCTATTGCATCTGAAAACGATGATCTAGAAGATCAAGAAAATTTCTTTTAAATCTATGTACAACCATCTCCCTGTATCAGTAAATAACTACACGTACTTAGCGCGAAAATAATAATGGCATGACATACCTAATCATTGGATGAAATACATGCAGTCAGAAATTCTCACTCTTTTCTGCACCCTTCAGTATTGGTTATATCCAACGTCGTGTATGTTTTTAGAATCGCATTCATTGTAACGATTTTTATACGCAAAATATGAGAAATAGTTCAAATCGTCTGATAGCTCTGGGATTGAATTTAACTACAGAAATTCTGTGTCGTATAAAGAGAGTGACTGCTGGCACTCAGTATTCGATACGAATGATTTCGGGTGAACTGAAAGTGAAAATAGTCTTTTTAAATCGACATGACAGATAGTTGAGTATCTGCCCAAGTAGGCTGTATATCTCAGGCGGTAATGTAAGTGTTAGTGCGTAAACTGAAGAGAAACGACATTTAAAAATAACGACAAGAATGATCTGTTCAAAGGTTCAATAAAGCAGCACTGAATGACGAATAGTAAGCCAAAAATAGATGCAAATTTGCTATGAAACCGATATTTATTGCCCTTTTATTGCCTTTTTTTTGCAACTAAACGACAGGTATAAAAAAAGCAGCTCGTAAGCTGTTGATTTTAAAGGAAATTTGGTCGGAACGAGAGGGTTTGAACCTCTGACCCCTACACCCCCAGTGTAGTGCCCTTACTCTTGTAAACGTAATAATCATCTAATACGTAAAATTAGCAAGAATTGTATTTTTTATGGAGGTCTGCAGGGTTCAGCTCTGTATAGACTTTCCAAAGTATATTAAGGTCTCTGTGGCCGGTCACTTGTGCAACCTCTTCAACAGTGAACCCCATTTCGAACAATCTGGATGCGCCTTCACGGCGTAAGTCGTGATAGCGTAAATCTTCAATTCCAATTTTGTTTCTTACTCGCTGAAATCCTGCAGTCACACTCCTTTCATTATATGGAAATATTTTAGCATCCATTTTGGGTTGATTTTGAATGATTTCCCATGCATCACCGAATAGAGGAACTTTCATATGGTTGCCTACTTTTTTTCTGGGATCTTTCCTATCCCGAACTAAAATGGTCCGGTTCTGGAGATGTAAGTCCTCCCAGCGTATACGACAAACCTCTCCGATTCTCATACAGGTGTATATCGAGAAATTCAGGATGTCACAAAATGGAATTTTATTGCTTCTGTGTAATTCTCTTTTTCTCAATCCTTCGAGTAAAAGATGTATTTCTGTATGAGTTGGACGTCGGCTTCTTCGTTGGCTTTTTCCAATAAGGTTAAGTCGTTGAAGGGTCGGTAAGGCTTTAATGATGACTTTATCATCTACAGGAATGCCAAAGACAGGTTCAGCCATTTTTAAAACAGATCTTAAATAAGCTATATCATGATTTATCGTAGCGGGGCTAGCGGCTGCATCTCTACGATCTTTGCAGTGCTGTACTAAGTGTTTTTCCATTAGTTTGTTGGCTGTGATCTTGGCGATGTCTGAATCAGCAAGCATTCTCAAGACGTAGCATTTGGTTCGTCCTGATTTACCTCCTAGAGACTCATCATTTTCGTAGAGCCTAATGAGATCGCCAATTTTTGGGAATGGCCCTTTTTGATGAGCATTTTCGGGGGCACCTTTTTCTTCAAGCTCAGAGGCTATTTTTTTCCCCCATTGCGCAGCCAGTTTCTTTTTCATGAAAGAGCGTGACTCTCTGTGGAGGACATTTTTCCCACCTCCGAGGCGAACAGTACAGCGATAACGTACTGTTCCGTCTGCCCTTTTTCTAGTCTCAATGGTATAAGAGGCCATGAATTTCAACTCCCGATTTTTTGCGGTGCCCCAAGTGTAGTTTGGGGCACCTTTTGGGGCACCTAATATTGAAAAATGATCTAAAATAGGTCATTTTACTGCGGAATATGAAGCCTATGAATTCCAGTGAAACCACTGATACCACTATGAATGCCCACAAAACACTGGATAGAACATTTTCCGTAGCTCCAATGATGGATTGGACTGATAGGCATTGTCGTTATTTTCATCGTTTGCTCAGCGAGCACGCCTTGCTGTATACCGAGATGGTAACCACTGGGGCTCTGGTCTTTGGCGATAAAGACCGTTTTCTGCAGCACACACCTGAAGAATATCCTTTAGCACTACAGTTGGGTGGTAATGATCCTGAGCATTTGGCGCTGTCAGCACGTTACGGTGAGCAGGCTAGTTATCAGGAAGTAAATCTCAATGTTGGTTGTCCCAGTGATAGGGTTCAAAACGGTCGTATAGGCGCTTGCCTGATGGCTGAGCCTGAAGTTGTGGCGGCGGCTGTGCGAGCTATGAAAAACAGTGTTTCAATACCGGTTACCGTAAAACATCGTATTGGTATTAATGGTCGCGAATCTTATGAAGAGCTGGTGGATTTCGTTGGCACTGTGGCTGAAGCAGGTTGCGAAACGTTTATCGTTCATGCCCGTATTGCCATTCTTGAAGGGCTGTCACCCAAGGAAAATCGTGATGTTCCACCGTTAAAACCAGAAGTGGTTTACCAGTTGAAGAAAGATTTCCCTGATCTGGAAATCACCATTAATGGTGGTATTAAGAGTTTTGATGAAATCAGTCAACACCTACAGTATCTGGATGGTGTGATGTTGGGGCGGGAGGCTTACCATAATCCATACTTGTTAGCAGAAGTGGATAATCGCTTATATGGATCTGAGAAAAAACTGCCAGAGCGTAAAGTTATTATTGAACAAATGCTGCCGTACATTGAAGCTGAGCTGTCCCGTGGCACCTACCTTAGCCACATCACTCGACATTTACTGGGTCTTTATCAGGGAGAGCCGGGAGCAAGAAGGTTCCGTCGTTACATCAGTGAGAATGCTCATAAAAAAGGAGCCGGTCTGGAAGTGCTGATGAATGCTGTAGAGGCGGTTGAGACTTTACGTCTTCAGGTTATGGAAAGTAATGATAGAGGCGGATGCTGAAGATATTCTGAATCAAGCCGTCAGCTTTCCTGACGGCTTTGAACTTCTTCCAGTTGGGAAACCAGTTCACCAAAGGCCTTCTGATTTTCTTCATTCATGTTCATCAGTACTTTATGAGCATCAATAACCCGCTGAGCCTGTACAGCCTGCTCGTCAGTAGAGTCGCAGCCAATATTGTTAAGAGCCAGGTTCAGGTTTTCCAATCCATCAATCTTCTCAACAATATTGAATACTGTATCGAAGCCCATGCTCATGAGAATACGGGTGATATCTTCCTGAGTGGAGATAATAACGGGTGTCAGACCAAATTTCTTTTTGGCATGAATAGACAATCGTGCCAGTAACCCAAGTGACGTACTGTCGATGGTCTCTGTTACGGAAAGGTCAATGATGACCGACTTGAAATCCGGTTCGGAAAACATTCGATCAAGGAACAGCTCCAGACTGGAGCATAGGTTCAAGCGCACTTCACCTGACAATTTCAGGATGTAGGTGCCCTGGTTTTCAGCGTACTGTAATTTTCCTGGGATCATGCTCAGCTTCGAGCCAGAATCAGCATGGCAACATCATCGGGGGTGTCCTTGATTTTATGCAACCCCAATTTTTCGGTCAGTGCTGAAACGGTATCGGCTCCCTCTCTGATGACAGACAACATGTAGTCTTCCTTCTCCTGAAGTGTCTGCTGTGGCAGTACCTCCAGAATACCGTCGGACAGGATAGTCAAGGTGAACTGCTTGGGCAAGTCTATTGTGACGTCCTGAAAGCTGGCATCCTCAAAAAGGCCCACGGGCAAACCACGTCCTTCAATACAACAAGTCTTTTCCGGTGTACTGATTATGGGTAGAGGGTAATGCCCTCCAAAGGCATAAGTCAGGGTTTCATCCCGGGTATCGATTACGCCACCAAACACCACGATATGTTTGCCAAGCCCGGCTTCCAATAGACTGCGGTTAATAAAACTCAGAACATGTGAGGGTTTAACTTTGGCTCTGCCGCCGTGGGACTGATATTCCCGCAACAACTGCATCGACATGTGTTTTAGTAATACTGTGACGAAGGCAGACGAAGCTCCGTGACCGGAAACATCGGCCAGATAAAAAGCAAAGCTGTGTTCATTGAGTTCAAAGTAGTCAACGAAGTCGCCACTGAGGTAGAGAGACGGAATGATTTTGTGGTCGACTTTGAAGTTATCAAAGCACATAGGTTCCTGAGGCAGCATTCGCATCTGAACCTGCCGACCTGCCTTTTGATCTTCTTTCAACAGGTGAAGGTTGCTCTCAAGGGTTTTAATCGCTTCCTCAAGGCTTTCTCTGTATCGTCGATTTTCTAGTGTCAGCTGGGCATTTTCAAGAGCCCGATTAATCGCGTACTCGAGTACTTCGAGGTCTACAATAGGCTTGATGATGTAATCGTTGGCGCCCAGTCTCAGAGCTTCGACAACATCGGCCATCACTCCTGCACCTGAAACAACGATAAAAGGAGTGTCCAGCGATAACTCACGAACGTTACGGAGTACAGCAAGGCCATCCATACGGGGCATTCGCAGATCACATAAAATCAGGTTCGGAGACACTTCTGAATAAGTTGCCAGCCCCTGTTCGCCGTTCTCAGCCTGAATCACTCTGAAACCACTGTCTTCGAGATAAGCTACGATACTTTCTCTGACAATAGTGTCGTCATCAATGACCAGAATAGTGTTGCTGGCCAGACTCATATGGGAACCTCCCGGTTAACAGGAAACATGGGATTATGCTCAGAGTGCGCTATAGAAACGAACAGGTATAGTTAATATGTTTGTTACTGGAAACATACTCTCAACCCGGCACTGCCGCAAGCAGCGCCGGTGTAAGAATCTGGATCAGAAACCGTCGCCTGGAAGCTCGCCGGTAATCATGTATTCACGGCGCTGCAGGTAGGCATCACGAATAAAAGAATAACGATCTCCTACCACAAGCTCCTCAGAGCCTAGCAGATGTGTGCGGATATTGACGAGATCAATCCCTTTGGTGATGTACCTATCTTTATCAGGAGAGATATAACCTTGAGGATTCAGTGCTGAATCTGGATAAAGACCAAGGCCGGAGCGCAAGGTTTTTGGGCCAAATATCGGCAGAACAACGTAAGGTCCGGATGGTGCTCCCCACTTGGCCAGTGTCAGGCCGAAATCTTCATACTTTTCTTCCATTCCCAGCGGAGTGGCTACATCCACCATACCTAACATGCCAACCGTTGAATTCAGACCAAAGCGTCCGAGAGCGGTTGCTGTTTCACCCAGTTTGAATTGCAGTAGCGCATTGGCTGCGTTGCGAATTTCACCCAGATTATTGAAAAAATTACTCACCAGATTCTGTATTGGCTTAGGAGTAACTTTGTCATAGCCTTGAGCAAGGGGTTTCAGAGTATAGGTATCAATCGTGTCGTTAAACTTGAATATGGCGCGGTTAGCACCTTCCCAAGGATCGTCATAGGACACCACTTCAGCGTGACTGATACTGATCATGCCGCAGGATAATAGTATTGCTAAGAAGATGTTTTTCATTTTACCAAACTTGGAAATATCAGATGTTTTTGCCACAGCACGTTCCTCCTCGTCCCTGATGTATTTTATATACCTTAGTTTAGAGTGTGGCACCAGAGTGTGAATAAGTTAGACGCAAAGGCACTTTCTGACTATGAGTATTTCACGGAATTATTCTATTGTCCGTAAAATAAAGTAAAATCTATCAGGTCGATATTTTCAGAATAGGTCGTTTAAAAAATACTCTGGTGTGAGGTTGCTCTATGTGCGAATATGAGTCACGTCACGCTCAGGAGGTATCATGGATAGAAATCTTGATGTTGGCAGTAATGAAATAGATCAAAAGCACCTTGAAGATCGGCGTTCCCGTATTCAGATGCTGAGGAAGGCTTACCAGGAAGGCACTTTGAAAGTGAACAGCGGTCGGCTTGCTGAAAAACTGTTGAAATTTGAACAAGCTGTTGAAAGAACTCTGCCTAAACAATAATGGAATCAACTGTTTAGAGAATCGTTTTTTTTTTAACGATAAGCTTCAGGCAGTATTGGCAAAAATCACTTCATTATATAGAATGCAAAAAACCGGCACGGAAATCAGTTGCCGGTTTTTCTTATGCTCCCGTAGCTCAGCTGGATAGAGCAATCGCCTCCTAAGCGATAGGCCAGTGGTTCGAATCCACTCGGGAGCGCCAGTTCTGTCTCCTTCTCCACGTTAGCAATCACTTCAAAAAACTTACTTTTTTTCATCTTGGTGTAGGTATTGGTATAGGTTTCTACTTTGCTGTGCTGGTGATGCTTGTTTTCAATAGTTTAAGCTCTCTTTTGATACCGACTTGGCTTTGTGGCTTGCTTATGCAGTTTTTGTTCTAACTCTTTAAAAAATCCAACCCTGATCGTTTCAGTCATGAGTCTTGGCTTATGACTGAAACTGGCTTCATCTCATGGCGTATAGAGTAAAGATTTTTCTAGTACAAGAAGATGTTAGATGGACTTTAGTATTCATCAGGAAACGTTTGTAGAAGAATATCTGAGTAATCCTGACACCCTAGCTGACTCTGTTCAAAAAACAGGCGATAAGACCGTTAATTCCTACTCCATAGCGAAGAAACACTATCAATAGTGATTTAATGATCCCAATAGGCACCATACTCAATACCAATATTGAGCGGTGAGTGCCCGGACAACTGTTTTCATATGTCGCATGCCTAGCATCGGCTGGCACTAGAAGGATCAACAATAGATTATGGGTGTCCGGCTATTATCAGAGACTTGAAGAGAGAGGTTATGTCATTGATGGACTTAATATCCGCAAGATAAACGTCACTTAGTAGGTATTTCTAAAACATAGTGGAATGTTGTCTATCAAACCTTAGACTGCCTGCAGCTTCGATGACAAATATCGAGACAGACGTTCATTTTATAATAGATAACACCCATTTAATAATAACTATAATGTAAGAATTTATCGCATAAGATTGTTTGTAATGAATATGTGTAAGAAATTAGTAGTAATGTCGTACTTAATGATTCAAGCAAACATAAATATTAGTGCTGATACGATTTGTTCTTCTACACAGCAAATAGAATTACCCGATCACAGTCATTTTATTATTTCCGATATACCTCTCATCGAAGAACCTGAACTAAGAGTGATAATGCCATCTATAGATGCTCTGATGTGTTTTTCGAAAATAAATCTTAAACCTAATTCTTGCATGTCAATATCTATAAAAGAACAGGACGGTGAACCTGTGTTTATGGGTGGGTTATATTATTTCCCAGACGCCGAAGACATTAAATTGAGGACAAAGACGAAACTAAGTAAGCATCATGATTTACTTAAAATGTTAAAAAAATCATATTCACTTTGTTCTATTTGTAAAAGAGATGCTCAAAATGTGTCACTAGAAAGTTTAAATCTCCACCACTCTGATGGAACTGTCGAATATATCAATAGATGTGAAGTAATAGTAAGTGACGTTGATGCATATAACATCAATTTCAATTCTGAAACTCTCAATATAGGCCTACCGTCATTGTCTGAGTGAATGACAGTGCCAATAAAATTTCTGTTTATTTTTCAGAACTATCGAGGGTCAATGAGAACAGATAAATTATAATCAATGATTGTTCAAGGGCATACAGAATCAAAATATTTCCTGTAGTTCGACTCGACTCGGGAGCACCAGTTCTGTTCTCTCATCTGTCACAGATCGAAATAGTCTCTTTTTCATTCAATTTCATCATATTGAAAACTTCATTTTGAACCATCTTCGATGAAAAACTCTGTAACATCCTGCATTGCTGTTTATCTGTTGGCCTTTCAATATGTTCTGTCAGCATATTGGCGACATGGAGCTTTGAGCTTTCAAAATTGAGTCTGTCGATGATGGTTAAAAAAGTCTCGAATCTTAGCCTAGAAGTAAATTCATTCAAAAAAACCTTCATAATGCTGATTTTGTCTATATCAAACTGTCTGGTGTTAATACGCTGAATAAGTGTCGCATCCTTACTTTGGTAGGATGACCAGAAATAACTGTCTGTATAATCACTGTTCAAAGCGAATATGGGTGTGGCATAGGTTATAGCCAGCAGTAGGCCAGAGATGATATTTATCGCTCTTATTAATTGCATACGATAAGCCTTTCAATATTTTGAGTGCATTAACAGCTTCTGGCTAGGTATGCTTATTTTCAAAGAAGAGGAAGGAAGTTGCAACGCCGACAACAAGACAAAATCAGTGTTTGCTGTCAGCGTTTTAGTCTATAAAACGGCCTGTTTTAGCTATCAGAGTCGTTTATGTTGTGAAAATTGGCAAGAACCTTATGCATTTCCTTAATTTTCGCTAGAATCTGTTTTATTTTGTTCTGTTGATTCTGTGGTTCCATCATTTTTAGACTTTGAATTTCGTCGTTTAATTCAATGAGGTAAGGAAGAAAATTATTGGCTTCTACGCCGTAGCCAGCTTCTTTCTGGAAGATAGCTGTAAACTTTCCTTTGTCTTCACTTTGTAACTGTTCCAGCTGCTCATCTGCTTTCATGGCCAAAGGGTAAAGCTCTTTCAGGGCTTCAATCAGATGAGTCTGAATTTGTTCAATATTAACTGCTTGTGACATTATTGATACTCAAAAATTGATCCATTATACCCAAAGGATTTGAATATGTGAGTAGGCTATGTGGTAAAAAAGCGAAGCACCACGAGCCTCCAAAAAGTGGATGGTTGGAGTGAGCGACGACTCCATGGGTTCAGTGTAATGCCTTGTTTTTTGCTAGAGATTGGTAGAACTTCTCCAATTCTGCAACGTCACACGTATCCGCCAGTAACCTGATATGTTCGCTGTAGTCATCTAGCTTATGTGTCTGGCAGTAGTTGACCAAGGCAGTCAGAGACTCAATATCACCCGTTTCAATCGTTTTATTAATTTCAGCCCTGATGTGCTCTATGTGATGAGCAACAATAGGCTGCAGTTCTTTGCTTTGATTCAAACCGGCTTCATGCCTGCTTATGCATTCCAGATTAAGCTGCTTGGACATGAGTTGCAGCAGGTGGTTAAGGCTGAAAGGTTTTGATAATGAACCACTGAAGCCATACTGTGAAAGCTGGCTTTTAAAGTCGGCTCCCGTACTGGCGGTTACGGCTATAACGGGGATTAGCTGCCACTCTGGGTGTTGTCGAATGCGTGAAATAACTTCGAAGCCATCCATTTTTGGCATTCGGATATCCAGTAATACCAGATCTACGGGCTGTTCTTCGAGTTTTTCAAGGGCTTCAAGACCATTACTGGCCTCAACAGTGTCAAAGCCTGAAACCTGAACGATATCTCTCAGAAGGTCCCTGTTGATCTTGATGTCATCAACAATCAGGATTGTATAGTGAGAGCCTTTTGGAATGACGAGTTCAACATTCTCATTAGACAATTGCTGGCCATCTTTTAAGGCAGTGGCTTGTACCAAAGGAATATGAAAGGAGAAACAACTACCGGCTCCAGGGTGGCTGGTAACCATTAAGTCATCCCCTAGTGCTCTGACCAGACTTCTACTGATGGCCAGACCAAGTCCGGTGCCTCCTCTTTTTAGCCCGGCATCGAGTTGTTGAAAAGGATCGAAAATCGTTTCGATATTGTCAGATTCAATACCGATTCCTGTATCAGATACCGAGATTTTGACTTGTCCCTGAAATCGGGTTGCCTCGAAGCTGATGGATCCGGACTCGGTGTATTTGATCGCATTTCCCAATAGGTTGGTCAGTACCTGCTTGAGTTTGACTTCATCAGCCTCAATCCACTCCGGTAAATTGGAGTCAATGTGGGGAATCAGTGTCAGTGACTTGTTTTCTGCTCTGGGAGTAAAAAGTAATGTCTGCTCTTCAAACAGATTTTTCAAACTGAAGGAGACGGGGTGAAGAACAATACCCTGACTTTCGATTTTAGTCAGATCCAGAATGTCATTGATCAGTGTCAGCAGGCTCTGGCCACAGCGTTCAAGAATGGCGAGTCTCTGATGTTGCTCTGGATTCAATCCACTGGATCTTTGCAATACCTGAGCGTAGCCAATAACACCGTTGAGGGGAGTTCTCAGTTCATGACTCATGCAGGACAGAAAAAGACTTTTTGATCGACTGGCTTTGACGGCCTGATCATGAGCAGCCAAAAGATCTTTCTCGATTTGTTTTCGTTCACTGATGTCGCGAATAACGACAGACACCAGAACACCTTCTCTGGTAACCAGTGGATTGCTGGTTAGTTCAGCAGGGAAGGGGGCTCCGGCAAAAGTAATGGCGCAGGCTTCGTATTGAGAGATACTGCATGCTGGCCAGTTTTTGCTTTGCAGCGCTTTTAATAGTGGATGAGAGTCTCTGCCTTCGGGTGGAATTAACACTGACAAAGGCATGCTCAACAAGTTGTCACGATTTCCTTTAAACAGCGATAGGGCGCGCGAGTTGACCATGGAAATAATGCCGTCGGGATTAATAATGATCATGGCGTCAGGAGCGGAGTTCATTAGTGCCTTGAATTTTTCTGTATCGGCTACGCGCTCGGTCACATCATTGGCAAGCCCTTCGATCATGTTGGGTTGGTTGCCTTGCTCAAAATAGCTCCAGAATATTTCAAGTGTTCTGATTCGTCCATCAGCATGGTGGATGTCAATCTCAAACGCTTCAGCCTCCTCACCCTTGAGAATAGTTTGGAAGGAGTGGTTAAAACGGGAACGGTCTTTATCGCTGTTCAGTGAGGCTGAGAGAGAACGGGATAGCTGTTCAATATCGTAACCTGTGATGGCTTTTGCAGAAGGACTGATATACACCACTTCTTCACTGGTGTTGAGTTGAAAGTAAAAATAACTTCCCTGCATACCCTGAACAATGTGTCCCATATTATTGGCTCTTGCAACTTGTAACTCTCTATCCCGATTCTCCAGCCACTGGGTCAATTTGATAAATGAGTGGCTTAGGGAAGCTGTTTCATCGCTTCTTCCTGCTTCCGGTAGAGGTATGAGTTGATGACTGTGAATAAACTGATCCATACAGTCCTTGAGCTGGATAAGAGGACGGGTAATTCTCTTTGATGAATACCAGATTCCGGTGAGTATCAGCAACAGGGAAAGCAGCATAACGAGTACATCCATTAATGCTAACTCCAGAATGCCCTGCAAGGCATGCTGGCGACTCACTGACGTGTACAACCACCACTTTACGGAACTTACCGGAGCCCCGAAAAACCAATACTCTTTCTGGTATTGAGGGTTAGGTAGCCAAGCTCGAAAATGATGGGGTAGGTCATTGTCTATTAGCTGAGAGATGTCTTCGCCGAAATTTTTTATACCATAAATTTTACCGGTTTCTCTCAAATTTTTGTGACTGTAACGGTTGGCCTGAACGCTGTCGCTGTACAAATAATCGCCATCGTAATCAACCATGTTGAACTTCCACATATTGATAGAAATTCCTTGGCCGGTATAAAGTGACGGATCAATGATGGACAACACCAGCTGGCGGATATCTAGATCCAGTTTGAGTAAATGTTGTTTGCCGGGAGCAGGTAGAAAATAACTGATCAACCGTTTGCTAGACCTGTGATCTTTATATAAAGATGACCAGTAAGCGCCCTTGTTATAGATAGATAACCAGTCAGATTTACTGGTGAAGTTTGGAAACTGTTCTTCTCTACAGCGGTTTAACTGACCGGAATGTATCTGTGCACAGATAGCCCCATCGACCGGATTATTGATGTCGACCCAGCTGACACTGACCAGATAAGGGCTGATACCGAGGAAGTTTTTTACTAATAAATACGTGTCTGTTTCTGTGGCATCACGTAATAATTTCACTCTGGCACTCGCAGAGGATTGGATGTTCATGACATTGACATTGATGGCCTGAGTGAAATGGACAACGGTGTTTCGCATTTGAGTTTCGATGTCTTTTGAAGAACTTTCGAAACTCGAATAAATATGAATTGCACTCAGGAAATTGTAAAAGAGCGTAATAGGTACGACCGTAAAAAGTATGATTTTTTTTCGAATACTAGGCTTTACCACACGTAGTCCCAGTCAAAATGTACGTATTTGGACACAGAATAGTCAAGGCTGGAAGGCTTGTCTGGCTACTTTATCACTGATTGCCCATGAGTCAGGTACATGGAAGCAATAATGAATAGCCAGGATAAGCAGTCTTGGGGAGTCATACTCAGTTCGATATCAGCAGGTGTTGTTGTTTGCCTTCGTAGTTGCATCACTAATTTGTGGGCATTCGTTGGTTGAGAAAGCTGATTTCTAAAGGCCTTTTCTATTAGTGAATTTGAGAGGGGTGATCCTTCTGAAGAACCTTGGCTGCTTTGTCTGCTATACGAGGGCTGAACGCTAGTCCTTTTTTTCGTTTCCTGTCTGGGTGTGGGCTCTGGGTAGACGTTATATGGGTCAGCTCTTGAGGAATAACGGGTTGCCAGTGGGTTCCCATTTGGTAGTACTGTCCTCCCTGAACGGCAAGGGCAGGGTCTAGATGGCCATGGAAGAGCGTAAATATATTGGGATCATTGACACCCTGGAGAATTTGCTCTGAATCAAGCTGTAAATCTTGCACTATCTGTTGCGGAGAAAGAATATTTTCGGGGTGGAATTCAAGTTGGTAAGCCGAAATTGGGCTTTGGGGTGTGTCAACGGCAACATTAATCATTTGAATAATACTTGGAAGGCCCGCTGCATGAAACATTGGCAAGACTAGAAACTGAAGCAGTTCGTTGCTAGCCCAGTTGGGCGCCCCAATAATCTGTTGAGGCATCAACCATTCATTGAAGCTGGCGGATAATTGGGCAGTAACATTCTCGGGAGGATGATTAATCCAGTAGAGGCCAATACCTAGAAAAAGTAGGTTAGGTGTGATCGTGAATTCAGTGTTAGTCCACTCTTCTTCAAGCGGGGTAGTAACTGTGTTGCCACGGTAAGCGCAGTAGTCAATGGACTTGTCAGGCCAGCGAACTGGATATCTTGTTGGTTAAAAAGAGTGTGAAGTGTATGGGCTATTGCCATGGTCAGGCCTGGTGGTGAATGTTCCTGATTAATGAGTTCTTCCAGAATGGAGAGCAGACCTGCTTGAGTTTGACTGCTACTTGATTGATCCCAAAGTTCGGAAAAATAAAAGCCGTTTAACCAGTATTGATTGTTGAGTATTTCCATCAAGAGGCTTTGGATGGTACTCCTCAAAATATCTATAGACAGGGTAGACAATTTATTTAAATAACCCAGAAGAATCATTTTTGTTTTGGCTGATTGCAGCCCTATGAACAGAAGATTGCGTATCAAGCCTTCAGGGACTTCAGCACAGGTATTGAGTAACGATCCACCTTGTAATAACTCTTGTAACTGACGAAGGATATACAGCGTTAAATGTTGGTTATGCTCATGGGTTAGTGAGATCAGGTAACTTAAACTGTTGTAGAGACAAAGGTGATCAGGACAGGAGGGGCCAAGTCTTGATCCGCTGCTCTCGAGAATGTTTACCGTGGTTTGCTCGAGGGCTGTCAGATCAAGTGAGGAGGGGTCAGGAAATATGGGTGAGAAAGTGGGCTCATTGAATGACAAGGCTGTAAGGTCTACTTTTATTCGTTTGGTTGCAGGTGAGGCTTCCGGCGACCCAATTCCAGGCTGAGGGGAGGGCTGACTGGTTGAGTCCGGAATAGTAACCTGAACTAATGGTGGTGCGAATGGCACTCTTGTTTTTATGCTTTTTGATTCGGGTTGTGCTTGCGCTTCTTTTTCAGAGTATGCATATGCACCTTTTTATAAAGAGCTCGTGTACTGCTATGTCTGGATAAAGGAAGTACCATAGTGTCAGGTTTTGATTGGACTTCTTGCTGGTAAAGAGCCATCTGGGAACTAATTCTTTTTTGATATTCTGGTACTACAAGATCAATCCATCGCTGAACATCAAATGACTTCAGTTGGTTAGGTGTTGTTTTGAACGATATTTACAGTTGATTAGAATCAGAGGATATATATTGTTTAAAAACAGCGTGAAATAATTGATTTATGAAAGATTCCTGATCTTGCCTTTCTTCTACCTTCTGATCGATAAACGACCCAATGTTGCTATCTTTAAGTAGCTTGGGAAGGCTAGCTTCATCATGTTCATACCCCATTGACATAAAAATATTGACGAGAACCTGCATTTCTCCATGGAAGTTTTTCTGCAGGTGAATCAACCAGTGATCACGCAATATCAGCTGCCTTTCTCGGTCTTCATAATTGATGAAAGAGCCCGCTTTTCGTTTTTGTTTGAAGTGCCAGTGCAGTAATCTTAGTAGACCGGATTTGAGCACTAATTTGTCGTTGTTTACGATCTCGGAGATTTCTTCTCTGAGTTTCATTCGGTTTTTTTCGTGTTGATCTGCGATGTCTAATACTGAATCGACAATTGTATTCTCTAACAGTTCTCGCAATTCTTCTTTATGGTAGAAAGAGACCACCCTTAGCCACCAGTCTTGCTGGTTATCCACAGGAGTGAAATCATTCAGTTCAAACTTCTGAGGAGCTAAATCACTGGCTATTCTCAATATGTAATAGTGAAGTCTCAGGTTGAAATTCTTCTTGCGGCTGTCTTCCCTGTAAGCCAGCACCGTTTCCAGATTCAGTTCATCGAGATCAAAAAAAAGCTTACTGTAATCCAGTCCGGGATTCTCGATGGTTGCTGTATCTTCACTACGAGATTGTTTATAGCGGTCGTTAAGCTCTGAATCATGAGTGTTCCATAGGCCAAAAAGAACATGTTTGGATCTGGCAACGAGCATCTCAAGCTCATCTTCACTTTGATCTCCTGCGTGGTAAGCGATATTTGCCAGAGATTTTGTGACCAGTTTCTTAGCATCAGCCCAGTTTCGAATCCCTATCTGATAATCGTCAAAGGGGGTGGAACTCAGTAGTTCGGTAAATAGCTGACTATGGGGGCCGCCATCGAATAGTAGTTTATCGAACAGTACCAGTGAACAAGGGTGGAAGTCGGTCAAACTCACAGCTGTGTCAACGGAGTCACGTGATAAGTCAATCTTAAGCCAATCGCTTTTGTATGCAAAGTTGCACTGAAAGTTATCCGGTTTACCGTCACAGCAGATACTCACTGCAGAGTCATCTGATTTTAGCTTCAACAGATTTTGATAAACTCCGGACAAGACCGCTTCAAGAATTAACATAACGGCTTCACGGTTAAATAGGCAGTATGTCTTTTTATTACTTTTACTGGATAATTCTTCACAAACCCCATTAGGGTCAGAGAAATATTTTTCGATATGATTTTCAGCTAACTGATCCGGTGCCAAGAGTGGCTGGATCAGGTAAGCAGAAAATGATGAATTCTGGCCTTTAACCAGAGTCAGTGTTGTTGGTATAACGGGTAGTTCTAATTCGTCGTAAGCAACGAGGGCTGCTTCGTGAGTTGATATAAAATTATTAGCCTCCTCAATCGTTTTAAAGCCTGAAAAACGGCGAAATGCCAAATCGGGAAGCACGTTGTCGATGGCAAAAACCACCGAAAACTGACCTCTGCCTACTACCCTAACTTTGGCCCGGTTAGCGATGGGGTATTGTGTGCTGACATCAACATCAAGAGTATCTTCCAAGTTAAGAAAGTGACTGGGAATTTGGCTCTCAAAGTGCTCTAGAAAATTGAGGTAGTAACCTTCAGTTTTTCCTTGTCCTCTAGCTCTCAGTTCAATTTCATTAGGATCAAGCATGAGGCGTGAGTTCGAGAACTCACTCTCTTGTGCCAATGCAGCAATGGTATATAGCTTGTCAGATGCATCATAATCCACACAAACATCGTAGCTGGATTCCCCGTCATGGATATAGTGGCAGAAAAATGTCTTACTGCTCTTACCTATATTAAATGGGCGTACTTCCTTGATATCTACTTTTCTAAATGGCCATTCGCTGCTTTTTTCGGTTTGATTTCTGATAGCGAAACGCACGTTCAAACGTTTCCGTTGTTTTTGAGGCGAAAATAAACGCTTCGGGTAGTAGTGTGCTGAGGTCTGCAGTATTGGCCCCCAGTGTTCCGTCAGATCGAATTAATCACTTAAGTTCTCTGCCACTTGATGCCTTGGCAAACGCAGAAACAAAGTTGCTTTCATTGGAAGGAATTGTCCACCAGATAGAACTGTAATCAACATTGGTTGTTGGCGTTCCGGGCATGGCCGGTGTTTGACCAGGGTTGTTATGAACCATTATGCTGACTGGGCCTGACGAATCTATTTCAACGCTGACTCTGGGGAAGTACCCTTGGGTACTGTCAAGCAGAGTTAACTCCTGAATTAATTTACCCAGTTGTCTAAATAAGTGTTCATATTTGATAACTTTTTCGGCATCAGAAACCAGTCCGGCATGAACAGGCTGTGCAAGGTAAACAGGTAAAATAAGGATCAGGAAAATAAAGCAAAACGACCTGAAATAGGTTCTGAATATTGCAACTGATAAAAAGCCTATTAATAGAAGTTTTGTTTTATGTCTCATCAGGTGCGTAGTCAGCCTCATTTTTTACAGAGTATGGATTTAAACAGGCTGATTTATTTTGAGAGGGAGAAATAGACATCGTTATAGGTCAGTCAATCCTGAACCATACTTCTCACCTTTATATACCAAGGAAATAATAGACTAGGTGGAAGATTTGATTATGAATCTTTCAAATGTTTAGGTTGCTTCATTATTTTTATACGAGTAGGGCAGACATTAAAAGAAGGTTTGAATAAGAACGGCCTGACCACTCTGAGTGGTCAGGCCGTAAAAAGATCTATCTGATTAGGTCAACAAACCTGCGCGGGCCAGTTGCCACTGCTTTTGTTGTTCCTGAAGTAGAGACTTAAGTTCCTCGTATTGCGTATGAATATCCGAGGTTTCCCAGTTCTGCTTGAGTTCCTGCTTTTTTAGCACCATCCACTTCTGTCGAACGTTGGACCATTCATGCCAGGTTTGACTGATGGCCTGATATTGCTCCTCGAGTGTTTGCAAGGCTTGTTGACAGGTTAATTTTTCACTGGCGTATTTGAATTGCATATCAATGCGGGCTTTCTCAATACGATAGTGACTGACTTTTCTCAGGCCTTTGGTTAACCCAACCTTGGAACCAAAATAAATGATCCACTTGGTTGGATCATAGTGCCACCAACGAATACCGTTTCGATAATCATATTGGAAAATATGATGGAAGTTATGATAACCCTCACCCCAGGTTAAAAGAGCCAGAACGCCGTTATCCCTAGCTGTGTTCTTATCGGTAAAAGGTCTTTTTCCCCAGATGTGAGCTAATGAGTTAATAAAAAAGGTGAAATGATGACTGAGCACTAGGCGTAGAACGCCAGCCAGTAATAAGGCCGCTACTATATTGCCTGTCATCAATCCAGCAAGAAGAGGAAAACCGATATTGGTGGCCAGTACCAGTGGCAGGTAGAACCTATGCTGCCAAACCACAATAGGGTCTCGTTTGAGATCCTTGATATTGGAAAAGTCGTTGGCCTTGGGGTCGTACTCTTTCAGCATCCAGCCAATATGAGAGAACCAGAAACCACGACTGGCAGAGTATGGGTCCTTATCATAATCATCGACAAAGGTATGGTGACGGCGGTGCCCGGATGTCCAGTGCATGATACTGTTCTGGGTAGCCATAGCGCCCCAGACAGCAAACCAGAGTCGCATGCTCCAGTGCGCCTCATAGGCTTTGTGAGACCAGAGTCTGTGATAACCCGCAGTAATAGCTGTGCCATTGAATATCAGAAAAAGACCTGCTATCAGCCAGTCCGAGGAAGAAAAACCATACTGAAAACCATACCAGGGAACCAGAGTTACTGCCGCAACAAATGTCAGGGAAAACAGTAGAGTGTTCACCCAGATACGACGAGGTTTATCCATTATGTTCTCTTTATTATTTGACAAAGAGAGACATTTTCGCACACCCCTTATTGACTGTTAAGTAATAGCTGCTAAGTCATCAGTTGTTCCTGGCTGGTTAGCAGGTGAATAATCCAGGCGGCCAATCGTGCTGTACGAGAATCATGGTCGTATTTTGGATTGTATTCAGCGATATCAATGACTCTCAGTTTTTCACTGCCTTTGATCACACGCAACAGTGTTTCAGCAACTTCCAGAGGAATTCCCCGCACAGAAGGCTCACTGACGCCCGGTGCCTGGCATCCTGAAAAAACACTGAGGTCAATGCTCAGGTAGACGTGGTCAACCATACCTGTGAAGCACTCCAGTTCCTCAATCAGAAACTCATAATTATTATCGTTAATCTGATCATCGGTCAGCCATGCTACATCCAGTTTATCAGCCAGTTCAAACTGGGCGCGGGTGTTGCTGGTTCGACTGACCCCCAGGTTGAGGTAGTGAAAAGGGGTTTGATGTTGTTGACTGTGATCGTGAATTTGTCTGAAGACAGTGGTTGAGGATGGACCTCTATCCGGCTTTTGCAGATCAAAACAGCTATCAAAATTAATGACACCAATGTTGATGTTTTTACTGCTTTTTCGATCAAGACTAAGATGGTTAACTAAGCCTTGATAACCTGCCCAAGTGATTTCTTGTCCACCACCAAGCCCAAGGGGGAGCATTCTGTTATTGAGAGCTCGACTGACAGCTTCACTGTATTCAGCCTGAGCTTTGTCCAGATTTTTATTAGAGCAGGTGATATTGCCCATGTCATAGGCCTGGTCATTTCTGTTCCAGGGCAGATTGCACAGAGCTTTGCGAATGACATCAGGGCCATCTTCCGTTCCCTGGCGTCGTTGACTACGAATAGCACCCTCGTCAGAGGCTAGGCCGATAATGGCAAGCCCAGGTTCTCCCTTATGGGCATAAAAGGGTTTGACCTGCTGGTGCCAATACTGTGACAGAGGGTCTTTTCCCTCCTGGTCAATGCGGCCAGTCCAGATACTTTGATGATAGAAAGTTTGATCAGGCATGAAGTGGTTACCTTTTAGTTATAAAGAAACCTCTGAATGTTTTCTTATTTCGACATTGACGCAGTTTTCGAAGAATGCTGACAGCAAGCGTTAGTGTGCAATGACTTTTAGAAAATACCTGATAAGAGACTAAACCCAGAATGGAAAAAGCGACAGTTGGTAGAATGATAAAAAACGAAAATATTATTTTGGATCAATATTTCCGTTTTTATTTCCAATAACTGCAGCCAGAGCTGGCTGCAGAGTTTATGCTGGAAGATTATAAGCCTTTTAGAACGGCAAGAATGGTTTCAGCCTTGCTGACTTCAAAGGATTTTTGTGCTTCAACATTCAGCAGGGTCACAACACCGTTTTCGACAATCATGGCGTACCGTTGTGAGCGAACACCACCAAAGCTTCCAGTATCCATATCAAGTCCAATGGCTCGAGTGAACTCGGCATTACCATCAGCGATCAGAGTGAGAGCTTCAGCGTTCTGACTCTCCCCCCAGGCTTTCATGACAAAAGAGTCGTTCACGGACAGGCAGACAATTTCATCAACTCCCTGTTCCTTGATCTCATCTGCAAGAACCACATAGCCGGGTAGATGTGTCGCGGAACAGGTTGGAGTAAAAGCTCCGGGCAGAGCAAAGAGCACTACCTTTTTATCAGCAAAGAAATCTGTTGAATTTACAGATTCTCCGTTGGCAAGAGCTATCGTGACTGAAGGCAGTTTTTCACCTGTCTGAATCATGTCGATGTATCTCCGGATTTCACACTTTTTAATGGTCAATATCAGAGCTGATTGTAAGAGATATCAACGCAGATACAAACTGACAAAAGAATTAGCCGGTAAAGTCTGGTGGACGGGTCGTGTTCACCGCAGCCTGAATCAATTATTCAGTAGGCTGACTTCGTCCAGTAAATCTTTTAATTGCTCCATTTTTTCAGGGTTAAGCCCTTGAGTTAACCGAGCGTAGCTTTCTTCAACCATTAGCGCCATTGTGTCGAGAAGCTGCCTGGCTTTAGGCGTGGCTTTGACAAGAATACGACGATGGTCTTCAGATGATTTGCGCCGGCTGATATAGCCTTGTTGCTCCAGGCGTTGAATAATTCCGGTCAGGCTTGGACTAAGAATACAGCAGGCTTCAGCCAGCTTCTTCGTCTCTAGCTCCTCAACATCGTTGAGAACCCGCATGACGCGCCATTGCTGCTCAGTAATGGAATATTCCTGAAGCATAGGGCGAAAGAAGCTCATGGCCGCTTCTCTGGCCTTGAGTAACTTTAATGGAAGAGAGTCTTCATACTTGCGCATTTTGTTAGATAAAACAGCTGGTTACAGGAATTGGAGCGGATTGTGTGCATCTTGACCTTGATAATCAAGCTCATAGGAGGCTTTTGGGGTGGGTAATTACCCTTACCAGCCGCCAGTACCGAGGCTCACAATGCGTTTTGACAATCCGCTGAATAGCTAGAAACTTAGGTCAAAGGACTGAGCTTGGCAAACATCAGAATATTGCTTTTTCTATCAACAATAGCGGCTATTTTCTGTGTTCATTGCAGCACTAAGGCTGCAACGAATTAATAAAAGACGATAATCATTCGACAGATGTCTTTAAAAAGCAGATTTATTGACTCTGTTAGTAAGCGTCAGTTATCCGTTAATTGGATACCCTTTGGAAAGATCATGATTTTCCGCATTTTGTAAAGTTTACCAATGGCCATTTTAAAGGTTCGCTTACTGACTCCGAAAGCTTTTTTGATTTGATCAGGGTCTGTCTTGTCATTCATCAGCAAAATACCGTCGGAAGCTTCCAGTGTGGAAAGAATTCTCTCGCAAAGGGTATCTATTTCAGACTGATTAAATCCTGGCTTTTTCAAGCAGAGATCAATTTTACCGTCTGGTCTCATTCGTTTGATAAAACCGTTCAGCTGAGTGCCTGTTTTAAGGGCAGAATCAATATCTTGCTTGAACAACAAACCCTGATACTGACCGTTGATAATAGCCATGAAACCAAGATCTGTTTGATCACTGACCAGTAGTGATACTTCCTGACCGTCTTTCAATCCTTCGGGTTTCGGATCAATAAAACGATGCAGTCGGCTAGAGGCAATAATCCGACGATCGGTGTCATCCTGATGAAGATAAACGACATAAGACATGCCGGTCAGCATTTTCTGTTGCTGTTCTCTGAAAGGAACTAACAGGTCTTTGCCCAGATTCCAGTCCAGAAAAGCACCGACCTGATTAACTTCCTTAACCTTGAGAAAGGCAAAGTCGCCGACTTCAGCAAAAGGCTGTTCCGTTGTTGCGATCAGGCAGTCATCGGAATCCAGATAAACAAAAACATCCAGCTCATCGCCTATTTTGCAATCAGCGGGAACATACTGTTTGGGTAGCAGGATTTCATCGAACTGGGCTCCGTCGAGAAATACGCCAAAGCCGGCTTTATCAACCACTTTCAGCAGATTACGCTGGCCTACTTTCACCGATTTATGAGACATCTTGCTCTTCACGCTGTAAAAATAGCGATTATATCATTGAAGTCCAGATAGCGTATGAATCCTTGTTTAAGGTTCTGATAATGGCATTTATGCGGACTGAATTTTTCAATAAATAAACGTAATATGTACAATCTAGAATGATTGTGATCTGAACTATTTCAACTGGAGATGCCGATGGCTTCGCTGTACTTCTATTTTTCTTCCATGGATTCAGGAAAGAGTACATCTCTGCTTCAGTCTGCCCATAACTATGAATCTGCAGGTAAGCGGGTTCTGATTCTCACGCCGGGTATTGATGATCGCTATGGCAAAGGCAAGGTGACGTCGCGCATTGGCTTGCAAAAAGAGGCTTTGGCGATTTCGAGTCAGGCTGATTTGTTTGACCAGATTGGACAACAACATAAACAAAATCGGCTGTCGTGCATCATGGTGGATGAAAGCCAGTTCCTTTCAGAGCAGCAGGTATGGCAGCTATCCGATGTGGTTGATTTGCTAGGTATTCCGGTTCTGTGTTTTGGTCTGCGTACTGATGCTTTCGGAGAAGCCTTTCTGGCCAGTAAAGTATTGCTAGCCATTGCGGATGAGTTGTGTGAAATTAAGAGTATTTGCAAAAAGTGTGAGAAAAAAGCCAGTATGCAGGTACGACTGGACAGCGATGGCAATGTCGTTAAAAGCGGTAATGTTGTGCAGATTGGAGGCAATGATACTTACCTTTCTGTTTGCCGTAAGCACTACAAATCCCTGATGGCTGACTGACTTTTCTTTTCATCAGTGTTGACACGGATGCAGGTCATATAACTTTTCTGTATATTGGCCTTTCATTTTTGCATATAGAAGTTCGCATTGATGTTGGATGCAGAGATTACCCATTACTTATTATCCATGCTGGTGGTGTTTTTTGGTGCCTGGGTGCAGGGCATGATTGGCTTTGGTCTAGCGGTTGTCTCTGCGCCGGTGCTTTATCTTATAGCGCCTCAAATGGTGCCTTCAGCCCTGATATGTGTCAGCCTATTTACCGCTCTTCTTGGCTTAAGGCGATATCGGGGAAAAATAGATCTCGCAGACATTAAATACGCCATTCTTGGGCGTGTGCCTGGCTCTCTCCTAGGTGTTCTGTTGCTGTCGTTTGCTACTCACGACACTATGAGCATTCTTATCGGAGTTTCGGTACTGCTGGCCGTTCTGATCAGTTTAAGCCGTATCAATATCAGGGTTTCAAAGAAGAACCTGTTCATTGCCGGATTTATATCTGGTGTCACCGGAACCACTTCTTCTATTGGAGGGCCTCCAGTGGCATTGGTGATGCAGAATGAAAGCGGTGATCGTATTCGGGCCGGTATGTCCGTATTTTTTGCCTTCAGCAATATAATATCCTTGATTTTTCTTGCAGCGGTTGGTCTTTTTGACTTGGAAGATCTGGTTATGGCTCTGGCATTATTACCCGCGATACTGGCAGGTAGTTTTCTGTCTGGAAAGTTGAGCTTAAAGGTAAATCAGCAAATCATTCGTCATATGCTTCTGTTGATTTGTAGCTTTGCTGGCGTCAGTGCTCTTGCTTCAGCGCTTCATTGAAAAACGCTGCAAAGCGACTCGATCACTCAGTCAAAACCTGAGCTTTCAAAGGATGTATTTGTAAGCTCCCGGCATTTCACTATAAAAGTGAACAACGTTTTCTTGCTCTTTTTGATGCATTTGAGTGGTGCATTCTCTCTGTTTTATCGGCCCAAGGAAGCAGTATCAGAAATGCGATAGTTCAGAATTTTTCTAATATCGGCTCTGCTCGATAGTTATCATCCATTCCTGACAGCTTTAACCGTCGAGCCATATTTTTTGTCTCATAGCGATAACTTAGAGCGGCATTAATCCGGACTGGATATCCGATTCGGATAAAACCGGGTATTGCTCGCTGTCCGGCAATTGATAATGCCACCACTCACTTTGAATAGGAGTGAATCCGGCGATGCTCATGATGCCAGCCAAAAGAAAACGGTTTCTTTGAGCCTGTTCAGATATCTGAGTGTTACCGTGGTGGGCGAGAGGGCGAAAATCATCAAAGGCGGTGCCCATGTTCAGTTCATTGCCATGATTGTCAATCAGAGTAAGGTCTATAGCAATACCACGACAGTGAGGGCGGATACCTGTTTCAGGGTGTGAAACGTACTCGGGGTTTGGGGCTGCTTTGAAAAGTACTTTTTGAGCTGACAATGGCCGGTAGGTATCCCATATCTTAACGCCCAGGCCTAACGGTTCGAGCATTTCAAGAGCTCTCATTAACGACGTCTTAGCTTTCTTATGCAGCAGGCATTTGGAGCTTATATAAATAGACTTCCCTGTGAAATTATCAGCAGTGGCGTAAGCGAGTTCTATAGCCAGCTGATCAGGAATCGGCTGAAGAGTGACTAGAGATGAAGTTTTTTTCATTGGCTGATGATCTTTTGTCATAAAGTCGTGTATCAGTAATTGAATGGAGTTTGATACCCTTTATCGGCAAAAGCTATTTCTTAATGACCGGTTTTAAGGCATTAACAAGCAGAGCTGTTGTCAGGCTTCCCACAAGAATGGCAGCAATATAAGCCAACCTCCCATCAACGATCGGTAATACAATAAACCCTCCCCAGGGTGCATGGTTGACTACTTCTAGAGTGAATCCTGTGACGCAGCCAACGGCTCCGCCTGCAACCAGCGCGGGTATAACTCGCAGTGGGTCAGCGGCTGCAAAAGGTATAGCCCCTTCCGAGATGCCTATCAGTCCCATGAGTAGTGCAGCTTTTCCCGCCTGATGTTCTTCTTCGGAATAGCGCTTGTGAGACAGTAAGGTTGCCAACCACATACCCAGTGGCGGCGTTGAAATAGCGGCGCCCACTCCACCCATGAGATAGGGGTGAGTATTAACCTGAGTCTGCGCAAACAGAGTGGCTACCTTATTGACGGGACCACCCATATCAAAGGCTGTCATCCCCCCCATAATAATACCAAGAATGGTTCTGGAGCCGCCCTCGATACTGTGAAGCCATTGATTCAGAGCTGACATCATCATGGAAATGGGCTCACCGATGACGAATATAACAATTGAGCCAGTTATTAGGCTTCCCAAAAGTGGGTAGAGAAAAATAGCCCCGACGCCACGTGTAGCTGGTGTAAGAGGAATGCGTTTGAGTGCCTGAACAACGTATCCGGCGATAAATCCAACCAGAATGGCCCCAATAAAGCCGCAGCCATATTCTACTGACAGCCATGAGCCAATCATGCCAGGAGCCAGTCCGGGGCGATTGGCAATAGACCAAGCTATATAACCACCGAGTACCGGGATGAATAAGGTAAAACCTGCCTGACCAATGTCAGCAATTGCTTTCAAATAGGCCGGGTTGATGCTGGATTCGGGGGAATGTCCGAGCATGACCGCCAGTGCAGCTAAAATACCGCCCGCACTGATAAAAGGGATCATATAACTGGTCCCTGTCAGCAGGTGGGACCTGCAATGAGATAGCTCTTTTTTGAAAGCCTCTAGGGGTGTCATGAAACAGCCTGTTTGAATGAGTACACTAGCGCCCCTGATCAAGTGATAAACGGATCGAACAAGAGACAACCGCTAAGCAAGATTAGAGGATAGATTCAAAATCAGATTTTGCTCGTGTTTTCACAGAAACTGGACGATTCGGTACGAATCAGCATTAAGGCTGTTGGTGTGAAAATGCTGTTTGGAGGAGAGCTGTCGCTTACGATTGCCTAAACGACTGACAATAATTTCCACGATCAATGAAAAGGCTCTGGTGAAGTAGATATGTCCCTTTGGAATATGGAAATCCACGTTTTCGCTTATAAGAGAGGTACCGACAATAATCAGAAATGCCAGTGTCAGTATCTCGAATGTATGTGTGCTGACAAAATCACCAATAGAAGTCACAGCAAACATCATAATGACTGAAATGACAATGGCAGAAATCATAAACCACTGCTGTTCAGCCAGACCGATAGCTGTGATCAGTGAGATCAGTGAGTAAGGGTGCTGGGCTCACGCTCAACGCAAGTTCGATGAGGCTGTAATGGGCCAAAAAGACAAAAACAGAACCGGCAAGGCTCATATGGGACTGTCTTATGTTCGCAAGCTCTATCAAATAGAACGCGGTATCAAAGACAGTCCGCCAGAAGATCGAAAGCGGGTTCGACAAGAACAAAGCTTGCCGGCCCTGCAAAAGTTACGACAATGGCTGGATAAATCGTTGCCCCAGGTGCCACCAAAAAGCCTGCTGGGTAAAGCACTTCATTATCTGAATAACCAGTGGGAAAAGCTGATTCGCTACTGCGAAGAAGGTTACCTGCGTATGGGTAATAATCTGGCCGGGAATGCGATCTGCCCATTCGTGGTGGGTCGCAAAGTGTAGTTGTTCAGTAACAGTGTGGATGGAGCCAAAGCCAGTGCCAATCTTCACGGTCTGGTAGAAACGGCCAAGGCGTGTGGACTGGAACCCTGCCATTACCTGAAAACGGTATTCACAGACCTGCCGCGCGCAGAGACGATTAAAGATATTGAGCGGCAACGCCTCTGGAATCAAAAACTGGCTTGAAGCCAGCGTGGGAGGAACCACCGCTTACGTTTATTCTTAATAGGTCGCGGCTTGTAGATCGAGAATCAGACATCTAGACGTTTAGTCGTTAAATCGAATCAGAAAGGTTGTTTATCCAAGAGGCGATGTTTGATGCAGTCGAGTCGAGATTCTGTGGGAGAAGATGACTAAAGTAAAAAGGCACTACAGGGTAACTGTAGTGCCCTCAAACTGTCATTATGTTCGATCGGATACTGTTATAAAGTCACGCTTTGCTTCACCAGTATAAAGCTGACGAGGACGACCAATACGGTAGTCACCACTGATCATCTCGTGCCAGTGAGCAATCCAGCCTGGGGTACGGCCGGTTGCAAAAATTACGGTAAACATTTCAACCGGAATGCCCAGAGCTTTCAAAATAATGCCAGAATAGAAATCTACGTTTGGATACAATTTTTTGGAAACAAAGTAGTCATCTTCAAGAGCAATCTGTTCCAGACGCTTGGCAATTTTCAGCATGGGGTCATCAGACAGACCCAGTTCTCCCAGCACTTCGTCACAAGTCTCTTTCATAACCTTGGCGCGAGGGTCAAAGTTCTTGTAGACACGGTGACCGAAGCCCATCAAGCGGAAAGGATCGTTCTTGTCTTTAGCTTTGTCGATGTAGTCATCGATGTGCTTCTCATCACCGATCTCATCCAACATTTTCAATACAGCTTCATTGGCACCACCGTGGGCAGGTCCCCACAGTGCAGCAATACCGGCAGCAATGCAGGCGAATGGATTAGCACCAGAGGAGCCAGCCAAACGTACTGTTGAGGTAGAAGCGTTCTGCTCATGGTCTGCATGCAACAAGAAGATGCGATCCATGGCGCGAGCCAGAACAGGGTTCACTACATAATCTTCACATGGAGTAGCAAACATCATGTGCAGGAAGTTGCCGCCATAAGTCAGATCGTTACGTGGATAAATGAAAGGCTGGCCAACGGAGTACTTGTAAGTCATCGCAGCCAAAGTTGGCATCTTGGAAATCAGGCGATAAGC
The DNA here is from genome assembly GCA_004762125.1 of Oceanospirillales bacterium. Lineage (GTDB taxonomy): Bacteria > Pseudomonadota > Gammaproteobacteria > Pseudomonadales > Endozoicomonadaceae > Endozoicomonas_A. The sequence goes on along the minus strand of SIHQ01000008.1, from coordinate 120,010 downwards.
ACAAATCTCGCGATGACGTTCATTGGTGATATCCAGAGAGTCGTGATAGAAGGCAGACAATGCACCTACTACGCCACACATAACAGCCATAGGGTGAGCGTCACGGCGGAAGCCAGAGAACAGATCAACCATTTGCTCGTGAACCATGGTGTGGCCCATGATGGTTTTCTCAAAATGTTCTTTGTCGATTTTCGATGGCAGTTCGCCATAGATCAACAGGTAGCAGGTTTCCAGGTAGTCGGAGTGTTCTGCGAGTTGCTCGATAGGGTAGCCACGATGTAGCAGAATCCCTTTGTCACCATCAATAAAAGTGATTTTAGATTCGCAGGATGCGGTAGATACGAAACCAGGATCGTATGTGAAGAGACTGTTAGCGGTGAGGCTACGCACGTCAACTACATCGGGGCCCAGGCTGCCTGAATAGACAGGCAGTTCCAGTTGCTTGCCATCAATTGAAAGGAGTGCTTTTTTATCAGCCATTTATGGGCTCCTGTGGTTACTAATTATTCTGTCGTTTATCTTTGGGTCCGTTGTTTTAATCGCTGTCTATTAAATAGCAGCTTTTACTTAGCTTGTTTATATTTGGACCTCTTTACGGACGACCACTATAGGGCGAGAAATCTGTTTGTCAAACGTGTGTACAATTGTCATAGTTTGGTACTGTTTCCCTGTGATAGATCCATTCGACTTTAGTAGATCTGCCTAGTAAGGCATTCAATTGTAATTAAAAACCGAACTCTATATACTTCGCCACCGAAGTCCTTGCGGCTTCATATGAGGGGGGGAGGAAAGAACGTTAACAACTATTAACGCGTTTCTGACCTAAGGTCAGGACATCGCTCGATGACCTGATTCAATATGCCAGAATTTCTGGATTATCATTGCTGATTCAGCTGTGCACGCCACAAGGCGTTGGGACAAAAAAAGTGAATAGCAAAAGACCTGTCAATCTAGACATAGCTACAATAAAACTGCCTCTACCTGCGTACACTTCGCTGCTTCACCGGATTTCCGGTATAGCGTTGTTTGTTGGTGTTGCGTTCCTTCTGTACGGACTGGATATGTCTCTGTCGTCGGAACAGAGCTTTGCCGAGTTAAAAGCAGTATTAACAGGCGGGTTCGCGAAATTTGTTGTCTGGGTTCTGCTTTCCGGTCTGATTTACCACTTCGTAGCGGGTGTTAAACACCTTCTAATGGATGTTGGTATTGGTGAGGGAAAGGAATCCGGTAAAACGGGTGCAATCGTAACTATCGCAATTTCAGCTGTACTTATTGTATTTGCGGGGGTGTGGATATGGTAAAGAATATCACCAACCTGTCCCGAAGCGGACTGTATGACTGGATGTTGCAAAGGGTATCCGCCATTATCCTTGCAGCCTATACCGTGTTTATCGGTGGCTTCCTGTTGACTACGCCTGATCTGGGCTATGAACAGTGGAGTGGTCTGTTTGAACAGACTTGGGTACGCATCTTTACCCTGCTAACCCTTTTGTCCATTGCCGCCCATTCCTGGATCGGTATGTGGACTATCACGACTGATTATCTGAACTCGCGAGCTTTGGGTGGTAAGTCTGTTCTGATTCGTTTCCCCGTCCAGCTGATCTGCTTTGTAGCAGTGTTCAGTTATGTCGTCTGGGGTATTCAAATTCTCTGGGGGCAATGATCAATGGCGGCATTACGCACACTCACCTACGATGCAATCGTAATTGGTGGCGGCGGCGCTGGTATGCGCGCGGCGCTGCAACTGACCGAGGCGGGTATCAAAACCGCCTGTGTCACTAAAGTATTCCCGACACGTTCTCATACAGTATCAGCCCAGGGTGGTATAACCTGCGCTATTGCCAGTAATGATCCGAATGATGACTGGCGCTGGCATATGTTCGACACCGTCAAAGGGTCGGATTATATCGGTGATCAGGATGCTATCGAGTACATGTGTGAGGTCGGTCCTCAGGCAGTATTTGAGTTGGAACATATGGGGCTGCCGTTCTCCCGTACCGAAGAAGGTCGTATTTATCAGCGCCCTTTTGGTGGTCAGTCTAAAGACTATGGTAAAGGTGGTCAGGCTGCCCGTACCTGTGCAGCAGCAGACCGTACTGGTCATGCTCTGCTGCATACGCTATATCAGGCAAATCTGAAAGGCGGTACTACTTTTCTGAATGAATGGTACGCCGTAGATCTGGTAAAGAATAAAAAAGGGCAGGTGGCAGGCGTTATTGCTATCTGCATGGAAACCGGTGAAACCGTTTATATCAAAGCCAAAGCCACAGTTATAGCAACGGGCGGCGCTGGTCGTATTTATTCCTCAACAACCAATGCTCTGATCAATACCGGTGACGGTATCGGTATGGCGCTTCGTGCCGGCTATCCAATGCAGGACATGGAAATGTGGCAGTTCCACCCGACCGGTATTGCCGGTGCAGGTGTTCTTGTTACTGAAGGTTGTCGTGGTGAAGGTGGTTACCTGATCAACAGTGAAGGTGAACGCTTCATGGAGCGTTATGCGCCAAATGCGAAAGACCTTGCCGGTCGTGACGTAGTGGCTCGTTCCATGATTATCGAGATTCTGGAAGGTCGTGGTTGTGGTCCTGATAAGGATCACGTAATGCTGAAGCTGGATCACCTCGGTGAAGAAATTCTGAATTCTCGTTTGCCAGGTATTTGCGAACTGTCCAAGACGTTTGCTCATGCTGATCCGGTTAAGGTGCCAGTGCCAGTAGTGCCGACCTGTCATTACATGATGGGTGGTATTCCAACCAACGTTGGTGGTCAGGCGTTGTTCCCAGATGCAGATGGCAACGATAAAGTGGTTGAAGGTTTGTACGCTTGTGGTGAGGCCGCCTGTGTATCCGTACACGGCGCAAACCGTCTGGGTGGTAACTCTCTGCTTGACCTGGTGGTATTTGGTCGTGCAGCCGGCATTCAGATTGAAAAGAACTTCAGAGAAGGTTTTGACGGCGTTGAAGTGTCTGATGATGATGTTGAGGCTGCCATGTCTCGCCTTAATCGTCTGAACAACTCGACCGGTGGTGAAAAAGTTGCAGATGTTCGTAAAGATCTGCAAAGCACCATGCAGCTGTACTTCGGCGTGTTCCGTGAAGGCGACAGCATGAAGGAAGGTCTGAAAAAGCTGGATGAGCTCGGTGAGCGTTTGAAGAATACTCATCTTGAAGACAAATCCGGTGCGTTCAATACAGCTCGTATTGAAGCTCTGGAGCTGGAAAACCTCTACGAAGTTGCCTATGCCACTGCTGTTTCTGCAGAAGAACGTAAGGAGTCTCGTGGCGCTCACGCTCGTAACGATTTTACAGAGCGTGACGATGAGAACTGGCTGGTTCACTCCGTGTACTACCCGGCTGAACAGCGAGTTGGTAAGCGAGCAGTAAACTTCTCGCCTAAATCTATGGAAGCTTTCCCACCGAAAGCACGGACCTACTAAGAAGGAGATGACTGTAATGACTAGCTCAACAGAAAGCTCATTAGTAGTCAGCGTATATTGCTACAACCCGGAAGCCGACAAGAAGCCTTACATGAAGGACTACTCTGTCGCCATTCCGGGTGGTAAGGATCTGATGGTCCTGGATGTTTTGAACCTTATTAAGGAACAGGACACTGGTCTCGCTTATCGTCGCTCATGCCGTGAAGGTGTTTGTGGTTCTGATGGCGTTAACATTAACGGTACCAATGGTCTTGCTTGTGTTACGGCTTTGTCTGAAGTAATGACTGGCAAGAAGAAGTTGGTACTGCGTCCGTTACCAGGTTTGCCGGTTATTCGTGATCTGGTCGTGGATTTGAGTCTGTTCTACAAGCAGTACGAAAAGATCAAGCCTTTCTTGATCAACGAGAATCCTGCGCCCGCTACTGAGCGTTTACAGAGTCCTGAAGAGCGTGAAAAGCTGGATGGCCTGTATGAATGTATTCTCTGTGCCTGCTGTTCAACAGCCTGTCCTTCTTTCTGGTGGAACCCTGATAAGTTTGTCGGTCCATCAGGTTTGCTGCAAGCTTACCGCTTTCTGGCAGACAGCCGAGATACAGCGACAGAAGAACGCTTGTCCGATCTGGATGATCCGTTCAGTGTATTCCGCTGTCGCGGCATCATGAACTGTGTTGCTGTATGTCCGAAGGGTTTGAATCCGACCAAGGCGATTGGTCACATCAGGCAGATGCTGTTCAGCAACGCTACCTGATCGACGGGTTTACTGTCACCACGATGGTGCAAAAGGGTTGTAAATAGCCTCTTTTGCACCAAATTGATAAAAAAAGTGAAGATGTGTTAAATAGGGTGTTTTATTTGCCCAATACCATCTACACTCTGCCAGTAATTGACGACAGCGTTATCGGATTAACATTTGAAATGCTGTCAATTTGAGCCCATAAAAGGGCTTGCCAGTGGGGCGACCGGACACCGCCGGTCTACCCGTGAGGGGGAAAGCCGAGCACGGACGTACAATAACGTTTCCAATGTTCGGTGCGAATGCAAACTGCTAGAAAATGCAGCTTTCTCCAGTATCCTCATGAGTAGAACGCCCCCAAATCACGGGGTAGTGATGATGCAAGAAGGTGTAATGCAGCAGATGTGGGATACCTCACATATTTCCGGGGGGAATGCTGCATACGTCGAAGAGCTCTATGAATGTTTTCTTCGGGATCCTAGTTCCGTTGAGCAGAAATGGCGCGACTATTTTGAGAAACTACCCCAGATTAATGGTGGTAGTCCGGATGTGCCACACTCTACCGTTCAGGAACACTTTATCCTCTTGGCGCGACAGCGTCAGACTATACGCCCTATCGAGAGCGGTACTGTTGCCAGTGACCATGAGCGCAAGCAAGTTCAGGTTCTTCGCCTGATCAGTGCCTTTCGTATTCGTGGCCATCAACAGGCTAAAATCGATCCACTAGGCTGCATGCAGCGAGAACAGTTTCCAGATCTAAGTCTTGGATATCATGGTCTCAGCGAAGCAGACCTGGACACCGAATACCAATCCAATACCATCTTCATCGGAAAAGAACGCGCGCCTCTTAGTGAAATTATCGATGCGTTGACGGCCACTTATTGTGGATCGATCGGTGTTGAATACATGCACATTGTAAACACTGAAGAGCGGCGCTGGTTCCAGAGCCGCATGGAAAGTGTTCGTGGTAAGCCAGGTATTGGTGCAGATGCTCAACAGCATCTTCTTGAACGATTAACCGCTGCTGAAGGTTTGGAAAAATACCTGGGTACTAAATACCCAGGCACCAAGCGCTTTGGTTTGGAAGGTGGTGAAACACTGATTCCAATGCTGGATGAAATTATTCAGCGGTCCGGTTCTTACGGTGCCAAAGAGATTGTTCTCGGAATGGCTCACCGTGGTCGTCTGAATGTCCTGATCAATATTCTTGGTAAAAATCCTTCCGAACTCTTTGATGAGTTTGAAGGCAAGAAAATGGCTGATTTTGGTTCTGGTGACGTAAAGTATCATCAGGGCTTCTCATCTAATGTGATGACTCCGGGCGGTGAAGTGCACTTGGCGCTGGCTTTTAATCCGTCGCACCTCGAGATTGTTTCTCCTGTAGTGGAAGGCTCCGTTCGGGCTCGTCAAGATCGTCGTAACGACGATGTTCGCAGTCAGGTTATTCCAGTTAATCTTCACGGTGATGCAGCATTTGCTGGTCAGGGTGTGGTGATGGAAACTCTGCAGATGTCCCAGACTCGAGCCTACAAAACAGGTGGTACCGTTCACATCATAGTGAACAACCAAGTGGGCTTTACCACCAGCGATCGTGAAGATGCACGTTCAACAGAATACTGCACAGATGTAGCCAAGATAGTGGGTGCACCAATTCTGCACGTTAATGGAGATGATCCGGAAGCTGTTCACTTTGCGACCAAGCTTGCGCTGGACTACCGAATGGAGTTTAAGCGCGACGTTGTTATCGATCTGGTTTGCTACCGTCGCCGTGGCCACAATGAAGCTGATGAACCTTCAGCGACACAACCGATGATGTATCAGATCATCAAGAGTCACACGACCACTCGGGATCTCTACGCTAGACAGCTGATTGCTCAGGGTGTGTTGGATGCTGCTGGCGACAAAGCGCTGATCGATAGCTATCGAACGGCTCTGGATAATGGCGAGCACGTTGTTAAAGCATTGGTTAAAAAGCCTAATACAGAACTGTTTGTTAACTGGGCACCTCATCTCGGCCATGAATGGACAGCAAGGCACGATACTCGCGTAGCACTGAAAACTCTTCAGGGGCTGGGTCAGAAACTGTGTGATGTACCTGAAGGTTTTGTTGTTCAGCGCCAGGTTAATAAGATTGTTGATGATCGCCGAAAAATGGCGGCTGGTGCCATGCCTATCAATTGGGGTGCGGCTGAAATTTTGGCCTATGGCTCACTGATAATGGAAGGCCATCCGGTGCGTATCACCGGTCAGGATGTAGGGCGGGGTACGTTCTCTCACCGTCATGCAGTTCTGCACAATCAGAAAGACGGTTCCCGTCATGTAGGGCTAGCCAATATTTCTGAAAATCAGCCAAGCTTCCAAATCTGGGATTCCTTGCTGTCGGAAGAGGCGGTTTTGGCATTTGAGTATGGTTATTCGACCACTACTCCTGATGTTCTCGTTGTCTGGGAAGCTCAGTTTGGTGACTTCGCCAATGGTTGCCAGGTGGTTATTGATCAGTTTATTACCAGTGGTGAGCATAAGTGGGGTCGGCTCTGTGGTTTGACCATGCTGCTGCCTCATGGATATGAAGGTCAAGGACCCGAGCATTCATCTGCACGTCTTGAGCGTTATTTGCAGTTGTGTGCCGAGCATAATATTCAGGTCTGCGTACCAACGACACCAGCACAGATATTCCATATGCTACGTCGTCAAATTTTGCGCCCGCTGCGTAAACCGTTGATTGCTTTTACGCCGAAGAGTCTGTTGCGACACAAACAGGCTGTATCCAGTTTGGAAGATCTTGCTGAAGGCGGTTTTCAAACAGTGATTCCTGAAGTGGACGAGCATCATGAATCAGAGATTAAGCGCCTGATTATGTGCAGCGGTAAAGTCTATTATGATTTGCTCGAGCACAAGCGAACGAATGAGTTGAACGACACAGTGGTTGTTCGTATCGAGCAGTTGTATCCGTTCCCGCAGGATGATCTGGATGTGATCATTCTTCGCTATCCGAATCTGGAAGCTGCAGTGTGGTGTCAGGAAGAGCCTATGAATCAAGGCGCCTGGTACTGCAGTCAGCACCATATGAGACGAGCGCTGGAAAGCCACGGAAACAAATTGAATCTGCAGTACGCTGGACGTGATGCCTCTGCCGCTCCGGCATGCGGCTATATGTCCAAGCACGTAGAAGAGCAGCAGAAGCTGGTTGCAGACGCTTTTAATGTATAGCTTTTAACGTAAAAAATGACATCGCCCCGGTGCCAAAGAACGCAGCCGGGGAGACTGGTCGGAAAAACCAAGGGATCACTAATGGCCACTGAAATCAAAGCACCAACATTTCCGGAATCCGTAGCTGACGGTATCGTTGCTACCTGGCACAAAAAACCAGGTGAAGCCTGCTCTCGTGATGAGTTGTTGTGCGATATCGAAACGGACAAGGTTGTACTGGAAGTTCTGGCGCCTGCCGACGGTGTAGTAAAAGAGATTGTCAAGAATCAGGATGACGTGGTTCTGAGTGGTGAAATCATTGCAATCTATGAAGAAGGTGCTGCGGCATCAGCTGCACCCGTTGCAGTTACTTCTGCTGAACCTGAGTCAGCGGCTGTTGTGTCTGGTGAAGATGCCATCTTGAGTCCGGCGGCTCGCAAAATGGCTGAAGGTGAAGGTATTGATCCAAATGCTGTTTCTGGCACAGGTAAAGGTGGTCGTGTCACTAAGGAAGATGTTGTTCGTCACGCAGAAAATGCTTCGGCACCTGCCGTACCTTCAACCCCTGTTGTTGCTGCTCCTAAGGTAGAAGCGAATGCGCCGATACTGGCTGGTGAGCGTGTTGAAAAACGAGTGCCAATGACACGTCTGCGTGCTAAAGTTGCCCAGCGTCTCGTAGAAGCACAACAGAATGCAGCAATGCTGACTACATTCAATGAAGTCAACATGAAGCCTGTTATGGAGCTGCGCGCCCGCTACAAAGACCAGTTTGAGAAACGTCACGGTGTTCGTCTTGGCTTCATGTCATTTTTCGTTAAAGCTTGCACCGAAGCACTGCGTCGCCAACCTATAGTCAATGCTTCCATTGATGGTAACGATATTGTTTATCACGGTTATCAAGATGTAGGTGTGGCTGTTTCCAGCGACCGTGGTCTGGTAGTTCCTGTTTTACGTGACGCCGAAAACATGAGCCTGGCTGATGTTGAAGCTAAAATTCGTGAGTACGGTAAAAAAGCTCAAGCTGGTAAGTTGAGTATTGAGGATATGATTGGGGGTACCTTTACTATTTCAAATGGTGGAGTGTTTGGTTCGCTTTTGTCTACACCCATTTTGAACCCGCCTCAAGCCGCTATTCTAGGTATGCATAAAATTCAGGAACGCCCCATGGCTGTAAATGGCCAGGTGGAAATTCTACCTATGATGAACCTGGCTTTGTCCTACGACCACAGACTACTGGATGGCAAGGAAGCAGTAACATTCCTGTGCACAATCAAGGATCTGCTGGAAGATCCAGCTCGTATTCTGCTGGAAGTATAATTTCTCATGGGTTTTCTGGCGGTTGTTGATTTTGGTCACAGCTGCCAACAGGTATTTTGGAAATAAAGATATGGCAAATCAGTTTGACGTTGTAGTCATTGGTGCAGGTCCTGCAGGTTACGTCTGTGCGATTCGCGCAGCCCAGTTGGGTCTGAAAACCGCTTGTATCGAAAAGTGGACTGATGACAAAGGCAAAACAATGCTGGGTGGAACTTGCCTCAACGTAGGTTGCATTCCTTCCAAGGCATTGCTGGACAGTTCACATAAATTCGTGGAAGCGCAGAACGATTTTGCTCTGCATGGCATTAATCACTCCGGCGTCGAAATGGACGTTCCGCAGATGATTGCTCGTAAAGACAAAATTGTTAACACGCTGACAACCGGTGTGGGTGGTCTGTTCAAAGCTAACAAGGTAACCCTGTTTGAAGGTGCTGGTAAAGTACTGGCCAACAAGCAGGTTGAGCTAATCAAGGGTGACGGCAGTGTTGAAATTATCGACACCAAAAATGTCGTTATTGCTACTGGCTCGCGCCCTGTTGAGATTCCACCGACGCCTATTGATAACGACCTGATCGTAGATTCTACCGGTGCCTTGAAATTCCAGGAAATACCTAAGCGTTTGGGTGTCATCGGTGCTGGTGTAATCGGTCTTGAACTAGGCAGTGTTTGGGGCCGTTTGGGCTCTGAAGTTATTGTTCTGGAAGCTATGGATCGTTTCCTGTCTGCTGCTGATGAACAGATCGCCAAAGAATCTCTGAAGATCTTCAAGAAGCAAGGCATGGACATTCGCATGAGTGCCCGTGTAACCAGCTCTGAAATCAAGAATGGCGAAGTACACGTTACTTATGCCGACGCTGATGGTAACGACAATGTTGTTGTATTTGACAAACTGGTCGTAGCTGTTGGTCGCCGTCCTTACACTGAAAGTCTATTGTCGCCTGATTCTGGCGTAAATATGGACGAACGTGGCTTTATCTTCGTGGATGAGCACTGTGTAACAGACGTACCGGGTGTTTACGCCATCGGTGATGTGGTTCGTGGTCCTATGCTGGCGCATAAGGGCAGTGAAGAAGGCATTATGGTTGCTGACATCATTGCTGGGCATGTTGGTCACATGAACTATGAGCTGATTCCTTCTGTTATTTACACTCATCCTGAGATCGCTTGGGTTGGTAAAACCGAGCAAGAACTTAAGGCTGAAGGTGTTGATTACAAGATGGGATCATTCCCGTTTGCTGCCAGTGGACGAGCTCTGGCGGCTAACGAGAAAGAAGGTATGGTCAAGGTTATTTCTGATAAGAAATCTGATCGCATTCTTGGTATTCACGTAGTGGGTCCAAGTGCTGCTGAACTGGTTCAACAGGGTGTGATCGCGATGGAATTCGCGGCCAGCACTGAAGACCTGGCTCTGACTATTTTTGCTCATCCGACTTTGAGTGAAGCACTGCACGAAGCAGTACTGGCCGTTGATGGTCAGGCGATTCATATTGCGAATCGCAAGCGTCGCTAAAAAGATGTACAGGAGGCTGACTCGCTCAGTCTCCTGATTAATTCTTTTATTGATTTGGCCATGAATGAAAGTATGAAGGACTTTCGGGGATTTAAGATCCAGATTGGTTCAGATGGATAAACGAATTCCAGCTTTGATAACAATAACGGCCTCAGGCTGATCTTAATCAAGAGCTGAATTGTGACCAATACCCGAGGGTGCGTATTGGAAGCAACAGAAACAGACCCACGGATGTGGGCATAAACAAAAAAATCAGACAACGTTGGTAGTGTCAGTATGAATCTCCATGAATATCAGGGCAAACAGCTGTTTGCTGAATATGGCCTGCCGGTATCCAAGGGTTATGCTTGCGATACTCCGGAAGAAGCCGCTGAAGCTGCGGACAAAATCGGTGGTAATAAATGGGTTGTAAAGGCTCAAGTGCATGCTGGTGGTCGTGGTAAGGCTGGCGGTGTAAAGCTGGTTACAAGCAAGGAGGAAATCAAGGTATTTGCTGAGCAGTGGCTGGGCAAAAACCTGGTGACTTATCAGACAGATGAAGATGGTCAGCCTGTCACCAAAATTCTGGTAGAAAGTTGCACCGATATTGATCAGGAACTTTATCTGGGTGCAGTAGTAGATCGTTCTACCCGCAAAATCGTATTCATGGCCTCCACCGAAGGTGGTGTGGAAATTGAAAAAGTTGCAGAAGAAACACCTGAAAAAATTCTGAAAGCGACGATTGATCCACTGGTAGGCGCTCAGCCTTATCAGGGGCGTGAATTGGCTTTCAAACTGGGTCTGAACCCGACTCAAGTTAAGCAGTTCACCAAGATTTTCCTGGGTCTATCAAAATTGTTCCAAGACTTTGATCTGGCTCTACTGGAAGTCAATCCGCTGGTTATCACTGAAGCCGGTGATCTGCACTGTCTGGATGCCAAGCTGAACATCGACAGCAATGCTCTGTACCGTCAGCCACGCCTTAAGACCATGCACGATCCTTCTCAGGAAGATGCTCGTGAAGCGCACGCTGCTCAGTGGGAACTGAACTATGTAGCTCTGGATGGCAATATTGGTTGCATGGTAAACGGTGCTGGTCTGGCTATGGGTACCATGGACATCGTTAAGTTGACCGGTGGCGCTCCAGCTAACTTCCTAGACGTTGGTGGTGGTGCCACTAAAGAGCGTGTAACTGAAGCGTTCAAGATCATTTTGTCAGACGATAATGTTAAAGCCGTTCTGGTTAACATCTTCGGTGGTATCGTTCGCTGTGACCTGATTGCTGAAGGCATCATCGGCGCAGTGAAAGAAGTGGGTGTTGAAGTACCGGTTGTTGTTCGTCTGGAAGGTAATAACGCTGAGCTGGGTGCTAAAACCCTGGCTGAAAGTGGTTTGGACATTATTGCTGCAAGCAGTCTCTCCGACGCTGCAGAACAGGTAGTAAAAGCTGCGGAGGGCAAGTAATAATGAGCGTACTGATTAATAAATATACCAAGGTTATCTGTCAGGGTTTCACTGGTTCTCAAGGTACATTTCACTCCGAGCAAGCGATTGCTTACGGCACTAAAATGGTCGGTGGTGTAACTCCCGGCAAAGGTGGTCAGGAACATCTGGGTCTGCCGGTATTTAATACCGTTGCTGATGCTGTTGCTAAAACCGGTGCAGAAGCTTCTGTTATCTACGTTCCAGCTCCTTTCTGTAAAGACTCTATCCTTGAAGCTGCTAATAGCGGTATCAAGTTGATCGTCTGCATTACTGAGGGCATTCCGACTCTGGATATGCTGGAATGTAAAGTTTGTTGTGATGAGCAGGGTGTTGTTCTGATTGGACCTAATTGCCCAGGTGTTATCACTCCAGGCGAATGCAAGATCGGTATCATGCCTGGTCACATTCACCAGCCGGGTAAAGTGGGCATCGTTTCCCGTTCCGGTACTCTGACTTATGAAGCGGTTAAGCAGACCACTGACTTCGGTTTTGGTCAGTCTACCTGTGTCGGCATCGGTGGTGATCCGATTCCAGGTTCTAACTTCATCGACATCTTGAAGCTGTTTGAAGAAGATCCACAGACTGAAGCAATCGTTATGATTGGTGAAATCGGTGGTACTGCTGAAGAAGAAGCGGCTGCTTACATCAAAGAATACGTAACCAAGCCGGTTGTTTCTTACATTGCTGGTGTTACAGCGCCTCCAGGAAAGCGTATGGGTCATGCTGGCGCCATCATTTCCGGTGGTAAAGGTACTGCAGATGAGAAATTTGCGGCTCTTGAAGCGGCTGGTGTAAAAACCGTTCGTAGCTTGGCTGACATTGGTAAAGCTTTGAAAGAGAAGACTGGCTGGTAAGTTTTTAGCTGGCTTAGTTGAAAAAAACCGAACTTTTTAGTTCGGTTTTTTTGTTTGAAAAACGACAAAATCTATCTTCAATGGAGACAGTGGCAGTTGTCTAAACTGCTATGCTTCCCCATCAATTGTGCTTGCGGTATCTAACTATAGGTTCTAGGCCTAGAGTCACGCATAGTTGCAGGTTTTTTATCGGTACCAGAGATATTATTTGTGGAAACACCGAATTTGAATCCGGACAAGTATCATTTTATCAAGGCACTCAGACCTTTTTCTTTTTCTGTAGCCTTGATCAGTTGTGGTCTGGGTATTGCCATTGCTTTTGCGCGCGGGGAGGGGGATTGGCTAAGAGCCATTGATATTGTTTTATGTGGTCTCTTGCTTCAGGGAGCCAGTAATCTCGCTAATGATTATGCGGATATACAATTCTGGAGTAACAGTAATCACCCTGATGAAGAGGGCGTAATTAGGCGAATCAAGAACAATTTTTGCTTTGCGGGTATCTTTACACTGACTGCTATTGTGATGGGGCTATGGCTTGTCTCGCAGGTAGGCTGGGAGTTGTTCGTGCTGGCTATATTCGGTATTACCGCCGGTTATTTCTATACCGGGGAGCCCGTTGTCTATAAACATCGAGGCTTGGGTGTTCCTGCTGTTTTTATTTTGACCGGAGTTCTAATGGTATCCGGCTCTTACTTCGGAATGACGGGTGTTTGGGATAATCAGGTTGCGATGATTTCAATCCCTGTCAGTCTGCTTACTGCCGCGCTTCTAGTGGCTAATGAGATAAGAGACTATGTAGACGACCAGAATGATGGTATTCAAACGCTGACTGTACGGATGGGTTTTGATCTAGCCAGAACTGTTTATATTATCCTTTTATTTGCGGTTTATCCGATCAGCATTACTTTGTATCTCTATGATTTTTTACAGCAACCGGCCTTTTTATTGGCTTCATTATTAGTGGTGTGGCAACCCATTAAGCTGCTTAACTTTGAGGAGGGTAGTGCAGCTTTAAAGAAACTGCCTCCATTAACAGGGCGTTTCTTTCTCGTCTTTGGTCTTGGCTTTATCGCTGCACTCTTTTAACGTAAAAAAGGCTAGCTAATCGCTGGCCTTTTTTACGTTCAGTTATTAGGAATTACTCAGTCTGCCAGAATTTCTTATCTTTCTTTCTCAGATCAAACGATTCTGCATCAAACAGTGAACCAGGATCGTCCGGAAGCATGTCGGGAAGTCCTTTTCCTCTTCTGAGGTATTTGAGTTTTGTGAACCGGTCTTTGGTTGCTTTTGCCAGGGTTTCGGAATTTCTCATGATGGTTGGCCTGATGAACAGCATCAGATTTCTTTTATCAACCCTGTCTTCTTCGAAACGGAACAGCTGCCCGAGTAATGGAATATCACCAAGTAAAGGTATCTTCTTCTTGGTCTTAATTTTTCGGTCTTCAATAAGTCCGCCAATAACAATAGTTTGGCCATCATCGACTAGAACTACTGTTTTCAAGGTTCTGTTATTGAATATCAGATCACCACCACCAATATCTTTTGTAGCACTGGAATCAAGGGAAGATACCTCTTGTTCCATCTCTAACCTTATACTGTTTCCTGCACTTAGGTGAGGTGTGATCTTCAGTTTGATACCAACGTCTTTACGGTCTGTAGTGGTAAAAGGTGAATTACCGCCACCGCCGGCGCTGGTCTGATAAGAACCTGTTTTAATGGGGATGTTCTGGCCTACAAGAAATTCGGCTTCTTGATTGTCTAGCGTCAACATACTTGGAGTAGATAGAATATCGTTGTTGGATTTTGAACTCAGAGCAGTGACCAGAGCACCAAAGTTAGGGGCTCTGAACGCTACTGATCCCAAAGCAATACTGGCATTATTTAAGATATTGCCGGTTATGCTGCTTTTTACGCCGTCAATATGAGAACTACTCTTGCCCTCAGGAGATGTCGAGTTTTCAGAACGAATAGTCGTAGTGCCGTCTATACCCCATTGAACGCCTAGTGCATCACCAATGCCACCGGATACTTCAACAATCACTGCCTCCAGTAAGACCTGGGATCTTGGTACATCCAGCTGACGAACAATATGCTCCATTTCGGCCAAGGTGTCCGGATCAGCAATCATGATAAGAGCATTCTGGGTTTCGTCCGCTTTAACAAATACATTGGGGGCGGATCTGGCTTTACCTTTACTGCTCTGACCCTTAGTCTCTATTTTTGGAGCCATTGGTGATGCTGGTGTTGGGGGTGGGGTAGCCCCTGAACCGGATTTATTCTTCCGGTTATTACTGTCCTGAATGGTGGAGGAGGCTTCGGCAAGAATGTCAGCAATATTCTTAGCATCACCATAACTGAGAAAAATAACCTTAGTGTTGGACTTACGAATGCCTTCCTTATCCAGAGTCTCAACCAGCTTTCTTACCCTGATTCTTTTACTGCTGTTACCTTTGATGACCAGCCGGTTGCTGCGCTCATCGGCTATAACCTGAAGGCCACTGGGTAGCTGCCCTTTGCCCGTTATCAGGGTTTCCTGAATGATCTTTGACACATCGCCAACCCACGCATGTTTGAGTTGAAGCACTTCGTAATCATTATTACCTGTGTCATCCAGCTCCCGAACTAGCTTGGTAATTCGGGCAACGTTGTCAGCCAGATCACTGACGATCACTGCATTGCTTGAGGCTGATGCAGCGGCATGGCCGTACTGGGCAATAAGAGGTCTGATGATTGGAATCAGCTCTATAGCTGAGACGCTGTGCAATTCAATGACTTTGGTGGTCATTATTGCGTTACGTGGTTTTTGTCCCTTTCTTTCTACCGGAGAGGCCGTTTTAGCCGTAGTGCTGGGGGTAATGTTAATGACGTTACCTTTGGGGATGACGGCATAGCCATTGGCAGAGAGTACTTCCAGAAAGACATCGTAGACTTCATCATTGTTCAGTGGTTTCGTTGAAAGAACGGTTACCGTATTGCCACCTTTGATTCGCGGATCAATAACAAACGTCTCTCCGGTAATCTTGGCAATCTGACTAATAAATTCTCTGATATCAGCATTCTGATGATTCAATGTCCATTTCTTGTCGCCCGTAACAGCTTTTGCCTGCTTTTTTTGAGCATTTACCGCTGTTGATTTTGTTGTCGCCTGGGTTTGAGGTGTAGCCTCAGGTGCAGTTGCGGGAACAGTTATTGGCGCAGCTATACTGGCTTGCAGAGGTAAAAGTGACAGCAGTGATGCCAGAACAATCGTGCTGCTTCTGCTCGTCAATAGACCCATTTGTAGTTTCATCACTCAACCATTTTTATAAGTAACTGTTATTATCAAATCCCTTGGTTTGCACCCTGCAGCTTATCTCTTAGTTCCTGCATTCGCTGCTCAAGTGATTTTCCGTCAGGTTCCTGGGTAAATCCGGGTTTATCAGCTTTAGGGGCTGAGTTTTCTATAGGGTTTCGATATTCCTGAAGTGCTCTGGTGTCCTTAGCCGATTCAGGAAATGAAAGCGTTTCTAATTGTCCGTTTCGATTTAGTACCACGTGATCTGAATGAACTTCCTTCAACACAGCGCCACCAGGTAGAGTGTCACCAATGCTGTAGAGCTTGTCCTGACTGCTGCTCTGTATAATAGCGCTAGCTTCTTCAGTATGGTTGCCAAGTTCTCCCAGAGCGCCTCTTAGCATCAGATTTAATCTTGTCTTCGGAATATCGGCATCCTGTTTTTGTGCTTCAGCTTTGTTGCTGAAACCAAATAGAAGTTCAAAATCCTTGACGGTTAGCGGTTTGTTGTCCGCCATAGAGGCTTTATTCTGACTGTCGTTCGACGTTAATGGTTGGTTGGCCAGCTCCTGATAAAATGAGATGCCGTGAAAGGATAGGCTAACTAACATGGAAACAGATAAAGCGGCCAATAAGAGACCTCTGTTCTTTTTCTGTCCCCACTTCATATAGCTGGACATAAGCTCTGAATTCATAGTGCTCACTGTAATTTGTTGTATTTCACTTAATATCGGATGGGATTAAGTGGGCCATGAACTATTCTTTTATCTAAATAAAGCATAAGACCTTTATTTGTTAAAGGCAGAGATAGTGACTTGGTTTATTTAAGTTTCCTATTTGATGTTTTACAAACGAATGAAAGCTCACTATTTTCATCGTTGTGCAGAAAACTCTATGAGTGTTGTATTTATTATGAAATATCGAAAATTGTCCGCGACGTACTTACCGTTGATTGTGGGCAGTACGAAGGTTCAGGGAGTCTGATTTGAATACAGAACCAGCCCAAGGCAATGCCGAATCATCAGTGGATGATCTTCAGGGTGACCAGAATAAGCGATTACCCTTCACGTTTGCCAAGCGGCATGGTGTGGTTCTTAGCTGGGAGCAGGAATACCCTGTGCTGTACTTTCAGTCTGTGCCTAACGCATTGATCTTTTCCGAAGTGGCGCGGGTAACCCTACAGTCTCCCAAGTACTGCAAAGTAGAAGCTGAAAAATTCTCTGAAATTCTTTCTGAGTGCTATCACAATGACAGCTCGGAGGCTCTACAGAATGCAGCTGGTATTAGTGATGATCTTGACTTAAGCAGTTTGGCAGAAGCTCTTCCTGTGACTGAAGACCTTCTGGAGCAGAGTGATGATGCCCCCATTATTCGTCTGATTAATGCCTTATTGACGGAAGCGATCAAGGAAGCTGCATCAGATATTCATATTGAAACCTTCGAATCATCTTTGATAGTACGGATTCGGGTAGATGGCGTGCTCAGAGAAATTCTTAGCCTGCAGCGGACTCTGGCGGCATTGTTGGTGTCCAGAATTAAGGTTATGGCCCGACTGGATATTGCCGAAAAGCGAATACCTCAGGATGGGCGTATCTCTTTGCGGGTTGCGGGCAAAGAAGTGGATGTTCGTGTTTCTACGCTGCCATCCAGTAATGGTGAACGAGTAGTTTTACGTCTTCTGGATAAAGCCGCAGGGCGCCTGGAACTGAGTCATCTGGGTATGGACTCGGAAGATATGAAGGTCGTATCCGCACTACTGGCAAAACCTTACGGCATTATTTTGGTCACCGGGCCTACTGGTTCGGGTAAGACGACATCGCTTTATGCCAGCCTGACATCATTGAATGATAAGTGTCGAAACATTCTTACCGTTGAAGACCCTATTGAGTACAACCTCGAAGGTATTGGCCAGACCCAGGTTAATACCAAGGTAGATATGACTTTTGCCCGAGGGTTAAGAGCCATACTTCGTCAAGACCCGGATGTGGTCATGGTGGGTGAAATTCGTGATACAGAAACTGCAGCCATTGCAGTTCAAGCTAGTTTGACCGGTCATCTAGTGCTTTCAACTTTACACACAAATACCGCAGTCGGTGCTCTGACTCGCCTTCAGGATATGGGCATTGAGCCTTTTCTATTGTCCTCCAGCTTACTGGGTGTGGTTGCTCAACGTTTGGTACGAGTACTTTGTATTCATTGTAAGAAGCCTTATACAGCTGATGAAGCCGAATGTCGTGAATTGGGTGTCAGCCATGATCAGTCAGTGCAGCTTTACCATGCTCAAGGGTGTAAAGAGTGTAATTTTACCGGTTACCGAGGTCGAAGAGGGATCTATGAAGTGCTCACTGTGAATGAACAGTTGAGACGGATGATCCATGCAGGAGAAGGCGAGCAGGCGATCACTGACTACGTGCGTCAGTCTTCTCCGGGAATAAGAGATGATGGCAGTAAAAAGGTGCTATCTGGAGTGACAACCCTTGAGGAAATTCTGAGGGTGACTCAGAAAGATTGATCCGTATCGGAGGCGGGTTAACAAACCATGGCAGCATTTGAATACATCGCTCTGGATCAACAGGGCATTCAGCAGAAAGGCACAATGGAGGCCGACAGTAGTCGTCACCTCAGGCAAATGCTGCGTGATCGGGAATGGACTCCTCTTTCGGTAAGTCAGGTCAGTGACAGTAAACAGCAAAAAGTATCTTCTGGCTGGTCTCGCCTCTTTCAGCGAGGTGTTTCTGCTGTAGAGCTTGCAACCCTGACTCGTCAGTTGGCTACCCTGATTCAAGCGGCCATGCCGGTGGAAGAAGCACTATACGGTGTTGCCTGCCAGCAGGAAAAAAGGCGTTTAAAAAACATGCTGCTGGCTATCCGTTCGAAAATTCTTGAAGGTCATACGCTGGCTAGAAGTCTTGAAGATTTTCCAGGAATTTTCCCTCAAATTTTCAGGGCAACAGTGGCAGCCGGTGAGCATGCTGGTTATCTGGACAAGGTATTGAACCGGCTTGCGGACTATACCGAGGCACGGATGAAATCCATGCAGAAGATTCAACAAGCACTTCTGTATCCTCTTATTTTGATCATTGCATCTTTGAGTATTGTTAGTTTCTTATTGGGTTTTGTTGTGCCGGATGTAGTTAAAGTATTCGTGGATACTGGCCAGGAATTGCCATGGATTACAACAGCTTTGATTGCAGCCAGTGAAGGCTTTCAATCTTATTGGCCCATTATTTTGGGTGGCATCATCGCTATTGTCATCGGGGTTAAACATGCGTTGAAAAAGCCAAGTGTGCGTTTTACATGGGATCGTTTATTTTTACGGTTACCTATTTTTGGTCGGTTCAGCAGAACACTGAGTGCTGCCAGATTTGCCAGTACTCTGAGTATCTTAACTCGAAGTGGTGTATCGCTGGTCGAAGCTCTACTGATTGCTTCTCAGGTTATTGATAACAAGGCTATCTGTGAAGGTGTTAAAGGTGTGGCCAAAAGGGTGAGTGAAGGGTCAAGTTTGAACAGAGCACTGTCAGAAACCGGTTTTTTTCCTCCGTTGATGCTACATATGATTGGTAGTGGTGAGTCCACCGGCGAGCTGGATGATATGTTGGAAAGGACAGCGCAAAATCAGCAAATGGAGTTAGATGGCCGGATTTCACTCTTGCTTGGTTTGTTTGAGCCATTAATGCTGGTTGTGATGGGCGGGGTTGTCATGGTGATTGTATTGGCTATTCTTCTGCCAATTCTGAATATGAACCAGTTGTTGAATTAGTGAGAATAAAACGGGGCGGTTATGCCCAAAAATCGATTAAAGGTATGGACTCCTTCAGAGGTATAAACATGAAAGCAAGAGCGATTCAGCAGGGTTTCACCCTGATTGAAATAATGGTGGTTGTAGTAATTCTGGGGATTTTAGCGGCTATGGTTGCTCCTAAAATCCTAAGTCGGCCAGATCAGGCGAAAGTCACCGTTGCCCGTTCAGATATTGAAAGCGTCTCTCAGGCTCTCGAGTTATATCGGCTCGATAATGGTATCTACCCCACGACTGATCAGGGTTTGGACGCTTTGGCTAAAAAACCAACGATTTCTCCTGAGCCAAGAAACTGGAATCCCGAAGGTTATTTGAAAAGAGCACCTCTGGATCCATGGGGGAATGCCTATATCTATTTACACCCGGGTAATCATGGAAAGTATGACTTGTACTCTTTGGGTGCTGATGGCAGGGAAGGCGGTGAAGGCCTTAATGCCGATGTCACTAATTGGGAGGAGTCGTGAAGCGAAAGGGCATTCTTGGCTTCACACTGGTAGAGCTGCTGGTTGTCATTCTTATTATCGGAATTCTCTTGGGAGTAACGTTATTAAGCCCGGTCACTGGCAATGTGCAAAAAATGGTTCAGGAACAAGCGTCACGATTGCAGGTGCTTTTTTCCCAGGCCAGAGATAAGGCTCTGCTTGATAATGCTGAATATGGTTTTTCTGTTGAAGATGATCGTTATCGCTGGTGGGTTCTTCCTCTGGAGAGTAAAGAGTGGCGTGCCATCACCGAGAAACCGTTTCAACCTTTCAGGATACCCACCGGCCTGGAAGTGATTCTGAATACAAAAGAGGGAGACATCCCTTTTCTTGATAAGGATCAGGAAAGTAGAGATGGCCCATCCGTAGTTTTTTACTCCGATGGACAGGTAACTCCTTTTTCTCTGGATATTGTTCCTATTGAAAACAGAA
Organism: Oceanospirillales bacterium; assembly: GCA_004762125.1. Classification (GTDB taxonomy): domain Bacteria; phylum Pseudomonadota; class Gammaproteobacteria; order Pseudomonadales; family Endozoicomonadaceae; genus Endozoicomonas_A. The sequence continues at coordinate 99,514 of SIHQ01000008.1, read as the reverse complement.
AGCAAAAAGTACTTTTGCAGACAGATGGACTCTCGAATGTCGAACTCTTTCGATAGTAGAGGCTTTACTCTTATTGAGGTCATGGTGGCACTGGCTGTTTTTGCCGTGGCAGCTTCCATGTTAATGCTGGCTGATGGAAACAGTATTCGTCAGACACGTTATATGCAGGAGAAAGTACTGGCTGCGCAACTGGCAGATCAGCATCTCAGTCGTATAGAGGCGGAAAGAAAGTGGCCTGATACTGGAGTGAGTGGTCAGGGTGAGATTTATTCAAACTATGATTGGTATGTGCAAAAAATAGTTAGGAATACCAGTCTTGGTGATTTTAGAAAAATTGATATTGAAGTATTTGTCGGTAATAAAAAGCCGGCTGATGGTGATGCTGCGGTGTACTCCCTGACGACACATATCAGGAAGTTCAAAAAATGAACGGGAGTAAAGGATTTACTCTATTGGAGCTGATGATAGCGATCATGATGTTCGCAATGATAAGTACTGCGGCTTTTAAACTATTTGAATCGGTTAGTAAAGCACAGCAGGTAACGGACGGGATACTGGAGCGTCTGGATGTACTCCAGAGAGCTCAACTGATCATTGAAAAAGACCTGTTCCAGCTTTCGCCAAGATCCATCCGAGACGAATTTGGTGATAGGCAGCCTGCAGTCAAGGCACCAGCATCAGGTGGTCAAGTGGTTGAATTCACACGCTCAGGCTGGAGAAACCCCCTGAACGAAATACGAAGTGACTTGCAGCGGGTTCAATATGAGCTAGACGAAGGAAAGCTGATTCGTAGCTATTGGCGCATGTTGGATCGTGCACCGGATCCAGTTCAGATCCGGCAGGTGCTTCTGGAGCAAGTTCATAGGGTGAGCTTACGGTTTCTGGATGAGAAAAAGAATTGGCGAAGTACCTGGCCACCTGAAAAAGCTGAAACCCCAGATAAGTTTCAAGTACAAGTAAAGCCTAGTGCTGCAGAAAGCAAACAGGATAATTCATCCATGATGCCATACGCGATTGAGCTGACGGTACAGCATCATGATTTTGGGAAGATGACTACGATTCTTCCAGTCAGTGACTTCAAATCTGGTGATACTAAAGCGTTTCCAGAAGGACAGAAAAACCGGAATCAGACCATAGATGGCAAACAGGGTCAGCTACCGAAGAACAGCAGGCAGTGGCAAGGATATCAAGGTGGTTTGGATGATAAGTCCTAGAAAACATCAGGCAGGTATAGCACTTATTTATGTGCTGCTCATTTTCTCCATTATCACCTTGATGGCTTCACAGATGGTGACGAGCCTTTGGTTGCATACGGAGAAAAATGGACGTTATCTGGAAAGAATTCAAGCTCGGCATTTAGCCCTTGGTGCTGAGCAGTATGTGGCGCTCCTTTTGGAACAAGATTCAGAAGATGACAAGAAAAAGAAAAAACAGGTCGACCATGAGCGTGAGCGCTGGAATATCACTGAAGTGGCCTATGCTGTGGAGCAGGGTGAGATTGAACTGAGAATTGTTGATGAAAACAGTCTGTTTAATCTTAACTGGTTATCTGCCAAGGCACTTGATGCCAAAAGATTTGATCTAATGTTTGATCTACTGCTTGAAAATCAGGGTATTGATAGCGGCGTTAAGGACAATATCAAGGACTGGGTCGATAAGGATCAGGATGCATTGGAGAACGGCGCAGAAGATAATTATTACCTTTCGATGGAACCCGCTCATCGAACCGCGGATACGGCCATGGTGTCCATGACTGAGCTGAAACTGATCAAAGGAATTGGTGAAGAGGAGTATGAAAAACTGCTGCCCCTAGTGACTAGTATTCCTGAGTCCAGCAAAATAAATATCAATACCGCGATTCCGGAGGTATTGAGAACTGTTTCTAAAAATATTTCTGAAGGCGATGTCACATCGATTATTGACAGCCGAAGTGCGGAAGCATTCAGTAAAGTGGGTGATCTTGCGAAATTACCCGCTTTTAAGGAGAAAACGGCTGACTTGAAATCAGCACCTTTGGGTGTAGATAGTAATTTTTTTACTGTTTTTATAAAGGCAAGCTATCGAGATACGACATTCTATTTAAGAACACAGTTATTTCGTAATGCAGAAGGGCATGTTCAGGTCGCAAGCCGTGAGATTGGGCCTAATGATTATTGGGTTGCAGCCAAAAAGGAATCCTGAGGTCTAATAATGAAGAAAATTCTTTTGATTCGTGTTCCACCGCCATTGACCACGCTCTACAGCGATACGGTAGTGCAGTGGGCTTGTTATGGCAATAACGGCCAAATGAAAGGGGAAGTTCATGTTTCCGCTCTGGATAGAATCAGTCCAGAGTGGCTGGAGCTGCAACCAGGGTACGAAAGTGATGCAGGTAATGCCCTGACAGATGAGCTTCTTCCTGATGAGACGATCATTCTTCTTCCTGCAACCATGGTTGTTCATAGGCAGCTGGCAGTCAGTCAGGGACAAAAGAAGCATTTGAATACAGCCCTCCCCTTTATGCTCGAGGAAGCGATGGCTGAAGATGTAGAGTCACTTCATCTAGTCAGTCAGTTAGATCAAAAATCTGATCGGGTTGTGGTTTCTGCTATTTCTCATCAGCTGATACAAAGAGTTCTGGTCAGCTTTGAAGAAGTAGGTCTTCCGGTACAGCATCTTCTAGCAGAGCAGCAGTTGATTGAACCGGAGACTAATGCAATCAGTCTTTATCCGGAAAGTCGTTCAATTCTGTTGGCAGAACCTGGTGAGTCAGCCGTTGAGCTAGATTATGAGGCTGTTCAGCTTATTCTCCAGAATTGGCAAGAAGTCTCTGAAGAGCCTGGCGTGCAAACGCTGGATAATATCGAACCTCAGGTAACACGGATTCGCTTACGATATTCTGAGGGCATTCTGCCAACACCAGAAGAGAATCGACTGAATATCAAGCGCTCTCTGGATGAGGCTGGGTGGCTGGTGACAGAAGAGCCTTTAGGTCAGTCGCTGTTTGAGCACTTGGCAGGGCAGTACTTTAAAACAAAAAGAGGTGTCAGACGTGTAGATCTTCGTTCGGGCGTGTATCAATGCCCAAGAAAGGCTGGCAGACAGATACGCAGATGGAAACCATTAGCAATAGTCGCCACGCTTTGGCTTCTAATGGAAATGGGTGTGATGGTGACTGAAGGATTATTCTTTCAACATAAGGCTAAAGAGTTCTGGTCTGAGAGTGCCGGATTGTATCTGGAAATATTCCCTCAGGATCAGTTAGTTATCGATGCGAAAAAATCGGCTAGCGGCAATGTAGATGTTAAAAGTCGTATGGAAAGCAGATTAAAGAAAACAGGTTCGACGGTTGCTGGAGAACCTTTCTTACCAATGCTACAGCAAGTTTCCAAAATATCATCGTCTATAAAAGATAGTAATTTACAACCTGTTAGCATGGATTTTAATGAAATCAGTGGAAAGCTGATACTGGACTTGAAAGCAGACTCACTTGAAGGTGTTGAGCAGCTATTGGCTGCTGTTAAATCTAGTGGTTTGAATGCCAGGCTGGACAATGCAAATCAGGAAAAAACAGGTGTAAATGCTCGAATGACCATTGACAGGTAGAATTATGATGAAGCTACTGAATACTCTTGATCAGCTACCTGTGGTGCAGTTGCTGAAAGAAAAATATGAACTACTGCAAGAAAAAGATCGTAAAGCTTTATCTTTGCTTACGATTGCCCTTGCAGTGGCGGTTCTATATTTCCTGATTTGGGAACCGATTGCTCATTGGAGTGACAAGGAGCAAATGGAATATGAGCGGCAATTGAGTGTTTATGAATGGATGCAGACTAATGCTGAGTCAGCTAGGCAGACGATAAAAAAGCAGAAGTCTGGACCAGGACAGAAAGACCTCTCCTCGGTTGTTTCTTCCACTTCACGGCAGGCTGGTATTGTCTTGAGCAGAGTTCAGCCTGATCGAAAGGGTCTAGGTATCTGGATAGATGATGCTGCTTATCAAAAACTACTGATGTGGCTGATTACACTGAATACGCGTTACCAGATAGATCTTCAGCAAGTTAAAATAGAAAAGAATAAGGAAGAGGGTCGAGTTAAGGCTGTATTCCATCTAGCACGATAGACCTAACATTTTTCCCAGGTTGGGCTTACCCAGAATTCACTTCACTACGTTTTCTGTTGTAATTACTTTCTCCAAGCAAATTGTTGATGGTTCACCCTGATTCCTTAGAATGCTGGTCGGTCACGGCAGGGATCGCGGGTTCAATCCCGTTAGGTCCACTATCTATCAAAAAGCCTGAAAATTGCTATTTTTAGACTTTCAGTTTGTTTCTATTTTTTACTCAAAATAGCTAATATGTATAGGTTAATCAGTTGCTGTCGATGGGATTTGGTTTATACTCATTGATAATAGCTTGAAGCCATGTTAGATGGGCACCACGTTATAAGTGCGTTTGATTCTTTATGTTTAGATTTAGTGTTCCGAGAGTAGTATCTCGTCCTGTTCTTCCATAAGTAATAACGAAACTTCTAGCTTAATCGCCTTTTATGTCATCAGGCATAAAAGGCAAACTTACTTGAAAACAGGATATTGATATGTCTACTACTACCGGTACCGTTAAGTGGTTCAACGAAGAGAAAGGTTTTGGTTTCATCGCTCAAGAAAACGGTCCTGACGTGTTTGCTCACTTCCGTCAGATCGTCGGTGATGGTTTCAAAACACTGAAAGAAGGTCAACAAGTTGAATTTCGTGTGACTCAGGGCGAGAAAGGCCCACAAGCTGAAGATATTCAACCTTTGTAAGGATTGAATTGCATCGGCTGCAATCTAACTTTTTCATTTAATGATGTAATAAGTTAAAAAAGGCAATACTTTTGAGTGTTGCCTTTTTTTTAGCTGAAGATACTCCTATTTTATCCACTCTACAACATCGACTTCCTGAAGGCGGGTTTTTGGGAATGGCTCGTTTTCCCTATAACCAAATGCCACCATACAGCTGACACCAAAAGTATCTCTGTCCAGTAGGTCTAGCTCTGCCATTGTTATTTCTAATGGCTCGCGATCAAAACCTTCGATTGGACATGGATCAATACCGACTTGGGCAGCGACACTCATCATATTGCCCAATGCGATATAGGTCTGTTTGCAAGACCAGTCAAACATGGCTCTTGGAGACTCTGTCAGACTGAAATATTCTTCCTGGAACTGTTTGTAAAAGCCTCCCCTTACCTCAATAACTTCGTCTGGTAACTGGTTGACGTTCTTCATATGATTCTGAATATAGTCCGAAGCATGGTGCATGCTGGACTCTCGTCGTGCAAGAAGAGCTACAAAGTGGCTGGCTGTTGGCAACTGCCCCTGGGCTCCCCAACAGAGAGGTTTGAGTTGCTCTCGAATTTCCAGGTTTTGGATAACAAGAAATTTCCATGGCTCAAAACCAAAAGAGCTTGGGGAAAGTCTTGCTGCTTCCATAATAAAAGAAAATTCTTCATCGGGAATCTTTTTCTCATTATCAAAGCTTTTGCAGGCATGGCGGAAATTAAAGGCGTCGATAATCTGTTGACGGAGTGCTGTTTTCATTACTAGCTCTGTCGTATGGTGAAGTGTACGAAAAGCATAGTTACTCGCGATTGTGTTGGACAGAAACTTAAATGGCTCTATTAGGGTGTTGACTGAATCTTTAAGTACTCAGACAAATGAAATCATATATTCCTGACCGAACATATCGAAAACACGTTTTAGCTCTTTTTGGAATTCATCAAAATCCATCACCTTCATGATGTTCAACCATTCATACTTTACTTTATCCCATAAAATTTCAATCAGGTTTAACTCCGGTGAATACGTTGGCAAGTAGCGGACAATAAGCTTCTTTTCGATCAGCCAGTCATCCCGTTTTTCTCGGAACTTTTTACACGTATGAATACTGGCATTATCGACCACTACCAGTGTGTATCTGTCGCCTGTGCTATATTTCGAATCTTGCATCTGTTCAGCAAAATCTTCAAATACACGAATGACCTCATCACCCGTAACTGATCCTAAAACGGGATAGTAGAACAAGTCGTTATCACGATTCACGAAACCCAGAACATTTATGCGTTGGTTATTGACTGAAGGAATTCTTAATCGCACACCTTTCTGCTGCCAAGCATAAGGAACGCCGGGTTGCTGAGAGAAACTTGACTCGTCAAAGTAAAACAGGTTTATAAGCCCTTTTGTATCAGCCTCTTGAGCATTTTTGAGAGCTTGATGATATTGTTCGAAGGATTCCTGGTCACGTTTATGCTGACAGGATTTCCGTACGCGTTTATAAACCAACCCTATTTTTTTGCCATTCTTTGTAAGGTTTTTAGTGAGGCGGACTTACCTGTTTCCTCTTCTAACTTTGCCTGCGCATAGGATATACGGCGAGGCTCTTCTGAAATCAAGTCAGCAAGTCGCTGCGTTTCCTGCGCATTGTAGATTGTCGGACAACCTCCACTACGTTCTTTATACAGCCCTTGTATACCTAAGAGTTCCCAGTCGTCAATCCATCGCGAGATGGTCTGATATTGTGTATCAAAAACATCAGCAATTTGAGCTAGGGAATAGCTTTTAGAGCAAAGTAATACGGCATGTGCACGTTCCCTCACATAAGGAAAAGGCCCGTTACGCATGGCACATTTTAAAGTGGTAATAACAGCACTATCAGTGATGGGTTGAGTGGCTCTCTTCATAACAACAGGCTCGAAATAACAGCATGTAGCTAATATAGCACCCAGAGAATCAGAACTATTGTATGCAGTAAAAGCAGTCAATATGTGAAAGCTGTTGTCTGGCTACTTAACTCTGGCCTGAAAGAGGTTACTTGAAGTGTCTCTTGTTTAGACCATAAAACAGACTGTTTGCGGCTAGACTACCCGTAAAAATATTCAGAATAAGCACCAGAATATTGATGTAATCATCCAGCATTTCTGCCGATATTTTGGCAGGAAGAATGGTTATGAATCGATGGCCTTCAAGACTGTGAGCGATCTCTTCACTGGAAAAAACGATGTCAAAGCCTGCAATGGCTCCAAAGGTAATCAGCGTCATACTGACGGCGATATAGTGCCAGCGATGTTCGCTTTGTGTTAGTGCCAACATAACCAGAGTTATAGACAGGGCGTAACCGATAAAGCCATAAGCAGGGTAATCCTGATAGGGCTGATACAGCAGAGATACTGAACCCAGGATAAGGAACAGTAAGATGGCTGAAAGCCAGTAGGGTAGAAACCATGACTCTTTAGTTATACGCAAATTTGGCCTCGCACTCGTTTTAAAAGCAGATGGGCAACCCTATTTGAATATAATATATTGAGCCTCTAGTCAAATATTGCAATATTGTGAAGAGTATTGTTTGATATTTTTGCTTTTCTGTCTTTTGCTTTTCTGTCTTTTGCTTTTCTGTCTTTTGCTTTTCTGTCTTTTGCTTTTCTGTCTTTTGCTTTTCTGTCTTTTGCTTTTCTGTCTTTTGCTCATCTAAATACAGTATTTTTGAGGAGATGCTAGAAACAGGTGTGATTAGAACTCATATCTGTGATCTAGTTCATACTATTAAGGGTGCTCTGAAGTCTAATTAAAGGTAACTTTCCAGCCCACAGAGTCGAGATGCATAACTATTTGTGTTATCGACTTTGCTGTTATTTTGAGTTGTACAGTAAAAACCAGCCTTTTTCCGGGTTCATTCTTTTAAACAATAATAGTAGGAAGTTATGTTGAAATTTTTCTCCAGATGGGCTCTATCCCTCTTTCTGTTTGGAGTATTCAATGTTGGAGCCAATGCGGCTCAATTCAGTATTGCCAGTGAGGCATTTACCGAGCAAAGATTGCTGGCTGAAATAACAAAGCAATACTTGAACAAAAATGGTCATGATGTGACGAATAAAGGAGATATGTTTAATAAAAAACTCCGACGTTCTCTGGAATCCGGCAAAGTGGACATTGCCTGGTTCTACACTGGGTCTGCACTGAGAGTATTTAACCAGATTAAAACAGCCGTCACACCCGAGCAAGCCTATGAATTGGTTAAGAAGCTGGATGCGGCACGGGGAATCACATGGCTGAATACCTCTAAAGCTAACGATAGTTATGCAATCGCGCTTAGGAAAGGAGATTCAGAGAAATATGATATCAGGAAGATATCAGAGTTAAGTCGTTTGACTTCAAAAAAGATGCACTGGAAGCTGGCTACAGATACTTCTTTCTATTCTCAAAAAGATGGCTTGAAGCCACTGATGAAGCATTACGGCCAGAAAATATCTCATGGTAATTTAAAAATCATGAAGACAGATGAAATCTATGATGCTCTCAAGGATAGTCGTGTTGATGTTGCCATGGTGTATGCAACGGACGGGCGTATCAAGGCATACGATCTGGTAGTACTTGACGATGATAAGCAATACTTCCCAGGCTATATATTGGTGCCTGTTATATCTGCCAGCCTTCCTAGCGAAAAGCAGATACAAGTAAAGGGATTGCTAAATAACATTTCAGGAGTGCTAACTACGGCCGGTATGGTGGAGATGAATGCTAAAGTTGATATTGAACAGCAGTCTGTCAGTGAAGTTGCTACAGCATTTTTGAAGGAAAACAAATTGCTCTAACTTTTATTGTTCTAGCTTGATACCTCCGATCCTTGGATGGAAAAGAGGTACCAATTTCTTGGTTTGTACTATTTTGGCTCTTCGTAGTGATGTTTTAGTTCTGCTATTTCGACTTTGTAACTCTTATACCGGCCTGCCTTTTGCTTGAGCTTCAATATGCTTTGGGCAATTTCGCTATGCTTTTATGCTGGCAAGGTCAGGGCAGTAAGAAACAGCTAGCTCTTGTGAATTTTCATTGAACGATTTGAATTCAAGGCAACCGTATTCGTCCAGTGCCAGTGAGCGTAACTCCTTAGCCAGTGAAGAGTACTCAGGGTCAAGGTCATCTGTTGTGGCTGAGAAAATAACGACAAACATCAGTCTTCCATGCTCAAATATCCAGGTGCTTCTTCAATTCTTAGTAACCATTGTTTTATGGCCGGGTATTTTTTCAGATCAAAGCCACCTTCATCAGCTACGTGGGTATAACCATATAGACTGATATCAGCCGTTGTCATTTGGTTACCGGCTAGGAAAGGCGTTGATTGTAGCTGCTGTTCAATTATCTTTAATGCCTTATGCCCTCCGTCCTGTTTATCATAAAATTCAGCTTTTCTATGTTCTGGCATACCTTGATATTTGTTAATAAATCGGGCTACTGCAATGTATGGTTCGTGGCTGTATTGTTCAAAGAATTGCCATTGCTGAACAAGTGCTTGTTGGAAAGGTTCTTCAGGATATAAATCTGTGCCCGTTGCCAGAAAATTCAAAATGGCATTCGACTCAGATAAGTAACGATCACCAGACAATTCCAGTAGAGGAATTTTTCCATTGGGATTTTTATCGAGAAAATCAGATGTATGGGTTTCATTGTTCATTATGTCGATATGAACCCATTGATGTTTGATGCTGAGTAGAGATAAAAGAAGTTTTACTTTGTAGCAATTACCTGACTGACTATCGCCGTATAGGATCATTATTTTTCTCAGTGGACGACTGTTTTCATAAATAATAATAGCTATGGTTGTGGCTGTATATATCTGTAGGCTTTGAAGGGGGTGAGATAAGTCGGTTTTCTTGTATTTCAAGAACAGCTCGTATCATAAGAACCAGATTGACTCTTATGATACGGAGAGAAATTAACGGCTGACTGTTTTCTGTTTTTCCAGAGAAATCAGGTTAGCGAGAATCTTACCTGCTTCAAGAATGAAAGCGTCGCTATCCTTGTTCTTTTTCTTGCCGTTGTTGGCAGCTGTTTCAAGCTGCTCTGCTTCTTCCAGTTCATCCAGATTGTTCAGTAGATTCTGACCCTTGGATTTTCTCAATCTATTCTCAATGGTTAAACGCTGACTGCGCATGGTTTGAAGCTCAAGCCTGCGCTTAGTCTCATTGAGTGATACTTTCTCTGTATTTTCGTAACGGGACAGATAGCTTTTCATCTCGTTAAGGTAAACAAAGTCAGCATTGTTTTCGGTGCGCTTCTTGTGTGCCAACTCAAGCGGTTTCAAATAAGGCTTTAGGTTGCCGTAGGAGCGGAAACTGATAGGGCTGATGGTATCCCAAGGAAGGGCATCAGGCAGTTTGCTTTCACCGATATCTCTACCATCGTAGAGTGATGGGTAAGTGATATCGGGCAGCACACCTTGATTTTGGGTGCTTTGTCCGGAAATACGGTAGAACTTAGCCAAAGTCAGTTTCAGCTGACCATGATTAAGTGGCTGAATGCTCTGGACGGTACCTTTTCCGTAAGTCTGGCCACCGATGACGATAGCTCGGCCATAATCCTGCATGGCACCGGAAAATATTTCTGAAGCGGATGCACTCAACCTATCAACAACGACAGCAAGAGGCCCTCCATAAACCTGGATTGGGTCAGGGTCTTGCTGTCGTTCAGTTCGACCCCGGCTGTCACGAACTAGGACAGTAGGCCCCTGATCAATAAAGAGGCCCGTCAACTCGTTGGCTTCCTGCAGTGAGCCGCCACCATTGCCCCGTAGATCAATGATCAGGCCATCCAGATTTTTGGTTTTTAAATCTTTAAGAATTTTCCGCACATCTCGAGTTGTACTCTTGTAGTCAGCATCACCACGCTGTGCCGCTTTGAAATCGATGTAGAAAGTCGGAATCTCAATCACACCAATTCTTTTCAGTTTTTTTCCTTCCTTGATTTCCAGAATACGGCTGCTTGCATCTTGTTCTTCCAGCTTGACTTTATCACGTACGATTTCATAAACCCGTGTGCTCTTACTTTTACTGGAACCGGGAATTACTTCAAGGCGTACCAATGTCTGTTTTTTACCACGAATCAGCTTAACAACATCATCCAGTCGCATTCCGACCACATCTTCCATGGTGCCTTTGCGTCCTTGAGCAACACTGACAATCTTGTCACCAGGCTTCAACTGTCCTGCTGTTTCCGCCGGTCCACCGGGCACTACGCTGACTACTTTGGTGTATTCATCTTCCGAGGAAAGAACCGCACCAATGCCTTCCAGGGAAAGGCTCATATTAATGTCGAAGTTCTCAGCGGTCTGAGGGGAGAAGTATTGAGTGTGCGGATCAAAAATCCCGGTGAAAGAGTTGATGTATGTTTGGAAAGCATCTTCACTTTTACTTTGATGCAGGCGACGAATCAAGTTGTTATTACGGCGGGTAAGTTGTTCAGAAATCTCTTCGTCGGTTTTGTTGTTTAGCTTTAGTGACAGAACGCTGTCTTTAAATTGTTTTCGCCACAATTTGCGTTGTTCTTTTTTACTGGTCAGCCAAGGCTCTTCCTTGCGGTCAACCATCAGAGATTCATCTCGTTTCAGATCCTGTTTACCGAGGCCCTGTTCAACCAGTGCCAGCATGAATCGAGCTCGTTCTTCTGCGCGAGTTCTATAACGGTTAAACATGGAAAATGCAGGTTTCAGATCACCATTTTTTAGAGAATTGTCCAGTTTTTCCCGATAAGGATCGAATGCCTTGATATCACTTTGCAGAAAAAAACTACGGTTAGGATCCAGTCGATCCAGATATCGCTGAAAAACTTTCTCACCATTTTTCTGATTGATAGGCAGTTTGCGATAATGATTGCGTGATAAAAGCTGTACCACATTGACGCTGGCTATGGCTTGTTGAAGGCTGGGCTTTAGCTCTTCAACATTGCGTCCAAGATCCTGCTCTGCGGCGAAGGCAATGTTGATGGATAGACATAGGGCGGAAATCCAGCCTAGGGTTACCGAGGTGCTTTTCCTGGCTTTCTGCAGGGTCGGAATCATGAATTGTGGAGCTCCGTTTCGTTTTCAGTGAACTTGCCGCCTCGGCGCAGTTACAAAAGTTCTGTTCAGTCTGGGCTGAAACTGATGTTCAGGCTATTGCTTCAAGATTGTAGAAGAGTCTTGGAATCAGGTTTTGTGTTTGTGGATCTTTTTTTTGCAAAAAATGCCCTGAATTCAAAGTTACCAGTGCTTGCGACCATAATACAATCTATATCCACATGCAGCCAATTGACGGCGTTATAGCAGGAACTATCGGCGGGACTAAGGAAATTTGTTATGAATCAAGATAGATATGGGGTTCTAGCGGTATCAGGTGCACCATTCTGGCAAAAAATACCTGTTATTGAAGTTGGTAAAGGTCAGGTAAAAATCAGAGTAGTGGCTGCCGGATTAAATCGGGCAGACTTGGTGCAGCTGGCAGGTCACTATCAACCACCTGAAGGTGCTACAGACGTGTTGGGGCTGGAATGTTCCGGAGTCATTGTAGAGTTGGGTGAGGGTGTTGGAGAATGGCGGTTGGGGCAGGAAGTATGTGCTCTGCTGGAAGGAGGTGGGATGGCGACAGAAGTTGTCTGTGATTATCGACAATTACTTCCGGTTCCAGATGGCTGCACCATGATAGAAGCAGCATCATTAATGGAAACTTTCTCAACAGCCTGGCTCAATCTTTTTATGTTGGGTGAAGCAGTAAAGGGAGAAAAAGCTCTGATCATGGCAGGCGGCAGTGGTGTAGGTGTGGCGGCTGTTCAATTGTGCAGTCATTTTTCTATTGATGCGACGGTAGTGGTAGGGAGTGACGAAAAATTGAGCCAGTGTCTCGATTTGGGTGCTTGCTCCGGTATAAATAGAAACAGGCAGGACTGGCTCGAGCTAAAGCGGTATGGATCTTTTAATATCGTGCTGGACTGCTGCGGTGGTGATTGGTTAGAGCAGCACCTAGCGTTAATGGCGAATGACGGCAGGTTGATTAATATCGGTTCTATGGCTGGGCGCTATGGGCAACTGGATTTTGCACGGCTTTTGATGAAACGGCTACAAATCCGAGGATCGACATTAAGGTATCTTTCGGTAGAGAAAAAGCAGGGAATACTTGAAAGCTTGCGCAGGTGTGTGTGGCCATTAATTATTAAAGGCGAAATAAAGCCAGTGCTGGATCAAGTGTTTTCAATCACTGATAACAAAGAAGCCTTTGACAGACTGGCAAGCAATCAAACAATGGGCAAAGTGGTTCTGACTTTGCCCGATAGCTGATCAGTTATAGCCTTGTTCGAAGCATTCGTCGTCGACCCGCCTAGGTGCTGGCAGACTGCTTGAATGTTTCATTAGGGGTTTGGCTGTTTCTGGCCATGTCTCAAAAGGCATGGCTTGTGGGCTCTGCCGAAAACTGTTTCTTCTTGGTCTCGGGGTGGCAAAGTGCTGCTGGGTTTTCATCGTCGTCCTGACTTTGAATTAGAATGGGTACTTTCCAAGATTAACAACAATGTGCAAAGTTGGTTAGTTGTAATATGTACTTAATTATCAGGTTTTGATTAGCGGTATGAAATTAAAAGTAAGCTGGGTAACTCGATGTGTACAACTGTTAATTAGTGGGTAAAAATTTAAACATATAATTCATACGTCATTTACCCGCCACAAGCGGGCAAATGATTGATCGGACATTCGATTACGTGTAGAGACGCAATTAATGTCTAGAGTGGCAGTTTGTTCATTGAGTAAAACCGGCTTAGTACATTCGTTAACTCGTGAGCGTCGCGAACACCGCAAGTTTCTCTAATCGAGTGCATACCAAAGGTTGGTAGCCCAATATCCAGGGCTTTAACACCTAGTTCTCCTGCTGTCAGTGGCCCAATAGTACTGCCGCAACCCATGTCAGTACGGGTTACAAAATGCTGGCACTGAACGCTTTCAGATTGGCAAAGCATCCGGAACATGGCGCTGGTTTCATCATTTGTGGCATAACGCTGGTTGGCGTTCACTTTGATGACCGCACCCTTATTCAGTAGTGGGCCATGGTTTCCATCATGACGGTCGGAGTAATTAGGGTGGACACCGTGAGCATTGTCCGTCGAGATCACCATAGAGCGGGTAATAGTTCGGGTCAGTTGTTCGGAAGAGCCACAGATGCGTTCAAGAATTGACTTCAGCATGGGCCCTTGAGCACCAACGGCTGACTGGCTACCCACTTCTTCATGGTCATTGCAGACCAGTACCATAGGTGCGGTAGAGCTCTCAGTAGCATTCAACATAGCGTCTAGTCCTACATAGCAACTGAGTAGATTGTCCAGACGAGCACTGACTATGAATTCATTGTTCAAACCAATAACAGCAGCACTTTGAGTGTCATAAAAACTGATGTCGTATTCCAGAACCTCAGCAACATTGTCATGGCCTTCGGCATTCAGTTGCGCTTTCAGAATGGATCGGAAATCTTTCTTCTCTTCTTTGCCCAGCTGACAGAGTACTGGAGGAATGTCAGTCTGAGGGTTGATGCTGCGACTCTTGTTTGCTTCACGATCCAGATGGATGGCGAGGCTTGGAATCATGGCGATCGCTTTGGTGAAGTTAATCAGGCCGGATGAAAGTTCTCCAGAGACAGTAATAAACTGAACTCGACCCGCCATGGAAAGATCTCTGTCGAACCAGGGGTTAAGCAAAGCCCCACCGTATACTTCTACACCCAGCTGGAAATACTGTTGCTTGTACAGTTCCGGCTTTGGCTTGACCTTCAGGCAGGGAGAGTCGGTGTGTGCACCGACCATACGGAAACCCTGCTCCAGATTGCCGTTGGTGAAAGCGACGATGGAGGAGTCGTTACGGGTTACATAGTAACGACCCTGATCAGTCAGCTGCCAGACATCGTCTTCTTCCAGTTTACAGAAGCCCTTTTGCTCCAGCCTCTGTGCAATACTTCCCACTGCATGATAAGGCGTGGGAGAATCATTCAGGAACTGGATTAGATCCTGGTTAAACAGTGTCTGTGAGTGTTCGCTAATCATTTTAATTCCGATCGATGTAGTGCTGTTTTAGTCGAATGAAACAAAGTCGAATGAAACAAAGTCGAATGAAAATACTCTTGCTGTCAGCCTATGATGCCATGAGCCATGGTTATTGGCGAAAAGGGCTGATGAATGCTTTTCCGGAAAATGACTGGACAGTATTGACGTTACCACCCAGATACATCAGTTGGCGTCTGCGAGGCAACAGTCTGAGTTGGGCCTGGGGTGAACGAGATACCTCGAAGCCGGCTATGACCTGTTGATATCTACTTCCATGACAGATCTTTCAGCTCTGAAAGGTATGGTATCATCTCTGGCGTCCATTCCCACGCTTTGCTACTTCCACGAAAATCAGTTTGCCTACCCGGGTTCTTCAAATCAGCAGAAGTCAGTAGAACCTCAAATTCTTAATATTTACACGGCACTGGCTGCTGATCATGTGCTGTTTAATACTGCTTATAATCGTCATACTTTTTTGGAAGGAGCAAGAGTTTTGCTGCGAAAATTGCCAGATTATGTTCCTCCAAGCGTTATTCAGAAGTTGGAGAATATTTCTTCAGTTCTACCTGTTCCATTACCGGATACTGTATTTAAACATAGAGAAACAGCAGGTGATGATTGTCTACAGACTCTTTGGAGCCATCTTGACCACTCAAGTGTAAGCGAGGAACGACCACTGCTTATCGTTTGGGCTGCCCGTTGGGAATACGACAAGGGAGGTGACAGGTTACTTGAAGTCTTAAGGGAGCTTGAGAGAAGAGAGATTGGCTTCAGGGTGTGTATCCTTGGTCAAAGTTTTCGAAACACGCCCGAAGTCTTCAATGTTATTGGCGAGGAGTTCTCTCATCGTATCGATCAGTTCGGATATGCGGATAGTAGGGAGAAATACCTTGGGTGGTTACGCTGTGCAGACATAGTTCTGTCTACGGCTGTTCATGAATTTCAGGGAATCTCTGTATTGGAGGCTGTTGCTTGTGGCTGTGTTCCTGTGTTGCCCGACAGGGAGGTCTATTCAGAGTTTTTTGCAGAAGAACAGTTGTATCCAGATTTCAAAGATGATGTTATCGCAGAAGCAAAAGCGGCCACAGATATTATCGAAAAGCATGCAGAACTGATAAGGAGTGGTGATGGCCGGCCTCCTTCAGTTGAGCACTTTAGCTGGTCAATGCTTAAAAGTGAGTATCAGGACGTAATGATAAAAGTGGTCGCCATGAGATAGTTTGGAGAGAAACTTTTGGCAGTACTTTTAATGTTTTATGGGTACGACGGCCAAGCATAGAAAAACCATCTTCAATCTTTATTAAAACCGCTAACCTATAATCCTAGTGCTTTAGGTCGCAGTGTAAGACCGCGTTATGTTTTTCCATGAACATAGTCAGTATGATCATTGTCCGAGTAGCCCGTTAGGATAATTAACTATGAGCCTATTATTCAAAGAAATTGATTGCCAAGATTCTCCTTTAGGTGAGATCTCTCTGCGCAGACGGCGCATGCCGGCGTTTGGTAATAGAGATATCTATGAGGTTAAGCTAGGCGACGAGTTTTTAATGTCGAGTATGTTTGTTGATGCAGAGGAGGCTCTATCTACGCTTGGTTTGGCAGCAGTGCAGGGCGATAGACTCAATGTTGTCGTAGGCGGTTTGGGGCTGGGTTACACTGCAGTGGCCGCATTAAAAGATGAACGAATTGAAGAGTTACTTGTAGTCGATGCTCTTAAAACGGTCATAGACTGGCATGAGGGTGAACTCGTCCCTTTAGGGACCATACTGAATGCGGATGCACGAAATCGTTATGTACTGGGCAGTTTCTTCGATTTAGCTACAGATCCTGAAACGGGCTTTGATCCAGTGTGTGATGGTAAGAAATTTGATGCGATTCTATTAGACATCGATCATTCTCCCACTGAATATCTGAACGCAGCCAACGCCAGCTTTTATACAACCGAAAATCTATCTCTCATGGCGGAGCAACTTGCACCGAAAGGCGTATTTGCTATGTGGTCGCAAAACCTACCGGAAGAAAATTTTATAGCCTTGCTGAAAACAGTGTTTGAGAGTGTCGAATCACATGTGATTTCTTTTCATAATCCTTTTCAAGGGATTGAAGCTACGAACTCTGTGTATGTTTGTGTGAAGTAAGAGATTTAAAATAATAAATGATGTTTTTTAATAGGCACTGTTTACTGGAAGCATCATCTTACTATTTTCCATCAAGGTGAAGGTCTGAAGTTGGTTAGGTAAAATCGATTGAATCATGACAAGATTTTTCAGAAGCTCCAAGTATCAGCGATTTAAACTGAAAGCCACTCAGAGCTTACTATGATCAGTTAATGACTAAACTGGCGGAGAGTAGGTCGAAATAAACGACTTTAGTCCGGCAGTTGAACATTCACTTCCAGGTAGGAGTGTTGCTCATCATTTTCAAGACGAATTGATACATTGTCTTTTGAGACCATAATGTACTTTTCAACTACTTTCATAATGTCTTCCTGCATAGCCGGTAGAAAATCATGACTGGTTGATCTGGACATTCGTTCGTGTGCCACCAGTATTTGCAATCTCTGTTTGGCAACAGAGGCGCTGCAGGTACTTTCCTTGTTACTTTTGAACATATCCAATAGGCTCATGCCCTGCTCCTGAACATTTTCTGCAGAAATCCTTTTCTGGGTGGTTCAATAAAACGGTGCGGTAGCTCGGCACCCAGGAATCGGGCCACCATGTCTCTATAGGCTTGCCCGGCATCACTGTCTTGTTGGTGAACGACCGGAATGCCATGGTTTGAGGCCTTCAGTACTGAAGGTGATTCGGGAATCACTGCCAGCAATGGAATAGCCAGAATGTCAGTCACATCTTCAACAGTGAGCATGTCACCATTATCAACCCTGGAAGGGTTGTAACGAGTCACCAGTAAGTGTTCCTTAACGGGCTCAAGATTCAACTCAGCTCTGCGGGATTTACTTTGAAGTATGCCAAGAATGCGATCTGAATCACGAACCGAAGAAACTTCGGGATTGGTGGTCACAATTGCTTCATCGGCAAAGTAAAGAGCCATCAGTGCTCCGTGCTCAATACCGGCAGGGGAGTCACAGACGATATACTCAAAATCTTTAGACAGTTCTTCGAAAACCTTTCCGACACCTTCCATTGTCAGTGCATTCTTATCCCTTGTCTGAGATGCAGGCAACACGCAGAGATTATCTGTGTGTTTGTCCTTAATTAATGACTGGTGCAGGGCGGCTTCACCGTTGATGACATTTATCAGGTCATAAACGACACGGCGTTCACAACCCATAATCAAATCCAGATTACGCAGGCCAACATCAAAATCTATAACCACGGTTCTGTGACCCTGCATGGCAAGACCTGTGGCAAATGAGGCGCTGGTTGTGGTTTTACCCACACCACCCTTTCCTGATGTTACAACGACGATGCGAGCCAACTTGACTTCCTGTATACGACTATGAGTTGGGAGTGAAGAGTATTTCCTAAAGTTCCCTGATGCGCAAGTGCCCAGTATCGCTGATTACGCAAGCGGGTTTACCCCAAAGTTCTGCCCAAGAGCTGTCATCAGGCTGACATGTCAATTTGTACTGACCGCAGATGGCAACCAGCTCGGCTTCGAATCGGGTAGCGTAGATTCTTGCATCAGAGTCGCTGCTATTGACTCCGGCAAGGGCTCTGCCTCGAAGCGGACCGTAAACATGGATGCTACCACCGGCCAGAAGCTCGGCTCCGGCGCTGACAGAAGAAGTAACGATTAAATCGCCTTCAGCATAAATTTGTTGCCCTGAACGGACAGGTGTTTCAACAATCTTTGGACCGACAGCGGGTTTTATTTCGTTTCTTTTTGTTTCAATAGACTCAATATCCATCTCGCTGTCAGGATTGGAAAGCATAATGACATTGCTTTTCTTCTTGCTCTTTTGAGCGGGAAGCCAAGCAATTCCTATAGTTTCAGCGTTCTTGCGTAGAGACTGGCTACCGCCACGAACAGCAACAAGAACCATGCCTGTTTCATGAAGCAGGTGCCTTGCCCGATTCAGATTGAAGGACAGATCGCTATGTAGCTCTTCAAAGGCCAGAATAACCGGAGTTTGCTGAAAGAAACTGGGAGCTTTGTCAGCCATGGAGGCCAGTTGTAAAGCCAGCTCGTCGATGGACGGGCTGTGCAATTCCAGTGTGGTCAGTGTATAAATACTGCTTTTCAGCTGAAAAGCAGGTACTGATTGCCTGTTACTTAGTGTTTGAGTCATGGCACGTCTTTACAGCTTGTTAGGATGGTCTGTTTCAGGACGGGTCAAGGTTATGATCTTAAAGAAAAAAGCTCAAGCTATTTCATAGGTACCATCAGCGGTTGATACGAGTTAAATAATATTGGAATCACAATGTCGACACCCGTGAGTAATACGACAGACGCAGATCAATTTAAGTGGCAATACCTTCAGCCAAAGTATTGGCCTGTCTGGTTAGGCTTAGGTTTTTCCGCTCTTATTTCATTGTTGCCGTATTCAAGCCTTCGGGCTTTGGGTAAAGGGTTGGGGAAACTATTATTGAAGTTTGGAGGTAAAAGAGTACGCATTGCTAGAACCAATCTTGAGAAATGCTATCCGGAGCTGTCTAAAAGAGAACGACAGCTGTTGTTGGAAAAAAACTTTGAATCCACCGCTATGGGGCTGGTGGAAGTATTGATCGCCTGGTGGTGGCCTAGATCAAGACTGGAAAAACTGGTGACCTATAAAGGCCTTGAACATCTGGAGTCAGATTCAGGTCAGGGAAGTCTGCTATTGATACTGCACTTCACGACGATTGAAATTGCTGGTGCATTGATCACTATGAAGCACAGTGTTGCTGCCACCTATCGTGAACATAAAAATCCAGTCTTTGAATATATGCAACGTCGCCAGCGGTTGCGTTATGACTCTGGCAGCTGTCTTCTGGGCCGCAGAGATTTACGGGGTATGCTGAGATCTATGAGGCAAGGTAAAACGGTCTGGTATTCTCCTGATCAGGATTATGGACCCAAGCAGAGTATCTTTGCGCCTTTCTTTGGTATTGAAACTGCATCGGTGACGGGAACATCCCGCATGGCGAAAATGGGTAAAGCCAGAGTGGTACCGATGATGGTAACTCGTAAGAAAGACGGTAAAGGATATGAGCTTGAAATCATGCCTTCCTGGAATGATTTCCCCGTTGGTGATGATTTGCAGGACGCTACACGAGTTAACCGGTTTGTAGAAGATCAGGTCAGAAAGAGCCCTGATCAGTATATGTGGTTACACAGACGTTTCAAAACTCGCCCGGAAGGTGAGCCTGGTTTCTATTGAATGGAAAGCTGAAAGAATAAAAATGAATGCAGAAAGATTAGAGGCTTTGCTGGCAACAGTCAGAAGAAAAAATGAAATAGACCTGGGCAGTAACTGGTCCAACGGAAGCGAAACATATTTTAATGAGTTGAAAGGTGAGCTGGATGAGGTGGCGGAAGAGTTGGAATCTGGCCGTCAATGTTATTTGGAAGACGAGCTGGGTGATGTGCTCTGGGATTATCTGAATTTGTTGGTCAGCCTGGAGCAGGAAGGTAGAATTTCTGTTTCACAGGTTCTGGAACGTGCAGATAAAAAATACCATGAGCGTATATCTGGTATTGAACAAGGAAACAGCTGGCAGCAGGTGAAAGAAATACAGAAAATCAGGTTGGCGAATGAGTTTGCCAAGTTTGAGCGGTAACGAAAGTAAGAAAAGATAACGTAAGCTGCCAGTAAGCAGCTTACGTCGTTCAGTCGATCTATCCGGCTATCATCAGTCGAACAGCATCCAGTCTCAACATAGCGCTCTGAAGGCATTGATGGCCTAAAGCTGCTCTTAGCTTCAAGTGCTCAATTTCCTCATCACGAACGTTTGGATTCACGGCTTTCAGGGCAGCCAGACGCTTGATCTCTTCAGTCACATTACCCAACAGAGATTTGCAGGCTTCAGCGACAATGGGAGTGACCATTTGTTTGGCGTAACCTTCAGCTGTTCCAAGCAAAGCCAGAATCGGCTCACGCTGTGCTTTCACCAGTTTTTTGGCCATACCCTTTTTAATAGGCTGAAGTTGAGCATTCAACGTATCAAAAGCAACCTTTTCGGCCAGGTTGTTTTTACCCGGGTCAATAAGGCAGCGAATAGCAGTAGGGGGTAAATAGCGGTCCAGTTGCAGTTGTTTCTCACCAGCGGCTTCGACCACATAAATGGTTTCCAGCAACATAGTGCCTGGCTTAAGCGCTTTATTCTTCAGCAAGGCAACAGACGTATTACCCATCTCGCTAGTCAGCAGTAAGTCCATGCTTTCGCTGACCATTGGGTGCTCCCAGGTCAGGAAGCGCATATCTTCACGAGACAGCGCCATCTCTCGGTCAAAGGTGACGGTACAGCCATCAGCCGGAAGTCCTGGGAAAGACGTCACCATATGGCTGCCAGGACGAATCACCAGACAATGTTTGGAATGGTCTTCGGATTCAACACCGAAACCTTCAAACATTTTTTCCATATAGCGCTTCAGCTGTCGAGGTTCTTCCTGTTCCTCGATGTCATTGATCAGATCTTCAGCAGAAATGGTTCCACGGGAGTTAATCTCCAGCAGACGGTCACGACCATTATGAAGATGGTCGTTCATTTCAGCATTGAGTGCAGCTGCACGCTCAAGCAGTGGCTGAATACTTTCCAGTGTCGTTTTTTCTGAGGGTATCAGTGCCGTAGCAAGCTCTTCACCCAGTTGCTCATAAACTGTGCTGCCGGATGGACAAGTATCAGCAAAGCCATTCAGACCCTGGTTGTACCAGTGGAACATTAATTCCTGGCTGGTACCTGTTATATAGGGCACATGAATCTTGATGGTTTCAGTTTGCCCTATACGATCCAACCGTCCAATTCGCTGTTCGAGAAGATCCGGATGACCGGGTAGGTCAAACAGCACCAAGTGGTGTGCAAACTGGAAGTTACGACCTTCACTGCCGATTTCCGAGCAGACCAGTACCTGAGCACCGTATTCCTCGTCAGCAAACCAGGCTGCAGAACGATCACGCTCAAAAATAGACATATTTTCATGGAAAACAGCAGCAGGAATACCAGACAGAACTCGCAAGGCAGCTTCCAGGTCCAGAGCTGTATCTGCATTGGCGCAGATGACCAGAACTTTCTGCTTCTTGAGTAGCTTCAGTAGATCAATCAGCCACTCAACCCTTGGGTCAACTTTCCACCAAGGATCCATGTCTTCGACGCGAATGTGTCGCTGATAAGCCAGCTCAGGGTACAGAGAGCCGGATGTTTCAGTCTCTTCTTCCTGAGAAATCTGATAGAGCTCGGGAATTTCCTGAGGATAACCTTGAACGACACGGCCAGGGAAACCACCAACAGCTGCCCGGGTGTTTCTAAACAATACACGACCAGTACCGTGGCGATCCAACAGATTCCTCAGCAGTTGGCTACGAGCTTGTTCACGCTCCTCTGATGAACCGGAGTTAATGGTTTCAATCAGTGGTTGGCAACCCTTGCCGAGAAAACCAATCAGATGGTTGCAGGAAACTTCAGGGAGTTGATCATTGTCGAGCAGCTCCTGTACAGCATTGGCGACCGGCTCGTAGCTTCGCTCTTCTGACTGATAGGTGGCAAGATCGTGAAAACGATCCGGGTCTAGCAGACGCAGGCGGGCGAAGTGGCTTTCCGGGCCCATCTGTTCAGGTGTCGCTGTCAGCAGCAATAAGCCTGGAATATGTCGAGACAGATTCTCTACGATCTGATACTCACGACTAGGTTCGTCTTTAGACCAAACCAGGTGGTGAGCCTCATCGATGATCAGCAAATCCCAATCGACCCCCAGTGCTTGCTGGTAACGATCTTCATTCTGACTCATGAAGTCCAGACTGCAGAGAATCAGTTGTTCAGCATTGAACGGGTTATCGGCATCGGCTGCACGGCAGCGCTCTTCGTCAAAGAGGCTAAAGTGCAAATTAAATCGGCGGAGCATCTCAACCAGCCACTGGTGCTGAAGTGTTTCAGGTACCAGAATCAGAACGCGTCGAGCACGTTCGGTGATGAGTTGCTGATGAAGAATCAGACCCGCTTCAATGGTTTTACCCATCCCCACTTCGTCAGCCAACATCACGCGAGGTGCATGACGGCCGGAGACTTCACGGGCAATATTCAGCTGATGCGGAATCAAGCTGGTTCTGGGACCAATTAATCCACGCATGGCTGTGCTGCGTAAACGACTGTTGTTCTGCAGTGTTTTATAGCGCAGGGAAAAGTTGCTGTTCTGATCAATCTGACCAGCCAACATACGATCTTGCGGCTTATTAAAGTGAATAAAGTTGCCCAGTTCTGACTCGGGTAGCTCTTTCAGCTCCCCGTTTGCCAGCAGGCCTTTATATAAAAGAATGCCGTGATCTTCGATGACATCAGTCACCGTCATGATCCAGCCTTCATGGCTCTCAACCTTATCACCAGGATTAAACTGTACCCGGGACAACGGGCAGTTATGCAGAGAGTAGAGTCGGGTTTCACCCGTAGCGGAGAACAGCAGGGTGACCATACGACTGTCGAAAGTCAGAACGGTGCCTAACCCTTGTTCAGATTCGGTGTCGCTGATCCAGCGCTGCCCAGGAACGAAGCTCGTCATGCCGTGACTACATACCTTGCCAGACAAAAAGGCCGCTATATTAGCGGAAAATGTTGTATAAGCAACCAGTACAAGTGCTACTTACCATGATTGCTGCACCATGCTTCTGAAATATCAGGCAAACATGGGTGTTTAGATAAGGAAATAAACAGGGTTAGTATAGCCAGTTAGTGTCAATGAGTTAACTGCCATGAATGGAGAAAGAGGGGCTGTCTGCAGAGAAAGCAGACAGCAATAAGCGGATGTCAGGCTGCAGCAGTGTCATCGTTCTCTGAAGCATCTTCCGAAGCCGGTTCCTGGCCTATTTCCAGTATCAGATCAGGTTTGCCCTTGAATGCTTTGGCAAAAGCATCCTTGTTGCGGGCGAAAAGAAGTCCTACTTCTTCAGCCAGAGTTTCGTCAATTTCAAAAGATCCTTCTAGCAGGCTGGTGATATTGGCAGCCAGTTCCAGCATGCGGTCGTATTCTTCAGCGGCTTTTTTGTCTGTAAACATGCTTCCGTCCTGATCAACTCGCCACATGGGGGTAATGGACATGGTGTATTCCTGTAGGCGTTATGTTCTAAATACTGTATATAAATACAGTTTAATTGTCTACGTTAAGAATGATTTGGTGGGAACAGTATGCAGAAAGAGGTGGTGGATTTTTGGGAAGCTATCAGAAAAGAATGTATAGGGTAGTGCTGGAATGTAGAAAAACAAAACCCGCCTAAAGGCGGGTTTTGTGGGAGCAAAGCAAGGATTAAGTACGGTTCTTCTTGAATTTGCCCATCTTTTTGTGAGGTGAAGGCTTCTTCGACTTTTTACCAACGGATGGGCTACTGCTTCTAGGACCTTTCAAACCTGTCTTGGTCTGTCTCGGATCGGCTCGCTTGGTGGGTGCGGAAGGTGCCGGTTCGAGGTCGGCAATGGCTGCCAGTGCATCAATCTCAGCCTGTGGCAGTTCTTCCCACTGTCCCATGCGAAGATGGTCAGGAATGATGACGTTACCATAGCGTACGCGCTTTAATCGACTGACCTGAAGTTCCTGGGATTCCCAGAGACGACGGACTTCACGATTACGACCTTCCAGCAAACAAACGTGGAACCAGCGGTTAATGCCTGCGCCACCGGAATCAACGATGTCGGTAAAACGGGCAGGGCCGTCTTCCAGTTCAACACCGTCAAACATGTTTTTTACTTTGCGTTCGGTCACTTCACCCATCACTCGAACAGCGTATTCGCGTTCGATCTGATACGAAGGGTGCATCAGTCGGTTAGCCAGTTCACCGTCAGTGGTGAACATAAGCAGGCCGGAGGTATTGATATCCAGTCGACCAATGGCAATCCAGCGTTCGCCCTGAAGTTTTGGCAGTTTGTCAAAAACGGTTGGGCGGCCTTCCGGATCAGTACGGGTACAGATCTCACCTTCAGGTTTGTTATAAGCGATAAGGCGACGCACTTTGGATGCGTAGGTTTCCAGTTTAACAGGGCGGCCATTGGAAGTGATTTTGTCTAAGGCAGATGCACGATCGCCCAGCTTGGCAGTGGCTCCATTGACGGAGATACGGCCTTCGCTGATCCAGCGTTCCATCTCACGGCGCGAGCCGAGGCCAGCGCCCGCCAGGATTTTCTGTAGCTTTTCACCCTGGGGAGGAATGTTTTCAGTGGTCATTATTTTTTACGGCGAAGCCGTTTTACAGTTGAAACAAGGAGCGAAGTATAGCGATCTCACTGACAAGGGCAACTGGTGGAAATACGGTGGAGGAGTGCCGGCGGTGTTTTCTTCAAGAGTACCGCCGGTGTAAAAATCAGTGTTGATTGGTCTCGTGGCTGTCTGTGTGAATGTTTTGTTCTGGTTCTTTTGCCTCAGTATTGATATCAGCCGATGTATCCTGACCATCGTTTTCAGGTGCCGTATCGCTTTCTGATACAGCATCGCTTTCAGATAAAACAATGGCTTCGGAGTCAATGGCTGTTGTATTCAGTTCTTCTACTTTCTGCTTTTTGATCAGATCATCAAAGTTGTCTGGCAGGTCGGATTCCAGTTCATCCAGTTCAGCAAAGAGTTCTTCCGCAGATTGATGCTCTGATTCGTCGATTTCAGTTTCAGCGCTTTCTGCAATAGGAAGACTGTTTGCTTCTTCAGCCAGTGTGCGAGCAGCTTCTTCCAAGTTACGAATTTCAGCCAGAGGTGGCAAGGCATTGAGGTTTTCGAGATTAAAATAATCCAAAAACTGTCGTGTGGTTGCGAACATGGCCGGACGGCCAGGAACATCTCTGTGGCCAACTATGCGAACCCACTCACGTTCCTGAAGAGTACGAATAATACTGCTGCTAACCGCTACGCCTCGTATTTCTTCAATCTCACCACGGGTAATGGGCTGACGATAAGCAATCAGAGCCAGAGTTTCCAGTAAAGCCCTTGTGTATCGCTGGGGCTTTTCTTCCCATAGTCGACCCACCCAGGGAGCTAGTTCCTGTTTGACTTGAAAGCGATAACCGGAAGCAACTTTTTTAAGTTCAAAGCCACGGCCTTCGCAGGCTTCAGAAATAGCCACAAGGGCATCACGAACTTCGTTGCCATCAGGTCGGTCTTCATCTCTGAATATTTCTTCAGGAAAAAGAGCCAGCATTTTTTCAACGGTCAAGGGCTTTTGGCTTGCCAGTAAAGCACCTTCGAGTATCTGTTGCAGTTTGACGATATCCATCAGTCAATCCGTGCCTTAACATGAATAGGCCCAAAGGGCTCACTTTGAATCAGCTCGATCAGAGATTCTTTGATCAGCTCCATAACAGCCATAAATGTCACCACTACACCAAGTCGACCTTCTTCAACTCTGAACAGAGCTACAAAAGGCGTAAAGCGTTCGGCGGTCAGCATCGACAGAACTTCGCTCATTCGTTCGCGAGTAGAAAGCGCTTCCTGTTCGACTTTGTGGTCGACGTACATATCAGTGCGGCGAAGGACTTCTCCCATGGCCAACATGATTTCCTGGAGGTCAACGGTAGGTTGAGCTCTTTCCTGTTCAATATCAGGAGCGGTTGCACTGGCCAAATGAATATCCCGTATTAGTCGGGGCATCTGGTCAATATCTTCCGCGGCTTTCTTAAAACGTTCATATTCCTGAAGCCGTCGAATCAGCTCAGCTCTTGGGTCATCTTCTTCGTGCTCATCATCGCCAACTCTTGGCAGCAGCATGCGGGATTTGATTTCGGCCAGCGTCGCAGCCATTACCAGATATTCAGCCGCCAGTTCAAATTGGCTGGATTCCATGAGATCCACATATTCCATGTACTGATTGGTTATGAGGGCAACCTTGATATTGAGAATGTCCATATTGTTGCGCTTTATGAGATAGAGCAACAAATCAAGAGGGCCTTCAAAGGCGTCAAGAAACACCTGTAAAGCATCAGGGGGGATGTACAGATCATCGGGCATTTTGGCCATGGGTTCCCCCATCACCATAATCTGATGATTGACCCGGTCATCCGGGATTTCTGGTTGGACAGAAACATCTGCCTCAGCCACGGCTTCCGTCGTGGTCATTCAAAATCCCCGCACAGGTTCAACACAGTCATAAATGGCAGAAGGTTAATTCTGCCGTGGAATGTTTGCCATTATCCCAGAGCTGAACAGAATCCGGAAATGTGGCATTCAGCTATTGCGCACGGCCAACGATTTATGCGACTGATGGCAGTGTTTTAACTATTGTGAAAATTTTGCACACCCAGAAATATGAAAATATTTCTTTCGCTCATGGCTGAATTTATTTATGACTATATCTCAATGAACCATAAGGCTTAGCGATAGTCCAGTCCTATGGCTTCACGGACTTCCCTTAGAGTATCTTGAGCTTCGTCTCTTGCACGTTCAGAGCCTTCGGCAATAATGCTTTTTACGACATCTGGATTGTTTTCTAATTCGCGGGCTTCTATACGAATAGGTTCAAGTTCTGCCTGAATGGCATCAATCAATGGTTTTTTACAATCCAGACAGCCAATGCCGGCAGAGCGGCAACCTTGCTGGATCCATTCCTTTCGTTTGCTATCGGAGTAAACCAGGTGCAACTGCCAGACTGGGCACTTGTCAGGTTCACCCGGATCATTGCGGCGAATACGGGCCGGATCGGTGGGCATCTTTTTCAGTTTGGTGGTGACGTCATCCGGAGCTTCCCTGAGGCTAATGGCATTACCGTAGGATTTGGACATTTTCTGGCCATCAAGACCAGGCAGGCGTGACTGAGGTGTCAGTAACGCTTGAGGTTCTGGCAAAATAACCTTACCGGTTCCTTCCAGATAACCGAAGAGCCGTTCCTGATCGCCCACGGTAATATTGCTCTGTTCTTTCAACAGAGCTCTTGCTGTGTTCAGAGCTTCTTCATCGCCTTGTTCAAGGTAAGACTTTCTCAAGCTGCGATAGAGCTTTGCAGTTTTCTTGCCCATCTTGTGAATGGCCGCTTCTGCATTCTCTTCAAAACCCGGTTCACGGCCATAGATATGGTTAAATCGCCGAGCGATTTCCCGTGTGATTTCTATATGAGCTTCCTGGTCGGCACCAACAGGAACCTGGCCGGCGCGATAAGCGAGAATATCGGCGCTTTGTAATAGCGGATAGCCGAGAAATCCGTAGGTAGAGAGGTCTCGTTCGCGAAGCTTCTCTTGCTGATCTTTGTAACTCGGAACTCGCTCGAGCCACGATAAAGGCGTCATCATTGAAAGCAGCAGATTCAATTCGGCGTGCTCGGGCACTTTTGATTGAATAAACAGAGTTGCCGCACCGGGATTAATACCCACAGCTAACCAGTCAATGACCATATCCCATACATAATCTTCCAGTTTGGAAGGATCTTCGTAATGGGTGGTCAGCGCATGCCAGTCAGCAACAAAGAAGAAACATTCGTATTCATGTTGCAGACGTAACCAGTTTTTCAATACACCGTGATAATGGCCAAGGTGAAGACGGCCAGTGGGTCGCATACCAGATATAACACGCGACTGAGGGTCTACAGCGCTCAAGAGGCTCTCCTGTTGGAATCCTGAGAGAACAGATTACGATAGATTCCTTTATGGGAAAAGAAACTTGTCTACGAGAGAGCTGTTCTGGACGAGATATTTTAAAAGTGGTTTCACTGCACAGCTAGGCTAAAGAGCTAGCACTTTATGACAGTGCCGAGAAGGTTTAATCTTCATCAATCAAACGTTTATTGAAACGCGGAGGTGTCACCTTTACCACTGCGGAGAATCTCTGGTGATTCGTTCAGTAAGCTGACAACCGTCGTCGCTTCAATACCCCGGTACCCTCCATCAATGACCAGATCCAGGTGGGATTCCAGAGTTTGACGGATGTCGTAAGGGTCCATCATGGGTTGATCATCACCTGGTAGCTGAAGCGTACAGCTCATAAGAGGTGCATTGAGTTCATTGAGCAGTGCACTGACAATGTTGCACTCAGGTACGCGAATACCAATGGTTTTCCGTTTCGGATGCATTAGTCTTCTCGGAACTTCCCGGGAGCCTTGAAGAATAAACGTATAAGGGCCAGGGGTGTGGCTTTTCAGCAAACGGTACTGGGTATTGTCGACCCTTGCATAGATAGCCAGTTCGGAGAGATCGCGACAAACCAGAGTGAAGTTGTGTTTATCATCCAGTCGACGAATCTGTCGAATACGATCCACGGCATTTTTGTTGCCAATCAAGCAGCCAAGTGCGTAGGCAGAGTCGGTCGGGTAGGCAATAACACCACCGGCGCGAAGAATCTCTGCAGCCTGTTTGACCAGTCGTAACTGGGGCGTTTCCGGGTGTATCTGAAAGAACTGGCTCATTGTGACCTGATACATGAATCTAAACCGATTAATACCTGTATCAGGTTTCTTTCGGCAGGATTCAACGCTCTTTAGTATTGGGAAGAGGCGGCATCATAACACCGGCAGTAACCAGTGCAATGACTCAGAGCGGTTTCACGGAACTTATCAGAACTTTCAGCTTGCTCTCTGTAATAGGTAGAATTTGGTCTGTACCAAGGTCTGACAATGTTAGATTTAAAATTCGCAGTCGCTGAAGGTTGGTAACACGAAAACCCAGTGCCTTGCACATTTTACGGATCTGTCGGTTTTTGCCTTCAGTTAACGTGATATGAAAACTGTCAGAAGAAGTCTGTTCTATTTTGCAGGGGCGGGTGTGGACATCACCATAATGAACACCGTTCGTCATAGTCTTAAGAAACGTGTCAGTGACGTTGTTATCTACGGTCACCAGATACTCTTTTTCGTGATAAAAATCCGGGTGTATCAGTTGGTGGCAGAGTTCACCGTCGTTGGTCAACAACAGAAGTCCGTGAGAGTCCTTATCCAAACGGCCAACAGGGAAGACTCTGGGACTCATTGGCAGCCTGTGAATTATGCTGCTTTTGTCGTCAGTTTTGCAGGCGCAGTCAACTCCGACGGGTTTGTTGTATAGCCAATAAACTCTCTCAACGGAAGTGTTGAGAAGCTGACCATCAACATGAACCTGGTCAATATCAGAAATACGATCAATGTGGTGGGCAGGTCGGGTATTAACAGTGACACGTTCTGCATCGATCAGGCGACTGGCTCCGCGTCGAGAGCAGTAACCTGTTTCAGCAATGTATTTGGCAAGTCTGATCATGGAGCGTGTGTTACCAATCCTGCCAGATGGGTTCGATCTGTTCGGGCAGGGGATGAGGTTTACCTAGTTCAACCCATGGGTTTTTAGGCGTATGGAAGTCGCTGGCTCTGGAACCGGCTAGTTGAAAGTCCATGCATAACTCTGTCAGTTCTTCTTTCTGTCCCGGAGGCTGGTTGCAGCCACTGACTTCCAAGGCCTTACCGCCTGCTATTGAAAAGTCCCTGACTAATGCTCTTAGCTTGGTTCGAGTCATTTTATATTTGCCCGGATGGGCAAGAACCGCTTGCCCTTCAACCGCTCTTATCCAGGCAATGGCTTTACTCATGGGGGGCCAAAACGCTCGCAAGTTACCTAGCTTGGTATGAGACAGGTATTTATCAAAAGCCGGCTGCATTTCATTAACGTAGCCGTGCTCGATGAGCCACCAGGCAAAATGAGGGCGACCGGTCTGGATATGTTCCGCTGTTAGCTGGAAATCGTCGCTGGTTCTTTTTTGTCGATTCATGGCCAGTTCAACTACTTCCTGAAATAAATCTTCGGGCGATTGAGGTAATTTCAGATGTTTGACCAGTTTTCTGGCAATGAGCATCGAGCGTTGTTTTCTGGCTTCGTTCTGGTGTTGAACGATCATTTCCAAATCAGGATGATCCAGCGGGAAATTCAAACCAACGATATGGATCTCCATATTGGACCATACTGTGGATAATTCCATGCCAGTCACCAATCTGGGCCCTTGTAGCTCTTTTTTTGCCAGATAGCGATGAGCTTCAACGGAATCGTGATCGGTGATGGCTAGAAGCTCTACACCCTGATCAGTCGCTCTCTGATAAAGTTCAAGAGGGCCCAGAGAGCCATCAGAAGCTGTGGTGTGGCAATGAAGATCGGCGTTAAGAGTCATAAAAGAAGATTGGTATAATTCCAATAAAAAGTTCTATATCAGTGCACTTTAACCTTTATCTGGCAACTGAGCCAGTCAAGAACCGGAGGTGAAAAATGTAAAGGCTTTTAAAAAACAAGTAAGGTTTATTTATACGATTGTCCCAAATTACTGGGATGCCGCCGTCATTGATATATAATTGTTTCGGTTAAGTAACTTCCCTATGGGCTGCTGGTAAAGAATCCTTTAGGGTAAAGCCATAATGATTAATCTAACTGGTTGAGTATGAAGCAGCTGATCGACTTTATCCCGCTGATAGTTTTTTTTACTGTTTATAAAATGGACCCAAGGGTGCTGGAGCTGGGAGGCCAACAGCTTGATGTAGGTGGCCCTTTCAGTGCGACCATGTTCCTTATGGCGGCTTCTGTCATTGTTTATGGCGGAATGTTTCTGAAGAATAAACATCTGGAAAAGAGTCAGCTCATTACCTTAGGTGCTGTCATGCTGTTCGGTGGAATGACACTGACCTTCCATGATGAGACTTTTCTGAAATGGAAAGCGCCCATTGTGAACTGGATTTTTGCAATGGCTTTTTTAGGTAGCCAGTTTATCGGCGAGAAGCCATTGGTCCAGCGAATGATGGGGCATGCGATTACACTGCCTGATGAAATCTGGATGAAAATGAATCTCAGCTGGGTAGTCTTCTTTATCCTGTTGGGCGCCGCTAACCTGTTTGTGGCCTTCACCTTTCATGAGATCTGGGTGGACTTCAAAGTGTTTGGCAGTCTGATTCTTACCTTTCTGTTTGTTATCATTCAGTTTGCTGCTATCTCCCGACATGTAAAGGTTGAGGAAAAATAAATGCTGTATGCCGTTATCAGTCAAGATGTAGAAAATAGTCTTCCTATGCGTCAACAGGCCAGACCTGCGCATGTGGCCAGGCTGGAGCAGTTGAGGTCGGAAGGTCGTTTGGAAATGGCAGGGCCTTGCCCGGCTATTGATAGCAATGATCCTGGTGAAGCCGGTTTTACTGGTAGTCTTGTGGTTGCCGAGTTTGACAGTTTGGAAGCTGCTCAAAACTGGGCAGATAATGACCCCTATATTGAGGCAGGGGTTTATAAGGCCGTTGTCGTTAAGCCTTTTAAAAAAGTCCTGCCCTAAGAGAGAACGTGTGAAAAAAACAGCTAGCAAGCTGTCTCTGTTGATGTCCGGATTATTGCTGTCAGGAAGTTTGCTCCTGACGGCGCCGGTTATGGCCGAGACCAAGTACATTACTGATGTAGTCTATGTCCCTCTGCGTGCAGGGCCGGGAAATCAGTTCAAAATTCTTCACCGAGGATTGAAGACCGGTGTCCGAATGACCGTTCTGGAAGCCGATGCAGGAAAGGGCTACAGCAAGATCAAGACCAGTGGTGGCCTTGAAGGTTTTGTTCAAAAGCACTATCTAGTGTCTGATGAACCGGCCAGTATACGGCTGCCTAAAGAGCTGGAGAAAATGGTTCAGTTGGAGCAGAGTATTCAGCCTCTGAAAAATGAACTGAAGGAAACCAGTGCGGAACTGCTGGAAGTTCAAAGTAATCTGAGCGCAGCAACTCGGGCACTGGACGAGAAAACATCTGAATACATCACTTTGAGAGAAGCGACTGCAGATCCACAAGCTCTTGATCTTCGTAACAAAGGGCTGATGGAAGAGAATTCGCAGTTGAAAAACCGCGTTGACGTCATCTCTGCGGAAAACAGTCAGTTGGCTAATAGTACCAGTCTGCGCTGGTATCTTTATGGCGGCGGTACGATTCTGTTGGGTATTTTTCTTGGACTGATTCTGCCAAGACTGCGGACACAGAGAAAAACGTCTTCTGACTGGGTCTGAGCTTAAAGTACAGTCTGATTCAGCGATCGTTATGACCCAGGTCTCTGTCTGGGTCGATAAAATCTCGAACTTTTTGTTTGATCTCCTTGGGTTGAGGAAAGCCTCCGTTGGCTTTTCGCTCCCAGATTTGATTGCCGTTTAAAGTGATGACAAAAATCCCACCTGTACCGGGTTTTAACCGAACTTCACCCAGATCAGTGCTAAACGTACTGAGCAACTCCTGAGCCAGCCATGCGGATCGAAGCAGCCACTGACACTGGCTACAGTACTCAATTTCGATGACAGGTTTTTCGGACACAGTAACCTCTAAATAATTCTGATTATTTTCGTGGATTCTACCATGAGATTGTTGTTAATTTTGTTAAAATCCATTGAACATCAAACTGATCAGACTTATTCAATGGTGACCGATTCATTATTTGAGAAATTACAGGAATATTGATGACAGCTATCACCCAGCCGGAAATAGAGCAGTATTGTCAATCCATCTCTGGTGAATCTGAAGCATTGAAAGCACTCTCTGCTGCTACCACTGAACGGACACGCTATCCGGATAATATGTCGGGCAATCTGGTCGGGCAAACACTCAAAATGCTGGTGGCTATCAGTAACAGCAAAAGGGTGCTGGAAATCGGTATGTTCACCGGTTACGCAGCTCTGTCCATGGCTGAAGGACTGGCAGACGACGGTGAAATCTATTGCTGTGAAACCAATCCGAGAGCCATTGAAATCGCTGAAGAGTTTTTCCGTAAGAGTGGCCATGGCAGTAAGTTGAAGGTTTTGTTTGGCAGAGCGATGGACACTATTCCCTCTATTGAAGGAGAGCTGGACTTCGTCTTTATCGATGCGGATAAAAAGAAATACCGCGAGTACGTCGACATGGTATTACCGATGCTAAAGGTGGGCGGCTTGATCGTAGTGGATGATGCTCTCTGGAAGGGCGGTGTGTTAGACCCTCAGGATGAACGGGACCAGATAATTGCGGATCTGAATCAATACCTTGCTGACAGAGCTGACCTAGAAAATGTGCTTCTGCCTGTCAGGCATGGCCTTCATATTGTCAGGAAAAAGAGTTGATAGAAAAGTAGGTTTAGATCAAACAAGTATTTGCAAAGAAAATCATGATCTAATCCGCCCGTTGAGTGTTGTGCAACCATTCCTTATAGTTCTCCAGTCTTGAAACTAAATGTTTTATAACTGGAGTAATGAATGGATCTGGAGTTATTGAATCGAGAGCTGTCTGAACTGAGCCCTCAGGAAATTATTCGCTGGACTCTGGGCAGAGCTGAACAACCATTGGTTACAACAAACTTCGGGCCTCATGAAGCCGCTATTCTCCATATGGCTACCCGCATCAAGCCTGATCTGCCTGTGGTATGGATTGATTCCGGTTATGGAACAGAAGCAACCTACCGTTTCGCACGGAACCTGATTTCCAGTCTTGAACTGAATATTCAGATCTTCCACCCCCAATACAGTAGAGCCTATCGCGATGCCACCATAGGTGGTGTGCCTGAAGTAGATACCTCAGAACATGATGAATTTACCCGTCAGGTTAAACTGGAGCCTTTTTCTCGTGCGATGAAAGCTTCAGCGCCTGACTATTGGCTGACAGCAATTCGCAAGGATCAGACTGAATTTCGACAGGGTCTTGAAGTGCTGAGTGCGACCAAAAATGGTTTTTATCGGGTTGCGCCATTGCTGAATTGGACAGAGTTGGATATTGAAGAGTACTTGGTCGAGAATGATCTTCCCATTGAAGAAGATTACTACGACCCGACCAAGGTGCATGGGCATCGTGAATGTGGTCTGCACACATCTATGTCAAAGTGATTTAAAAAAGTCCGCTGGTGGGTCTTGGTGGAATCTGATCGGATTCCATTACTCTTGGCCAGCGACCGCTTTTATGGCAGCTTACCGGATTATCTTCAGTCACCACATAAAGTCTTTTAAAAGATCCATCTGTTGTAATCAAACCCTGAATAAACTGCTGACGATCCAGTTCAAACCAGTGACTGTCGCCGGTAGAATCCTTCTCCATAAATGCTGCAACAATGATTTTTACCGGTCTAGGTTTGAACCGTTGCCAGATGCCACTTTTTATTGACTCCAGTCGAGCCCAGCCACCTTGGGGTGCATGACCTGGCTGGTTTTCTCTGCGTCCCCAGGGCACCAGTATCTGTTCTCCATTTCGGGTCAGAACCGGTAACCGTGCTTTGGGGTTTGGGAAGTAGGTTTTGATGGTCTGTCCATCAATATGAAACTGGGCTCCACCACACACAGAGTTTTATTCCTTTGATCGTTATTTTTTACTTTCCGCCGCCAAGGCAATTCGGACTGTCAGGACTGCTTTGCTGGCGTTGTTGCCACTCACTTGGTGTATGGGTATGCAGGGCTAGAGCATGAATGCCTGACTGCAGTTCCTCTGATAACAGCTTGTAGACCATCTGGTGACGCTTAACCGGGGGCTTGCCCTGAAAGTCTTCGCTTACCAGTACCACCTTGAAATGAGTTTCAGAATTCGGCGGTACATTATGCATATAACTTTCGTTCTCGACCTGGATAAACAGTGGAGAGAACTGGCTTGTCAGCTTTTGGCTGACTTTTTCCTGCATGTTCATTGATCTTGTTAGCTCTGATTATATCGAAGAAGTACGCTGAATATAGGGTAACAGGAATGGGTAATTCAACGAAGGGTTCGTTCCTTGATCGGTAGAAGTTTGAGCGCCTGACTCGTATCAATATTCGTCTTTTCAATGTTGGCAATAAAGTTCCGGTTTCCTGATATGATCAGTTCGCCACTGGACGCTTCAGAAACAATCCCCGTTATTTGCTTTGTTGTACTGTACCGTAGAAAACGGAATGAAAAATTATTGTATCGCGCTGTCATATCCTGGAAGAAACGCTTGATGTCAGGTTTTTCTGAGCCGGTGAAAAAACAATTCAGTATTACCTCGGATTCAGGCCTCAGCTGGCAGTAATGCTTGATGATTGAAACCACTGGTGCCAAGTGATTTTCATGGCAAATGAGCTGGAGTTTGTTGCGCATCGATTCAAAATCAATGCCGACGCCCTTGGGCTGCCCAAGGTGGATTTTATCTCCTACCCTGGCAATCTCATGACTCCAGGTACTAAAAGGATCGCCAACCTTTCGTCGTATATAAAGAGTCAATTGCTGTGCCGTAGGGCTGGAAGCCAGATAGCAATCTTTACTCAGTCGTTCATTTGCAGAAACAGTCAGGTGTTGGCCTGGCAGATATGAAAGCGGCTGCCTGGGAGCAAGAGTGAGAACGGCAAGTGTGCTTTCCGGCTTTTCAATAGCTGTGATTATCGCTGAAATGGGTTTGCTTTTAGGCAGAGAAACGGTCATGTCAGCAATTGGATAGCATTGGCAGGCAAGAAAATGCTGACTATTGATTTTTTCACGAGGTAGAAACTGCTGGCTTTGCGCCGGGGGTTGTCCTTTATCTGCCTGAAGCATACAGGCATGACAAACTCCTGAACGACAGGAGTGAGGTATTCTTTCACCCTGATTAAGTAAGCTGTCGAGCAGGCATTGGTCACTGTCGGCCTGCAATTGTCGGCTGGCAATGGTTATTTTTGGCATATTTACAGTCTATCAGAGGATTTGCTTGTGAGATAATAGCTCGATGCTTTTGGTAACAAAAATGTGCTGATCATCACTGACGATTAATGTTTTCTGTTGCTAAGGATTGGTATAATCGAGCCAGCATTTGGGGAGGGGACAATAAGGGCCCCGATTGCATTGCTGTCAGGAAGTCTTCGAATAAGGCCTTTACATAATGAGTGTGTATTCAAGGGGTTTATTCGAAGGCTTTGTAGCCAGTCAATAAAACAAGAAGACAGATGACCAGGGTTTGATGTCGGCATAATGCTTAACAAGTGGAATGCTGATAACCCGGTCAATGATGAGACCATGGGAGCGGGAGCCAATGACTGTAATTAAAGAGCAAGATCTGATTGAAAGCGTAGCTGATGCGCTGCAATTTATCTCCTGCTACCACCCGGTAGATTTTATTCAGGCAGTGCATGAAGCCTGGAAAACCGAGCCGTCAAAGGCAGCCAAAGATGCCATGGCCCAGATTCTGATCAATTCCAGAATGTGTGCCATGGGTAAACGCCCAATTTGTCAGGATACCGGTATGGTAACGATATTCCTGACGGTGGGTATGAATGTCCGTTTTGAGACAGATAAAAATCTGGAAGATCTGGTAAACGAAGGTGTTCGTAAAGCCTATACCCATCCGGAAAATGTATTGCGTGCGTCTGTATTGGAAGATCCAGCAGGTGCTCGTAAGAATACCAAAGACAATACGCCGGCTGTCATACATATGAAGCTGGTTCCTGGCGATACGGTAGAAGTACAGCTGGCTGCGAAAGGTGGAGGCTCTGAAAACAAGTCAAAGCTGGCTATGCTGAATCCTTCCGACGATATTGTTGAATGGGTTAAAAAGACAGTTCCTACCATGGGTGCTGGCTGGTGTCCGCCTGGCATGTTGGGTATAGGTATTGGCGGCAGCCCGGAAAAGGCCATGCTAATGGCCAAAGAATCCCTAATGGATCCCATTGATATTCATGAGTTGCGAGAGCGTGGACCCAAGAATCGTGTTGAAGAACTGCGTCTTGAGTTGATGAAAACAGTCAACAGTCTTGGCATTGGTGCCCAGGGTCTGGGTGGCTTGACCACCGTACTGGATGTCAAAATCAAGGATTATCCAACTCATGCGGCCTCCTTGCCCGTTGCAATGATTCCTAACTGTGCGGCTACTCGCCATGCTCACTTTACTTTGAATGGCAATGGTCCTGTTTATCAGGAAGCGCCGAGTCTGGATAACTATCCGGAAATTGCTATGGACATGGGTGAAGGTGTCCGCAAAGTGAATGTTGACGGTATTACCAAAGAAGATATTAAAAGCTGGAAGCCAGGTGAAACGTTGCTGTTGTCCGGTAAGATTCTGACGGGTCGCGATGCAGCTCATAAACGTATGATCGATATTATGGCTCGTGGTGAAGAGCTGCCAGTAGATTTGAACGGTCGTTTTATCTACTACGTAGGGCCCGTTGACCCTGTTCGTGACGAAGTAGTAGGGCCTGCCGGACCTACCACCTCAACTCGAATGGATAAGTTCACTCGAACCTTGCTGGAAGAGGCTGGGTTGATAGGAATGATTGGTAAAGCTGAGCGTGGACCTGAGGCCATTCAAGCGATCAAGGATAACGAATCTGTTTATCTAACTGCTGTTGGTGGCGCTGCCTACCTGGTGTCTCAAGCGGTTAAGAAAGCTGAAGTTGTTGCTTTCCCTGAATTGGGTATGGAAGCCATTTATGAATTTGATGTTGAGGATATGCCTGTTGCGGTAGCCGTTGATCATACCGGCGATTCCGTTCATCTTACCGGCCCTCGAATCTGGAAGCAAAAAATCGAAGAACAGGTGCTTGAAGTCAAGTAATCCTGTCTCTCCTTAATGAGTCCGACTGACAGTCGGGCTCATTACTGCTCTTTTCCGTTGTTTGTCAGTCTCCTGCCGTAATTAACCGTTCCTTTGCTTACCTATACTCAAACTCATGATGTACTCATCAGGGACGCAGTATGGTTAAGAAGTCCATGCCTTTTGATGTAAAAAAAGCAGCCGTCGATAAGTGGCAGAGCTATCTGGCTCTCTTCCAAAAGCAGTTGTTAGAAATTATGGGGCGCCTAGCTGCTTGGGCAGGCAGTGACCCCAAGCTTCTGTCTCAGCCTGTTTGCAAGACAGAGGGGCGTTATCTGAGATCTTGCTACATCGTCTTTCGAGTACTCGATCATTACGAATTGATTCATATCGAAGAAAACCGTCAAAACAAACCTGCTTCTGAAGATGGCTTAGATGAAAGTACGGTTGAGTTGTTTTCTGAATTGCTTAGTCTTGAAACTGATTGGATCAGTCAGCAGCAGCAACGGGAGGATAGAAGTAAAAAACCGGACAGTTAGTTAGAAGAGCAATGGATTATTTACGGTTTGATAGAGAATAAAGAAAGCCTGCATTAATGCAGGCTTTCTGCTTTAACGAATCTTATAAAGCCTTGATGGCGTTAAGTTGTTCATTCAAGCGTTCTTGGGCACTCAAAGCATCTTTCAGCTTATTTCGCTCTTTCTCAACGACGTCTGGTTTGGCGTTGCTGATAAACTTCTCGTTGGACAGTTTGCCTTCAAAACGGCTTACTTCCTTGTTCAGTTTTTCAACTTCCTTACTCAGGCGAGCGACTTCCTTTTCCTTATCAATCAGGCCAGCCATAGGTACCAGCACTTCCATTTTGCCAACCAGTTGAGTGGTAGACATTGGAGCCTTTTCGCCTTCAGACAAAACGGTGATGTCTGTCAACTTAGCCAGCGATTGTAGGAAAGCGGTATTATCAGTCAAGCGACGCTGATCATCAGGTGACAGATTGCGAATCAGAACATTCAGTTCTTTATTCGGGCCAATGTTCAGCTCGGCACGAATGTTACGAATACCGGTAATGAAGCCTTTCAGCCATTCGATATCCTGCTCTGCCAGCTCATCAAGCTTGCCCTCATCCAGAACCGGATAGCTCTGGGTCATCACTGTTTCACCTTCCACGCCGGCTTCAACTTTGATGTTCTGCCAGACTTCTTCGGAAATGTACGGCATGAACGGATGGATCAGTCGTGTAATGGCTTCCAGTACGCGAACCAGTGTACGTCGGGTGCCACGCTTCAATTCAGCAGGGGCGTTTTCATCCCAGAGAACCGGTTTGGACAGTTCCAGGTACCAAGCGCAATATTCGTTCCAGATGAAATCGTACAGATTCTGTGAAGCGTGATCGAGACGAAAGTCGGCGATATTTTTCTCAACCTGAGCTTCAACACGCTGTAGTCGAGAAGTGATCCATCGATCAGCCAGAGTCAGCTCAATATCACCACCGTTCTGACCGCAATCTTCATCTTTGGTGTTCATCTGAACGTAATTGGCGGCGTTCCAGATTTTGTTGCAGAAGTTTCTATAACCTTCTAGACGCTTCATATCCCAGTTGATGTCACGGCCTGTAGAAGCCAGTGAATACAGGGTATAACGCAAGGCGTCGGTGCCGTGAGCGGAGATGCCTTCCGGGAAAGCCTTGCGGGTACGCTTTTCAATCTTAGTGGCCAATTGTGGCTGCATCATATTACCGCAGCGTTTTTTGACCAGATCTTCCAGCTCAATGCCGTCGATCATATCCAGAGGATCAAGCACGTTACCCTTGGACTTGGACATTTTGTCGCCGCTCTCGTCACGGATCAAACCCGTGATGTATACATGCTTGAAAGGAACCTGAGGTTTGCCTTCGTCGTCTTTCATGAAGTGCATGGTCATCATGATCATTCTGGCTACCCAGAAGAAAATGATATCAAAACCAGTCACTAGTACGTCGGTCGGGTGGAACGTCTTAAGACGCTCAGTGGCCTCAGGCCAACCTAAAGTACCAAATGTCCAAAGTGCAGAAGAGAACCAGGTGTCCAGTACGTCGTCGTCCTGTCGCAATGCAACGTCGGCAGGAATGTTGTTCTGTTCACGAACTTCTTCTTCGCTTCGGGCAACATAGATATTGCCTTCGTCGTCGTACCAGGCAGGAATACGATGTCCCCACCAGAGCTGACGGGAAATACACCAGTCCTGAATATCACGCATCCAGGAGAAGTACATGTTTTCATACTGCTTTGGTACGAACTGAATCTCACCGTCTTCTACGGCCTTAATGGCCGGTCCCGCCAGAGGTGCAGCACGTACAAACCATTGATCTGTCAGCAGAGGCTCAATGACAACACCGGAACGGTCGCCGTAAGGTACCGTAAGATCATGGTCTTTTATTTCTTCCAGCAGCCCTGCTGCATCGAAGTCGGCAACGATTTGTTTACGGGCAGCGAAACGTTCCATTCCATGATATTGCTCAGGGATATGGGTATCGATTTCCGAGTTAACCGTTCCGTCAGAATTGAATGTTTCTGCCTCGTCACGAATGTCACCGTTCAAGGTCATGATACTGATCATGGGCAGATTACAGCGTTTGCCAACTTCATTATCGTTGAAGTCATGGGCCGGTGTTATTTTCACACAACCGGTCCCTTTTTCCATGTCGGCGTGTTCGTCGGCAACGATGGGGATACGACGATTCACCAGTGGCAGCAAGATATCCTTTCCGATCAGAGCTTTGTAACGCTCGTCTTCAGCATTTACAGCAACACCGGCATCACCCAACATGGTTTCCGGACGAGTAGTCGCGACAACAATGTAGTCTTTGCCTTCAGAGGTCTTTTCGCCATCAGCCAGTGGGTAGCGCAGATGCCACATATGACCGTTGACGTCTTTATTTTCTACTTCCAGATCAGAAATGGCGGTGTGCAGTTTAGGGTCCCAGTTTACCAAGCGTTTGCCACGGTAAATTAGATCGTCCTTATGAAGACGAACGAAGACCTCTTGAACCGCTTTGTAAAAGCCTGGATCCATAGTGAAGCGTTCATTGTCCCAATCTACAGATGCGCCCAGACGACGCAGTTGGCGGGTAATGTTATCGCCGGACTCTTCTTTCCATTCCCAGATTTTGTCAGTAAAGGCTTCACGGCCGTAATCGTGGCGTGTTTTACCTTCTTCTGCCTGGATCTTACGTTCAACAACCATTTGGGTTGCGATACCAGCATGGTCGGTACCGACCTGCCAAAGGGTATTGTTACCCTTCATGCGTTGGTAGCGAATCAGGGCGTCCATAATGGAATCCTGAAAAGCGTGGCCCATATGCAGACTGCCGGTCACGTTGGGCGGCGGGATCATGATGGTGTACGAGTTGCCTTCACCGGAAGGGGCAAAATAGCCTTTCTCTTCCCAGGTCTGATACCAGCTGCGCTCAATGGCGTGAGGATTAAATGTTTTTTCCATAACTTCAGGATTCGACAGGTTCTGAACTAAACGAGGAAGTATACAAGAAAGGGGTTGACGGTGTTACTTCTCTTTATGAATCAGGTAGGGGCAGAATATCCCCTCCTTTCCATTTGCCTGATACTCGCTGGTAAAGGTAAAACGGGTGTATCAATACAGGCTGTACAAGCTGATCAATCAGAAAAAGAATGAACTTAACGGTGACTGTCGAGCTGATTTAACCAGTGTTCAAGATAACTATTCAACTCTCGATTTAGACGACTCTCTACACGAACGAGTTCTTCGTCAATGATTTCCTGAATGACCAGTTGAGCCTGCCTTTTTAGTTGAACCTTCAAGTCACTGTTTCTATCGGTCATCTTCTGAAGGTAGGCCGATTCGTTATGAATCGGTGAAAGTGTCGAAAAAGTGTGACGATCTGTACCGGTTGCCAAACCTTCAGCAACATCGGTGAGTACAGGGATATGTTGATTAAGGTCATTGCGATCTTTTTCTTCCCGGAGAAGCTGGCGCAATCGCTCTAGCTCGTCCAGTAATCCGTGGGCGCTTTCTTTCATCATAATCGTTTACCCGCAGCTATATCGTGGGCTTCAGGTTGAATGCCATCCTTCTGGTAGGCTTTGAATTTATTCCTGAGAATTTCAACAGGCCCCGGACTCTTATCAACGACTTCGCAGGTTCGGGCAAAATTACGGTAAAACTCGGGAATCTTTCCTGCCATATTGATCAGCAGAGTATTGTCTTCCGGTTTGCCCGGATCTTTGTGGGCAATCGTTACCGGAATATGGTTATCTTTATGATCATTATTTTTCAGATCGCTGACCATTTTATGGGGGATAAAACTGTCTTCCCGCCACTCCCAGAGCAGTCGGTCATAGGTTTCAGACTGAATTTCATTATCAGTATGGATGTGCACCTTCATGCCTGTTTTCCAAGCCTTTTCTGCCAACTTACAGACAAAGCTTTTTACCGCCTGGCTTGACTGCTGTTGTAACAGATAAAAAGTGACTTGCATTATTTGCC
Organism: Oceanospirillales bacterium; assembly: GCA_004762125.1. Lineage (GTDB taxonomy): Bacteria > Pseudomonadota > Gammaproteobacteria > Pseudomonadales > Endozoicomonadaceae > Endozoicomonas_A. The sequence goes on along the minus strand of SIHQ01000008.1, from coordinate 56,698 downwards.
GTTATCCTGACCTACGTTGCTACCGAGAATGGTTGCAAACTACAGAGCTTAAAGGAAAGAGTTTAAAGATAAAGAAGCTGGCAGGAAAGAGGTGTAAGCAGAGAAGAGTAAACAAAGTGAAGGCTGGTAGGCAACCTTCACTGGCTACAGAAGAATTACTTCTCCAGTTGATTCAGCAGATATTGAACCAGAAGTGGTACAGGACGACCTGTCGCGCCTTTGTTCTTACCTGACACCCAGGCTGTGCCGGCAATATCCAGATGAGCCCATGGAGTGTCTTCCACGAAGCGGGACAGGAAACAGCCTGCAGTGATGGTTCCGGCAGCGCGACCACCAATGTTGGCCATGTCAGCAAAGTTGGAATCTAGTTGAGCTTGATACTCTTCACCCATTGGTAACTGCCATGCTTTGTCGGCAGCATCTTCGGACGCGGTCATTAGCTCGACAGTCAGATCATCATCGTTGGAAATTAAACCGGTGATGTGGTGACCGAGAGCAATGATGCAGGCGCCAGTTAGAGTAGCGATGTCTACAATGGCTTTCGGCTTGTAGGTTTCGCCAGCGTAAGTCAGTGCATCGCAGAGTACCAGACGGCCTTCGGCGTCGGTGTTGAGGATTTCGATTGTCTTACCGGACATGGATTTGACGATGTCACCTGGACGGGAAGCATTACCGGCTGGCATGTTTTCCGCAGCAGCTACCATACCCACAACGTTCATTTTCAGATCCATGGCAACGATAGCCTGTATGGCACCGTAGACACTGGCAGATCCGCACATGTCGTATTTCATCTCGTCCATGCCAGCACCTGGCTTCAAGGAAATGCCACCGGTGTCAAAGGTAATACCCTTGCCCAGCAGAACAACAGGTTTGTCGCCTTTTTTACCACCTTTGTATTCCATCATGATCAGGCGGGATTCCTGAGCAGATGCCTGACCTACGGAGAGCAAAGAGTGCATGCCCAGCTTGGTCATTTCAGTTTCACCGAGAATCTTGGTGGTCAGCTTGCTCTCGCCTTTTGCCATCTTCTGAGCCAGTTCGGCCAGATAGGTTGGATGACAGTCGTTGCCCGGCATGTCACCCAGACGGCGAGCGAGGTTACGTCCTTCAGCAATAGCCATACCTTCGTCTTTACCCGCAGTCACTTCATCAGTGTGTTTGCGGTCGACCAGCAGTGTGACCTTGGCAAGGGCAGGGGCTTCACCAGCTTCGCTTTTGTATTCAACAAAACGGTAAAATTCATAGATAACGGCCTCAACCAGTTGGCGAGCTTGCCACTTGATATCTCTGCCTTTAACGTCGATGTCTTCGAGAGAAACAACAGCATCCTTGGCAGTCAGGCCTTTCAGGCACGCTGCAACGGCCTTGGCCATTTTGATAAAGTCTGCCTCAGTAACGGCTTCTGCTTTTTCTGACAGCGCTGCCAACAGCATGCGGTCAGCGGCTGTTTCCGGAGAGTGTTGTAACAGCAGAGTTTTACCCGCTTTGAAAGAGAGATCACCACGCTTGAGGATAGTGGTCAGGGCGCCTTCACCAGCATCATTGATTGCCTGAGCTGCGGTTGTCAGTGCTGCCTTTTGAATGGGCAGAACCAGGCAAGCAGTTTTCTGCTTTTCAACTGCACCACTTTTGATTACGAATTGCATAGTTGCTCCTGTTTGAACGCACAGCGTTTTTAATACGGCAATTGGGTCGGTATTAACAGACAATCAGTCTGGACCTTGAAGGTCAATCGTCAGTGTTATAGCCAGAATGTTTAATGACTCTGAAAATAAATCAAGAATGAGTCCTGAGAGCAGAAGTTAAGAAACGGTTTAGAGAAAAGATGGCTATAAACTCAATCGGCTTTAATGGATAATTGCCTGAAATGAGTATTTGAACAGAGTCTGCGTCCTATGTGAATGGATCAGGACGATTATTGTCCCTGTTTGAAATACTTTGTACATAGTATCCTGAAAACAGAGTGCTACCAAGCATCAATGCGGGTGGCCGATTAAATCAGTATCAGGGGCTGACCAAGGGAATAGTCTCAATGTCAGTCCGCAACGATCTATCGGAAACAGTGACCACTGAACATGCCTTCGATCCTCTTTCGATACCTCGCCAGGGAAATGCTGCAGGTAACTCTAGCAGTAACCGGCGTCGTACTTCTTATTATTATGAGTGGGCGGTTTGTGAATTACCTGGCCCAGGCCGCCAACGGCACTCTTAATGCCAAGTTCCTGTTTGCCATTATGGGTTACAGGATGCCGGAATTCCTGGTGATGATTATTCCTCTTGGCTTGCTGTTGGGCATCATCATGGCCTATGGACGGTTGTACGTTGAAAATGAGATGACCATTATGAGTGCCTGTGGTCTCAGTCAACATCAGTTACTGAAGATGACGATGGTGCCGTCATTGGGCGTAATGTTGCTGGTGGGATTGATGAGTTTGTTTGTTGCTCCTCAGGGTTTGCAGAAAGTAGAAGCCATCTGGGCAAAGCAGGATTCACTGACAGAGTTTGATACATTGGTTCCTGGCCGTTTTCAGACGTTTTCCGGTACCAGTAGAGTGACCTACACGGAGACGCTGACTGACAATAACCAGAAAATGGAAGGCGTATTTATTGCTCAGGGCGTTACTGATCAGGACTCTGGCTCTATCTCATTGGTACTGGCTGATTCAGGTCGAATCTCAACCACTGAATCTGAACAGACGCGATACCTGATTCTCAATGATGGTATTCGTTATGATCTGACACCAGGAGGGCTGAAAGTTCGAGAAACCGAGTACAAGACTTACGGCATTCGAATGGAGGACAGCAAAGTCTCTCAGGAAACGACACGAGAACAGGCTATGCCGACCAATCAGCTGTTATCGTCGGACACTCGTGAACATATAGCTGAACTGCAGTGGCGTTTATCCATGCCGCTGTTGATTCCCATCCTTGTGCTGCTGGCGGTTCCGTTGGCAAAAGTGAATCCGAGGCAGGGACGGTTTGTGAAACTGCTGCCCGGTGTTCTCACTTATCTGCTTTATCTGTCATTACTGATATCAACCCGAGGCATGGTGGATGAGGGTCGAATTTCGACCAGTATCGGTCTCTGGTGGGTGCATGGTGTTTTCTTCCTGCTAGCTCTTGCGGTTTATTTTAAGGACTCATTATTGACTATGGTGGCACGGAGAAAACTCAATGCGTAAGTTGGATCGATATATCGCATGGAATGTTTTTTCGGCCATGGTTATGGTACTGATCATTCTGGTAGTACTGGAGTCACTGTTTTCCTTTCTGGCGCAATTGGATGATATGCGCGGAAATTATCAGTTTACGGATGTGATCGCCTATACCCTGCTGATGATTCCCAAGAAAATTTATGAATTTATACCTGTGTCAGCTTTGATTGGCTGTCTGGCCGGTCTGGGATCTATGGCAGCTAACAGTGAACTGGTGGTCATGAGGGCTTCAGGTGTCTCCTTGTGGCGCATGGTTTTGTCGGTAATGAAGCCGGCACTGCTGCTGGTGCTGGTCGGTATAACTCTGGGTGAATACGTTGCACCCATGACGGAGCAGGTAGCTGAAACACGTAAGGCTATTGCTCGTTCAACCAATGGTGAGTATTCCGGTGAAGGTGTCTGGCACCGTGAAGGCAATGAGTACATGTATTTTAATGCTGTTGAACCCAATGGTGTGCTCTACGGGGTTAGCCGTTTCATCTTTGATGATGACAAAAAACTGATTGAGAGTTCTTTTGCCAAACGAGCTCTTTATCAACAGGATCACTGGATTCTGGAAGATGTAACGACCAGTCGAAGAGAGGGAGATAGCATTGTCTCCAGTACCGTTACAACGATGCCCTGGGAAACCAGCCTAACCACAACCCTTCTTAAGGTGGTGGTGGTTCAGCCGGACGCTCTCTCTATAACCGGTTTGCATACGTATACTGAGTACCTGAAGGAGCAAGGGTTGGATACAGGAGAATACTCTTTAGCGTTCTGGACTAAGGCTCTACAGCCGATATCCGTGTTCTCGCTGGTATTGGTGGGAATTTCCTTTGTGTTTGGACCTTTGCGCTCGGTCAGTATGGGATTGAGGATTTTTTCAGGGGTAATCACCGGGGTGGCCTTCATGATCATCCAGAACCTGCTGGGGCCATCCAGTCTGGTGTTTGGTTTTCCGCCTTTTATATCGGTGATGTTGCCGGTTATGATCTGTATTCTGGTTGGATGGTTACTGCTTTGGCGGGCGGCTTGATGACATTGAGTAGATAGTTACTCCACAGGCATTATTTATTGTTCCTGTTTATGCCTGTGGAATTGTTGTTCTGCGCTAAAAAATTAACGGTAGTATGATCGTCGAGTTGATCTGCGCGTCGGTTGAATAGGGTCTTTATTTTTTAGTTCTGCTCGAACCAGGCTCTTGCTGTCTGGCAAAACTCTGAACACTGATACGTTGTCGCTGAACAGTTTTCCTGTTCTTCTCAACAGCCGGTCTAGCAGCAAAATAATCATAATGCTTTCCTGAACCTGCAAAAAAGATCACCTGACTGTTTTCTTAAATCAGGTTCCAAGGATAATTATAATTCGAATAGGTAGAAATGCTGACATTTTTTCGGTATTTACATAATACGAACAAACCCGAAGTGATCCGGGTTTGTTATCGAAGCTACTTTTGGGAGGGAATATAAAGTGTTCGTGTATTGGAAAAACGATCCTGCCAACTGCAACCTTGTTTATCCCACAGGCTCCAGAATATCCCAAGACCACCCAGTAGCAGGGAAGGAATAGCAACAAACCAGCGTATGAGACTTTGCTGAAGAGTGATGTAGTTTCCTTCGTTGCTTAAGATGCAAATTTTCCAGGCTTGCATGCCTAATGTCTGACCGCGCCTTGTCCAGAAAAAAGCAAAAAAGCTGAAGATACTCAGAAAGAGCACCATATAGAATGCGGGGCCACCCACTGACTGACCACTCTCGGTCATCGACTTTAGCTGCTCACTGCCATAAATCTGCATCTGGATGCCCAGATTAATAAAGCCCATGAATAACGCTATGGCCAGTACAAGAAAACTGTCGTAAATGATGGCTGCAAACCGGCGCCACACTGGAGCGGGGCCTGCTTTTTTGCTGTTGCGCTCTGCGGTCATATGAACTCCTGTTAGAACTGGAGCTATTCTACAGTAATCACTGCTCACCAGAAATGCGAAAAGTGCTCAGATCGGTCTACTTTAACAATGACAGACTGACAGGAGCACTCTCATGGCTACATCGGATCTTTTTGCAAAAGAAGACACCTCTCTCAGCCCATTTGAATTCAAGGATCAGTTGTTAGAGCTGGCAAGTTCACACGCCGATCGGATGATGTTGAATGCTGGCCGGGGTAACCCTAATTTTCTGGCGATAGCTCCACGCAGAGCATTTCTTCAGCTCTCAGAGTTTGCTCTACAGGAAGCAGAACGTTCTTACTCATACTTACACAGTGGTTTTGGCGGTTTACCTGAAAGGGACGGCATGTTGGGTCGCTTTGATGCCTATATGCAAAGCCATTGCGACAGTTCTGGAATGAAATTTATTAGGGCAGCACTCTGTCTGGCCAATGATCAGCTTGGTATTGAAACAGAAGGCTTTTTATTCGAACTGGTTAATGCAGCTCTGGGCTGTTATTACCCGGAACCGGTGTCCATGCTGACATATTGTGAAATCGTCGTAAAAGAATATCTCCAACAAGAGCTGATGGCAGGCAGTAACAATGGTGGTGATTTCCGGCTGTTTGCCACAGAGGGTGGAACGGCCGCCATGAGTTATCTCTTTCACTCTTTGAAAGCCAATCGGTTTCTGAGCAAAGGTGACTTTATTGCTATTGTTACACCGGTGTTTGCACCCTATCTGGAAATTCCCGAGTTAGAGGACTACCAGTTGTACGTCAATGAGTTGGTAACCACTGACTCCGGAAACTGGCAGCTCAGTGATGAAACCATTCATCAACTGGCTAATCCGGCCATTAAACTACTCTGTTTAGTTAATCCGGGTAACCCATCATCCTTTGCACTCTCTGAAGATTCCCTGAACCGCATCAAACAGCTGGTGGAATCTGCAAGGCCCGATTTAATGATTGTAACCGACGATGTCTACGGCCCTTTTGCAGATGGCTTTTTCTCACTGTTCAAAGTCTGTCCCCGTAATACGCTTTGCGTTTATTCATTCTCAAAATATTTTGGAGCGACAGGTTGGCGTCTGGGCGTGATCGCCATTCACGAGCAGAGCTTGTTCAATCAGAGGCTGGAAGAGGATCAGGGACAGGGTCGATATAGAACAGTATTCAGGGCAGGGCAGGAGAATGACTTCATTGATCGCATGGTTGCCGATAGTCGTTCAGTAGCTCTGCATCACAGTGCTGGTCTTTCCACTCCCCAACAATTGCAAATGGCTCTCTTCTCTCTTGCCAGCATGATCGACAGTGAAAGGATTTATCAGAAAGAAGCCAAACGTTTGATTCGAAGCCGGCTAGCGACTTTATACAAGAGTATTGGAATAGAGCAGCCAAAGAGTCATGAGTTGGTTGGCTATTATACGTTGCTGGATCTGGAAGAGATGGCCGCGACACTTTATAACCGACGATTTGCGACCTGGTTTGTGGAAAGGCACAGCTGCAGTGAGTTGTTACTTACTTTGGCTGATGAAACGGGAGTGGTGCTATTACCAGGGGCTGGCTTTGATGTAAAAAAACCGGCAGTTCGAGTTTCGCTGGCTAACCTGACGCTCGCGCAATACAAGGCCATTGGTGAATGTGTGCGCAAGGTACTAACAGAATTTTACCAGGAATTTACTTGTTGAGACTTGCCTTTGTAATTATGTTAATAAGTTCATTACTTTGTGAGCTAGTGGTTTGTTTCTGATTTGCTTCTGTAATCGAAATGATCATTGAGATAGGTATGCTTATATACCTCCGGGCTTGGTTGACTGCTTAATTTTGGTAAGGGTAATTATCAGATATTTAGTATAATAAGCAATTAATGTTAGTTACAAAAATTATTAAGATCGAAACATCGATTTATTACTGGCTGTGCTTTCTGCGGCGGCCGCAAAGTAACTTGCGTTTAGGGGAAGTATATTATGATTTGGGTTCAACTGGCGGTAGTTTTAGGAGCCATTTTCCTGGGGGCTCGACTGGGTAGTATCGGCGTTGGTTTTGCCGGCGGTATAGGTGTGCTTGTTCTCACTTTGGGACTGGGTATGGAGCCTGGTTCGATTCCTATCGACGTTATCCTGATCATCATGTCTGTGATTGGCGCCGTAGCTGCTATGCAGGTAGCGGGTGGTCTGGATTATCTGGTTCAGCTGGCTGAGAAAGTTCTTCGAAGCAACCCCAAATACATTACCTTTCTGGCGCCAACGGTTACCTACGTGATGACGCTGCTGGCAGGTACTGGTCATACCGCTTACTCAACGCTGCCTGTTATCGCAGAAGTAGCGAAAGAGAACGGTGTTCGTCCTTCTCGCCCTCTCAGTATTGCAGTTATTGCTTCCCAGATTGCCATTACGGCCTCTCCAGTTTCTGCTGCAGTTGTCGTATTTAGCGGTCTGCTTGAGCCGATGGGTATTGGCTATCTGCAATTACTGGCGATCTGTATTCCTACTTCATACGCAGCCATCATGCTGACAGCGGTTGTTTGCAACTTTCTGGGTGCAGATCTGGATAAGGACGAGATCTATCAGGAACGCCTGAAGGCGGGCAAGGTTTCCCTGCGCAAGAGCAAGGAACGTCAAAAAACAAAGCAGGGCGCTGTTCTGTCTGTTGTTATTTTTGGCATCAGTATTCTGGCTGTTGTCCTCTACGCGACAGCGATCAGTAGTACCGTTGCTTTGATCGAAAATCCGGTTCTACCTCGAAACTCTGCCATCATGATCTTCATGATGGTTGCGGCCGGCTTTATCACCATGCTGTGCAAGATTGAATCTGCAGACATCATCAATGCTCAGACCTTCAAGTCTGGTATGAGTGCCTGTATTTGTGTACTGGGTGTCGCCTGGTTGGGTAACACTTTTGTTGGTGCACACATTAATGAAATCAAAGCTCTGTCCGGTGACATCCTCAACGATTACCCATGGCTGCTGGCCGTGTGCCTGTTCTTCGCCTCCATGTTGCTTTACTCACAGGCGGCTACAACCCGTGCTCTGATGCCTGCAGCTTTGGCACTGGTTGATCCTGTTACTGCCATTGCTTCATTCGCTGCAGTATCTGCTTTGTTCGTACTGCCAACGTACCCAACGCTGTTGGCTGCGGTAGAAATGGATGACACCGGTTCTACACGTATCGGCAAGCTGGTGTTCAATCATCCATTCTTCGTACCGGGTACTATCTGTATTACTCTGTGCGTTACTTTCGGATTTATCGTTGCACCGATGGTTATATAAACCACTCGTCTAGTTGATTAATAAAAATCCTGCCGTCTGTGAAGACTGCGGGATTTTTTACACCTGAATATAAGTCGTTGTCGTCACGATGGGTGCTGAACGATGGGTGTCTGTCGGGTAGCCCTAGGCGTCCCCTTAATTGATAGAGCAGAGGCGTCATAGACTTCAATTGAAAGTACGACAGTATCTGTCCATCCTGGAGATGCTGGCAGAGCAAGTTTTCACAGGCGTCTGCAATGCTCCCTGATTCATCAGGCATAAGAAAACGTTGCAGGGCATGAAAGAGCTTGGATCGAACTTCTTCTGTGTAACCTTTGCTGGAAAGAATCTGATATATATATATATATCAGCTATGCCTACTTGAATATCATTCAAGAAAGCTAGAAGATTAACCTGGCAGAGTGGATATTGCTGTTGATATAGAGTGACGGCATTGTCCAGTCGATTGAAAGCAGTTTTTAGTTCTGAGGGTAGGGTTTTAGTTGCGTCTGTGGTTACTGTCAGAACAATGGGTTGAGGTACCACTGCTACCACTGTAGGCTGCGACTGGTTCTATAGCCCATGTTCTTCGATGGCTTTATGGAAAAGGCTTTTCAGACCGTTTAAGGAATCACTCCAGCACTCTTCCATTTCTGGAGTCCAATCCTATATCAGTGTGTTTTTTAGTTCAATGACCATGAAAAGCGAGAATGTTACCTCGCCTTTCATGAATGCTCTAACTAAAAATTTAACGGTAAGAATCTATCGATGGACAGGAACAGATAAAGTTACGATCGCCATACACATTGTCGATTCTGTTACTGGTTGGCCAGTACTTGCTCACTGTCGTATCATTGCTCGGGAACATAGCTTCTTTACGACTGTAGGTGTGTGACCATTCACTATCTGCTAAATCTGCCATGGTGTGTGGCGCATTAACCAATGGATTATCTTCACTGGACCAGTCACCGCTTTCTACCTTTTCAATCTCTTCACGAATAGCAATCATCGCAGCAACAAAGCGGTCTATTTCCATTTTGGATTCAGACTCTGTGGGCTCAATCATCAGAGTACCTGCCACAGGGAAAGACATAGTTGGCGCATGGAAACCGTAATCCATCAAACGTTTGGCAATGTCTTCCTCGGTAATGCCACTGCTTTCCTTGAGAGGGCGTATATCAATGATGCACTCATGGGCGACACGGTTGTTACGACCACGATAGAGAATCTCGTAGTGTCCAGCCAACTGCTCAGCTATATAGTTGGCATTGAGAATGGCGAGCTCACTGGATTTCTGTAAGCCAGATGTGCCCAGCATTTTAATATAGAGATAGCTGATGGGCAGGATGGAAGCACTGCCGTAGGGTGCTGCAGAAACAGCTCCCAGATTGGTTTTGTTATTTTGTACCGGGCTCACACAATGGTCAGGCAGATAGGGAGCAAGATGGCTTCTAACGCCTATGGGTCCCATGCCAGGACCACCACCACCGTGAGGGATAGCAAAGGTTTTGTGCAGATTCAGGTGGGAAACGTCAGAGCCAAATTTGCCCGGTTTGGCGATACCAACAAGAGCGTTCATATTGGCGCCATCCATATACACCTGACCGCCGTGCTGATGGATGACGTCACAAATAGTCGTGATTTGCTCTTCATACACACCATGTGTTGATGGGTAGGTGATCATCAAAGCAGAAAGCTGATCGCTGTGTTTTTCCGCTTTTGCCTTCAGGTCTTCCACATCTACGTTGCCATTCTCATCACAGTTCACGACTATCACTCTCAGACCGACCATGGCGGCAGAAGCCGGATTGGTGCCGTGGGCAGAAGACGGGATCAGACAGATGTCGCGCTGACTCTGGTCATTAGCTCTCTGGTAATTACGAATAGCGAGCAAACCAGCATATTCACCTTGTGCCCCTGAATTGGGCTGCATGGAAATCTTGTCGTAGCCAGTAATTTCTTCAAGCTGCTCTTCCAGCTCCCTGATCATGCTCTGATAACCATTCAATTGGCTTACCGGAGCAAAAGGGTGAATGTCGGCAAATTCAGGCCATGACACCGGAATCATCTCGGCGGTGGCATTCAGCTTCATGGTGCAAGAGCCCAGAGGAATCATGCCATGGGTCAGGGAGTAATCCTTGTTTTCCAGACGCTTCAGGTACCGAAGCATATCGGTCTCTGAATGGTATCGATTGAAGGTAGGGTGTTGCAGAACGGAATCGGTTCTGAACTGCTCCGCTTTGATACCAAAAACCGTTAGTTGCTGGTCGATGTCGTATATATCAAGATCCTGCCCCGGACCAAGAATAACATTGAATAGTTGGTTTACGTCAGCCGGTGTTGTGGTCTCATCAAGACTGATGCCCAAACGGTCATGGGAAATGCGACGAAGGTTACAGCCAGCGTTCAACGCGCGCTGATAAATCGTAGACTGCTGACTACCAATATTGAGTGTCAGGGTATCGAAGAAGCTGCTATTGCACTGAATCCCCAGCGTAGATAGACCACGATAGAGTACGGTGGTCAGCCGATGAATTCTTGCTGCAATAGACTTGAGACCATCAGGACCATGATAGACTGCGTAAAAAGAAGCCATGTTCGCTAGCAGTGCCTGAGCGGTGCAGATGTTGGACGTGGCCTTCTCTCGTCGTATATGTTGTTCACGGGTCTGCATGGCCATGCGATAAGCCTGATTACCACGACTATCGACAGAAACTCCGATGATACGTCCCGGAATAGAGCGCTTCAGTTTTTCACCCGTTGCGAAGAACGCTGCATGGGGGCCGCCAAAACCCATAGGTACGCCAAAACGCTGGCTACTGCCAAGGGCAATATCGGCTCCTAGTTCACCAGGTGATTTTAGTAACATTAGAGCCATCAAATCAGTAGCAACCGATACCATGGCTTTTTGGGCTTTGACTCGATCAATGATGGTAGGCATGTTAGCAATATGGCCGTAACTGCCTGGGTACTGCAATTGGGCGGCAAAAATATCATGCTTATCCAACTCACTGACAGGGTTGCCGACCACGACGGGAATACCCAGGTATTCGGCCCGGGTTTTGATCACATCAATAGTCTGTGGATGCACGTCATCGGCAACAAAAAAGACCTGACTCTTGCTGCGATTGCTTCGACGGCATAGAGCCATAGCTTCTGCTGCTGCAGTCGCTTCGTCCAGCAGAGAAGCGTTAGCGACTTCCATGCCTGTGAGGTCAATGATCATCTGTTGGAAGTTAAGAAGGGCTTCCAATCGTCCCTGGGAAATTTCTGGCTGGTAAGGCGTGTAAGCGGTGTACCAACCCGGGTTTTCCAGAACGTTTCTCTGAATGACGGCTGGCACATGGGTATTGTAATAACCCATACCGATATAGGATTTGTTGACCGTATTCTGGCTGGCCAGTTTCTTCAGTTCGGCCAGTGCTTCTACTTCAGATAAACCTTCAGGCAGAGCCAGAGGTTGGGCAGAGCGAATGTTTTCGGGAACCGTCTGATCAATCAGTCCGTTCAATGAAGTCTGTTTCAGGGCTTCCAGCATAGCCTGCTGTTGATAATGGTCAGGCCCGATATGGCGGTCGGTAAATGTACGGCTTTGGCCGAATGACTGATTAGCCTGTTGCTCAGCAGACATAGTATTACCCTTGTTACGGACTGTACGGTGGATGCTGACAGTCGTTGGTCTTAAAGTTGTGCTCATAATTTTTTTTAATATGTTTATTTGTACGACTGACTGAGTCGATATTTTTATTGTCTACACAGTCTGGTGGGCTCGGAGGCGTGTGAATCAACAGATGACAACGTTCACTGCCAGACCCGCCAGTGCGGTCTCTTTATATTTATCCTGCATATCCAGACCGGTCTGGTGCATGGTTTTAATCACTTCATCCAGGGAAACCTGATGCAACCCTGTGCCGTATAAAGCCAGTCTTGCTGCATTAATCGCCTTGACGGCTCCCATGGTATTACGCTCAATACAGGGGACCTGAACCAGGCCATCGACAGGGTCGCAGGTCAGGCCAAGGTTATGCTCCATGCCTATTTCTGCTGCATTCTCGATCTGTTCATTGTTTCCCCCGAGTACTGAACAAAGCGCTCCGGCGGCCATGGAGCAGGCCACTCCGATCTCTCCCTGACAACCCACTTCCGCTGCTGAAATTGAAGCGTTTTTCTTATAAAGCATACCGATGGCAGCTGCCGTGGAGAGGAAGGTGACAATGCCTTGATCATTACTGTCTTTAATAAAACGGTCGTAATAGGCCAGTACCGCAGGAATGACGCCAGCCGCACCATTGGTAGGCGCAGTGACTATACGGCCACCGGCGGCATTCTCTTCATTGACGGCCAGGGCAAACATATTGACCCAGTCCAGAGTGGCAAGCAGATCGACAGGAGGTGACTGTTTGAGACTGTTAAAAATGCGGGATGCGCGTCTCTCAACTTGCAATCTTCCTGGCAGTACACCGGTTTGCTGACAACCTCGATCGATGGATTGCTTCATGACAGACCAAATATTCAGCATATCTTCGCTGATGGTTTGGCTGCCCGTTAGCTGATGTTCATTTTCAAGCACTATTTCCGAGATGGTCAGTTGGTGCTTTTTACCCTGTTCCAGCAACTCCTGAGCATTATCAAAGGGGTAGGGAATAGGTTTGCTTTGTCGGCTGGTTGATGTCGTCAGTTCTTCTTTACTGACTACAAAACCGCCACCTACAGAAAAATAGGTCTCTGTGGACAGATGCTTTTTATTGCGATCAAGAGCGGTGAATTTTATTCCGTTGGGATGATCAGGCAAGACAATAGCATCGTGATAAACCAGATCATTGTCGAAATTAAAATCGATAGTATGTAAATCAGAAAGCTTTAGACGTTGATGTTTGATTATGTGCTCAATGATAGCGGGCACATGATCCGGGTCAACACGATCCGGTTGTTCACCTTGTAAACCGAGCAGGACAGCGGTATCTGTACAATGTCCTTTTCCGGTCAGAGCCAGAGAACCATAGAGATCAACACGAAGAGACTCTGTGGAAGGCAGTTGTCCGGCTTCTTTCAGTTCATTAATAAAGCGGTTAGCGGCCACCATAGGGCCCATGGTGTGGGATGATGAAGGGCCGATTCCTATTTTAAACAGGTCAAATATGCTCAGTCCCATTGCCTGCCCTGCCTTTTTTGTTTTTACGTGCACATTTGGTGCATGAGAATTCTGATCTGTCTACTGTCGATGATACTTTCACAGACTATCAATGCCCTGTTTTCATATCAAGACAAAAATTTCCAATAAGAAACAACTGTGTATTCATTGATGATATCGAAATATCATGGCTCTGATAGAAAATGTGAACACCATTTTTCCTGTACTCACTTTGGGGTTGGATGACTATCTGAAGGGCTGATGATAAAATCGCCGGCTTATTTAAACTTTTCTCTCGCGGCTGAGTTCTTCCGGTTTCAAACAGGAGTTTTACGTTGTTGACCCGATCCTATAAACGATCGATTCTGGTGGGACTTGTCCTACTGTCGGCTGTTTTTTATGTGTTGGTGAATCGTCCCCAACTAAAGCAGATCCATGGTAAAACCATGGGTACGACTTACAGTATTTCATACAGCAGCAGTTACCTTGAATATTCTGCATCGGACTTGAAGGTTGACGTTGATCAGCTGCTGGAACAGATCAACGACAGTATGTCTACATATAGGCCCGATTCCGAACTGATGCAGTTTAATGGCTATCCAGTGGGTAAACCCTTCAAGGCATCACCGGAACTTCTGGATGTGGCTGCACTGAGTTTAGAAATCTCAACATTGTCTGCAGGTGCTTATGATGTGACGGTTGGGCCATTGGTCAATGTCTGGGGATTTGGCCCCAGAGACGTAAAAGAAATAACCGGTCAAAAAATTAATGAAACAGCTCAAGATACAAAAGCACCGGAGTTTGTTGAATGGATGCTGGCAAACTATCCAGCTAAGTTACCACAGCAGTCAGAGTTAGATGCGGCTATTAAACGGGTTGGTTATCAGAATCTTTTCGTGAATAAAGAGAAAGGAACACTGACCCGTAATAAAGATATCTATGTTGATCTCAGTTCGATTGCCAAGGGACACGGTGTTGACCGGGTCGCTAGCTTGCTTGGGTCAAAAGGTATTAAGGGTTACATGGTCGAAATAGGCGGTGAAGTGAAATTGACAGGTAACAAGCCTGATGGCACACACTGGCGCCTGGGTATCAGAGGACCAGCCATCTCTGCGGGAGATCCTCCGGTGATTATCTCTCTGACGGATAAAGCAGTAGCGACCTCAGGGGATTATCTCAATTACTACGAAGTAGACGGCCAGAAATACTCCCATACCATTGATCCCAGAACCGGACACCCCGAGATGGGGCGATTGGCTGAAGTGGCTGTCATTTCTGATACTGTTGCTGAAGCCGATGCCATGGCCACCATGTTTATGGTGCTGGGCGACAAGGAAGGCTTGGAGCTGGCCAACCGGGAAGGTATAGCCGCTTATTTTACCTATCACTCAGGTAACAGCTTTGAATCTGTCAGCAGTGACGCATTCAAGCCATACTTAGAGACAATACATTGATTATTTTGTCTGTTGAGTCAGGTAGTACTCAACGGATTTGAAGAGGGAAGGACATGACAACTCTGATTATTACATTTGGTGCTTTCCTGGCTGTTATTGCCATGATGGCGATTGGTGCCATTTTTGCCAATAAACCCATCAAAGGCTCCTGTGGTGGCTTGAATACATTGGGCCTGAAAGATGGCTGTATGATTTGTGGTGGTGCTGATAAAAACGATCCGTTTTCTGAAGCAACCGCCCAGGGTAAGAATCTGGATCACCTGTTTTATGATGCAGCGGCATCAGGCAAGAAAGTAATCTGACCTTAAGTCGTATTGCTGATACCCAGGGAAGATTATACAAAGAACGGACGCGTGAAAGAATTGATACAGTCGGCCAGAGTAATGAATGACCTTTATTACTCTGGCCTCTAATAAAAAACCTGGCCTGACAGGTGATGATGATCTGTAGAACTAACAGATCATTCAACAATAATAAACCGGAATGCTTTGAGGGGAATTTGAATGGGCGTAGGTAAATATGACCTGGTAGTACTGGGTTCCGGTCCGGCTGGTGAAGGTGCAGCCATGAATGCGGTAAAACTTGGCAAACGGGTGGCCGTGGTCGAGCAGAGTGCCTCTGTTGGTGGCAGCTGCACACACATGGGTACTATACCTTCAAAAGCGCTGAGACACTCGGTCAAACAGATCATGGATTTCAACACCAATCCCATGTTCAGGGAGATTGGTGAGCCGC
Organism: Oceanospirillales bacterium; assembly: GCA_004762125.1. GTDB lineage: Bacteria > Pseudomonadota > Gammaproteobacteria > Pseudomonadales > Endozoicomonadaceae > Endozoicomonas_A. The sequence continues at coordinate 41,007 of SIHQ01000008.1, read as the reverse complement.
GCTGGTTCAGCTTTCCAAAGGTACTGAAAGCCGCTGAAAAAGTGATTCAGAAGCAGGTTCAATCCAGAACCATGTATTATGCTCGCAACCGAATTGATCTCTTTTTTGGGCATGCATCCTTTCTTGATGAGCACACTATTGAAGTGCAGCAGGAGAATGGTCATGCTGAAAAGCTTCATGGTGACAACGTTCTCATTGCCACCGGTTCTCGTCCTTATCGACCTGCTGATGTAAATTTCCGACACTCGAATGTGTTTGATAGCGACTCCATTCTACAGCTGACAACTACTCCTCGTCGTATGATTATCTATGGGGCGGGTGTTATTGGTTCAGAGTACGCGTCTATCTTCTCGGGATTGGGAGTGTTGGTGGATCTGGTGGATACCCGTGATCGTCTGCTTTCTTTTCTGGATAAAGAAATCTCGGATGCTCTGGGCTATCAGCTACGCAAGATGAACGTCATTGTTCGACACAATGAAGAGTATCTGAAAGTTGAAACTCTGGATGACGGTGTGGTGATGCACCTGAAATCCGGTAAAAAGCTGAAAGCGGATGTTCTTCTCTGGGCCAATGGTCGTACCGGTAATACCCAAAACATTGGGTTGGAGTCCGTTGGTCTGAAAGCCAATAACCGTGGTCAGCTGGATGTTAATGAAAATTATCAGACCAGTCTTGAACATGTTTATGCGGCAGGTGATGTAATTGGTTGGCCAAGTCTTGCCAGTGCGGCCTATGATCAGGGGCGGTCTGCAGCGGGCAACATGGAACACGAAGGGCAGTGGCGGTTTGTCGATTCAGTGCCAACAGGTATCTACACTATTCCCGAAATCAGTTCTCTGGGTAAAAATGAAGAAGAGCTAACTGCTGAGGCAGTGCCTTATGAAGTGGGTAAAGCGCTCTTTGCACGATTGGCTAGAGCTCAGATTACCGGTGAAAAAGTAGGTATGCTTAAGATCCTCTTTCACCGTGATACCGGTGAAGTGCTCGGCATTCACTGTTTTGGTGACCAGGCTTCGGAGATTATTCATATCGGCCAAGCGGTGATGTCCCAGAAAGGTGAGGCTAATAATATTCGCTACTTCCTGAATACTACTTTTAATTACCCGACCATGGCAGAAGCCTATCGTGTCGCTGCTCTCGATGGCCTGAACAGACTGTTCTAACCTAGTCAGTTTTTTTGAATTGCACCTGTTTTTATAGATAGGCTCAAACATACTTATATGACTGATTTGCTCTCTGTTAATGTCTCGTTTCCGAACTTGTAACTAGAGTCCTGGCTGATCAGTTCCGGCCGATAGCGATCAGTCCGATCTTGCAAGACTTCCCGTACTTTCTTGTACGGGAGATACCGACTTATCTCAGAATCGTCGTTTCTTGCAAGTACGTTTCTCGCCGCATTCCGGCCTGCCTGCACAGCATCCCCGTTATCACGATAAAACTGATCAATCTTTCTTGTGCCGACTAGCAGCCCAAAACAAAATGAGTCCATTTGCGATGTGTATGCAGCGTTAACCAGTTGCAACGTAGAACTTCAACGTTGAGATACATTCTCTAAGGCATCAGCAATGATGCCTTTCGTCCAGGTGTTTAATCGTCTGTTGGTATTCTCACCGTAACTGTGCCTTGATTTAATTTTTGCGGTTAAGTCTTCACAGGCAATAACTTCTGCCCTATCTACCTGCTTATGCGTAACTGTATAGATAAGGTTTTTTAACGTCAATTTTTGGCTTTCCAGCCGCTTATCCAGCTTTTTCCGGTCAAGATGCTCTTTCTTGTTCTTCGATAATCAAGAGTTTAAGCTGGCCTATGAGATGGCTTAGCAATGGTTATATATCAATAGTGTGAGTATAACGAATAACTCTCCAATGCTTCTTATTATTTTTCTGGAGTGTTGTAAGATGAGCGACGCCTTAATGATAAAAATAAAGAAATAAACTTATGATCAATAGAATACTGTGTTCGATGTTGAGTTTCTATCTTATGACAGGGACTTCCATCGTTCTTGCTGAGCAGAGATTACCGATAAAAAATCTGGTACTTATTATTGGTGATGGTATGGATGATCAACAGATCACCCTTGCCCGTAATTACCTTGAAGGTGTTCAAGGTCGGTTGAACCTTGATCGGCTACCGGTCAGAAGTGCGGTTCAAGTGCTCAGCGTGGCAGATAGTGATCCTGAAAAGGTGGTCTATGTGGCTGATTCTGCCAACAGCGCTACGGCAATAGCGACTGGCCAGGTTACCAGTCGTGGTCGTATAGGAACCAGTGCGGGAGATGATAGAGATTTGGTCAGCATTATTGACCTGGCAGAAAAGGCTGGTTTGAAAACAGGCATAGTAACAACCGCCAGTATTACTGATGCCACACCTGCGTCGTTCATTGCAAAGGTAAAGCAGCGGGAGTGTGAGAACCCGACCATGATGGTGGAGGCTCTTTACCATGACCGTAAACCTGTGGACTGTTCTTCGGATACAAAAAACAAAGGAGGGGCTGGCTCTATTGCGGAACAGATTGCCGATTCCGATGTTGACTTGTTTCTAGGTGGTGGCCAACAACATTTCGATCATCTGTCAGAAGGAAAAAAACAAACTGTTCTTGAATCGGCCGAAAGCAATGGGTTTTATTTTTTGAATAAAACTTCAGAACTCAATGACCTGCCTGTTAAGAAGAAAGTGCTTGGTTTATTCGCTGAAACACATCTGCCTGAATCCTGGTCATTCAAGGACAACAGAGAAGCCGAAAAGCCGGATCCTAGTATGCTGAATTATGTTCATAGGTATCTGGGTTCAGTCGAACTGCCGGAGCCTGTTGAGTGTGGAGTCAACCCGGAATACGGAGACACTCCAACACTGTCACAAATGACTGCCGCTGCTTTGAAGCACCTTTCTAACGATAATCAGAAAGCTAACGATAATCAGAAAGGTTTTTTTCTGATGATTGAATCTGCTTCTATTGATAAGGCATCTCATCGACGCAGAACCTGTGGTCAGCTGGGAGAGGTTAAGCAGTTAACCGAAGCGCTTGATCAAGCTCTGGCCTTTGCAGAAAAAAATTCCGATACCCTGATTCTGGTCACTGCAGACCATGGTCAAGCGGCACAACTGGTACCAGATACCAGTATTTTTGCAGGTTTTGATCTGCCCTTTTATACACCGGGCTATCTGGTTCGGGTTAAAACCCCCGAGGGCAGCGTTATGGCGGTTAATTACGCGACCAACACGCTTTTTGCAGAAGAACATACCGGTGTTAATGTACCTTTGTTCGCAAACAAAACCGGGTTAGGCAAGGTCCCTGCCATGGTGTCGCAGCCAGAACTGTTTGATTTAATGACAGAGCATTTAAATTTGCGGTGAGTGTTTATAAGAGGTTTGAGTATTGTCTGAATCTGCTCAGACTTTTCCTAGGGAGTTGTTCAATGGCAAATCGTGTTGCGTTGGTGCTTGGCAGTGGCGGTGCTCGTGGGTATGCCCATGTAGGCGTTATAAGGGAGCTGGAAAGCAGAGGCTATGAAATTACCGCAATTTCCGGAGCCTCTATGGGAGCGCTCATAGGGGGGCTATGGGCAACGAGTAAGTTGGATGACTATTGCGATTGGGCTGAGCGTATTGATTATCTGGAAATGATTCGATTAATGGATATTTCCCTGTCAAAGCCCGGTGTGATTAAGGGCGATCGACTCTTTGCTCGTATTCGTGAAATCATGGGGAATCATCGTATAGAAGAGCTTGAGGTCCCTTATACCGCTGTGGCGACCAGTCTCACTACGAGAAAAGAAGTCTGGTTTCAGCGTGGAGATCTGGTAACAGCCATTCGTGCTTCCTGTGCCATACCCTCTTTGTTCAGCCCCGTTGAGATGAGGGGCCAGCTTCTGGTCGATGGGGGCGTTCTCAATCCACTGCCTATGGCTCCGACAGGAGCAGCCGTGGCTGATATGGTGGTGGCTGTCGACCTATTGGGCGAAGTATCACTGGATTCAGGCAGAATGGGTAGAAAGGAAGACCCGTCAGAGTCTGTTCTGGAAAGTTGGTTCAGAAAGCTGTCAGGAAAGAAGGAAAAGCAACCGGAAGTGGCTTTGCTGGATTCCCTGAACCTGATGGATGTTTCCAACCAGGCCATGGAAATGATGCAGGAATCACTTTCGAGGTACAAAATGGCAGGTTATCTGCCCGACATCCATATTTCAGTACCAAGAAATACTTGTCAGTTTTATGAGTTTCATCGTTTTCAGGATATTGCAGAAACAGGCAGACAGCTTGCAGTAAAGGCACTGGATCAATGGGAAACCGAGAAAATAGATCAACCCCATGCGCTGCTGGAAGCTGATCCTGTCTAGGGGGAAAGCTTCTAACTTATTGTTTGCGTTTCAGAAGTACCAATACCGAACCTGTGCCTCCATCAGATGCCGTAGCTGAACAGAATGCCAGTACTTCTGGCATCTGCTTAAGCCAGTGATTCACATGGCTTTTCAGTGTGTTTTGGCGGTCCTGAACCCGATGGGATTTACCGTGAACAATGCGAACACAGCCATACCCTTTCAAGCGTGAAATCTGCAGGAATTCAAAAACCAGCTCTCTGGCCTCATCGATTTTATAGCCGTGTAAATCAACCTGAAACTGGACATTGAACTGCCCTTGGCGTAATTGCCGCATTCGGGTTTGTTGTATGCCTGGACGACTGAAATCCAGTTTCTGCTCTGGCTCAATCGGCTCAATCCAAGCTTCAGACAGGGCCGCGCCACCGGCTTTATCAGCCCTTTGGGCGGCTTCACGGCGAACTATGAGGGTGCTCTCCGGTGTTGAATTGACCGGTTTTTGAATATCAGCCTGCTTATTGCCCTTTTTCAGTGGTTCAACGCCACTCATGGCCTCCGTAAAGGAGTCAGGCAGATCATCATCGTCTTGGTCAATCATGGGTGCGAAGGTCTTGGTTATTGAAACAGTGGGACAATGGGAAAGGGGTATTTTATCCCGTTTCTTTCCTTCTCAGCCAGCCTAGGCCGACAAATGACTGTAAACTATGCTATTTTACGCCGATTTGCCGGGTTATATGGAGTGTGGGCCAAGAGCTGGCACATTCCGGAGGACAATTCGTGAACCCAACAGTTAATGATCAGTCAGCAGTTTCTCATGAAGGGCTGGTCAGCATCAGAGATTTTATTCGCTGGGCCGCTTCCCGTTTTAACGAAGCAGGGCTGTTTTTTGGTCATGGCAGTGACAATGCTCTGGATGAAGCCATGCACTTGGTTTTTCAGGTATTACAGTTGCCGTGGGAATTACCAGAATCTTATATGGACTGTCGTTTGTCTCTGCAAGAACAGAAACAAGTTGCAGAGCTGATTGAACGTCGAATCATTGAACGAAAGCCATTGGCTTACCTGGTGAACCAAGCTTGGTTCTGTGGTAAGCCTTATTATGTTGATGAGCGGGTTCTGATTCCACGCTCACCCATTGCAGAGTTGATTCAACAAAAGTTCCAGCCCTGGTTGGGTGATGATGTTTGGATCGAGCGAGTCATGGATCTCTGTTCCGGTTCGGGCTGTATTGGTATGGCCACTGCTCATGAATTCCCGGAAACCATGGTGGATCTGCTTGATATTTCTAAAGATACCATTGAAGTAGCGGGTATCAATCTTGATAACCATGAGCTTTGGGGCAGGGTACAGACCGTAGAATCTAACCTGTTCTCGGCACTGGATGAGTGGGAAGAAAAACCGAAGTATCAACTGTTGCTCAGTAACCCACCTTATGTGGATGATGAGGATATGTCTGATTTCCCGGAAGAATTTTCCCATGAACCGGAATTGGGCCTGGCGGCCGGTAAAGATGGTCTGGATATAGTACGTATTATTCTGGCTCGTGCTGCAGACTTCCTTGATGATAAGGGACTGCTGGTGCTTGAAGTGGGTAATAGTCAGTGGGCACTTCGGGAAGAGTATGCAGACGTGCCGTTTATCTGGCCGGAATTCGAATCAGGTGGTCACGGTGTTCTGCTTCTGGATGCAGAAAACTGTCGTAAACACCAAAAACTCTTCCAGAGTCGTTTACAAAGCTGAAACGTGAATCAGCCATGAGAGACGTTTTCATTGCAAAGCCGTGATGGAACCACTTTCATGGTATAAGAATAATGAGTTAATTCGTCGGCTGCTGCCAGTAGCTGACTGCTATTCAGGGGAGTATTATGGCAGGCAACAGCATAGGTCAGTTATTTAACATCACCACTTTTGGTGAATCCCATGGTATTGCTCTTGGCTGTATTGTCGATGGTTGTCCGCCGGGGCTGGAGCTCACTGAAGCTGATCTCCAGCAGGATCTGGATCTGCGCAAACCAGGTACCTCGAAGTATACGACTCAACGTCGTGAGCCGGATCAGGTGAAAATTCTCTCTGGTGTCTTTGAAGGTAAAACCACCGGGACCCCTATTGGTCTCCTGATCGAAAATGTTGACCAGCGTTCCAAGGATTACTCCAATATCATGGATCAATTCCGCCCTGGTCATGCTGATTATACCTATACCCATAAGTACGGTTTCCGTGATTATCGGGGTGGCGGTCGTTCTTCTGCCCGTGAAACGGCGATGCGAGTAGCTGCTGGTGCGATTGCCAAGAAGTTTTTGAGATCCCAGGGTATTGAAATCCATGGTTACCTCTCGCAACTGGGTGATATCAAGGTTGAAACCATTGATATGAGTCAGGTGCGACAGAATCCGTTCTTCAGTCCTGATGCAGATAAAGTGCCTGCCATGGAAAAGCTGATTGATCAGTTGCGCCGTGAAGGTGATTCCGTGGGTGCCAAGGTATCGGTTATGGCAACAGGTTTGATGCCGGGTCTTGGTGAGCCGGTTTTTGATCGTCTGGATGCTGATCTGGCGCATTCATTAATGAGTATCAATGCTGTGAAAGGTGTTGAAATCGGTGATGGTTTCGAGTCAGTTTCCCAGCGTGGAACCGTGCATCGGGATGAAATGACGCCGGAAGGATTCCTGTCCAACTCTGCGGGTGGCATTCTTGGCGGTATTAGTTCGGGTCAGGAAATTATTGCTCATATTGCCCTGAAACCAACGTCCAGCATGACGACACCGGGTAAAAGTATCAATATGAAAGGTGAACCTGTAGAAGTGGTTACCAAAGGTCGCCATGACCCTTGTGTTGGTATTCGCGCAGTGCCTATCGCAGAGGCGATGATGGCCATTACACTGATGGATCACTTTATGCGTCATCGTGCGCAAAACAATAACGTCGTTAGTCCCGCACCGATTATTCCAGCTCAAGTATAACCTGTTCTAGGCACCTGTTAAGCACCCGGACATGTGAATTCTTAGGTTATTTGCCCGCCGTAGGCGGGTAAATGACTGATTAGATATTCGGTTGCGTGTGTCCACGCACTTAGCCGGGTGGGAGGCTAAACCGGTGATATTGAATGGGGTGTTACTGCAGTCGATCATTGAATATCACCGGTTTGAGGTAGGCAAGAAGAAGCCCTGACTGGCTAGAATAATAGACATGCCTGAAGCTGTCTGGCTATTGAAAATAACAACAATAATAACAGAGAGTTTTCAAATCAGTGTCCTCATTCAATCCGGTCTACCGTGGTTATGTGTTAACCCTTCTTGTCATCGTCTATGCCTTCAATTATATCGATCGGCAACTAATGACTATTCTACTTGAGCCTATCAAAAACGAGTTTCAAGCCAGTGATACGGTTATGGGTTTGCTTACGGGTTTTGCGTTCGCCGTTTTTTACGCCACTCTTGGAGTGCCTGTTGCTCGGTTGGCCGATCGCTGGTCGAGAAAGAAAGTACTGACAATCTCTCTGGCGTTATGGAGTGGCTTTACCGCTTGCTGTGGTATGGCTTCCAGTTTCTGGCAACTGGCGTTACTGCGTGTGGGCGTAGGAATCGGTGAGGCCGGTGGAACCTCGCCGTCTCAGGCATTGATTGCTGATTATTTTCCTGCTGAAAAACGATCCACAGCTCTAAGTATTCATGCAACCGGAACACACTTTGGCGTGTTGATTGGTATGTTTGGCGGAGCCATGATTGCAGATGCCTTTGGCTGGCGAATGGCATTCATTGTCTTTGGTCTGCCGGGTGTTCTATTGGCATTGATTATGTCTGTATCCGTTAAAGAGCCTGTCAAAAAGAAAACCAAAGAAGACTTTCCTCCGTTGCTCAGCAGCGTAAAAACAATTTGGAATACGCCAGGGTTTAGTCGTATAACCATAGCTGCTGCTTTCACCGCGCTATCCGGTTATGGTCTTGGTGCATGGACTCCCAGCTTTATGATTAGGGTTCATGGGCTCAGTCTGATAGAAACTGGTTTGATTCTTGGCATAATAGGAACACTCAGTGGTTTGTTGGGTGCTGTTCTTGGTGGCGTTCTTTGTGATAGGTTGAGTAAAAAAGACCCTCGCTGGCAGCTCTGGCTTCCCGCTATCGGTGCTTTTTTATCAGTGCCTTTTCAGGGCGCCTTTTTGTTATGGCCTGAACAGCACCAGTTCCAGTTGTTTGATACCCAGGTTCCTGTTGCGACCCTGTTTATGATCGCTGGCGGAATAGTAGCTGCTTTCTGGATTGGTCCTACTTATGCTGCTATACAGAACCTTAGTCCGGATCATATGAGAACCCAGGCTTCAGCCATTTTGTTGTTAGTATTTAACCTGGTCGGGATGGGTATTGGCCCAGTGCTGGTGGGTATGCTCAGTGACTATTTAATGCCGACCTATGGCAATGAAAGTATCCGGTTTGCGCTGGTCACCAGTTTGGCCTTTGTCTTCTTTGGCAGCTTTCTTTATCTAAGAGCAGCCAATCAATATTGTCAGGGTATTCAGCGAATGGCCACGACCTGAGCAAGCCGCCAATATTGAGTTTGATTGAGAGTATTGTTTAGCGAATACCTGAATCCGTGATTTCTTGATTAAAAGGAAGATTTTCTAGTCATTCAGTTCAAATCTACAAAATTAGAATCACTGTTTAAGCAATCTACCAAGAAACGGGTGTACGAACTTAAAAGAATGAGCGCATTTTGAGTTGATTTTTAAAGGTTTTGACCCTGTAGGTAAATGAAATCCTGCCAGCAGAAGTAGCATATTTGAATTTAATCGAGAAAGAGAAAGAGTCTGTTAACAGAGCTGTTTTTCAGGAAAAAGTTCCATAAAAGCCGATAGTTCGGGACTATGTCGACCAAAACGCAGAATAAACTGACGTCCGCTTTTCATGAATCGCGCTGATTGGTAAATCAACTCCTGCATAACCGTTTTGATTCTTCGACGCTGCACTTTATGACGAACCGGTAAATTCGGTCCCAGTAAAAAACTCTGCCCCATGTATCGCAAAATATTGTAAGTCAGCGCACCAAGGCACATGACAAGATCATTGGTATTAAATTTCCCTGAAGGCAGCCTTTCAAGGTCCATATCAGTCTTGAATTCACTATGAAACTGTTCGCTGGGCGCATAGTCCTTGTAAAGCAATATAACATTGTCATCACTGTATTCTGCTTCATCCAGTGTCGTCCACCAACCCTCCAGCTCATAGTCCGGTGTTAAAAAATACTGGCCCACAGAGTCAGTTGTTCGTCTTATTATACGGATGATTAGACGCTGCTATCCATAGTCGGTTTCATGGATGATCGAGTGTGTTGCATACGTTTTTCCCGGACGAAGCTCGATCCACTGAACACCCTTTGCTTCAAAGGTTGGCAACCAAGTAGCAACACTGTACTGCGTGCGAGGATTGAGCTTGATAATGTGACCAACATTATGGTGAGCAGCGACTTCTCTGCGAGTGTCTTCTGCATCATGTCTACTGTCGAGCCGCAGTAATACTGGAGCTTGAGTAACACGACGAAGTCTGTTCAATACCGACTTTAAAAAAGGAACGAAATCGTTCTGGGAATGTTGTGAGCCAGGGCGAAGTTCAGCACCTATACACCATACCTCTGTACCCACATAAGACATAATGGGGGCAGAGCCATGGAATTGTTTGTAAGTCCATTGCGAGCTTTCTTTTTTGGTCTTGCTGTTGTCCTGAGGAGTGACATCTATATCCAATGGGATGTGTTGAAGATGATCGAGATCTTTTGAAAGAGGAGTGATTGGAGCTTCCAGTTTGATCAACAGCTCGGGAAATGCTTCTTCGATTAACCGGAATCAGTTGAGTAGCATCTTCATTAAAACGCTGGCGTAATCGACTGGCCGATGGCATTTGTTTAATGCCCATACTGCGCTTGAACCAGTCATCATGGCGATAGTTATCAATGGCATCAAAATCGTTTTTGCCCAAAGCTAATAAGCCGACAAAAGCTCGAATCAAGTCAATATTAGGAATGCCATGGCGCTTCTTGATAGAGCGAAGGGATTTTTTCAGACATGTATTATTGTTGTGGCCGACAAAACATAGGCCAGCTGCCGGAGTATAAAGTTCAGTATCAGACTGCTCAAATTTAAGTTCCACAAAAATGCACTTATAGGGTGAAAATAGAGATGAGCAAATATTAGTCTACAGCCGTTGCTACCACTGAGTTTTTATCAAACTAATAGATAATGAACTCACGGGTTCAGGGAATTAGATTGGCTTGCAGAGACAGCGACAACCAGAGAGATGGTCAGACCGATTAAAACCGCTATGATTTCCACTGTCCATGCTAATCGAAGAAGGAAGGTCGCATTTTTCTCTTTGTATTCATCAGAGAATGTCATTGTGTATTAACCGGTCGTTAGGATAAATAATAGGGAGGTTCTTGGCGATGTGGAAGCATACAGATCTATAAGACTTAATTCTGTGCATGCGTCTAATTTCAGATCAACGAGGCATTTTATAGTGCAGATTGCATCACAGATTGATGATTAGCATGGGTATTGAGAATGATGGAGATTTTATTTTGATGATAAGAGATGGGAATTGAAGATTTCGGTTTTACTTATTGAACACTCGATAAAACCGAAATTTATTCATATTACTGTTAACGATTGGATTTATACATGGCTTCAATTTCCTTTCGGAAACGTTCCATGATGATTTTTCTACGCAGTTTCAAAGTTGGGGTAATCTCACCAAGTTCTATAGAAAATTCTCTTGGCAGCAGAGTGAACTTTTTTACCCGTTCAAATTTCGCCAGTTCGTCCTGAATCTTGTCGAGACGTTCTTGGAACATAGCTTGAATGTCTGCGTTTTTAATCAGTTCTTTTTTGTTCTCATACTTGAGATTAATGCTATGCGCATGCTCTTCAAGAGCTTCAAAAGCAGGAACGATCAGGGCAGAAACATAGTGTTTGGCATCAGCAACAATAGCGATCTGCTCAATAAAACGATCCTTGCCCAGAGTGCCTTCAATGAACTGTGGAGCGATATACTTGCCATTAGAGGTCTTCATCAGCTCCTTGATGCGTTCAGTAATTCTCAACTGACCATTTTCATCAATCAGACCAGCATCACCTGTTTTCAGCCAGCCTTCGCTGTCAAAGGTTTTAGCGGTTTCTTCAGGCTTTTTGTAATAGCCCTTCATTACCGTGCCACCCCTAACCAGGATCTCGCCACCTTCGCCTATTTTGACCTGAATACCCGGTAAAGGAGCGCCACAACTGCCAAATTCATAACCGGTATCGCGGAAGCAAGTAACAGTGGCAGTGGTTTCGGTCATGCCGTAACCCACTTTGACGTTGATGCCCATCGCGTGAAAGAAGCGACAGATTTCGTCATCAATTCGAGCGCCACCACAGGGCATAAAACGAATTCGGCCACCCAGCTTGGCTTTGATCTTGCCGAACACCATCTTGTCAGCTATACCATTCAAGGACTGGAGCCAGCCGGGAATGGTTTTGCCTTTACGGTGCAGATCCATGTGAGCATTACCGATCTTGAGAGCGGTATTGAAAATCAGTTTCTTGGTAAAAGACGACTGCTGCAGCATATTCTGCACGCCGTTATAAATCTTTTCATAAAAGCGAGGAACAGCACATAGAACCGTAGGTTTTATTTCCGAAAGCGCTTTCGAGATGCCCTTTGGATCGCTTAGGTAGCAATTGGTTGTCCCCATGCTCAGAGCGTAGAAGCTCCAGGCACGTTCAAAAATATGGCTGAGCGGTAAAAAGCAGAGAGACGTATCAGTATGATCGATATGAATCAGGTTTCTGTGAGCTTCAAGAGCCGATGCCAGTGAATTAAAATCGAGCATCACACCTTTTGGCTGGCCAGTGGTGCCCGAGGTGTAGATCAGTGTATAGAGATCATCCATACAGCGGGAAGAAAGGCGTTCTTCCAGCAGAGGGCTTCTCTTTGGCGCGATATTAAGGAATTGATTGAAATGGATGGCATTGATGCAACCTCTGAGATCAATCGTCTGATCAAAGACGACAATCAGTTTCAGATGAGGGCATTCGCCCAGAATTTCGAGAGCACTAAGGTATTGAGCTTCTTCACCTACAAAAAGCACCGGTGACTCTGTTTCATTCAGAATGTAGCTGGCCTGGTCTGCCGTGCTGGTGGCATAGATCGGAACGGAAACACAACGAGCCTGTAATACAGCTAGGTCGGTAAATGTCCACTCCGGCATGTTTTGTGACCAGATAGCAATATTAGACTGTACAGGCAGGTCTCCTGTCAGCAATGCTCTGGAAGTCTGGTCAACTTTTTCACCAAACTGATGCCAAGTCATGGACTGCCACTGCTCATTATCGCAGTATTTAATAGCAGTTTGGCTGGCGTTACGGGTGATACGATCACGAATCTGACTGATCAGGTGTGACTTAGGTAGGTCATTCATTTGATTAGGAATAGTTACGGCTTGTAGTTCCTGATAATCATCGAATTATAAATATTAATTCAGAGCCAGATTTGGTTATTCTGAAAAGATTCAATGAGTAATAAGCGAATAAGGATACTACATGAGGAGGGTTAAATCCCGTTTTGATTTACATCAGATAACATCGGGATACAGTAGGTAATACAAATAAGAAAGGTACTTTAGTGCTTATAAGACTGCCCGGAAACTGGGTTTCCAGGCAGTCAGTGAAAAATCAGCTCTTCATGGCTTTTCGAATACAGATGATAGCGCCACCCCAGGTGACAGCAAATCCAAATACCATCATGGCGATTGCAGGAGTACTCATGATTATGCTTCTCTTGCCAGTGAATATTGATTGTTTCGGCTGGCAATTAGTGCACTGCCGGCCAGCATCAGAGTCAGCAATCCCCAACCAAATAACAGCTGATCCTTGGTTGCATAACCTGCATAATTTTCGCTCATGGCAGTCATCAGGTTGTTGCCAACGATAAAGGTCAGAAGACCAACGCAAACAAAGCTGAGTGTGTACTGCCACCACTGTCCAATAGCAAAGTCAGAGACAGAGTTTACGTGGTTTCTGAGCTCAGGCAGTTTCTTGTAAACCCAAGCCATCAGAATAAGTTCAGCGAGACAACTGCCCAGAAGTGCTACGTTATTGATATAGTAATCAACAATATCCAGCAGTAACAGACCGCCATTTGTGGCGAACAGTAAAGACAGAACCAGACCGGAAGCGCAGATTACGGAAGCGGCTTTCTTGCGACTCCAACCCAACTTATCAATGGCGGAAGATATGATTGCTTCCATGATAGAGATATGGGAGCTCATGCCAGCAACCACCAGAGCCAGGAACAGGGCAGGGCCGAGCAACCAAGGCAGAGGTAACAGGTCAATAGCAGAAGGAAGAGTAACAAAGGCTAGACCAACACCGGCGCTTACTACTTCTGTCAGAGCTACTCCTTTCTCTTGAGCCATGTAGCCCAGTACAGAGAAAATCAATACACCGGCCAGCAATGAGAAACCGCAGTTTATAAAGACGGTCATCATGGCATTGTTATTGATATCAGACTTTTCCGGCAGGTAGCTGGAATAAGCAATCATGATGGCAAAGCCAACGCTGAGCGAGAAGAAGATCTGACCGTAAGCCGCAGACCAGACTTTCGGATCGGTCAAGGCGTTGAAATCTGGTTTGAACAGCCAGTTTAGGCCTTCAGCCGCACCAGGTAACATGACTACACGAACCGTCAGTACCAGTACCATAACGAGCAGCAGTGGCATCATTACTTTGCTTAAACGTTCAATGCCGCCTTTTACGCCAGTGAAAGTAGCGTAGAAACTGACTGCCCAGGCAATAATAACCGGAACAACAATATGCCATTGAAGCGATCCTAGTGCTGACGGACTGTTGTCGTCGCCTAGATTCAGGTATTCGCCAAAGAAGAAGGCGTTCGCATCGGGTCCCCAGCTCTGGGTGAAGGAGAAGCCCAGATAAGAAATCGCCCAACCAATAACGGCTACGTAATAAACGGCGATAACAGCTGCGATCAATACCTGAAACCAGCCAAGAATTTCAAGCTTCGGGCTGATACGGGAAAAGACAGCAGGTGCAGAGCCGCGAAGCTTCTGACCCAGGCCAAATTCCATAATGATAAATGGAATTCCTGCGGTAAGCATCGCGAAGAAATAAGGAATTAAGAATGCGCCCCCGCCATTTTCATAGGCCATGTAAGGGAAACGCCAGATATTACCAAGGCCGATAGCCGAGCCCACTGCTGCCAGAATAAACCCGGTGCGTGTGGCCCACTGTTCTCGTTTCATATGTACTCCGACTACACGAGATTTTCAGGATAATTGCCAAGTGTCGTTAGTCTTAGATCGAAGACTTTGTGCATTGATTCAGCAGGGATGGCGCTCAATCAACACTATACGACAAACACAACCGGGTAAGCTGCAGTGCGATCTTATCGTTTTTTATGATATTTGTGTAGGGGTTTATAACTGTTTGAGAGGTGGCGAATAGTGGGTGACTGGTGTATTTACATGAATAGCCTTTTATAAAGAGTAACCTGTTTTTTCTGTTGAGTTAATCCTGCCAGAAATCCGGAGTAAAGATCACCAGTACGGTAATAACTTCGAGTCTTCCCATCAGCATGCCGACACTTAATAACCATTTTGCGGTATCGGGTAAGCTGGCAAAATTACCCGCTGGACCGATGGTGTCGCCCAGTCCAGGCCCTACATTGGCAATGGCTGTTGCTGCACCACTCAGCGCAGTAATCAGATCTAGTCCCATAAGACTGAGTAGTAAAGTAAGAACGGCGGTTAGCAGTGCAAAGAAGAAACTGAAAGCAATGAGAGAGCGAAGGATGTCGCTGGTAATCTGCTGGCCATTGTAGCTTTGAACAAAGCAGGCTCTTGGATGCATGAGTTGTTTTAGCTGAATCTTGAGTAGTTTCGCGCCTATTTGAAAGCGAAATATTTTAACGCCTCCGCTTGTAGATCCTGAACAACCACCAACAAAAGTCAGCATGAAAAACAGAGTGGCTGCAAACCCACCCCAGAGTGTGTAATCGGTCAGGGCAAAGCCGGTGGTAGTGATGACAGAGGTGGTATTAAAGGCTACAAGAGTAAAAGCTTCAGACAAGCTGTAATCACTGTTTGCAAACAGCCAGATGCTAAAGAAAAACCATAACACCAGTAAGAAATTCAGAAAAGCCTGTACCTGGTTATCTTTCGTGAGAGCCTGAACGTCACCTCGAAGGAATTTAACAAACAATACAAAAGGTAGCCCACCCAAGAGCATAAAAATGGTACTGATCCAGTAAATAAATGGGCTGCTGAAATGGGCCATGGAATTGTCTGATGTAGAGTATCCACCTGTAGAAAGAGTGGTCATCGCATGATTAATGGCTTC
Source organism: Oceanospirillales bacterium (assembly GCA_004762125.1). GTDB lineage: Bacteria > Pseudomonadota > Gammaproteobacteria > Pseudomonadales > Endozoicomonadaceae > Endozoicomonas_A. The sequence goes on along the minus strand of SIHQ01000008.1, from coordinate 25,314 downwards.
AAAGGCGGTCATACCTCCGAGAAAATAAAAATAGGCGCAAAGAATGGTCAGTCCCAGATAAATAATAACCACTCTCTTGGCGATACTGCCGGAACGAGGCATGGCCTTATCGGACCAGTCGGAAGACTCGCTCTGAAACAGACGCATACCGCCAACTTTCAAGAAGGGAAGAATAGCAACAGCAAGTACTATAAAGCCTATGCCGCCTAACCACTGCAATAAAGAGCGCCAGAGCAGGGCGCCAGTGTTCATTTGATCCAAGCCACTCAGAATAGTCGAGCCGGTGGTGGTAATGCCAGACATGGTTTCAAAAAAGGCATCGGTGTAGCTAATGTCTAAAAGGAAGAATAAGGGAAGTGCTGCAAATGAACTGACGGCCAGCCAGGAGAGGTTCGTTAGCAGAAAAATCTGTCGGGATTTAAGCTGGAAATCAGCTTTTCGACAAAACCAGTAGAGTGGCAGGGCGCACAAAAAGGTGATTAAAGCTGAGAGTAAAAAAGATTGGCTACCGCCGGCATCGGTCATTGCGTCATAAAAGGCCGGTAGTAGCATAAGTACTGACAACGCCATTAGAAACAGGCCAATGACGTAGAGTACCGGGCGTATATTCATGAGAGAGTTCGTTCTGGGTGGGAGAGAGGACTATTGCACTAATGTCGTTTTTTGTATTTACGCACTAATACTGGATAAGATCTGGGAATTTTCAAGCAAACTTCGAAAGAACAGATGTTTAACTTTAAATATTGTTTTAAAGACGGTGAATTAGATTTAGAGTTTTCTTTCGAAAATGAATGGAGTATGTGATCGCTGAAGGGCGATGATTTGGAGTCACTGATCTGTAAGTCAAAACTCATAGTCTGACGATTTCAGGGGAATGGACCCCCTGACGTTTACAATCTGATTAAGATGCGACCTGTTACCTGTCCGTTGGTAATGGCTTCAGCCTGTTCTGCGGTCTCTTCCAGAGACACTTCCTTGCAGGCAGCAGCGTAATAAGAGTCAGGTAATAGTTTGACCAATCGATTCCAGGCTTCTGTGCGTTTTGCCAGAGGGCACATCACAGAATCAACGCCTTGAAGATTGATGCCTCGTAGAATGAAAGGCATCACTGTAGTTGGAAGGTCAAACCCTGCGGCAAGACCGCAGGCCGCGACGGTTCCTTCATAATCAACTTCTGATAAAACCTTAGCCAGAATTTTGCTACCAGCCGTATCAATGGCGCCTGCCCAGAGTTGCTTGTCCAGAGGGCGTGCGCTTTCTTCAAAGCGGCTTCTTGGCAGAACGTCTTTAGCGCCGAGATTCTTCAAGAAGTCAGTATTTTCAGACCGGCCAGAAACAGCGACGATGTTATAACCCAGTTCTTTCAGCAGTGAAATCGAGGCGCTACCAACACCACCGCTGGCGCCAGTGATAAGAATATCGCCCTTGTCTGCTGTTACGCCGGCCCGTTCCAAAGCCATGACGCAGAGCATAGCAGTCAGACCTGCAGTACCAATCATCATAGCTTTGCGGCTGTCCATTCCTTCTGGCATTTTAACCAGCTGGCTAGCTTTTACTCTGGCCTTCTGAGCCATGCCGCCCCAATGATTTTCACCCACTCCCCAGCCGGTAAGAATGACTTTGTCACCTTTCAGAAAATTGCTGTCAGAAGAATCAATGACAGTACCGGCAAAATCAATACCGGGTACCATTGGAAAATCACGAACAATTCTGCCTTTGCCGGTAATGGCCAGGCCATCTTTGTAATTCAGGGAAGAGTATTCGACTGCAACAGTAACTTCACCTTCAGGTAAGCGACTGTCGTCCAGTTGTTGAATTGAGGAGGAAGTAACTTTACCTTCCTGTTCGAGCACCAATGCTTTGAACATAGCGCAACTCCTTTGGGAGTGGATACGAGGGGAAAGGTTAGGATATAAACAGAAATGAGGTGTAGATAAAAGTGAAGAGAAACCCGCATACGACGAAGGTCGCACACGAGTAAATGATCAGATCATAAGCAGTTTCTGCTTATCGACCCATACCTTCAACGGCAAAAGGGCGAATGCGTTGCAGCATTTCCTTAAAACATTTCGGGTTACCGGCAACGATCTGATTTTTTTCCAGGAACTTGTGGTTACCGGTGAAGTCACCGCAAAGACCGCCTGCTTCTTGAATCAGTAGGGAGCCTGCAGCCATGTCGTAATCCTTAAGGCCGAATTCCCAGAAAGCATCCAGACGACCACAAGCAACATAGGCCAGATCCAGTGCAGCAGCTCCGGCACGACGAATACCTGCTGTATCTCCGAGCATGGCGCCCATCATTTGCAAGTAGTTGTCTTTGTAGTTCAGGTTGTTACCAGAGAAAGGTATACCTGTACCAATCAGGGCGCCTTCAAGACCGCGACGATTACTGACGCGAATACGCTTGCTGTTCAGGGTTGCGCCCTGGCCACGGCTGGCGCAGAAAGCTTCGTCATGAACAGGGTCAAGAACAACAGCATGCTCCATACGGCCTTTATGTTGACAGGCGATGGAGATAGCAAAGGTAGGAATGCCACGTATAAAATTGGTGGTACCATCGAGAGGGTCGATGATCCAGAGGTAGTCCTTACCTTCATCCTTGCCTTCAGTGTGGCCGGATTCTTCGCCATAAAAGCTGTGAGTTGGATAAGCTTTTTTCAAGGCAGCAATAATTGTCTTTTCAGAAGCTCGATCAACTTCGGTGACAAAATCGTTTCTGTCTTTTGCATCAACCTTCAGGCTTTCGAGATCCTGATGGGCGTGCATAATAATTTCAGCGGCCGCGCGAGCTGCGCGCAGGGCTATGGTTACCATGGGTTGCATAGGCTGGACTACATCTGAATGTAAAAGATCAATACAGGCTCACTGGTAAGCCAGGGCCGGAAATAGTTGCAGTACTGTTGTTTGAAATGAGGTGAGTCATTCCAAGTACTAGCAGAAAATATAGCCGGCAAAGTATAACAGAAGTTTTTTTTCGATGTTCAACCTTTCGTATGAAATAAGGTAAACTTCGGGGTTTGTTCGTATTTTTACTCAGTGTTAGATTTATCTTTTTCTGACGCTACCCTTTGGGAATTTTTCTGTGAGTGACCTTGTGAGTAACACAGACGCAACCGAGTCTGCTGCTCGTTCAGTAGCTGTCGAGCCTTCCATACTCGATAATATTTCCATTGTTCTGATCAATACTTCTCATCCGGGCAATATTGGCTCGGCTGCTCGAGCCATGAAAACCATGGGGTTGAGCAATCTGGTGCTGGTAGAACCCTATGAATTTCCATCCGGAAAAGCTACCGCTCTGGCTTCTGGTGCTGATGATTTGCTTGAAAATGCCCGAGTAGTGCCAACTCTGGAGGAAGCTATAGCAGACTGTAAGTTTGTTGTTGGAACCAGTGCCAGGGTGCGAGGTGTTTCTCTGCCGCTGGTAGAGCCAAGAGCCTGTGCAAACAGAATTCTGGGCGAAGCAACGGGTGGAAAGATTGCACTGGTTTTTGGTCGTGAAGATAGGGGAATGACCAATGAAGAGTTGCAGATGTGCCATCTGCAGGTGCACGTACCAACGAATCCGGATTTCAGCTCCCTGAACCTGGGAGCGGCTGTGCAGGTGATGAGTTATGAGCTGCGTACAGCATTTCTTGATTCTTTGGGCGGTGTTGAGTTGCCAAAGCCGCGAAGTCATGACCTTGCGCCACAGGAGGATGTCGAACGGTTTTATGAACACCTACATCAAACGTTGATCCAAATAGGCTTTCTTGAACACAGCAGTCATGAGAAGATCATGGCGAAGCTGCGACGGATGTACGGACGTATTCGTCCGGATCGTGTGGAATTGAATATTCTGCGAGGCATATTGTCTGAAACCAATCGGGTTTTGGGCAATAAAAAGACCGATTGATCGCGGCTTTATAAAAAGCAGCCATGACAATAATGCGTTTCTACTTTTATATCCTCAAATTTTCAAAGGCGACGGGTATATTATAAGGATGAAATGCTTGCGTTATGGCTAAAAACAAACTGTGGAAATGATCACTTTGCCCCATGTTTGAACGTTTAAATGAAGACATCAGAACCGTTATGGAGCGTGACCCGGCAGCCCGGGGCACCTTCGAAGTTATTACTAACTATCCCGGATTCCACGCACTCTTGCTGCATCGTATAGCGCATAAGCTATGGAATGCCGGATTGTGTTGGCTGGGTCGCGCCCTTTCTACTTTTAGTCGTTTTTTGACAGGTATTGAAATACATCCAGGTGCTTCCATTGGTCGTCGATTTTTTATTGACCATGGCATGGGAGTGGTGATCGGTGAGACCGCCATTATTCGTGATGATGTCACTCTCTATCATGGTGTGACTTTGGGTGGTACTTCACCTAATCGTGGCAAGAGCCACCCGGCTAATCAGGGTAAACGACATCCGACGCTGGATAACGGTGTAGTGGTGGGTGCTGGTGCCAAGGTTTTGGGCCCGTTCCTGGTAGGAGAGGGTGCAAAGATTGGCTCCAATTCTGTGGTGGTAAAAGAAGTACCTCCAGGTGCGACGGTGGTCGGTATACCGGGTCGAGTTGTGCAAACCCGTGCTGAAGTTGATTCCCGTCATCAGGAAATAGCTCAGAAGATGGGTTTTGATGCTTACGCGGTCACTGCGGAGATGCCTGATCCGACGGTTAACGCCATTTCCGCCATGCTGGATCATATGCATGCTGTTGATCATCGCATTGAGTTGATGTGTCAGACTCTGCGTGAACGAGGTATGGATTGCGGTGAAAGCGATTTGCCTGAACTCAGGACAGAAGTTTTTGAGTGTGTGAAAGAAAAGCTTAAGTCGAATGTTACTGAAAAGGCTAAAGCGTCCTGATTCAATGCTTTATTGAATAAAAGCAATTCTATAGTATAGCGGCGAGTTATATGGCTCGCTGCTTTCATCGCCTGGTTAATCTAATAATAATAATTCTCAATTCCTTGATTCAGATCATTTTTTACAACCTCGTTGTCCACACAAGCTACTCTTAATAATACTTGACTGTTTTAATCAGGTATTTCATAATCCGCTCAAATGCTGATGATAGCTGGTGTCTACATCGTCTATTGAATCAGCTGATGGGACATAAATCAGATCTTTACGAAGATTCTGAGCAACCGAATAAACGGTTGCACATGTGAAGATGGGAGCCAACATGCGACTAACTACAAAAGGACGCTATGCCGTCACCGCCATGTTGGATCTGGCACTGCACGCAGGCCAAGGTCCCATTGCGCTAGCGGATATTTCCGAGCGTCAGGGTATATCCCTCTCCTATCTGGAACAGTTATTTTCCCGACTTCGCCGAGGCGATCTGGTCAGCAGTGTTCGCGGGCCGGGTGGCGGTTACCGTCTAAGTCGTGAAGTGGAAGAGATTTACGTTGCAGAAGTCATTGATGCGGTTAATGAATCGGTCGATGCAACGCGCTGCCATGGCAGTGGTGCCTGTCAAAAAGGTGCCAAGTGTTTGACTCATGATCTTTGGCATGATTTAAGTCATCAGATACATGAGTTTCTCAACGGTATTAGTCTGGCCGATTTAGTGGCCCGGCGGGAAGTACAGAATGTTGCGGTTCGTCAGGATTCGCAACAGGAACAAGACAACAAAAGTGTAATCAACCAGCTTCTTTGATGAGGAGAAGCATTCTAGTTTTAATGGTTTGATTGCAGGGACAAAATAGCCTTGTGCGTGAGCAAATTGCCAGCGCACGCTTGGAGATGTACGGGATGAAACTACCCATTTACCTGGATTATTCTGCCACAACACCGGCTGATCCACGTGTTGCCGAAAAGATGGCACAGTGTCTGGTATCTGAAGGCAACTTTGGTAACCCGGCGTCACGATCCCATGTGTTCGGCTGGAAAGCTGAAGAGGCTGTAGAAGACGCTCGTCGTAATGTGGCCGATTTGCTTAATGCTGATCCTCGCGAGATTGTCTGGACTTCCGGTGCAACCGAGTCCGATAACCTGGCTATCAAGGGTGTTGCTCATTTCTATCATAAGAAAGGCAAGCATATCATCACCTCCAGAATAGAGCATAAGGCGGTACTCGATACTTGTCGTCAGCTGGAGCGTGAAGGCTATGAAGTAACTTATCTTGAGCCAGGATCAGACGGCATTATTACACCAGAAACGGTTGAGAATGCATTGCGTGAAGATACTATTCTGGTCAGCTTGATGCATGTGAATAACGAGATTGGCGTTGTCAATGATATCGCCGCTATCGGTGAGCTGACTCGTGCCAGAAAAATAATGTTCCATGTTGATGCAGCTCAGAGTGCTGGCAAGCTGCCTATTGATATGGAAGTTATGAAAGTGGATTTGATGTCACTTTCTGCTCATAAGATGTATGGCCCTAAAGGTATCGGTGCTCTGTATGTGAGTCGTAAGCCGCGTGTTCGTCTGGAAGCACAGACACACGGTGGCGGTCATGAGCGTGGAATGCGTTCCGGTACTCTGCCGACCCACCAGATTGTTGGTATGGGTGAAGCTTGTCGTATAGCAAAAGAAGAAATGGCGACTGATACCGAACACTGTCTGACACTGCGTCATCGTTTCCTGAATCACTTTTCTGATATGGAAGAAGTGCATGTTAACGGCAGTCTGGAGCAGCGTGTATCAGGTAACCTGAACATCAGCTTTGCTTTCGTTGAAGGTGAATCACTGATTATGTCTTTGAAAGATGTTGCTGTTTCGTCGGGTTCGGCCTGCACATCGGCAAGTCTTGAGCCTTCCTATGTGCTGCGTGCGCTGGGTGTTAATGACGAAATGGCTCACAGTTCCCTACGTTTCAGTTTTGGTCGTTTCAGTACGGCTGAAGAAGTAGATTACGCTGCTGCCCAGGTTCGTCAGGCCGTAGAAAAACTCCGCGAACTGTCGCCTTTGTGGGACATGTTTAAAGATGGTGTGGATTTGAGCACTGTCCAGTGGGCAGCACACTGATTTTGATGAGGGTTGGAGGATTAGATCATGGCTTATAGTGAAAAAGTAATCGATCATTACGAAAATCCACGTAATGTTGGCAAGCTGGATGATAAAGCAGAAAACGTTGGAACTGGCATGGTTGGAGCTCCAGCCTGTGGTGATGTTATGCGTCTGCAAATCCAGGTAAGCGACGAAGGCGTCATCGAAGATGCACGCTTCAAGACTTACGGTTGTGGTTCTGCTATTGCGTCCAGTTCTCTGGCGACAGAGTGGATGAAGGGCAAAACCCTGGACCAGGCTGCTGAGATAAAAAATACTCATTTGGCTGAAGAATTGGCACTACCGCCGGTGAAGATTCATTGCTCGGTATTGGCTGAAGACGCTATTAAAGCGGCCATTGACGACTATCGTAACAAGCAGGACGTAGGCGAGTCCGCCGCCTGAGATTGATTTGAGCTGGAGTATTTCATGGCCATCACCATGACAGAAGCCGCAGCCCGGCATATAAAAGATCAACTGGAAAAGCGTGGCCAGGGAGTTGGTATTCGAGTTGGGGTACGTACTTCTGGCTGTTCAGGCATGGCCTATGTGTTGGAGTTTGTTGATCGCAAGCAGAATGGCGACATCAGCTTTGAGTATTTTGGTGTTGAAGTTCATTCTGATGAAAAGAGCATGGCCTACCTAGATGGTACCGAGCTGGATTTCGTCAAGGAAGGCCTGAATGAAGGCTTCCAGTTCAACAACCCTAATGCCGCCAGCGAGTGCGGCTGTGGTGAAAGCTTTAACGTCTGATCCTGAAAGCCCGAAGCAGCGTGTAAGTCCATTGTCTGTTGCGGGCTTTTGTCAAAAAAGACAATAATTGCCTGGTCATTTTATCGCTCATTGCTGATTTATGCTGGGCATACTCATCCCCGCATTCGGAATGAACTGCATCGTGGTTGATATAACAAAGAACTTCTTTGAGCTGTTTCAGCTCCCTGTCTCCTCTCAGGTTGATCTCGGCCTGTTGTCTGAACGTTATCGTGAGCTTCAGAAGGCTGTTCATCCAGATCGTTTTGCTGCTGATGATCAGCGGCAGCAACGTTTGTCTGCACAGTATGCCGCCCATGTTAACGAGGCTATGGATACCCTTAAATCATCATTGAAGCGATCTATCTATTTGCTTCAGTTGGCGGGTAAGCCTGTTGATATGGAAAATAACACAATAATGGATGCTGCTTTTCTGATGGAGCAGATGGAGCTTCGAGACAGAGTGAGCGAAGTTCGTGAACATACTGATCCGGAAAGTGAGCTTGAAGCCATAATCGGGCAAGTTGAAGCATCAATAGACGACTATCAAGGTTCTTTTGATGGGCTCTGGCAGAAAGGTGATGACAAATCACTGAACGAAGCTGAAAACATTGTTAAAAAAATGCAGTTCATGGTAAAGCTGGCGGCCGAATTAGAGCAGCTGGAATCTGAACTGCTGGATGATTGAGAAATAATTATGTCACTTCTGCAAATTTCCGAACCAGGTCAGACGCCGGAGCCGCATCAGCAGAAGCGAGCGGTAGGTATTGACCTTGGTACGACCAACTCTCTGGTCGCTGCTGTACGTTCAGGTTCTACCGGTACTCTGGCAGATCTACAGGGCCGTCATATATTGCCGTCTGTTGTTCGTTACACAGAGTCCGGTGTTGAGGTAGGTCATGACGCTTGGGCACATGCTGTTGAAGACTCTCTGAATACCGTTGTTTCGGTTAAACGTTTGATGGGGCGTGGCCTTAAAGATGTTTCTACCCTGGGTGGTGTTTTGCCCTACCAGTTTGTTGAATCTGACAGCCGTATGCCGCTGATTCAAACTCGCCAGGGAGCCGTTAGTCCGGTTGAGGTTTCAGCTGAAATCCTGAAAGTACTCGCAGTACGTGCCAGTGAATCCCTTGGCGGTGAGCTGGATGGTGTTGTTATTACGGTACCTGCTTACTTTGATGACGGGCAGCGACAGGCGACCAAAGATGCGGCAAAACTAGCTGGACTTCATGTCTATCGCCTTTTGAATGAGCCTACCGCTGCAGCCGTAGCTTATGGTCTGGATGAAGCTGCTGAGGGTGTTATCGCTGTTTACGATCTCGGTGGTGGTACTTTTGATATCTCAGTACTGCGTTTGAATAAGGGTGTGTTCGAGGTGATGGCCACCGGTGGCGACTCTGCTTTGGGTGGTGATGATTTTGATCGGGTGCTGGCTGGCTGGATTCTTGATCAAGCCGGTGTAGGGCATGATGCTCTTGAAAGTAGTAGTCACCGTGCGGTGATGATTGAAGCTCGTCGAGTGAAGGAAGCTTTGACAGACAACGAGGTGGTTGTTGCATCTCACGGAGACTGGTCGGGTGAAGTGAGTCGAACACAGTTTGATGAGTTGGTTGAACCACTGGTTGCTAAAACTCTGCGTTCATTCAAGCGGGCTCTTCGTGATGCAGGTGTGAAGGCACCTGATGTTCAGGAAGTTATTATGGTAGGCGGTTCTACCCGTGTGCCTTTGGTTTGTGAAAAAGTAGCAGAATTGGCTGGCAAGCGACCGTTGACATCCATTGATCCGGACCGTGTAGTGGCTATGGGTGCTGCCCGCCAGGCGAATGCGCTGGCTGGTAATAAATCAGCTGATGAAATGCTGTTGTTGGATGTGATTCCGTTGTCTTTGGGGTTGGAAACCATGGGTGGCTTGATGGAGAAGGTGATTCATCGAAACACTACTATTCCCGTCAGTCGTGCTCAGGAATTTACTACTTATAAAGATGGCCAGGCAGCCATGGCAGTGCAAGTGCTCCAGGGTGAACGTGAGCTGGTTAATGACAATCGTTCATTAGCCCGTTTTGAGTTGCGGGGTATTCCTCCGCTACCAGCAGGATCCGCTAAAATCAGAGTCACCTTTCAGGTAGATGCTGACGGTCTTTTGTCCGTGTCCGCTGAAGAGCTGTCTACGGGTGTCAGCAGTAGTATTGTGGTGAAGCCGTCCTATGGTCTGAGCGACGATGAAATTACTCGTATGTTGAGAGATTCCCAAAGCAGCGCGGTTGCTGATCGGGATGCTCGTAAACTGCGTGAGCAGGAAGTTGAAGCAGATCGTCTGAGTGATGCACTGACCATTGCTTTGGAAACGGATGGCGAGGCCCTGCTTAACGAAGAAGAATTTAATGCTCTGGTGGTTGAGTTGAGAAGCCTGAAAGTTGTTCGTGACTCAGGTGACGCTGATGCCATCAAGGTAGAAATAGAGAAGGTGGCAAAGGCCAGTGATGCCTTTGCAGCCAGAAGAATGAACCAGGGCATCCGTAACGCGCTGTCCGGCCACAAGATTGATGAATTCAAGGAGTCCTGATCATGCCACAGGTTGTTGTGCTGCCCCATGATGAGCTTTGCCCGGAAGGTGCCGTGTTTGAAGCTGAAGCTGGTGTTACTGTCTGTGATGCAGCTTTGGCTAATGGTGTTCAAATCGAGCATGCGTGTGAGAAATCCTGTGCCTGTACCACCTGCCATGTCATTGTTCGTGAAGGCTTTGACAGTATGGGAGAGGCCGATGAGCTTGAAGAAGACCTGCTGGATAAAGCCTGGGGTCTAGAGCCGGAATCACGCTTAAGTTGTCAGTCACTTATTGGTGATCAGGACCTGGTCGTTGAAATTCCCAAGTACACCTTGAATCAGGTTTCCGAACAGCATTAATTTGAGTTTAAAAACTTCGGGAGAGATCGGATGAAGTGGACTGACGTATATGACATTGCCATTGAGCTGGTTGAAGCTTATCCAGATGCCGATCCAAAGTTTATTAACTTTGTTGATCTGAGGAGCTGGGTGATGGGATTGGAAGGCTTTGATGATGATGCTGATCGTTGTGGTGAGCGGATTCTTGAAGCGATTCAGGCGGCATGGATTGAAGAGCTTGAATAATCCATTAAGCTAGCTTGAATAAAAAAAGCCGGACATTTGTTCCGGCTTTTTTTATGGTTTAAGCCTTACTTTTTTGGAGCGGGCTCACTCTCTGTGATTCCCATCATTCGAGCAAGATCAGCTGCTGGACGATATCCGGGAATAGCCTGGCCGTTCTCGAGAAACATTGCAGGTGTTCCGCTGACGCCCAGTTTTAAACCGAGTTGGTACTGATCTTCAACAAGTTTTGCGCACTGGCTTTTCTTCTTTTCTTCATCGCTGGCTTTTTTGGAAACAGTTTCTTGTCCGCTCTTAAGTTCGGACATGGATTGTTTGCGATCACCAGAGCACCAGGCTTCTACCATCTTCGCGTAAGCAGGCGATTGTTGTCCGCCTCTGGGGAAGGCCAGATAACGTATTTCGATGCCCAGATCATTCATGGCAGGTACTTCCTGATGCAGCTTGCGGCAGTAACCGCAGTCTACGTCGGTGAAAGCGTAAACGATGCCTTTTGTTTTACCTTTGGCCGGAAAAACGATGAGATCTTTCGGATTAAGGTTTTTAAGCTCTGCGGCTGTGCTCTTGTTTCGAATAGTTTCCGTCAGGTTGGTCACCTGTCCGTCGCCTATCTGCAGCATGTCGCCTCTGAATAGGTGTTTACCGTCTTTGCTGGCATAGATTAGATTGCCGCCTTTGAGCTTGACCAGATAGACATTATCCCAGCTGGTTTTTTCGATGCCTTCGATGAGAATGTTGGAGTCTAGTGTTTTGAGTTCCTTCTCTATGGAGGAGCTGGCCTCCGCTAATACTTTATCGATGGCTGGTGCGGCCAGGGTGAGGCTGCTCGCTACAAGCAGTGATGCCGTTAGTACAAATGTCCGAATGACCATGAAGGCCTCCTGCAGGATTGTTGTTAGATCAGGCGTCCCTGACTTCTATTGTTTTGATCGGAGTAAGTTGGTCAAAAGTTTAGACGTTGATGAATACTTGTCACTCACTGGTTGATTAAATATTAGTAATCAGATGCTGATTTTCTGTTATTCAAGCTGCTTGGCTGTGTAGATTGGATGAATGGTGGTGTGATTACTTCTTTCAGATCAATCGGACTATTGAATCGTTAGAAGAGGCTAAAGCTTGGCTGCTTCACGGTCTACAGCTCTGGATGGATCAGTGTTAGCCCCTTGGGTGGTGTTCTGCGTGCAAGTCAACCAGACGTTGGGTAGCGATATGAGTGTAGATTTGAGTCGTGGAAAGATCGCTGTGCCCCAAAAGTAACTGTACAACTCTTAAATCTGCTCCGTGGTTCAGCAGGTGGGTGGCGAATGCATGACGAAGGACGTGGGGTGATACTTCACTGTTTATGCCGGCACTGGCGGCGTGTTTTTTTATACGGTGCCAGAAAGTCTGTCGAGTCATTGGTTTATCCGCTCTTCCGGGAAACAGGGTAGAGGACCCGGGTTGCTTGAGTAGCTCAGGGCGACTTAGCCTCAGATACTTCTCAAGCCAGCTCAGAGCTTCTTCGCCCATGGGGGTTAGTCTTTCCTTGCCTCCTTTGCCATCAACCAGTATGACCCCCTGACGAAGGTTGATTCGATCTACGGTCAAGTTAACTAGTTCGCTTACTCGGAGTCCGCAGGCGTACAGCAGTTCCAGCATGCAGCGATCTCGAAGTCCCAGTGCTGTGTTTGTGTCAGGTGTTGAGAGGAGGTTGTCTACATCTTTTTCGCTGAGGCTTTTGGGGAGAGGGCGGCCCAGCTTTGGCATCTCGATATTCTGGCTGATATCCTGATCAATCAGGCTTTCCCTGAGAAGGTAGCGGTAAAAGGCTCTCAGGCACGAAAGGCTTCGGGCGGTAGATGAGGCTTTATAATTGCTCTCATGACGCCAGCTGAGATAATCAATTAATTGCGGTTGCTGTGCCTGATTTAAGGCTTTGTTGTGGTGTTTAACCAGCCATTGATCAAATTGCTGGAGATCCCTTTTGTAAGAGGACTGAGTATTACTGCTCAGGCCTTTTTCCAGCCAGAGGTGGTTTATAAATTGAGTGATTAGCGGGTCGTTCATTGCTGTTGCTATGTTAAGAGCTATCTAGCTGTTCTACCAGAAATGGAGAGGATTGCACAGGTATGCTGTGTATTGAATGGCTTTCACTAAATAATAAGCACAAAAAAAGCGACTTTCGTCGCTTTTTTTGTGCATGCTGACAAGGTTGCCGGTTTGTCAGAACTTGCTTCGCTACCGTCGAATGATGATAACGAAATGAACTCAAGAGGCTTCTTGATAAGTGCGCATATTGCGCACGAAGCAATCTTAGTTGAGCTTTTCCTTGATACGAGCTGCTCTGCCGCTCAAAGCGCGCAAGTAGTACAGCTTCGCTTGACGAACATCACCACGACGCTTCACATTGATGGAAGCAATCATTGGGGAGTAAGTCTGGAAAACACGCTCAACGCCAACGCCGCTAGAGATCTTGCGAACGGTGAACGCAGAGTTCAGACCACGGTTACGCTTGGCAATAACAACACCTTCGAACGCCTGCTCACGCTCACGGGTGCCTTCTTTAACCTTAACTTGTACGACAACGGTATCACCCTGTGCGAAGACTGGGATTTCCTTTGTCATTTGCTCGTTTTCGAGCGCTTCAATAATTTTGTTCTTGCTCATTTGTTAATTTGCTCCCGTTAGTCAAGAATTTGCTTCGTTTTTAGCCTTTGCCTGATGCTCACGAATAAATTCGTTGAGCAACAGCTCTTCTTCGCTGGTCAGTTTCCGGTTGTCTAGCAGATCAGATCTGCGTAACCAGGTGCGTCCCAGCTGCTGTTTCAGGCGCCATGTGCGAATTTTCGCATGGTTACCTGACAGCAGAACGTCCGGCACTTGCTGTCCTTCGTAAACTTCAGGACGGGTATAGTGCGGGCAATCCAGAAGGCCGTCAGCAAAGGAGTCCTCTTCAGCGGAATCCTTGTGACCCAGGGTGCCCGGTACAAAGCGTGATACTGCATCAATCAGAGTCATGGAGGCTAATTCACCGCCGCTCAACACGTAATCACCGATAGACCATTCTTCGTCTATTTCGGTGTGAATTACACGCTCATCAATACCTTCATACCGCCCCGATACCAAAATAAGGCGTTTCTTCTCTGCCAACTCACGAACACCAGCTTGATCAAGCGGGCGCCCCTGTGGGGAGAGATAAACAACCGTGGCATCGGCACCTGCAGCTTCTTTAGCTGCATGAATGGCGTCACGCAGAGGTTGAATTTTCATCAACATGCCGGGACCACCGCCATAAGGTCGGTCATCCACAGTTCGGTGTCGATCGTGGGTGAAATCTCTGGGATTCCAGGTTTCCACCTTGATTCGCCCTTCCTTTACGGCCCGGCCTGAAATGCCGTGCTCAGTAATGGCCCGAAACATTTCCGGGAACAGACTTACAACACCGAACCACATATTTTCTGTTACAGGTGTCTGTTGCTTCTCAGCAGTCGAATCACTCATAACAATTAAAATTCCGGATCCCAGTCGATCCGAATAAACCCTTCAGAAGGATTTACTTCCAGTATCACCTGACCCAATAACCAGGGCGCAAGGCGTTCGCGGCGGTCAATACTGCCCTTACAGGCTTTAATGACCAGAACGTCATTGGCTCCGGTTTCCATCAGATGACTGGCTTTGCCCAGCAGGACTTCATCTGCACCCTCGAAAGAGCAGCGGACTTCCAGTCCCTCTAGCTGATGCCAATAAATCTCGTCATCAGCCAGTGAGGGCAGCTCGTTTTCTGCTATCAGGATCTCGGCACCAGTGTACTGGCGAGCGATATCCCGGTCATCGCATCCAACGATGTGTGCAACCAGGCCCTTGCCTTGACGGCGGCCCTGATCCACTTCAATGGTCTGCTGGCGACCATTTTGGCGCACAATCCAGCGTTTGTAGTTCAGAATGTTCGTTATGGGGTCGGTGTGTGCATACACTTTCACCCATCCCTTCACACCATAAACACCAGTAATACTTCCGAGTACAACCTGTCTGGATTGTGCTCCTGCTGATGTGTTACTCACTGGACCTGTCCCTTACCAAGGCTATTCTCAAATCAGCTTTAAGCTGCTTTCTTAGCGTCTTTCAGCAGTTGAGCTACGCGATCAGATACGGTCGCACCCTGGCTCTGCCAGAATTCAACACGTTCTACATCAACACGCAGACGCTCTTCCTGGCCACGGGCAACAGGGTTAAAGAAACCCACGCGTTCGATGAAACGACCGCCTTGGGCCTTACGGCTGTCAGCAACTGTCAGATGATAGAACGGACGCTTCTTGGAACCGCCGCGAGCTAAACGAATTGTTACCATGGAATGGTTTCCTGTAATCGTGATTTCCGGCAACTCTTGTCCTTGTACCCAGTGCCCCGGATACAAGAAATTCATGGTCAACCCGAGAGTGAACCATGAAGGGCGCATATTCTAAGGAATAAGTGGTTGCCTGACAATAAGTTTGCTACTTATTCTGTTGCGGATTCTCTCGTGTCGGGGTTGGAATGCTTGGTATATCTGGGGATATAGAGCTAATTATTGGACGAATGTGCCTCTTTAGAAAGCAGTGAAATAGTGCGCAGAGCTACAAGAAGAGGTTGATTTACTGTTCTAGCAAGGCTAAAGCAGAGCGGGTAGTTGATAATCCTATCGGGTTTGCCAGTCGATATGATGGGGCCTAAGAGAGTGTCATCTCTGGAAACGACACTACTGGTCAGTAAGGTTAAATACAGAGACCGAAGTGTTATTCTCAAACTTGGTGACTAGCCAGGATCGAAGCTAGGTGGCTCTGCTTTTTGATTTAGAGGTGATACTGACATTCAGGAATGATTTTTAATATCTCTCACGTTCGACATTTGTTTGTCTGTTCATGATACTGGCAAATATTGTGCATCAATTGAAAACAATTGATGCAAGAATGGTCGGTGTTCGTGATCCCGGTATTTTGGTAAGCAAGGAAGAGTACTTCAAGATTACTATTTTGTCGCCGCAGAGGCAGTTTATAAATGGACGTAGTAACTGGCGAGATCGTACCAATTTGGCAAGAGCCCTGATTGATTCAGACAAGGCTTCTGTTCGAACTAAGCGACGCCAGTCAGAGTTTAAATTTGCTTTGACTGGCTCGATCTGAAAAAACGTCGACGGAAGTGTTATTCGTAGGTGCAGAGATAAGCAGTGTCTGATTCGATTTTGACATTAAAGCTGCTGTTAGCTAAGACAGAAAAAGATTGTGATGAAGTAAAGGTTTGCCAGTTATCAGTGCCGGGTAATTTTGCAGTCAGTTTGCCACTGATAACGGTCATGACTTCATTTTGACTGGTGCCAAACGTATATTCTCCGGGTGCCATAACGCCTACGGTAGAGGCCAAGTCGTCGCCTTGAAACGCGATAGATTTTACGTTGCCGTCAAAATAAGCGTTAACTTCAAACATAAGTAACTCTCTTGTTGTTTTGCCGGCAGAATACGTTTTTTTGTGTTTTTTGCAAGATCCTGAAAGAAAACAACCAGCGGTTTAAGGCTGGCTGTTTAGTCATAGTATTAACTGTTAATGAATTACAAAGCGTTCATCAACTTCTGACCCACTTCAGTGTGATGGTAAAGGCCATCAAACTTATCTTGCAGATCTTTAGGGCCAAAAGCCATTACGGTGACTGGTGTGCTGGTGTGTGTACCGGTACCCCAGACAATGTTTTGTTGCTCAGCCAGTTCGCGACCCAGCAGGTTACCGTGAATCTCGCTGCCGTATACAAAGAAGGCTTCAAAATCTTTCACGTCAGGCAAGGTTTCTGCGGACAGGTACTTGTGACCTTCAACCTTGAACGGGTTTGGAGCGACTTTCAGTACGCGGGTAGCCTGTTCTTCGGTAATGCTGTAAGGACCTGTGTCTGAAACAACTTTAACCAAACCAGCCGGGTTTTTCTGATCGGCAGGCAAGCCATTAAACTGATCCATAATACTGTAGAAGCTGGCTTTTTGGTTGTACAGGTTGTCTAGAATTTCCGGAGCGCCAAAGTTGAAGTTAGGCTTGTATTGACGGTTATCAAAAGCAGAGCCTGGCAAATCAGTAGCTTGTGGCAAGTTGGCCGCTGAATAACTAAAACCGAAGGAACCGGTCTCGTGGTCAGCAGTAACAACAACTAACGTATCATCACGATCCTTTGCCCACTCGTAAACAGCGGAGATGGCTTCATCAAATTTCAGCAGCTCGTGCAGCATGGTTGCCGCATCGTTGTTGTGAGCAGCCCAGTCGATTTGACCACCTTCTACCATCAAGAAAAAACCGTCTTTGTCTTTGGATAAAATATCCAAAGCTTTTACGGTCATTTCTTTCAGGGTTGGTTGTGTACGCTTGGAGCTGTCTTTGGTTTGAGTGTATTGAATGCCATCCATCATGCCGGAATAAGCAAACAGTCCCAGTAGTTTATCGCCGGAAGCCTTTTCAAGACTGTTGCGGTTAAAGGCCAGTTGATATCCGGCATCTTTCGCTTCAAGAACCAGGTTACGGTCATCTTTACGCTTGGATTTTATTTTGACGTTGCCTTCGGTCAGGGCAACCATATCCTTGTAAACAGCGCCTTTTTCATTAACGGATTTTGGAATCCAGTAACGAATACCACCGGACAACATAACGTCCACTTTGGTGGCGAGCATATCTTCAGCAATCTGGTTTTCCATGGAGCGATGCGCACGGTGTGCAGCAAACGCGGCTGGAGTAGCGTGTGTAAGACGAGTGTCGGATACCAGTCCTGTCGCTTTACCCATTTTTCTGGCGCGTTCAAGAATAGTTTCTGCAGGGTTGCCATTCTTATCCAGACCGATAGCCTCGGAAGGAGAGAACTTACCAGTAGCCAGTTGGCTGGCAGAACTTGCTGAGTCAACGACAACGGAGCCGTGAGGGTAAGTCATGGACAGTCCAACGGTACCGGCATCGGCCAGTTTTTCTATCGCAGTGGTACCGCCTTTATAGCTTGAGCTGGGTGCCAGCTTGGCATAGCTTTCCAGCATGCTGAGCTGCTGTGGTCCCATGCCATCGCCAATCATTAGAATGACGTTTTTTGCTTTATCGGAGGCAGCAAAGCTATTCATGGATATTACAGCCATGGAAATAGCTAAAGCCGAAGCGCCGAGTTTAAAATTCATTAAATACTCCATTTTTTTGATTTATAGTGCAGGTGTATCGAGGAATTAAGGCGCTTGCATACTCTTGCAAGGCCTTTGAAAAATGATCATATATTTTTTTTTTGTTAATTGTCGCAAAAATTAGTACTTTTGTACGATGTTTAGATGTAATAAGTCGTATGATTGTCGCAAAGGCGATAGTCGTCTAATTAGAAATAAAGCAGAACACTACAGAATGGAGTATCGGGATGCCGAAGAGTACTCGAAGATCGTGGATCATGGCCGTGAAGGATTCTGTTGGTAGTTTGAAACCGAGTATCTGGATCGCAGCTGTCGTTGTGTTGTCGGGAACCTGGAGTTTGGCACACGCTGTTGATGGCGGCAGGAAAACAGTAATGCTGTGTGCTGATAAAGCCTACTGGTATCCCTTTACCTATCAACAGCAGTATCGAGCCCATGGCCTGTTTGTCGATATGATCAAAGAAGTCGGGCTGCGCACTGACACTCGCTTTGTCATTCGTCCTGCCCAGTGGAGCCGATGCCTGCGATTAGCCAAGACCGGTAAAGTGGACGGTATTCTTGGTGCGTCGTATAAAAAAGAACGTGCTGAATGGATGAATTATCCGGAAGGTGCGGCCACAGGTGAACCATCATCTTATAGTATGAGCCTGGTTGATTATGTTATTGCTACGCCAGTAGACAGTTCTTATGTGTTTGATGGTAATGTCGCCAGCTTACCCAGCCCGGTTCGAGTGCCCAAATCATATTCTATTGCTGGCGACCTCAAAAAGAAGGGTGCTGATGTCAAAGCGTCTTTCTCAAGTGATCGCTCTGCATTATTGGGGATGGCTCGACAAAATAATGGTTCGGCAGCATTGTTGGGTAGTATTGCTGTTACTTTGGTTAAGAATGATCGAAATTTGAAAGGAAAATACAAAATTCATGCACAAAAACTTAAAGCAAAAGACTACTTTTTGACCTTCTCGACGGGGAGTGATTTGACTCCAGAAGAGCAAAATAATTATTGGGAAGCCCTGCACATCATTCGTAATGATGAAGGACTAATGTCCCACTTTTATGAGAGTTATGCTGGAGAGGAAGAAGAATCTTCTCAGAACGGTTGAATAATTGTCTGAGAACGACGTCTTTATATAAATAAGAGCGCCAGCTAATCACTGTTGCTTTTATCTTGTACTACACTCAACTCTGTTCTGAAAATAAACGGACTTGAGTGTCGTGAAAAATAATAATAATTATATATTTCTATTCATATTATCCATTTCTTTAATTGCCTCTGGCTTTTCGGATTATCTTCATGCTAATGCTGCCTTATTGCAAAATGCATACCGGCAGCTTCAGAGTTTTTCAATTAAGGATGATGATCAGGCATCACGAGTTAAAGCTCTGCAGGCGTTGCAAGAGCTTTCTCTTGATCAACTGAAGGAAGAAGCTGAGTTAATCGAAACCGATATCTATAATATCAAGAATGATATTAAGCTGGCTGAAGAAAAAAAATCGGTTAATTACTCCCGTTTTAAATCAGAAGATTTAAAGGGACGTATGAGTGCTCGGGAGATGGAGTTAAGTAACTGGCAGTTGAAAAAAGAATTGTCAGAAGAGGCCAGTATTCAATTAAGTCGAGAGAGACTTTTACTTCAGGAAAAAAACAGTAAAAGTCGTTATGCCGGAGAAAGTAATTCCCTTGCAGAACAAGGGATGGATGAACAGAAGCAGCATAACGTTGCTCGAAAGATTCGATTTGCAGAACTCTTTCAATCTCTGGCTTCAAGAAGAATTACTATTGCCAGCGATCAAATAGAGCAGATAGAAAAGCAGCTTGCTCAGAGAAACAGTAAAAGAACGGTAGTGTCGAAATCAAAAACAGAGTTACCCGTAAGTGGTGAGCCCGTTTCCAGTTCACCTCTTGATGCTGAAAGTCTTAAATTACGATTGAGTCAAACAAGAAAGAGTCTGCTTCAGTTGCAAAGCCTGCATTATGAAATGCTTTACCAGATGGAGCAGGTTCAAAATGTAGAGCTGCTCTATGGCATGATGTTAAGGCAGAAGCATCGACTTAAATCGATTCCAGACACTCTCAATGTCAATCTTCTTATTCAAGAACTCAGAGTTCAACGGTTTCAGTTATTTGAAGAAAAAACAGTATTAATGACGGGCGGTGATTGTGCTGAAGGTTGTCAAAAGATTAATGAAACACTGTCTGATCTGGAAAAAATGCTGCAGATGGCCGCTGAACTTCAGAAACTAGAAAGCGAACTAAAAGAACATCAAAAAAATCTTCTTTTGTTGTTGGATCAAAAACAACTTTGGATGGCGACGGTTCCTGCTCTTGGTCCTGTCGGATTGCTGAGTATGGTAACCAGCTTGTCTCAACAGATACCGTTATTGTTGAAGACCTTGTTCAGTGACTGGTTGTTCTGGTTGGCTCTCTTTAGCCCATTCTTCTGTATTTTTTATCGATTTGGCCTGAAACGTTGGCAGCATAAGTTACCCGTTATTGATTATGAAAAAAATATTTCCAGACAGAGCTGGTGTCGTATCACGGCGTTGATTCTATTGAGACCTTCGCCATTATTGCTTGCAGCTGTTTTGTTCGGGAATCTCGGTTTAGGAGGTACAGAGGATTTTCGAGGATCCTGGATGATCGGGTTGTTGGTCATCAGTTATAGCTGGTGTGTGCTTATGTCTGCACTGAAACATCGGGGAATGAATAAGATATTACCAATATTGGCCAGTAACCTTCATCCATTTTCTTCAATGCTGTCAATGTCGTCTATGATCGGTCTTTGGCTTACGGCGCTGACTCATCAATGGTATGAAAATCCTTTTGAAAATCGAATAGGGCAATTATCCCTGATTCTCGTGTGTATCTGGCAAATCAGTTTATTCTGGCGCTGGAAAAACAATTTTTCCAGGCATGACTGGCGAGGTTTGTTGGTAAAGATCATTGCTACTGCTTTGTTGCTGGTAGCTTCAGTTACAGCCATCTTTGGCTATCAGCAGCTGTCATGGTTGGTATTCAGTCATTTTCAAATGTTACTGATTTATGGAGGATACTTCTGGTTACTCTATTTAGTGGCTGACTATCAGCTTCGCTTACGTACCGAAACGGTCATAATCAGACAATTGGAGAAGGTTGATAAGGCTGCTGTTTTAAATCCAGAGGCCAAAAGCATTGCTATGTCAGAAGTGTCCCATGCAACCAGACAAAAATTGGAAAACCAGGGGCGTGTATTAATGACACTGTTTTTCTCTCTCGCTGCCTTGACGATTCTGTTGTTGATCTGGCAGGGCTTGAGTCCACTATTGTCCCCCGTTTCTGAAGCTCATCTTTTTTCATACGCAGAGGGTTCAGGAACGCTGGTTATCGCTTTTGGAACCGTGGTCAGTGTTATGTTAATACTACTGGCCACCTGGTTAGTAGCCAGAAATCTCACCGGTATGTTGCAGATACTTCTGCCTGCCAAGATGGTGAAACAGGCGGCCAGCGCTTATATCTACAACCGGATTTTCTCTTATCTGGTGTGGGCTGTGGGTATAACAGCTGCGGTAGGGCAGATGGGGATTCCCTGGGACCGTGCACAGTGGTTTGTTCTGGCTATCGTCGTTGGTGTTGGACTTGGCCTGCAAGATATTGTGGCGAACTTTTTTTCAGGCTTGATTATTTTGTTAGAGCGTCCAATCCGGGTGGGAGATACTGTTACTATTGCTGATCGTGATGGAACGGTACGAAAAATATCAATCAGGGCGACGGTGATTGAAACATTTGATCGCATTGAGTTGATTGTACCCAACAGACTGTTGATCAGTAATCAGTTGACTAACTGGTCGCTCAGTTCAGTGGTGATTCGTTTATCACTCTGGTACGGAGTGAGTCATGACAGTGATCATAAGCTGGTTAGGCGATTACTTCTTCAGGCGGCTGAAGAATCTAATATGGTGAGAAATACGCCCGCTTCGGAAGCTGCATTTTTTGAATACACGGAGCACAGTCAGCGTTATGAACTGAGACTGTATCTGGGTCATGCGGATCATCGTTTCCTTGCTAGAAATAGTGTCAATTGCCGCGTTCATGAGTTGTTTAAAGAGCACAATGTTACGATTGCTCATCTCCAGCATGATTTGCACATAACGAACAGAAATTCTGATGGTCTGATTAAACCGTAGATTTTTCGGTAAGTAAGTAATAAGCCGGCCAGCCTAAAAACAGGCTGGCCAATAGCAAAATGATTTAGCGGGTTAGAAAGGGAATTTCTTTCCGCCGCCCGGTGGCATCATACCACCCATGCCGCCAGGCATTTGTCCCTTCATACCACCCAAGCCACGCATCAGCTTGTTCATGCCACCTTTTTTGGTGACCTTCTTCATCATCTTACTCATTTGCTTGTGCTGTTTGATCAGACGGTTGATGTCCTGAATCTGAGTACCGGAACCTGATGCAATACGCTTTTTGCGAGAGCCATTCATGATATCCGGGTTGGAACGCTCGGTCGCTGTCATCGAGTTGATGATCGCTTCCATCTGGACAAAAACTTTGTTGTCCACCTGACCGGCCATACCGCCTGGCATATTACCCATGCCTGGCAGTTTATCCATAACGCCGGCAAGTCCACCCATCTTTTTCATCTGCTGAAGCTGGTCGCGAAAGTCTTCGAGATCAAAGCCTTTGCCTTTTTGCAGCTTCTTCGCGAGCTTGTCTGCTTTCTTTTTGTCGAGCTTCTGTTCTGCTTCTTCAATCAGAGAGAGAACGTCACCCATACCAAGGATACGGGATGCGATCCTCTCTGGATGGAAAGGATCCAGTGCATCGATCTTCTCACCAACACCAATAAATTTGATGGGCTTGCCGGTGATATGACGTACTGACAGAGCAGCACCACCACGGGCATCACCATCAGCCTTGGTCAGGATGACACCGGTCAATGGCAGGGCATCGCCAAAAGCCTTGGCCGTATTAGCGGCATCCTGACCGGTCATGGCGTCAACCACGAACAGTGTTTCGATCGGGTTAATGGAACTGTGCAGTTCCTTAATCTCGGTCATCATATCGGTATCGATATGCAGACGACCGGCGGTATCGACGATGACTACATCGATATGACTAAGCTTGGCTTCTTGTACGGCAGCGGTAGCAATATCAACCGGCTTCTGATTGATATCCGATGGGAAGAAGTTTACTTCCACTTCTGCGGCCAGAGTTTCCAGCTGTTTGATCGCAGCAGGGCGATAAACGTCAGCGGAAACAACCAGTACAGATTTCTTGTGGCGTTCCTTCAGGAACTTGGCAAGCTTGGCAACAGAGGTGGTTTTACCCGCACCCTGCAAACCAGCCATCAGAATGATAGCAGGAGCCTGGGCAGCCAGATTAAGTTCGTCATTGGCCTTACCCATGACCTCGACCAGTTCGCTCTGAACGATCTTGACGAATGCCTGGCCCGGGCTCAGGGAGGCCTGAACTTCCTGGCCAACAGCGCGCTCCTTAATGCGGCCAACGAAATCCTTAACGACTGGCAGAGCAACATCTGCCTCCAGTAAGGCCATGCGCACTTCGCGCAGGGTATCTTTAATGTTTTCTTCAGACAGCTTTGCCTTGCCGGTGACGTTTCTAAGCGTCTGCGACAGGCGTTCCGTTAAATTCTCGAACATCCAGGTTACCTTGAGGAATGCCTTGCTATGAGACAGGCTGCTCTGTCACAAGCACTGTCGAAAGCGTATAAATTTCTACCATTATATCCAATCTGGTGAAGCTGGGCAGCACCTGAATTTTACTTTATTCAAGGAAATCGCTCATTTATCAGGATCTCACAAAGAAATATCAACGTTCGGCCAGCTATTTTCCGTGAAAATTGCTCTGAGGCATAGTCTCCATGGCAGTGATATGACACACTTTCACTTCTAATGCTATTAATTAGCCTGAGGTTATAACTGATTCAATGAATGTCATGTTAGTCAGTATCTGTGCTGCATTTTTTTACGGAGTTGGACTTGTTGCCCAGTGGCTTCGTATTGCTGAAAAGGGCAATTACAGAAATCTCGTGCTGATATCGACCACCGTCGGCGCAGTTTTTCAAACACTGGGACTCTATCTCAATATCCATGTTCCTGAAGGCATCAATCTAAGTATCATCAATATTGGATCGCTGATTACTCTGATGGTGACGCTGGTGCTTCTGCTCAGTAGCCTTAGAAAGCCGGCTGAAAGTCTGTTGATGGCGATCATTCCTTTTACCATGGCCTGGGCGTTAGCGGTGTGGTTGTTTCCCTATAAACACGTTTTTGCTGCGCCTGCCATTATGGTGGCCCATGTGCTGTTGTCAGTTATGGCTTATGGACTGTTAATGGTGGCCATGTTTCAGGCACTGTTATTAGCTTATCAGGAAAGCCAGTTGCGCAAGCATAATCAGCGAAGGTTGCTAAAGGCACTGCCACCGCTGTTAACTATGGAAAAACTGCTTTTTGAGTTTTTGTTGGTAGGTGTGATTCTTCTAACCTTGTCTCTGGCGACTGGGTTTGTGCACATAGACGATATGTTTGCCAAAGAGATGCTGCACAAAACTGTGCTTTCTATGATTGCCTGGATACTCTTTACAACGTTGTTGATAGGCCACTGGTTGAATGGCTGGCGGGGTAGAAAGGCGATGCGCTGGACAGTGTCTGGTTTTGTTTTGCTATTGATTGCTTATTTTGGCTGGCGGACCGTGGTTGATTTTATTCTTGTGCGTTGATTCTTTTGGCCGTATTGCTGGGCAAGTATGACTCATCCATCCTTGCCTGAGTTACAGTCTTCAGCAGAACCAATTAGAGAGCGGTTTTGCTGAAGACTGATAGCATTCGGGATTGGTTTACTCTAATTTATAACTCTACTCCTATACGTTTCAGGTAGGTTTCTGCTCTACGCTTCCCATCACGTATTTTTTGACCAAAGTGATAGTCATCATCTTTTTCCATCTCAATCAGCCATTCCCTACCTTCGCGCGCTCTTATAGCAGACCTTTCATTCGTGACCAGACTGGACTTATCGTCAAAGTCAGGGTCATACAGAGATGGGTTGTACTCTTGATTAAAATCGCAACGAACGCAACATTCGTTGTTATGATTAAGGCTCAAGCTGCCTTGTTAAACTTTTAAGGAAGACGTTTCTCGCACCGTTAATGTCACGGTCAACAACAAAACCCTCGCCTTTTACTGTTTTAGATGAGCCAAGCCGATTATTAATCGTGCCATCCCACGTCCGCGTTTTTGATGTGTACGCTTCATTACAGTCAACTACATGCTTTCCGTACTTTCTAGCGTACCATTTCAGACGAACCTTAAA
>SIHQ01000089.1 GCA_004762125.1 Oceanospirillales bacterium | reverse complement strand
TATTACTAACAAGCCTGCAAGGATGCCTAACAAGCGCCTGCAATCTGACCTCCGGCTACTGTCACCTTTTTTGCGGTGGAGCTGCAAAAAAGGCGCCATTAGCCTCCGGCAGGTGAGGCGGGCGTTAGCCGTCTCAATAATTTAATCCATCAACAAAAAAGTGAAGTAGAGTAATGACAATAAAAAAAGCATTGGTAAGTTTCTTCTTTCTGTATTTAGCTCTTCTAATATCAGCATCTGTTGCAGTTAGCTTCTTAGGAATTGACGCTGGTAGCAGTATTAATATTGGAGTCTTGGTTGGCTGTGTTTTCTGGGTTTGCAGTACATACGGTAAGAAGAATGGAAAATATTTCGAGGGTAAGGAAAAAACCAAAATAGTACTTGGTTTTAGTGCTATCAACATCCTCATTCAGTTCTTACTCAGCTTAACGCTTCTCCCAAGCGGTGATTTAAGTACTGTTTTAGTTTCAATAATAATAGCTGTTGTATTTATCGGGATAATACATTCTCTCGTAGTATATTTTCTTGTAGGTATGTGCAAAAAAATGCTTATTAAGAATGGCACAATCAACGGCTAACAAAAAAATCCAGGTGACGCCTACGGCGCACCTGATTTTGGCGTTATAAGAAAAGTCATGTATCCAGAAATCTTATACAAATACCGCGCATTAAATGAGTATACTTTAATGTCGTTAGTTAATCGGTCCGTTTGGTTTTCAAACCCATCATTTTTAAATGATCCGTTTGATTGCCAGATAAAAATTGATAACACCGTTCCTTCTAAGGAAAAATTTGAGGTTGATATTGGAAAAGCCATTGAGAAAATAGCATCAAAAACGTATGGGACATGTTCAATAGATATGCCAGACCCAGCGGTCTGCTATAAAAATGGAAATCTCTCAGATGAAATTATAAAAGAGGTCAACAGCTATAAAGATTATATAGAGTCTGACTTGAAAAAAATTGGGGTTTTATCTTTGTCTGCTGATCCCGAGAATACAACAATGTGGAGTCACTATGCTCATAATCATACTGGAATCTGTATAGGTTATAAGACGAAAGATATATTCAAGAAAAACAAACTATCTCAAATATTGCATAAAGTTGAGTACCAACCAAAAGAAACCATAAATTTCAATGCCTTCGATATATACACACAAACATGCTGCAATAATGACAAAGAAGAAATCCAAAAAATTCGAAGCGAAATATTCTCAACGAAATCTGATGACTGGGAGTATGAGAAAGAATGGCGAATGATATCAGGTTCACCGGGTAACGTTCACTGTGGTGATAACGTTATTTATAGCATTCAATTTGGCTTGAAATGTTCAATTGATATGAAAATTACAGTAAGAAATATACTAGCAGACACCTCAATGGTGTACTTTCAAATGGTAAGGACACCTTCTGGACTTGGTCTCGAGCCAGTTAATATGGGTAAAGAATCAGAATTCTGGTCATCATGTCCCGAGTAATTTTCTTATAACAAGTGGGTCCATGTGACGCCTTCGGCGCACCTGACCCAAGCGTTAGCCGTCTCAGCCATCATGGAGTAACAATGGCATCTTTAGATTTTGATATAGAGAAAAATTCATTTCGAGAGTTTTATTCTGATAATTTAGGATTACTTGAGGGAGCTAACAATTCTTTCTGTACTCTGATAGAGGCACTTCTTACGCATTCGGGTGGAATCCCGATTTCAAAAATCGAAGGAAGAGTCAAAGATAAAGAAGAATGTATTCGAAAATTTAATGTTAAATACAGAAAAACTCTTGAATCAAAAGAAACGAAATATGAAATTAAAGATCATATTTCTGATCTAATAGGCTTGAGAGTTGTCTGTTTATATGAAGACGACATTGAAAATATCCAAGAAGTATTAAGAGAGCATTTTGAAGTAATAGATGTTACGGATAAAATCTCTCAAATTGAAAGTACAGAAGATTCTTTTGGCTATAAAGGATTACACCTCGATCTAAAATTAGGTGTTAAAAGAAGAGATATGCCAGAATATAAAGCATTTCTAGATTTTGGATTTGAGATTCAAATAAGAACTATAATTCAAGATTCTTGGAGTGTTCTTGATCACAAAATTAAGTACAAAAAATCAATCCCTAATAAGTTAAAAAGAAGAATAAATACGCTTGCTGCGTTATTTGAATTGGCAGATAGAGAGTTCCGAGAAATTAGGACATCGACAGAAGCTGAAATCCAAAAAGCAAAGGAAGATGATTCAGATACTGACACAGAGCTTGGAGAAGGTGTTGCCGGACCAACACAGCCACCTAAGAAGTCTAATGGGAACAACCTCCTTACTGCGTTTGGTTTTCTGAAAATTGCGAACCATTTCTTTGGTAAGTATGAATTTGAGGCTCACAAAGTAGATGGTTTTACCCAAGAGATAATCTCGATGGAGACAAACATCACGAGAACTAAGTTCAATGAGCATATGAAAGCAACAATATCAAAGGTAAAGGAGTATCAACAGTTTTTTGAAGCAACTGAAGGCTCTAGTGAAAAACTCAATCCTTATACAGTTATACGGCACTGTTTATATCTCAATGATAAAGATACATATTCATCAATCTTAACCAATGTTTCTAAAGACACATTTGAGCAATGGTTGAGCAACAACGGCTAACGAATAAGGATAGATTGCGCCCAGCCGCAATCTTATCCGGTTGTTGCACAAGCCCGGGTTGATTTATGGTGAAGGTAGTCTATTGAAGATATCTTTTCTTACGGGTATTAAATCAGAGCGTTTTTTCTGAACACTCTTTATTCAAGATGTAAGCTAGCCGACCACTGAATAATAGTAGTCTGACGCTTTATCATTCTGTAGGACGGTTTGTTAGTCCCTCCGTTCTTGTGAATGGCGGTGAAGGTGTCTGTTTATTAACTCAGGTTGGTTTCATAAAACGAAACGCTATGTGTTTCATGGATTCACCACATGCCCTGCATTTGAATACCGGTCGAATGATGGCTTTTATTGGGCTGATAATGACGTTGAGAAGCAGTTGCACCAAAAACAGTCGCTTCTTTGCATTACTGTGTAGAAATCCGTAATCCCGAGATCGGCGGAATCGTTTGGGGAGGACGTGTTTTAATACCAGCCACAAAAAATCTTCGCCAGACAGCGTTCGGGTGTCTGTTTTGCCGGTTTCGCTGTTGATGTAGGCAAAGGTGACTTGCCCTTGTCGGCTGGACACGATGTTTTTATCGCTGATCACGCCTCTATAAAGGTAGCGAGAAAGATACTTTAGGGCAGGCAATCCTTTACCGACGTGTATGCATTTAACGACCCATTCTTTCGGGACTGTGACTTTTAGCGTTGGTGATAAAAGTTTGTGTTCATCCAGTGCTTTCAGGAGTTTGGCTCGAAACACGTTGGCCAGATTTTTACCATTAAATAGATAGTTGCCCTTAAGCTTTCGCCACTCATCTTTTCGGGTATTGATACCTCCGCCGGGTACGACAAAGTGTACATGGGGATGGTAGTCCAGCCGACGACTGTGAGTATGTAAGACACAGGTCATACCCAAGTCTGCATCCATGTTTTTAGGGTTCGCACCGAACTCTTTCAAGGTGTCTGAAGCGATTCTGAATAAGAGGTCATAAACCGTTCGCTGGTTCTGCCATGCCAGCGTTCGAAGTTGAGCGGGTAAGGTAAACGTCACCATAAAGTATTCTACCGGCAGCAGCTTTTGACTTTGCCGTGCCAGCCACTGGCTGGTATCCGTATTCTGGCAGCGATTGCAATTACGGTGTCCGCAAGACATGGGCTTTTGATCTCGACTGCCGCAGCCATTGCATTCCAGTAATGTCATGCCTGAGCCTGGAGTTCGACAGAGTTGGATCGCTCTCAGTGCTTTGCGGTGACCTGGCAATAAAGAATGCTCGTATTTTTTCAGAAACCGATCACCATACTGATCGGCAATGTCAGCGAGGTTCACTGATCGTCTCCTTTTAAGTTAAGAGCGTCGATCATATGATTCATCGTTTTCTGAGTATTCAGTTGAACTGTTTCAGTGAGCTGGGTATAGATAGCCGTTGTTTTAGGGCACATGTGGCCGAGCAAAGTCTGAATAGCTCTAAGGCTCAAACCTTGCTCCAGCAAGTGGGTAGCAAAACTGTGTCGTAAGTTGTGAGGACTGACTTTTTTATTGATACTGGCGTCTTCGACCAATTGTTTCATGGCTTTCTGGGTACAGGACAAACTCATGGATTGAGTGGCTTTATGGCGTTGTTTGGCGGTTTGTCCTTCAGGAAACAGAAATCGAGGATTCTGATGAGTCGCCCAATACCGTCGTAGGGCTTTGAGCGTACGAAAGGGAAGGTCAACATAGCGATCTTTGCGACCTTTACAATCTCGTAAATGGACTCTCATCCGTTCGGAATCGATGTCAGCCGTGGTCAAATTAAGGCCTTCACTCAGCCTCAACCCCATGCTGTAAAGCGTCAGCAGAATGGTGTAGTAGCGCAGTTTTCGGGCTTTATTGAGCAGGCGTTCTATTTCTGAAACGGTGAGAATCACTGGCAACCGTTTGACCGTAGGCGGTTTGATGATTTCTACGAAGTTCCAGTGCTTCTTAAGGATGTGTTTCCAGAAGAACTGAATCCCGTTACGGTCGGTTTTGACGGTGCTCCATGAGTGACTCACTACCAGAGCAGCAAAATAGGTTTTCAGGTCGTCAGGAGTGAGAGTGTCGGGACAGCGGTCAAAGAAGGTGGCTAAACGTCGCAGTGGTCGGCTATAAAGATCAATAGTGGATTTGCTTTTACCTTGAAGTATCAGGGTTTGCCGGTGTTTTTGGTACAATTGTTCAAATCGTTTTTGTTCGGCACTGTTCATTGAATGGGCTTCCGGAATCAGTCACAACGGGTTGTTGTGGAATCAGGAAGTATTGGATATTCGGAACAGTGCTTGTTTTCGTCGCGTAGCGGCTTGGTTCAACAAGCAGTTCCACCCGACACTCACTGCGTTCGTTGCAGGTGAACGGCACGGTTAGGCTTACAACAAAGTATGGAGTTTTAATTATCGTATGGGAAATATTTCATTTCTTACAGGGACTAGTGCAACAGCACCTCAATCCGTAGATGAAGCTATATATCAATTAGAAAGTTCATCCGTTCTCTTTTTAGCTTCGTGGAACCGAACTCCTCAAGATTTAACTAGAGCAGCTAGAGCAAGTCGTGAAGCGATGGTTCATTTAGATCATATAGTTAATGAAATAATGAGAGCTAGAGATCACTTAAAATCAAACTCAAGTTATGCCGGTTCAAATCTAAAAAACTTATTAGATACTAATAAAGCTAAAGCAGCTATGCCAGTGACTCGAGCAGAGCAAGCTAATATAGCTATTCTTGGCCCTGGAAATGGAGTCTTACCAACTGCAGGTTCACCTTTAACGATGGAAAAGTTATTGAATAAAATAAAACATCGAGGGCATGACTACGCCAATTTTAGAGTTGGTTCAAATGGTGAGCATATTTTTATAATTACTGCTGATAAACCTAACCAGCAACCAGACTCAATAGTAGAATTCGTAGTTAGTGACTTTTGTGAGCATTGCATGAATGTGGCTGCGGTTATCTGATAAGCCTAACAAAAAGCTGCAAGCGACACATTTTATTACGCCGTTTTTATGTATGTGTCGCAAGCTCCAATTATTACACAAAAACGCTACATAAAATGCGCGCCTGAGCTGGGCGTTATGTGAAAAAGGATGATGTTGAAAAATGGAAGTAGGAATAAATATTAAACTAAACACATTCAACGGAGATAGTAAGGCTCCAGAGGATTGTGATCCATCAGAAAATTATTGGCTATTAATCGGTAAGACAGGAACGATAGTCAAACCTAAAAATAATCGTTCTAGAGTCCTTGTAAAATTTGATGATCAGGTAAGTGATTTGGGGTTACACTGCCACAATGAAATACCAAACAGCCTCTTTATTTTGACAAGTGACTTAGAGTTGATTTAAGTGTCTGCTAACTTAATAAAGTCACATAACAAACGCATTAAATCTGACTCCGTAAACTTGTCGTCTTTTTTGCAAAGAGCCGCAAAAAAGTCGCCAAGTTTACTCCGCAGTTTATGCGGGCGTTACATCCCTAGAGAACTATGAGCAAACTGGAAAGTAAATTGCGAGAAGTTAAGAACAAGCGGGCAAGGCGCGAGCTTTTGGAATCCGTCGACGCACCGCTGTCCGAGTTGCTTTCACGTGCAGAGTTTAGTCATGATGTGCAATGTTTAAAGTACGCTGCCTTCTCTACATGGGATATGGAGGCCGATGCACAAGCTACTACCAGAGGCAGCGTAGAGGGCTGGGAGCTAAAGCACTTCGATTCAATGAGCGAGATAATTTGTTTTGTTAAATCCAAGGTGGAGTTAGCCATTATCCCTGGTTGGTTTTTCATTGAGGCTGATGGCCCATACTATTCGTTAACCTTGTCTGAATTCATCCTTAACCTTAATCTATTCCAAAGGTACTGCGAGTCACGCGAGCACTTTGATATAGGCTGGGTAGGCAAATCATCGGATATAGGTGTAATCTTCGAATTTAATCACACCTCATTCTGTCGCAACCAATTGGAGGTCTGCACGTGGGGTATGTAACGAATAAGGATAGATTGCGCCCAGCCGCAATCTTATCCTATTGTTGCACAAGCCCGGGTTGATTAATGGTGAAGGTAGTCTATTGAAGATATCTTTTTTTACGGGTATTAAATCAGAGCGTTTTTTCTGAACGCTCTTTATTCAAGATGTAAGCTAGCCGACCACTGCTTAATAGTAGTCTGACGCTTTGTCATTCTGTAAGACGGTCTGTTATTCCCTCCGTTC
>SIHQ01000088.1 GCA_004762125.1 Oceanospirillales bacterium | reverse complement strand
TTTTTGAGACGCAGGCATTGTGGCAACTTGAGCATAAAACTCGTTAAAACATTACGAGAGTAAATAATAGCAGTTGCTCTACATCGCTTGCGGCATCAGGTTAAAAATCAACGTTGGGGAATTGCTGTTAGAGCACCGTTCATTTTTACCCTTATATTATTGAGTGAAAATTCCGGCATGTAGAAAATATCCAAACCAACACTGGGTCTTCCGCATGTTTCCAAATAGGGAAAAGACATATCTGGAAACCGGCTCATTACTAAACTGAGCCCGTCAATGACCACACGACTGTCGACACAGTTTTCATCTGAGTCATTTATACAAGTAATGTGCAGACACCTGACAATGTTGTCATAACAGGCAATATCTATATTTTTAAGATAGTAGCTCCCTGAGTTTGCACCTCTTAAACTAACGCCACTGTGATAGAAAGCATTCCCTATCGATATATCCTGAAGTACCAGTACATTTAAAGGCACAGAAAATAAAGGCCAAACACCATTAATGAGATTAGAATCGGTACCGCAATGAGTGTCACCAGCGGATTGCGGAGGAGAACCATTACTCTGTTTTGTATTAAATTCTGGATGCTCCAACCTGATATCAATACCATCCAGATACACTGTACTGTTATCACCGTTAGCCAGATAAATCAGGGCCTGAATCGAAGCGTTTTCAAAAAAATCGGCTCTGCTTGTCACAAGTCGGTTTGGCTGAATAATCAGCTTACCTTCGCCATTATCAGAAGTTGGATGAAAAACAGCAATTTTTTCGACATCGATACGAATCGATCGACTAATAAAAATTGTACCAAGAAATCCCGGCAGCAGTACTAATGAACCAGAACTGACAACCTTATTTGTGGGATTTGGTCTGCCAGAGATAATCTCACTGATGTACTGTGCACTGTCAGCATCGAGTACAACAACTGTCTCTATGAAATGTCTGGCTTCGGGATGCCGGTTAAAGAAGGTCTGACATTCATGCTCTAACTGGATGGATTCTGTTAACTGTCCACAGACGTCAGTCTCAGAAACTGCATTGAAAGAGATTAATAAATTAAAAAAAAAGATTTTAAATTAACTTAAAAAACTTACCAAAGCTCCATCTCAAAAATAATTTACAGTTAAGTTTATATTTTCTGTCATCAAATCGTGATGAACATTGTAGAAGTTCGTTATTTAATGCATTTATTAAATATCCCATCTGAACAATTCTCTGAAGTTCACTTAGTGATATATAGATCATGTAATTAATAAGTGAAACCGAATATTGCATTAAATATCAATAAACACAGCAGGATACACATAGAGTAGAGCTACTGAGATCAACACCAGTGTTTCTTCACTAAAGTCTGTTTCCACAAGGATAAGTTGTCTGAGGACGTTTATCTGTTCGCATTCAGCTTAATTTCTCAAAGCATCATGTTCTTGCTTCCAGTTTCACAAGTACGTGCAGACAATAATCCTGTGAATTTTGAACGAACGCAAGCGTTTGAATAACGCGACTTAATCAGGTGTCCGAAATCAGTTGACCACTACAATGTTGGCTGGCATTACCTGGAAACTTATACCCGTTATAAAGCAACAAAGTCAGGCAAGGCGGTTTTTAAAGTAGCTGCGCCTTTTACGAGTCAAGAGTGTGCACATTGCAGCCACACTCACCCCGATAATCGCAAGACACAGGACGTGTTTTCTTGCGGTCATTGCGGACACATTGACAATGCTGATCGAAACGCAGCTATCGTAATTAAGAAACGAGCAATTAATTTAATTTTAAACTCTGGAACGGAGTTGGCGGGTAAAGGCATTCCTTTACTGGCTACTGGGCGTGGAGCGGTTCGTAAGCCAAGAAAAGCCAAGGCTTCTTTTGCTGTTCGCAATGAAACGTCAAAAAAGAAAAGAACGGTAGTTACTGCGGTAGCTGCTTAATTCGGAGTTAGTTTTTTTGAGGACTGCTCGTGTCAGGTTTTCAAAAAAATCTCCAGTCATGGACTCGCTGTGCATATTGATGAAGCGGCCAATAATGGCATGGTCTGGAAATACCCCTCCGCTAACCCACATACAGCCAAGATCGACTCGAGCCAAACGCTCCAGAGCTCTAAGAGAGGTTATACCGTGCATTATGCCGTAAAGGATCAAACCCATCATATTGCGTGGAGCATAAGGAGGACGACCCTGCGGTGCGTATCTTTTCTCAAAATCAGACCCATTCTGTTCATTTAGAAGATTGGCAACTGAGAATGGTGTTTTTCGACCTGTTAGTTCAAGGTGTTCTTTCAGGCTTGTGTTTCCAAGGGTGATGACATCGGGTATTGGAGCGACAAAACATCGCTTGTACGAATCAGGGGTTGCCCCTTTATGCTCGCTTTGTTTTTTATGATCCGGGGTGCTGTCTGCACCTGAAAAAATATCGAGCTGAGGAGCAATATTGATTTTTATTTGCGGTCTTGTTCTCGTACAAAAGCCGGTAAATTTACTTTGTATATCAGATTGCCGACTTTTGGAGGCTTTTGCGACAGGGCCTATCTCTTAGTCACAAATACTTAAAATCCAGCCTTGCTGCCTATTTCTGGCAGCGTGGTAGTCCTGAAGCCTTTGGTAAATGCAGATTCTAAAAATCTGACTAATTGCACACACGGCTCCTGTCGTCATAGCTGCAAGCCTTGTGCAAGAAAGGCTTTAAGACTTGTGACTAAGAGATAGCTTTAGGGCGGGGAGCAGTCACAGAGTAGGTTTATCTCTCATAGCCCTGAGGTTCCGACAAACAGCGCGGTCATAAATGCGACTAACAACAGATTAATGCTCTGTACAATACGTTGACCATTTGAATTTATCGTTGTAAAAATTTCAGTTGAAACCTGGTCAAACCTATTAT
This sequence comes from Oceanospirillales bacterium, assembly GCA_004762125.1. GTDB lineage: Bacteria > Pseudomonadota > Gammaproteobacteria > Pseudomonadales > Endozoicomonadaceae > Endozoicomonas_A. The sequence goes on along the minus strand of SIHQ01000088.1, from coordinate 4,330 downwards.
TTTCTTGAGTTGTTGGTGCTAGTGTCTGAATAGGCAGTACCAGTTCTGGACATTGAAGTATTTCGTTAGTCAGTGCCCGATAAAAAGATAAAGAACTGGGGCAGATGCCTTCACCAGTGCAAATTTTCTTTTTGATGCAAGGAGCACTACTACAAAATAATTGGCAAGCTGCCAAAATATTGGTTGCTCCAGTTGTTGGATGAGGTACAAGAATTACTTCTAATGACCCGTTTGAGTGCAGTGATACTGTCGTTGATTGCAGTATGATATTTTGCAGGACAACTTTAGAGTCCTTGCCTCGAATATAAGAAGGCCGACCTACAGTCTCCTGAGTTGTCTCGCTAACGTAAAATTCTAAGTTTTGAACGTGACATGTCGCAGTACCGTCACAATTGAAAGCAGGAGAAGTTGTGTTTTCAACAAAAGAGTCGTCTAGAATAATCTGAGCAGGAGGGATAATGTTTGGTATTAATGGTGGCGCTGGAGTGAGTATCTCAGGCTGATGTTGTACGCTTTGATCGTCACCAAAGGGAGGTTCAGTAGATGTTAAAACAGAGCCAGAGCCAGAGCCAGAGCCAGAGCCAGAGCCAGAGCCAGAGCCAGAGCCAGAGGATTCTGGGATAAGGAGACTTAATCCATAAATTTCAACGTTTTGATTCGGTTTAAAAGAAATTGATTCTGTTAGCAGCAAGGAATCTTGTTGACTGTTAAGAAGCAATACAATGTGATCAAAGTCGTCGGTAAACTGTTCTATGTGATAATTGATTTGGTTTAGCTCTTCTGTCTTACTAATATGAAATATTTTTTCTCCCTTATTGTTTTCAATAAACTGTCCTGGTTGTATTAAAATTGCGTTTTCATATCTCATACACAGATTTTGTAAGTCATTAGAAACAGTACATCGAGCTAACCCTCTTGCATCATCTCGATTTACTCTAATGTAACTGAAAGAACTAGGGTTAGGTGCTGATACACTATAATCACCCCAAAAATGCATAGTTCCACCATAGTGGCCAGGGAACCAGTTAAAGGGGTTGTTAATCGTACCCTGACTACCAAAATTGTAAATGTGTATATGAACTGGTGATAATCTGTACTTCACATAATCTATATGTTCTATTTTTCCCGCATAGGTTAAATATAGATTCTGTTCGTGGCATAGATGTGCTGTTTCTCTTCCATTAGCTAGATAGCTTGATAAAAAACAAAAAACAAACACAATAATATTTTGACGTGCTGTCATAGAAAACCTTGCCCCTCTATGTAAATAAGCTTATGCTGAATAACTTAGGTGTTTTGATCTGATATACCAAAATCAGTTAATCCGGCTATTCGTCTGGAGTGCTATAGATAAAACGCATGCCTCATTTACTAGCTTTCTTTCTAAATACTTATCGATTACAAGATTTTATGTAATTTGACTCGTTTATCGTCTATCCGCATCGCCACAAACTCCGAGTATAGTCGACAGGTGACAAGCAATTTGGGCAGCTAGGAGCGTATTACTTTTCAATAGGGCGATATTCGCAATCAGAAGTTCACTGCCATGGTGTTCGAAGAGGTGCTTTAGAAGAAAAGGCGTTAGTGCTTTACCATTAATACCCTGCTTGTTGGCATGATATATGGCTTCCTGAATTTTTGGTTCTGTTTCATCCATGGGAATATCGTATTGTGGTGGTATTGGGTTACAAATCAGTAAACCTGTTGATAACCCAAGACTGTACTGGGCATGAATAACCTGTGCGGCTTGTTCGGCATTCTCCACAGAAAAATCTACTTTAAGGTCTGATTCCGAATGATAGAACGCGGGTAAGTATTCAGTGTCATATCCGATCACGGGTACTCCGTGAGTCTCCAGACACTCCCTGGTTTTGGGAAGGTCAAGAATAGCTTTTGGACCAGAACAAACAACAGCGACAGGTGTTCGTGACAACTCTTGCAGGTCAGCGGACACATCAAAGGTTTTTTCTGCATTACGGTGAACACCACCAATACCTCCAGTGGCCATCATAGAAATGCCAGCTAAGTGAGCAATTAGCATTGTCGCAGCAACCGTAGTGCCACCAGAAACATGACAGGCAATCGCGCCAGCAATATCTCGACGGCTTATTTTCCTATGTTGGTTGTTTTGTGAAGCAAGCAGCTCAAACTCTTGTTCGGTAAGGCCGACTTTTATCTTGCCCTTAATCAGAGCAATAGTCGCAGGCTGGACATTTTGGTTTCTCAGTATTTGTTCGAGCTCCTGAGCTGTATCCAGATTATCAGGTGCTGGTAGTCCGTGGGAAATAACACTGGACTCCAGAGCAACCACAGGAAGGCCTGAGTTAAGTGCCTGAGTTACATCCGGATGCACCTCAAGAAAGCTGTTGGCAGTAACTGCCTCATCGAAACCTGATAAATGCAACACGCAATTCTCCTGACTGACTTTTTTTTAGAATATGAGTACCATTAACTCAGTATCCTGATGATTGAGAACAATAAGATGTTCTCAAAACAGTCATAGTTTAGACGGAGATATTGATGGCCTCGTTGTACTTTTATTTTTCTTCCATGGATTCTGGAAAGAGTACTTACCTTCTGCAATCTGCTCATAACTACGAGTCAGCGGGAAAGCGCGTACTTTTGCTGACGCCTGGCGTAGATGACCGCTTTGGTCAGGGAATGGTGACATCCAGAATTGGGCTTAAGAAAGAAGCTTTGGCCATCAGTGGCGAAGACAATTTATACGACGCAGTATCTAATGAGCATAATAATAAGCTGTCTTGTGTCATGATTGATGAGAGTCAGTTTCTAACACCAGAGCAGATCTGGCAGCTTTCCGATGTGGTCGATAAATTGAAACTGCCAGTACTTTGCTTTGGTTTGCGAACCGATGCTTTTGGTGAGGCTTTTCCTGCCAGTCGTGTACTTTTGTCAATCGCAGATGAACTTTGTGAGTTGAAGAGTATCTGTAAAGTGTGTGAGAAAAAAGCCAGCATGCAAGTCAGGTTAGATCGAGAAGGGAAAATTGTTAAAAGTGGTACTCAAGTGCAAATTGGCGGTAATGATTCTTACTTATCCGTTTGTAGAAAACACTATAAAGAGTTGATTGGACGATAATTTAAATTCAAGGTGGTTATAATATTTTATAGTCACCTTGTTTTCATCATTTTTGATAATCTTACGATGTTTTTTTTTGATATAAAATCATATTGATAACAGTAATTAATTATTGTTTTTTATTTTCTTGAAAATCATGTTTAGGAGTCTATAACTAAATATTGATAAAATTAATAAGTGATAAATTTATGAAGCTAATTAGATTGGAAGCTCACTCCTTTAGGGGCGAGTAGTTCACCGTAGCTCTGATCAAGCGTATAACGGTTAACGGCATTAACCACAACACCGTCCATCTTTATGATTCTAAATTCATTCCTTCAGCACCTTTCACAGACTCCCTCCCCCTCGTTTTCAATGTCCCGAATAGACACAAACACTCAGCCGGAATGCTCGCCGCATTATCCCCGACCGATTGGGCGAGGGTTTACGACGACATTGCTAAGAAACTTTTCTAACTCAAGATCAGGGTCTAAGATCAAAGCTCTGTCGTATTAAGTTAGTTTAGGTAGCACATAGCATGCTACAGAGAATTGAATCCTCAGAGACTGATACGCATTGATGAGTGTTATGAATCAAGTATTAGGTGACATATAGATGTTTTCTGCGATAGCGCCTCTAATCGGTTTTTTTGGCATCGTTGCTGTTGCAGCTGCTTCAGGCTCTAATTTCGTAAAACCTGAAGAACGAACCAAATCCATGGGATGCATTCCGAATGGTGCCGAAGTTCAATACGAATGTTCTGTTACTGATCATACTGGGTATAGAGGTACTAAATGGGATGGTTCCCTTTTCCAATGCTCAAAATTTAACTCAGTAAGTAACAACAAAATCTATCTTCCCCACCTCTACTTTGCAAACAACTGGGCTTATGGTGAGTGCACTGGAGCTTATGGTGCGTGCAATGGAATTTTTGGTTGTTCTACAGGAGTCAATGGCTCTGTTTACACCTCTCGATTGAATATGATTGTAACAGCAGATATGAATGGGGAAAGTCTATTCTGTTCTGCTTATAAAAGAACAGGCTCATACTTCGCTATCGTTGGAGAAGATGTTTTAAAAGTTGAGTCTGAGCCCCTCCCTCCAGAACTGCTGCGTGTCACTGGAATCAACCAGACGCACGCATTATTAACCTGGCCTCCCGTGCCTGATGTTGATTATGAACTGCGGGTTAACTCTGCAAATTGCGGCTGTGAAGACGGTCAGGTAGTAGATGGAAATACGACAAGTCTTA
>SIHQ01000087.1 GCA_004762125.1 Oceanospirillales bacterium | reverse complement strand
GTTTCCCGCTCCAATTTAAAGAGTGTGAATGTAACCTTGAGAAAGGTTGGGGTCGTCTCCTTATAGCAAGGGCGAGTCTCGTTTCCCGCTCCAATTTAAAGAGTGTGAATGTAACCTTGAGAAAGGTTGGGGTCGTCTCCTTATAGCAAGGGCGAGTCTCGTTTCCCGCTCCAAATATAGGTTGTCTGAGTAATCAGATAGACACAGAGCATTGTGTCCCGTTCGTCTAGTGGTTAGGACACTGCCCTTTCACGGCAGTAACAGGGGTTCAAGTCCCCTACGGGATGCCATATTCTACTCAGCAATGAGCAAGACAAGAATAAGTCTTAAACATATTCATTGTAGGAATAGCTCAATTGGTAGAGCACAACCTTGCCAAGGTTGGGATCGCCTAAGAGTTAAAAGGTGAATCTCGTTTCCCGCTTTGACTTCGAAGAAGTCACAAAACATCTTCATGCGGGAATAGCTCAGTTGGTAGAGCACAACCTTGCCAAGGTTGGGGTCGCGAGTTCGAGTCTCGTTTCCCGCTCCAAATTAGGCTTTATGTTTACCAATACATAAAGACACAGAATTGTGTCCCGTTCGTCTAGTGGCCTAGGACACTGCCCTTTCACGGCAGTAACAGGGGTTCAAGTCCCCTACGGGATGCCATTTTTAGAAAGCTGATACAGAAATGTATCGGCTTTTTTTTGCCTCGAATTTACAGTTATCAGATATATAGCCTGATAGAAGCTGTACTTTACTTGAAGGGGAGGGATTCCTCCCAACACTTGCTTCAGGTCGGTTTTTGATTTTGGGGCAGTAGTCACTCAATATCTTTAATCGTCTCTGCGCGCAGCAGGTATGTGAGTGACGTTTTCATTTGAATTCTCCCTGAAAAACAATAGTGTGTTATTTATCAGGGAGAAAACGAATGTGGGAAGAAATTACTGCTTACGGGTATCTTGTACAGGGCACAATACCAGTCTTTGGCTTAAGCTGACTTCTGTTGTATAGGGGTAGTCCTGAAGCCTGTGAGGCAGAAGATTACTGTGATAAATATTTTGTCTCTTTATGCTTTTCTTCCTTTCATTGCATGGCTTTGAGTGATCGTATTTGAACCATTAATAGACTCAATAAATACATCAAATCCCCATAGAAAGTGAATGTGTTTAATGATTTCTCTGGCGCTTTCAGAGTCCAGAGGGCAGTCATTGTGCTGGTAGTGATGAAGGGTTAGCGAGCGGTCACCTCTGATGTTGGCATTATAAACCTGAATATTAGGCTCACGGTTGCCAAGGTTGTATTGAGCTGACAGAGCTTCCCTCAGGGCTCTGTATCCACTTTCATTATGTATTGAGCTGACTTCAAGATAAGCTTGGCGCTCAGAGTCGTCCATACAAAAGAGATGCATATCACGCATAACCTTTGGTGACAGATACTGAAGAATAAAGCTTTCATCCTTGAAGTTATGCATGGCAAAGTGAAGGGTTTCCAGCCAGTCCTTACCTGCAATATCCGGAAACCAGTTCTTGTCTTCATCTGTCGGTGATTCACAGATGCGACGGATATCACGGAAGATGTTAAAACCCAAAGTGTAAGGATTTATGCCTGAATATCTGGGGTCGTCGAAATCTGGTTGGAATACAACGCTGCTGTGTGAATGAAGAAACTCTAGAATGAAGCCCTCATTAATTAATCCTTCGTCGTACATGTCATGCATTAACTGGTAATGCCAGAAAGAAGCCCAACCTTCATTCATGACCTGGGTCTGTCGTTGTGGGTAATAATATTGAGCTATTTTGCGGGTGATCCTTAATATTTCCCGTTGCCATGTTTTGAGTAAAGGGGCATTTTTTTCCAGAAAATAGAGAATGTTTTCTTCCGGGTCTTTTGGAAAGAGTTGATGACTCTGCCCCTGTTTTTCTTCACGAACAGGTATCGTTCGCCAAAGATCGTTCAGGTTACGCTGTATATATTCCTCTCTTTCCTTGGCCTGAGCCTTTTCTGCTTCGGCCGAAGCTGCTGTTGGTCTGATATAGCGATTAACCCCTTGATTCATCAAGGCGTGACATGCGTCCAGAAGTTCTTCAACAGCATCAATACCGTATTTCTCTTCACACTGGGCAATATAGTTTTTAGCAAATAGCAAGTAGTCGATGATTGAGTCAGCATTGGTCCATTGCTGAAAAAGATAGTTGCCTTTAAAAAAAGAGTTATGACCATAACAGGCATGAGCAATAACGAGCGCCTGCATGGGCATACTGTTCTCTTCCATGAGATAGGCAATGCATGGATTGGAATTGATGACTATTTCGTAGGCAAGCCCCATTTTTCCACGCTGGTAATTCTGTAGGTTGTTAAGAAACTGTTTGCCAAAACTCCAGTGGTTGTACATTAGAGGCATTCCCACTGATGCGTAAGCGTCAATCATTTGCTCAGAACGAATAACTTCAATCTGGTTAGGGTAAGTGTCCAGCTTGTATCCAGCTGCGAGTCGGGCAAATTCATGATCAAAAGCGTTCAGTAACTCAAATGTCCACTCAGAGCTGGTAGACAGAAAATGACGTTCAGGCATTCTGTACCTCCCTTTTTTCAAACAGCCTGCGAAAGACAGGGTAGATATCGACACGACTGCGAATCTTCTGCTGTGCGAAAAGCTCCGGATAGGATTTTTCTATCTGCTTGTATGTATACCAGAGGTTTTGGGGGCGGTCGGCAATTTCAACATAGGCATAGAATTGAGTCTGAGGCAAAAGCTGCTGGGTAATAACGTCAAAACATTTGTCGTTGTCAGACCCCCAGTTATCCCCATCTGAAGCTTGAGCAATATAAATGTTCCAGCTATTGGGGGGATAACGATCTGAAATAATCTTGGATGAGAGTTGAAGGGCTGAAGAGACAATGGTTCCTCCTGTCTCTTTTGCGTAAAAAAAATCGTGCTCATCACACTCTCGTGCTTCGGTGTGATGCCTGATAAACACAACGTCCAGTTCTTCGTAGTTTCTTTCAAGAAACAGATACAGTAGAAGAAAGAAACGCTTGGCTATATCTTTGATGTTTTGGCTCATGGAGCCAGAAACATCCATCAGGCAAAACATAACCGCTTTGCTGGAAGGTTGAGGGATTTTGACAAGGTTGTTATAGCGGAGATCAAAGTCATCAATAAAGGGTAGCTTTCTAAGCTTTTTGTTGAGTAGTAGAATCTGCTCTCTGAGTTCCTCTAGTTTTTTTGGTTCGGCTTCCTCAGGGTGTACCTCCAGTTCTCTGAGTTCACGTTTTAAAGTCCGAATCTCTCTTCTGCTGCTGCCAGATAACGCAATTCGCCTGGCGTGTGCAGCTTTAAGCGAACGTACTACGTTTAACCGGTCAGGAGCTCCTGCTGTTGTAAACCCTGCTCGCTTTAGTTTGAAATCGCTGGAATCCGACAGCTCTTTTCGAACAAGATTGGGGAGCTCCAGATCTTCAAAAATATACTGTAAATACTCGTCACGGTTGATATGAAAGATAAAATCGTCAGTTCCTTCTCCTGAGTTACTGGCATCACCTTCTCCAGTACCGCTGTGACCACCAGAAGGGCGCTGAAAACGATCGCCTGACTGGAATTCTTTATTGCCAGGGTGAACGTTCTGGCGGTCACCTCCCTGACCGTGATGAAAAACAGGTTCAGACAAATTCCGCTTGGGGATGCTGATGTCACTGCCATTATGGGTATCCGTAATAGAACGTTCACTGATGCTATTTTGAACGGACTGTTTGACCAGTTTCTTATGTCGCCTCATAAAGCGTTGGCGATTGATAGTGCTTTTTTTTCGGCTGTTTAGCCTTCGATCAATAATAATGCTCATGGTTCGCACCCGTTAGAACCAAAACCCTGTCCTGTTATCTATATGAACGACAGAGGGGAAGTATTACTGGGATTTGCGAACCCGGATGTACCATTCTGACAGTAATCGCACCTGCTTTTCGGTATAACCGTGTTGAACCATACGGCCAACAAAATCAGCGTGTTTCTTCTGATCTTCATTGGAGCCTTTGGCATTGAAAGATATGACAGGAAGCAGGTCTTCAGTGTTGGAGAACATTTTCTTTTCAATAACCGAGCGCATTTTCTCATAACTTAGCCAGCTGGGGTTCTTGCCATCTAAGCCTGCTCGCGCTCTCAGTACAAAGTTAACGACTTCGTTTCGAAAGTCTTTGGGGTTGGCTATGCCCGCTGGCTTTTCAATTTTCTCCAGCTCGTCATTTAAAGCGCTGCGATCGAGAATGTGCCCGGTATCAGGGTCTCTGAATTCCTGATCCTGAATCCAGAAATCAGCGTAAGTAATATAGCGATCAAAGATATTCTGACCGTACTCGGAATAGGACTCCAGATAAGCGGTCTGAATCTCCTTGCCCAGGAACTCGATGTAACGAGGTGTCAGAAATTCCTTGATAAAGCCTAAGTAGCGTTCCTCTGTTTCTTCAGGGAACTGGTGTTGTTCTATCTGCTGTTCAAGAATGTAGAGAAGGTGAACGGGGTTGGCTGATATCTCTGTTGGATCAAAGTTGAAAACCTTGGAAAGTATTTTAAAAGCAAAGCGGGTAGAAAGCCCGTCCATGCCTTCATTTACACCAGCAATGTCCTTGTACTCCTGAAGAGATTTTGCGTTGGGGTCTGTGTCTTTCAGGTTTTCGCCATCGTAGATGCGCATTTTTGAGAAGGTGGAAGAGTTTTCTGGATCTCGAAGGCGTGACAGTACGATAAACTGGGCGAGCATCTTCAAGGTGTCAGGTGCGCAGGGGGCATTATGAAGAGAGCTGTGCTCCAGAAGTTTTTCGTATATTTTTATCTCTTCGCTGAGGCGTGTGCAGTAAGGAATTTTGATGATATTTACGCGATCAATAAAAGCTTCATTGGTTTTATTATTTCTGAATGCTTGCCATTCAGATTCGTTGGAGTGTGCCAGCAGGACGCCTTCGAAGGGTATGGCTCCCAAGCCCTCAGTGCTGTTGTAGTTACCTTCCTGAGTGGCTGTGAGCAGGGGGTGCAGTACTTTAATAGGAGCCTTGAACATTTCGACAAACTCCATCACGCCCTGATTGGCTCGACAGAGAGCGCCGGAGTAGCTATAGGCATCTGGATCATCCTGGGCAAATTCTTCCAATTGTCGTATATCGACCTTACCAACAAGGCTGGAGATATCCTGATTATTTTCATCACCAGGCTCAGTTTTAGCGACCGCTATCTGGTTTAAACGGCTAGGGTATAGCTTTACAACTCTGAACTGCTCAACATCCCCGTCAAACTCTCTCAGTCGCTTGGCAGCCCAGGGGGACATAATATATTTCAGATACCTCGAGGGTATGCCGAACTCTTTTTTGAGGGTCTCAGCATCATGTTCTGGGTTGAACAATCCAAGGGGAGACTCAAATACAGGTGAGCCCTTGATGGCATAAAAAGGGATATTCTCAACCAGCTCTTTCAATTTCTCAGCCAGAGATGATTTACCTCCTCCAACGGGGCCCAGCAGATAGAGAATTTGTTTTTTTTCCTCCAGGCCCTGGGCGGCATGCCGGAAATAGGAAACGATTTGTTCTACAGCCTCCTCCATGCCGAAGAATTCATCAAATGCTGGATACCGTTTGATCAGCTTATTGGAGAATATGCGGCTTAGTCTTGCATCTCTGGATGAGTCGACAACCTCAGGCTCGCCTATTGCCAGAAGCATTCGTTCAGCCGCACTACTGTATGTTTGAGAGTCGGATTTGCAGAGATTCAGATACTCCACAATAGACAGTTCTTCTTGTTGAACGGATTCATAGCGTTACTGATAGTGTTTGAAAAGAGTCATGAAGGTTTTTTCTCCGGCTGACTTAACCATGATTTGAGATGTTAGGGGGGGGGATTATTTAGCTGTATATACCTGTCCGCAAACCACAGGGGGGAGGCGCGTATTTATCGCATAGAGGGGGGAGTAGTGCCGAAGATGATGACTGGTGAGTATCTGTTGGTTTATCCAACTGGTTCAATTGTTCTATAAGGAAGCTATTTGGACTGACATGCAGTTTATGAAGTCGTTTCAGTGCTCTGCGATCTATTTTTACGAGAACAAGCGACCTGTCATAGTGGGTAGAAAAGTCAGAAATCATGAGCTATTTCCTGAGCGGATAGTAACAGTGAGCTGAAGTCTATGTCAGAACAGATCTTTTTGCAGAGTAGAAAGTGCTGCTATATGAACTTAATTGCTTGATTTTTAGGAAAAAAAGCATCAATTAGTATGTTGTATGATCTTCTTGCCCTGCGAGAGTAGTGATGAAAGCTACGTTTATAAGTCAGCTTTTATTTTGGGCTCGTACAGAGCAGGGTAGAGATAACAATGTGTCTAGTGTTCAGGCATTTGACCCCAGACCCCTTCAGGAGAATTATTCAGCTACACGTTCGGCTGTGGAAATGCTTTCGTTGGGGCAAGCAGGCTATCTTTCCGAGTATGGCATCAGAGTGGTTGTTTTTGAGCCAGGAGCGACCAGAACATCGATAATAGGAAGCTCTGCTTTAGGTACCCGTAAAGTTACAGGTGATGCTGCTGAGCCTGATTTCAGAACTCAGATGAATAAGTCAGGGAAAGTCAGGGTTTCAGCTATTTATGTTGATCCTACAGGCAATATACAGCGGGAAAAGGTCATAGAGAAACACCAACGTTTGTTGTACGAATTCGGGGAATAAACGGCTATGGGTATATAAGAAAGGGGTTGACAGGAAAGCGCCGTATCCCTAGTATTCTGCCTCATTCGTTGCTGAAGGTATCAGTTTTTTCGATCGGCAGTAAAGCGAAATGCATATTGCTAAGGCGTGTAAAGCATGGTGCAACTGGGGCCTTAGCTCAGCTGGGAGAGCGCAACACTGGCAGTGTTGAGGTCAGCGGTTCGATCCCGCTAGGCTCCACCAACTTTTTTTAAGAGATTATGTCCCGTTCGTCTAGTGGTTAGGACACTGCCCTTTCACGGCAGTAACAGGGGTTCAAGTCCCCTACGGGATGCCACTTTCTTTATAGAGAGTAGACACGATAAGTCTTAAAACTATCATTGCGGGAATAGCTCAGTTGGTAGAGCACGACCTTGCCAAGGTCGGGGTCGCGAGTTCGAGTCTCGTTTCCCGCTCCAATACAAAAAACCAGTCCTTGTGACTGGTTTTTTTATGCCTACAAGAAATAGTGCTACAACCTTGCCAAGATCGGGGTCGCCTCCTAATAACAAGGCGAGTCTCGTT
>SIHQ01000086.1 GCA_004762125.1 Oceanospirillales bacterium | reverse complement strand
TTTTTGAGACGCAGGCATTGTGGCAACTTGAGCATAAAACTCGTTAAAACATTACGAGAGTAAATAATAGCAGTTGCTCTACATCGCTTGCGGCATCAGGTTAAAAATCAACGTTGGGGAATTGCTGTAGAAGAGCCACCCCTGTTTTTTTTGTTTCCAGTAAATGACTATTCTTTATCCATTTCGCAGAGTAACTGCACCTTGGCATTTTACTTAAAACCACCGAACGGAATACTGGTCACTCTTGGGGACGCAAGTTTTTTAAGTGGCTTATGACGGTGGTTGGGCTGATATCCAGCTCTCGTCCGTACTCGAAAATAAATTTACTCACAAAGACATGAAAGCGAAGGGCGTTTCGGATCACAAAGGACTTATGCACAGGCTTAAGACATTACCTGATTTGGAGATCTCAGGCCATAAAACAGCTGCAGCACAGAAACATTACATACGAAAACCTCTGATGAATGAAGGGACTCGATAGAAACTCTATCTAGCCTCCTTTCTGCGATAACAGAAGAACAAAATAATTTACTGTCCAAAGATGGTTGACCGCTACAAAGCTTACTGTTCTCCATAAGTGATTCTCATCCAATTCACTGAATGGAAAAGAGTCCATCAACAATAAAACTGAACAGCACCTGCCCCATACCTTCATAATTAAACGAAGAGCTACTGCAGACTAACCCATTACCCACGGAATTCGTAGAAAATCGGTAGATAATGGTATGACATAATACTCATCAGCGTTGGCAATTATTACGCTTGGCTCACAGGGACGAGAGCATGATGCTAATAGACAGATTATAAAGATTCGTTAATTTCAACGTATTTCTTCTTCATAGCTGAAACAAGAAAGAGTGAGTTAAATACAACGACAAAGAAAACCCCATATTCGATGACATCAAAAATGCTTATTCCACGACCACTTCGTCCTGAGAATTGATTCATCATGCTAGCGCCATCACTCAGAGCAGCAACAAGCCCGTAAAGCTGATAAAAAACTAAAAGTCCCGTTACTATAGCCAGACTTTTAGTGTAAATTCTGGTAGCTCCACCGTAGAAAAATACCGCTGATAGGGCGAGCATGACAAATATCAGCTTACCAAGCCCATCGTTAATAAGTTTCGCTTTTCCTATATAAGGAATCTCGAACACTGGGAGGAATAGAGCAAATAATGTAAGAAGCGCCATGATGGCACCAAATTGGTTATTAAATCCACTTGTGAAAAGGCTTTTTATTTTATGGCTCATTTGAGATGTGGCCGCAGATGAAACTTTACTAAACGCATCATCAATCACACTAGGTCCATTTAATGAATAAATGTTTACAGCGGCACTATCACTCACTTCAAAATCAACTTTATAGCCATTTTTCAACGGCCCTGAGCTTTTAACATCTGATGTTGTAAAATTATATCTATTCCCATCTGAGCCGGAGATGACACCCTCTCCATTCTCAGCATTACAATGTAGAACTGAACCTTCCATGGTTTACTTCGAAGCCATTAATTTTGACTGAAGTTTAAACGTATCGAAAACTATATTATTAATCAATACGGCCGCATGCTTTCCTGAACTGATATAAACCTGCAAATCAGAAGAGCAGCAATAATGAACTGCATATTTGGATAAAGCCAATCAAACAAGGCACCATTATTTGAAATAGCGTTTCAAATTGACGACCTCATCTATTCGAATTTTAGTAATATAGGGCGGTACACTTCCATAGCCCCCATCATCCCCAAAAAACAATACCACTTCAGGTTTTGACAACCTACCTGACAAAGAAACATATAATTTTGTAAAAAAAAAAGGGTACTGGCTGAAAGGGAAAGAAATGACTTGATTATCTAAATAAATAATTTCAATTCCTTTACTTGTTTGAATCGCATACTCTATTTCCGATGGGGAAATAATAGTTTTCAACACTCCTTCCACAGAACCTAGCAAATTTGAAATTTGTTTAAAAAATGGCTGTAGTTCATTCTGACTGGAATAAGACAACGTCTTTCCATTATTGTGGACAAGAATTGTTTCTATGCCAGCCTGGCTACAACTACTGATAGAGAATAAAGTAAATACAAAAACTAAGCATTGACACAAACGCATAACAAATCTGCCACGGTGCTGCCTCCAAGAATGGAGGCAGCTAATAGTTTATTTACTGCAGGTGAATATTATCCAGTAACGCAGCCGTATCATAAACACTATCACCCACATCCCATACCCTGAATTTGAGTGACACCGTTTGCCCTCTTAGGGACGAAATATCATGCGTTATATGTTTCCAACCTGTATGGAAGGCTGTGTGATCACCACCATCGAACATCCCTCCATCAGATTGGCTTCCTGTTATGCCAGTCCAAGTTGATCCATTAACCGTTTCATATGCCAGAACTGACTCATTGCCCTCTTGGTCAATCAGTACTGTCCTGAATTTATCATCATACTGAGTATTTACGAACTCCAAAGGCTCTTCTGATACTACGTTGTAAGATAGCTTCAGTGAATTAACATCTTCAGGAACCTTAAACTGCTGAGAAATTATGGCCTCAGAATCACTAACAGAGCCCAACCCCGAACTTAGAATTCCAAAGTAATCGCTCTCCTGCGGTGTGAGGGAAGACAATCTAGAGAGAATTCTGATATCACCACCATTTCTATCCCAGAATTTCAGGTTGTCTTCGAAACCGCCATTCTGTAACCCTGTACGCTCTAAGATAAGATCACCATTGCCACGAAACACCATAGCTGCGGGAGAACCATCATCTTTACCACCGTTATTCTGTTTCCAGACCGTATCATTGACTCCTAACTGACTTTTGGCCTTACTGACTGCATCTTCCAGCGTTTTACCTTTAATCATTTCTTCAAATAAAATATTGCCTGACTGATAAGCGTAACCACTCCAGACAGTATCAGTATATCCAATAAACCCGCCTGCTCCGGCAGCTAGAAAAGCATTGGCTAAAGAATCGGTCTCCAAACCAGAACAAATACTCATATAGACCAGAGTATTAGGAAGATCATGATTGTATTTAGTAATAAAGGAAGGCGCTATTTTAAATACTTTTTCCTTCTCTAAACTATCAAAGAATAGGAAACCACCTTCCTTCACAATAATTGAAATCCTATGGCTGATCATTAATCGTTTAGCCATTATATCATTTTGATAGATTTTTTGTTTTTCTGGTGTTGCTTCTTCACCCGTATAGATAACCGGATCAGAACCTTCCAGCCCACCATGAGAAGATATAACAACAACACCATACTGAGAAAGATTCTTAAAGTGCTCTACCGTAACATCATAATCCAGTAATGGTGCAGTTGCTAAAAATGCTGGACCTTCACTATTTTGAAGTTTCTCATAGGCTCCTTCAACATCATCTAATGAACCAAACTGCCACTTAAAAGGACTTAAAGCTAACGTTCGGTACGATCCGATAGAATTCACTGAATCGACTTGATCTGAAGTCTCGACCACTGATGAAGTCACTGAAAATAGTGCATTGCTTTGTTCTGGCACCTTTTTTCTAACTTTCTGATAAATAGGTACGGGTTGAGAAAGAGCAGGTTTATTTGGTAAATCATACTTAGATGCAACACCTGACTTGGTATCTTGATAGACAAAATCAATGGTATGGAACAGCCCGGAAATAAATTCAATTGAAATGCTGTTACCATCCGATGATAGCCTCGCCGACACGACCTCCTCAAGATTTAAAAATTCAGCCAGCATATTGTTTTTATAGTTGTCAAAATCAACCGTGTTGAATGTAGTTCCTTCAGCTGGAAAATACTCGCTGATAGTATCCACTGCTAATTTTTCAGTTTGCTCAATGACTAGATCGGAAAAAGGATTTAGTACATAAAACGACAATGGAGGACTGTATTCTATACTCCCTGTATTGACAGAAACACGGTAGTTCGATATTCCAGCACTGGCTTTCTCGATCGTTACTTTGCCGCTGAACACACCATCGCCAGCAATATCGTCACCACTATCGACATTACCATTATCGCGTAGGATAGTGATTACCTGAGGAGGAGCATCAGAAGAGCCTGTAATGCCTTCAACCAATTCCACTCCATCTGTTAAAATATTGTCGTTGTCCTGAATAGCGATACTGACGATCGTTTCAATCGACTCATTAATTATCCCGGATTCTACTGAAAATGCCGGAAGACTAAGGAAATTCACAGAGGGAGTGTATACAACCAATAGAGAGTCTTTTGTTTCAGCTCCAGTGTTATCCGTTCCTGTTACTTCAAGAGCATTATCACCAGTGTTCAGAAATATGCTTTCAATACGAAAATTCCCCTGTCCATCCAGCACACCAACGTGCACAGTATTTGTCGCTTTATTTCTCAAAGTTACAGTCGCCATATTACTACCAGCATAACCCGCAACAACTAAATCCTTCTGGTTTACTGAAATGGAATTACCTGAAGAAGGTAACGATATTGATACTGTCGAAATATCCTGAACCGTTACCAAAACCTGTGCAGACTCACTGCTAGTTGCATTGCTTACTGCAAGATTGAACTTGTAGCTGCCGGTAGACGTGGCAGTAAATGATGGAGAAACTGTATCAGTACCCACTAAATTAACTGTAGGTCCTTCTAGTTGCGTCCAGCTATATGCTTTGCCGTTACTCGAACCTACACCATCAAGTACTACTTTTGAAAATTTATTGACTGTGACATTTTTGCCCGCATCAGCAGAAACTAAAGTGTTAGTCGGCGGTTGAGATGTTTGACTATCACTAGAAGAAGGTAGGGCTGAATTTGAGCCTCCACCTGAATCGCATCCTGCCAATATCAACAACGCACTAAAACAGAGTAAATGAATAATTTTCCGTGACATTTTTTCACATCCAATGTGTTCTACATAATTCAATTAACTTCAGCCGCTTAATCGTAGTTGTTAAACCAACTGGCGGTTGTGAGAAGCAATAACTCATAAAAATATCAAAATGGTTAAGAAAAAAATATCTACTTAAGTGCGAATATGACAACACTTTTTACTGATAGAAATTAATACTCAATATGCTTAAGCCTATCAAAAACACTTTCAATAAACGTAGCAAAACTTGTTATAAATTATGCTACAAACATAGTCACTCGACTCAGTAACATTGATGTAACATACTGCCAAAACCCCATCAGGGTGTACTATCAGTTAAAATTTGATATATGATTTTCTTCAATATTTAGCTGCCTATAAGCCACCCTTATCTCTTCTGCATGGTTTGGTATTCTTTGCAGAATATCCCTGAGTCGTGATTTACTTCAAAGGTGTTCAGCGATATAGCATTGCTTCGCAGATACACTTTACGAGTGGGATATAGTATATAATTTTTTATCTGCTCAACATCATGTTGTTGATCGCGTTGAAAAGCGGTAGGTGTTTTATATACTGCAAACAAACAGCGGGTGGAGGAAGTACCGCAAACACGCTACACAAGGAAGAAAGTTATGAAAAACAATATAATGATGGTGCTTGGGGTCACTGCACTGTTGATTTTGGCTAGAAGTGCTACTGCTGAAGGTCCTGTAGGTGTTAGCGTAGGGGCTTCTACTTTGGGGGCAGGAGTCTCTGTCGATTGGCCAGTTAACGATGAGTTTTCTTTGCGAGCGCAAGGAAACAGTTTTAAGTACGGCGCTGATTTTAACAAGGATGAAATAAAGTACGATGCCGATTTAAAACTGTCGTCGTACGGTTTACTGGCAGATTGGTATGTATTCGATGATTCCGGATTCAGAGTAACTTTTGGTGCTTTCTATAATGGTAACAAAATCACTGGTACTGGCTCACCCCGCTCTGGCACAGACTTTGTTGTGGATGGAACCGCCTACACGCTGGACACTCTCGATGCAGAGATTAAATTTGATAACTTTGCCCCTTATGTTGGGATGGGGTGGGCAAGCAACCCAGTGAGTGAAGAAGGTTTTGGAATTTCAGCAGATTTAGGAGTTCTTTATCAAGGTAGTCCCAGTGTTGAGTTCAAAGCGTCAGGTACAGGCATTTCTGTGCCAGGGTTCGAAGACAGCCTCAGCGCTGAATCAAAAAGAGTGGAAGATAAGCTGAACTCCTTTCAGTGGTACCCTGTCGTAGGTCTTTCTGTATTTTATCGTTTTTGATAATACTCCTCGTTAATAAAAAAGATTATGGATACAGTTCATTTCGCTCTGAATTGTATCCATGAAAGCACTGGCGCCATACCAAAGCCAGTAGTCACAAATTGACTGTGATCCTCAGCTGCTGTCTTATCTGAAATCCTCTCAAAAAAGAGCGACCGATTCTGTTGATATGCAGCTGGGAACGTATATAGACGGCCAAAATGAGAGAAGATAACCAGCCTTATCAAAAACTCTCTCACTCCAACGTTAAAGATTCTTACTGGACTGTTGCTCAGATCGTCGCCCACCACCCATCAGCAGTTGCAACCTGAAGCACGATAATTTCTTTGATAGCGGTAATCAGTTCAGCCCAACTCAGGAGGAACCTGGATCGTTACTTGAGTTAAATAATGGTGGTAACGAACCCATAACTCTGTACAACGGTGAGACTCACACCTTTCTCGAAGATAGGTATGCCACCCTCTTCAAGGTGCATTATCAGAAACAGGGAAGTTCTATCAGAATATGATTTGGCGAACTAACCAAGTTTGTAGTACCTGCCGTACGTTGCTTCATACAACCATTGGGATAAAGCCAGATTTGAAGTAAAACCCTTCACTTCCTGAGTTTCATAATTATGACCTCTTCCCCCTCCCAGCCATCTGGCTGAGGGAGTCACTTATTTTGGATTATTCGCTCGCATCAATGACCCTATTCAAACGTCGACTCTATAAAATACGGGCTTCTATCGCACACTAAAAAGGCGAAAAACCTTCCAACAAACCAAATAAAACTCGTTATAAATCAAGCTACAAACACAGTCATCTGCCAACAAAAAAACAAGCTAACTAATTGATTTATATAGAATCACCACTTCACTGGGGGTGAAGGGGTCGGAGGTTCAAATCCTCTCGTTCCGACCATAAACATTTAAAATTAGCAGCTTACGAGCTGCTTTTTTTTATGCCTGCTGTTTAAGCACAATAGCATTCTAAAAGTCGACTTTAACCTTCCTACTTCCTGTCATAACCTTATCACCATCCTGACAGATGAAGAATATGAAGCCGTGCTAAATATTGTCTCCCCAAAGGCTTATGCCTTGATGGAAATTGGGTATATCTGTAGAGCACGTATTGGTGAAGTATTTTGTAGTGGTCAACTGATTTCGGACACTTGATTAAGCCGCCTTTTCCAAACTCTTGCGTTCATAATTCACAGGGCTGTTATATCCCAAATATGAGTGCAATCGGTGGTTGTTGTAGAACAGGATGTAA
>SIHQ01000085.1 GCA_004762125.1 Oceanospirillales bacterium | reverse complement strand
ATACAAAGCATCAATTATATATATTTCTTTCATTCAAAGCCCTATTTGTACAAACGAATGTAGATCATCATAAATTGAATATTGAATAATTTTATTTTCTATTCTATGACCACTTTTGACAAGTACACAGCGATTAACACCAGCATTGGCACCGGCTTTCATATCAGAAATTTTATCTCCAACCATAATTGATGTAGTTAGGTCTATACTGTATTTTTCTAACGCTTTCTTTATCAGTCCAGTACTGGGTTTTCGGCAACTGCACTTAATTGATAGTTCAGGCCTCACACCTTCAGGATGATGAGGACAATGAAATACGTCTAAAATATCAACCCCTTTTTCTTTTAAATCATTAACATACCAATCTGTAAGCTCTTGATACTGGCTCTCTGTATAGTATCCACGAGCAATCCCAGCTTGATTAGTAATAACTATAATTTTGTAATTCAAACTTACTAATTTTTTTAGAGCTAATACGCATTTATTAGTATACTCAAAATCAGCTATTCTATGTAAGTAATTTACTTCCTTGTTTATTACCCCATCTCTATCGAGAAATGCAACTTTCATTTTATATCCTGACAAGCTTTATGATAATCATCAGGTATCCCTATATCAATAAAGTATCCATTAGAGATATACGCTTTAAAATTTCCATTGAAAGCTTGAACATACTCATTTTCAAATGAAAAAGAATCTTTTTCGAAAGAAATTATATCTGAAGTAGAAATAACATATGCGCCACTATTAATAACCCCAGGCCCCGCCACTCCTTTTTCATTCATAGCAAGAACTTTAAAATCACTATCGATAGAAAGAGTCCCGTATCTAGACGCCTCTTTAACATCAACACCACATATTAATAAATCTGTGGCATTTGAGCATTCTAATACTGAACAATAATCAACATCTAAAAATGTATCACCATTTAAAACTAAAAACTTATCAGATGAAATTTCTTTAGCTGCTAGCTTTATTGCTCCTCCTGTACCTAACGGTTTTTTTTCAACAACAAATTCAACTTTAATACTAACAGGTTTATCTATATTCACTCTTTGTATTACATATTCTGCCTGATAACATAACGACAAAATAATCTTACTACAGCCTTGCTCCTCAAGTCGTTGCATTAATTTATATAGAAAAGGTTTGCCACCTATAGACACCATAGGCTTTGGTAGATTCCCCGTCACTGACTTAAGACGGGTACCTTCTCCTCCCGCGAGAATAACTGCTTCAAACATATTCATTCCGAGGAAAAATACTCTCTTCTACGATGGCGCATATCATATGACCGATAACTATATGACACTCTTGAATAAAAGGAGTTATCGTTGAGGGTACACAAATTGATAGGTCAGCCAAATCTCTGAGCACTCCTGATTGTCCACATAAAACAATTGTCGTTATGCCATCTTTTTTAGCCTGCTCTACAGCTTTCACCACATTAACAGAATTACCAGAGGTACTAATACCAATAAAAATATCACCACTCTTACTTTGAGCTTGTACTTGTCGCGCAAAGAGCAAATCAAAACCATAGTCATTACCAATAGCTGTCAGCATCGAAGTATCTGTGGTTAGCGCTATTGCAGGGAGCCCTGGTCTGTCATACATGAAGCGACTAACAAATTCGGCAGCAATATGTTGAGCATCTGCTGCACTACCACCATTTCCAGCGATTAATACTTTATTGCCATTTTTATATCCATCGACTACTAAATTTGCAGCTTTTGAAATTTGATTTAATACTTTAATATCTTTAGATAATTTTGTTTTAACGTCAAGACTGTCACTCAGGTAATTTTTAATAAAACTTAAATTGTCCATGAGTACGCTCCTTCATTCGTAAATTGAAATTTGTGGACCACACCATCATATTTATTCAACACTTCAATCACATCCAATTTTTTTTCTGGTTCAACGAAAATCATAACGAAACCTCCTCCTCCTGCGCCAGATACTTTCATTGATATGGCACCTGCACTTATAACAGCATCTTCGATATTATTAATCATATCGTTGGATATTGATTCAGAAGTTTCTTTTTTATATTCCCAAGCTTTTTTAAATTCTTCTGCAACGCCAATAATATCAGAGCGTAACAACAATTCTTTTATACGATAAGAAGATTTTTTTACTTTATGCATTGCTTCAAGATTATTATTATCTTTTTTAATAGAATTAATCTGATCATCTATTATCTTTGCTGAATTTCTTGAGGCACCAGTAAAAAATAAAATTAATGACGATTCTAATTCATTAATAATGTACTTTCGAATACGCAAAGGATTTACAACAACTCGATCATTTAAATAAAATTCGATGAAATTAAAACCACCAAAAGTAGCCGCATATTGATCCTGCTTCCCACCAGATAGTGAACAATCAATGCGTTCAATATCATAGGCTAAATGCGCCATATCATACTCACCTAGCGGCAGAGATAGAAGCTGTCTAAACCCTTCAAGCATGGCAACAACCATCGTTGATGAAGAACCTAACCCGCTACCTGGAGGCGCATCTGATTGAGTAATCAGCCTGAGAGGGATTTGCTTACCTCCATTGAACTGAGTCATGACCCTTTTATATACTGCACGATGAAGTATTAACTTACCATCCAGCGTTATATCATCATCAACATTGAGAGTTTCTACAATGCCTAAATCCTTTGCTTCAAAAATAACAGTATTTAAATTTTCAATTTCATCATCAATGAATGCATAAGCATACATATCAATGGTAGCGTTTAGAACACATCCACCGTATTCATCACTATATGGAGATACATCTGTTCCACCACCAGCAAGACCGAGACGTAAAGGAGCTTTACTTCGAATTTTCATTAATATCCCTATCTATTCAGAGGTACGCGGCCACTAGAAATTTCTTTACGCCAATGATCAAGCAAATCCCTAAACATCGCTTCAGCTGTAATTTCAGGCTTCCAATTAATAAACGCTCTAATCTTAGTATTATCAAACATCTGGTAATCTGCATCAATCGGGCGCAATCGTTCAGAATCAGTGACAACTTCTATATCAGTTCTATGACTAAAGCTTAATAGTAACTCAATGACTTCTGGCAACTTAAATGCTTCCTCACCAGCTATGTTAAATGCCTCTCCACACGGAACGTTACCTTTACTAGATTCAATGGAAAGTAAATAATAGGCTCTCACTGCATCACGAACATCCTGAAAGGTTCTAACACTAGACAAGTTACCAACTTTTATTGCAGGTTCTTGCAATCCTGCTTCAATTAATGCGATTTGTTTAGCGACAGTACTTTCAAAAAAGACATCACTCCTACGTGGACCTGTATGTGTCCCCATACGAGTTACAAATGTTTTAATTCTATATGCTTCTCCATAAAACTGACCTAAATAATCAGTGCCAATTTTACTTATGCTGTAAGGGCTTGCACCATGGAACTTAGACTCCTCATTCAGAGGTACACCCATTTTTGCACGGCCATATACTTCACTTGAAGAACATATATGTACTACTGGATCATAATTATCCATTTCTTTAAGATTTCGCACACACTCTAGAAGATTTGCAGTACCAATAATATTTGTTTGGAGTGTCTCAATTGGAATATCGAATGATGTTTTAGGAAATGACTGGGCTCCTAAGTGATAAATATACTTTGGTCTTCTTTTCGAAATTAGCTTATAAAGTGAAGAGTAATCATTTAAATCTGCATATTCAAGATCAATTCTATCCTTATTATTTATTTTACTTGTTAGCTGATAAAGATTATCCATCGGCTCTTGCCAACGCATCATCCCACAGACATCATTTTCTGTATTTTCTAATAAAAAATCAGCTAATTGCGAACCAACTTGTCCTGTAATACCTGTTATTAATGCAAGATCACTCATAACTAACCCACTCACTTATAAAATCTTCAATATTTTGGGGTGTATAACCTAAAAGGTTAGGAAACTCTTTACTGTTCATTACAATGCTTTTGGGTCTAGAATCCCAAAATCTTTCTGGAGCTTCGACTAATTGATAAGACAATGTTGGGCATAGTAATTCAGAAAATAGTTTTGTTACATCATAGCGACTAATATTTACAGGACCCGAAAAGTTAATGCATGATGCATCAATCTCATCCCAACGAGTAATTAACTGCTTTATACCTTCTAATACATCAGGTAACGCCACTACATTCCTATCAAAACCTGAAAATACTTCTACTGTTTCCCCTGAATTTGCAGCATCAAATAGCATGTTTGTGTATTTATCGCCAGGACCTAATACGTATGACAGTCTAATTACTTTTACTAACTCATTATTTTCAACTTTTCTTTCAACTTCTGCCTTTAAATCACCATATTGACCGAATGGTAAAAGATCACTATCATCAAAAACTTCTTTCTCATATTTACCAAACACCATATCAGTTGATGAAAATACAACTTTCACTCCTTTTCGAGTCAGTGCTTCAATCAACTTTAAGGTGTTATTAACGTTAACTAGCTGTGCAAATTCAGACTCTTCAATACATACAGCTGGCGATGAAATGGCTGCCAAGAATATAACACAGTCACCGCTTAAAGAATTTTCTAAGAGGCCATTATAGTCCTTAGATAAATCAACATGTATATCACAACTTGATCGCCCTGCAGTTAACACTTTGGAAGAGCACTTACTCTTTAAATAAGGCAACAATTTACTTCCGATATAGCCAGTGCTACCTAATACAATTATTTTACCCATATATTTATCACTTAACTAAATGTCTTAATAAAAAAAATGGTACGCATCTTAATAAACATACAGATGCAAAAGATAAATCATTCTCTTTTATTACACTTTTTATGCAGATTTCATCATTGATCTTTTTAGCATTAATGATCATTTTTGCTTGTAGAGCTTTAGCAATAAAGTTATATCGTAATTTACCAGACACGTATCTATTTTTTATTAGATATTGTCTGAATTCATAATTACTCGATATTTGCTGTTTCAACGTATTTAAATTTAATGATTCATTCTCACTCCACCTAAAATACGCAAGTTCATTTTTGAGAATGTTGCCGCCATAAAAATTACAATATAATGAATAAAAATAGTAATCCGACATTGGAAACATCTCGTCGTCGAAACCGCCTAAGTGCATCACATTTTTCTTATTAAAAATACTACCCAAACTTCCGTTAGTCCATAATCCGATAAATAAGTCATTAATCTTAAGATTATCTAAGCTCTTTTCTCTACAAGATATATCATTGCTAGGCACAGTTTCTGCTAATTCTTTAGGAGTTGAAAATTTTATTGATCTACACCCAAGAAAAGAATTCGGTCGTAATTCTTGAATCATAACCTCAAGCCAAGACGAACTTAGAACATCATCATCATTGAGAATAGTGAAACACTCAGAACTCGAAAGTTCGATGCACCTATTCCAATTACCATACATACCAATGTTTTTTTCATTTATGTAATATCTAATTTTACTATTTTTATATTTCTTAAGTGTATTTATGATTTCTAAACTGTGTTCTTTTTCACAATCATTATCAACGATAATGATTTCATATTTCGTATTTCCACTCAGATTTACTGCAGAATCAACAGCAACCTTTAAGAGATGCGGCCTCTTAAAAGTAGGTATCAATATTGAAATAACAGGTTCTACATCATAACTGCTTTCATATATCAGTTCTGATTCAATTTCTTTATATTTTTTAAAATTATCTTTTTTACTACTAAAGTCAAAATTCATCTAATCATATTCCACGCTACCACTGGCCACTTCCAGTTATTATAGATAATCTGGATGAAAAACTGTGCCAATAACAATCCTAAAACACCAAGTGAGAAAAAATCCAAAAGGATATATGCAAGTATGACAACCCCAAAACCTGACACCATAGCTGATTTTACAAAAGGTATATTATTTGCTGTTGCAATCAATGTTGCAGCTAGACTGTGATGCATTTCAAGAAACAACATTAATGAAGCTAAAATAAGTAAACTTGGAGATAGCAATGGTAAATTTGATTTAATTAACGATAGACCCCATTCTCCAAAAACAATGAACCCTATCGATAATACAGTCATCATTAGCATTGAGTAGAATATACAACGATAATATTTATCCCTTAGCTCAACTTTATTATTGGTGGTCTGTAAACTACTAAAGATCGGGACATGCATCTGAAAATATGTTTGTGACACCATCATAAACACACTGAAAATCTGCATTGTTAAAGCATAACTACCCGCTTCTTCTATTGATAAAAAGGCACCAGCTAAAAGTATTGTAGATTTATTTATCAAAAATGCGCCTAGACCTACTAATCCAAGCTTTGAAGAGTTATGCCATAGAATGGATAATAATTTTTTATTTAAAGATATGTTTTTAAATCTCTGATAACTTGTAAAATAACTTTGCGTATAAAATAAACGTCGACTATATATTCTCGAAACGATTACTGATGCACAATATGATACAGACAATCCAATTATTCCATATCCTAAAAACACTGAAAAAATGCTAAATACTATTAATATTCCTTTACCGATAATATTTGCAATATATCCTTCTTTAATCTTTCCACAGCCCATAAGTGCAGGGACAAAATACAAAAAAGATATATTCATAGTCATACTTACTACATAAATCGTCCATGCAGTCATCGCGTCAAATACTACTAAATCCGTCCCTCTTACAATGTGATAAATATACCATGATCCGAATATCATTAAGAATAAGAAACAAACAAACCCAAGGAAAAGATATATTCTTTTTGTAACCTTTAACAAGTCAAAGAATAATATGTAATTTATTTTATTATTTCCTTCATTTTTAGCCACACCTTCTTTTTTTAATTCACTGACACCACTAATTATATATGAGAAGTTTCTTGATATAGTATGGCTAAATCCAAAATCTATAAGAACTATTGACGAGACAATCGTCATAATTAAAAACCATAAACTTGCTTCCTCAGCATCAAAAAATATGACAACTAAGGGAAGAAGTATCAAGCCCGAGCCTACATTAAGAAATTGTGATATATAGCCAAGCACAATATCTTTTCTACTTACATTAATTACATCCAAACTATTTTCCATCAACTTTAAGATTTATATGCATGATCAATTTTATTTTATTGAATGCTTCATTCATTGATTTCTTTACATAATAAAGTTTGTAAGGCCCATTAATATCCAAATCAGTATATTAGAGGTAATTATTTATCACATTGAAAATATTTTTTATAAATCCAATTATTTGTATAGACATAAGAAGAACGCGTTATCTGCATAAAGCAATAAGTGTGACTGTAATTCCTAAAAAAGTGCTGCACTGAGGAAGTAATAATTTTCGACTATCCTTTCCCCCATGATTTTCTTAATTCGTGACGAACAGCAGACTGATCAAATTGCAAAGCTTCTTGAGTTCATCACTCAGCAGCAAGAGCAAATAGTTCTTTTGAAAGAACATATCGAAGCTCTTGAGGCAGAGATACGCCAACTGAAAAAG
>SIHQ01000084.1 GCA_004762125.1 Oceanospirillales bacterium | reverse complement strand
TGATACTAGCCAGCCATTTTAGGCTTCATTGTGGCGGCGCAATCCCGCCATGCGAGTCAGCAGAACTGCTCGGCTGACGACCTGACTACCTCAATGAGTAGGTTTGATCAGGTTGATAGGAGCGGTTCAAAGCGCTATTACCTAATGCTTCGATTATCTTCTGACCTGAATTCAGCTGATAAAATGTTTATAGATGAAAGAAAATTACAGCCATTCGGCTCGAAGATGCAGAACGCTAATGCCGCTTACTCAGCTTATGAAGCTTTGCTCGCTTATTGCCTACCTGCACCTCCAATTATTATAAAGGCAGATATAGTTATTTCACAGAAAGTCTAGGCTTAGTTTTCAGTCCTAACGCACGTTTAGCCCCTGAGTAAGTTGAACTGGTAAATAGAATTTGACACTCTCTTGATGCACCCTCCCATGCTGCAGTTAATTTAGGTGCAGTCTCTGCGTGAATTTTTCTACCCTCTTTTTTTTGTTTCTCAGTAGCGTCCCTGAATGAATTTTTATATGCTATAAAAGCCTCTAACAGTTTCTTCTTTTCAGCGATCAGTTTTTCATCCTTCTTTTTCTTTTTATCCTTCTCGTCATCCTCATCTCCAGCACTGGCTCCAGCAGCGCTTGAAGGCACCATTATTTCTTCCTCTGTCTCGCCTTCTGTAGGGGTTTTTTCTTTGAGCTTTTCCTTCATTGTTCTTTTTTGTGTAGCAGCTGCAGGACGCTGTCTAACAGATGATCCTCTACCTGAAGCTTGTTTTGGCTCAGGGGTATTAAAATCGGAAAGTGTGTCTTGTAAAGGTAACGAGGGATGACTCTCTGAAGTGCCTTCATGCCAGTTTGAGCACAAAACATCAGCTTGGGTACTAGGCCAGAATACAGAACTCATAATTCCTCCGCCCTCCAGCTGGTTTATACCAGTAAGGAAGCAACCGGAATGGTGTACGGCGCCATACTCGTTGCTGAAGCCAATATTTTCAATAACACCTTGGCTTCTCAAAAGCATAAAGTCGTCGCTTACTTGTTGGGCTATCACAAAAATAGCACCGGGGCGGGAGATTCTGGGTTCTGAATGTTTATCTAGAATCAGTGGGTACTGTTCTGATACTGTGCCAGAAGTTCCTTTATTCGTTGGAAAGGAAACAAATGTTTCTTTAGTATCAACCTCTCCAACCCCCGTGAGTTTGGTGTTTAAAAAAATAGGGAAATCAATTGCAAAAACACCGCTCACTTTCAACTCACAGGTTGGATATTTAGCCAACTTAGATCGCAAATCATCCCTATCTGAATCTCTAACCTTAACAATACAGCGTGCTTCATTCGACGGAGGTTTACTGTCATTTTCTGTCAATGTTTCATTATGAAGATTGACGCCTTTCAAGAAAAAAGAACCTGATGAATTTTGAAGATGCTGCTTCTCAATAAATGACGAAAGATGAAAAAAAACCGGTTTTTTAAATTGCCCATTTTCTTGCACATCGATATCTGCTGAGTTACTCAAAACATCACCGGAGGAATACGTAAAATTTGAATATAATGCTAATAACAGTACAACGACCTGTGTCTCTCTATTCACAACAATAATTCTCATTTTTAAGTTTCAATAAGAAAGATAGACTCAAAAATAAAAAAATAAAAAAATAAAAAATAAATTTTTATGTGACCTAGAACCAGTGCAGCAGGACGTCAACAGAATAAAGACATAGAATTTTACTTTTGCTTCGATTTTGATTGAAAACCCTATAAAATACTCTGAACATATTGATAAAAACACTGCAAATAATATTATCGATGCGTACAAAAAAATGACTGCAAATTTCGCTTTAAGTATTCCGAAGGTGAATACCCATAATGCTGTCGAAACAATCTGCTGAAATGACTCAAGTTTTGAAAGCCGAGTTCAAAGCAGGTTTTAGTGATTGAACTCCCTCGCTTTAGTAAATCAATGGCTTTCGTCATCCGTCGCTGCTTTTGATATTCACAGGATGTCACGCCCAGTTTTTTCCTGAACTCTGTATACAAGCGACCATGCCTTCACTGGCCAGCGCCTTCCTTATCGCGTTATGCGTGGCGTCGAGCAGCATTTAAAAGGTCAGATTAAGTCGCAAGAGGCTAATCGAAAGAACTGCATTGCTCAGGACGAAAACAAGCTGGATACGCTGAAGGGCGATATTGCAAAGCTGGCCAAGAAGGTGGTCGGGCAAAAGCGTTCCGGTCAGGATCACTCAAAAACTTCCCAGTCTCTCTTTCAGAAAAGACGTCGATTTGAACGACTGTCAGGCCGTATCGAGCGGATGAAATCCGACAAAGATTCTCATATCTGCTTTGGTGGTAGAAAGCTATTCAAGGCGAGGCATGGATAGCACGAAGAGGCTTAGGCTTCTGGGATAGGCCTTTAAGAAATTACTACCAGACTGAGAAAAAGGGAGTGGTATCCCATCCGGCACCTGTAAGGAAAATCGGATCGGCAATGCCTTACTACCGTGAATTTTTTAGTTGGAAAAGACGACTCTTGCGAGAGATCGGCACTGGTATGCGCTTTGGGGAGGCTGTCGCTCTGGCAGCTGGAACGCAAAGGCGAAGCTTAGCTTCCTAGTCCGATGGAGGGCGCTACGTCGTCCTCCTCGAACCCTTTACTGTGGGGTTGAACTGGCAAATGAGTAGGTTTGCGTAGGTTCATAAAAGCGGTACTTGCTCTATGTACTCACTTCCAAAAGAGGGATGATTTGCCAACATTTGGCCACCATTTCCTAGCGATCATTAATGTTATATAGCAGGTGAGAGAGGTGTAGAACGTACGTTTAGAGTAGCGGCTAAGTGATTGATAAGTAGGGAATAGTGACAGAGATCGAAAGCTTACAGACAAAAAGAAACCCGCACATCTGGGGGAAGACAATGCGGGCTAAGACCATAGGAGTGAAACATAGGTACACAATCCAAGTACCCGAGTCAAAAGACTCAGACTGATCAGTCGTAGGGGGAGATCAACTCGATCAGCTGGGGGTAATTATGGTGCAGATTTAAAAAGCGTCCACTTTGTGATAATACCTTTTTTGCATAATCACCCTGTTTTATAGCTAGTGTGGCTGAACAGGTTGATCTCCGTCGTCTTTCCCCATCATTCTGAGTTCTCTGAACTTGTCGGGCGACATGTAAAACTCACCTTCTTTTCCTTCCAGTAAACCGTGACCATTCCAGGGCAGAAGCTTGTAATCCGAGTGATGGGTGTAATCCAGAAATGGGTATTTGATGATTTGAAAATAAGGTGAATAATCAAAGTCACTGGGCGTACAAAGCTTTGGGTTGCGTTGGTAAAGCTGAACGGTCTGATCCGCATCCAGTTTAACCAAAGGAAGAATAGGGAAGTGTATAAAGCTGAAAGCTTCCGCAATCATACTAGAACATACGGTCTTGGCTTCATCGCCCGGAGAGTACTTGAACAAACTTGAACGCCAGCGACCGGGAATGATGGAGTAGGGGAAGAAGAACCGAGCCAGATCCAATACATGCCGAACATCGTAATCCAGCCCCAACCGGCTCGTAGCGTAACGAACTACCTGTTGACTGTCGTTATAGTTCAAACCGTTGGGACGACAGATTCTCAAGTGATCGCCTTCATAACGACTGAGAGGGTGAACCACTGTACCGTAGCCAAGTTCACTTTCTATGATCAGTTGCTCGTCCGGCGAGCCGTCAAAGGCCTGTCTGATGGTTTCCCTCATTCTGTCGTCTTCAATATCATGGAGTCGCCCAATATAAAGCATGGCGTGAGACCAAGGGCTCTGGGTGATCTGCTTGATTACGTTACTGACTCTGGATTTACCTTCCACCAGAATGACATCACAGGACTTCAGTTCATGGCGTATACGCTCAAAATCACACTGCGGGCTGTTATAGTCCGATGATTCCTGCATGAGCCAATTTGTTAGTACATTGGCAATGGACTTTAACAGCTGCATGACTTTTCCCTGTTGGTCTTCAACTAACTCAAAGATTAGCATCGGCCATAGCTCCCTATGGATAACAACTGATTGGATAAGACAACATGGGGCTTGCTACAGACAGTATTCTCTGTGCCCTGATAGATAAGACGATATAATGACTGTATTGCACTAATGTTTCAGCTGTACGCCAGCGAAGCCATAACAATGACAACGGTGGAGGTGTTTTATGAATGATGAACCTTGTTCCTCGGAAAAACCAAATCCCGGGAAACTGGCAGAAAGCCTAAAGGCCATCAAATCACAGAAAGGGTTGCCCCCCGTCCATGACTGGAATCCTGACTTCTGTGGTGATATCGACATGGAAATTAAACGTGACGGTTCCTGGCATTATATGGGCTCACCCATTGCCCGTGAGTCCATGGTTAAGCTTTTCTCGACCATTCTTCGTT
The DNA here is from genome assembly GCA_004762125.1 of Oceanospirillales bacterium. GTDB lineage: Bacteria > Pseudomonadota > Gammaproteobacteria > Pseudomonadales > Endozoicomonadaceae > Endozoicomonas_A. The sequence goes on along the minus strand of SIHQ01000084.1, from coordinate 3,435 downwards.
ATGACGATGACGGTAAATTCTATCTGGTCACACCCGTTGAAAAAGTGGGTATTCGCGTAGAAAGTGCACCTTTTGTGGTGACTCAGGTTAAGGCAGAGCAGGGAAGATTGGTCTTTACAACCAATGTTGGGGATCAGGTAGTTCTTGATGAGGAGCACCTGTTAAGAATGGGTAAAGATGCTTCTGGTCATGACCTTCCTTTCATAAGAGTCAGGGATCGACTGGATGGCTTGATTCATCGCAATGTTTACTACCAACTTCTGGATTTGGCTGTCGAGAAGAACAGCGGTAAAACGACAACGCTCTATCTGAAAAGCGGCGGCAAAGAGTATTATTTTAGCAGCTACACGAATTAAAGCATGGTACTCATAGAGTACCATGCTGTGGGCTCTATTTTGTAAACCCGCCCTGATGAACTATTGCTCTGTATTCCATCATCAGGATGAATGCAACGGCTACAGTAGTTCCATTAATAAGTGCTTGGAATCTTTCAACTACAGTTTCAGCGTTACTATTAATAGTTGGGCCGTTGGAAAGCATTGCAAAGTCCGTAGTGAAAGCGCCAGGCGTCCCCTCAACTGACTGCACAATCAATCCCATTACTAGTTGGTTGCCTGTTGAAGAAGCTGTATCTAACAAACATTGTTGAACCATTCCCTCGCTCGGAATCATACTTTCAGGGCATTGCAAGGTGTGCGGACTTGGCAAAGGTGTTGGTGTGTTGGGGGGAATTGAAAAGTTCAGGTGCTGGTCACTAACATAGGATATTCCTGTTGCAGCCATCTGATGAAGACTTTGTGCCGCTTTAGTTATTGGCTCTTGTTGTGACAATAAAGCCTCATATATTTGCTGCAACAAAGCAGGGTCATAAACACTTAAAGCGTTACTTTTCGCTACCTGAGTAACAGTGCCGGTTAAATGCGATCCGTTTGGAATCAGGGTTACATATTGTCCGAAGATGAAGAATCATCACTGTCACCACCACTTTTACAGGCAGTAAGGAGCAGTGATGCTAGGACTAAAACAGGAATTTTCATTGCAGCGCTGTATACTGGGGGATTTATAAGTTATTTGTTCCCGAGTTGATTGAATTAAATCAATCAAACGACAGTGCAATTATATAGAATTAAGGCAGTAATATTAATTAGATTTTTGTTAATTATTTTTTAACCCTATAAATAACAGGAGTTTGGCGAAGCGTTGAAGCGTGACAGGTAGATGGAAAGCTATGGACTTTGACCATCTACCTAGGCGTTGTTGAGGTTTTAGCAGGAAACTAGAGCGGCTTCTTGGAAGGTAGCAACGTATTGGCAAACATTAAGCCAGCCAGGATCGACATAAAGATCAAAAAAGTCTGGGTGCCAATTTCGGGGAAATTAAGAATGGTTTCGCCAGACACCATTTTATTCAGCCCGATATAGGCCTTGCTACCGGGTACCAGTAATACGACCCCATGCAGAAGTACAATCGTTGATGGTGCATTGGTGATCCTTGAGTAGATATTACTGTAGAGACCCACCATCAGAGCACCAATAAACAGCCCTAGTGAATCACCCAGATAGGCCGCTCCAATTAGGGTGCCTACATAGGCAATAAAACAGGACAGCACGCCCCAAAATGCATCTTTGATACGACTTTTAAAGATAATGATCAGAGACAGTGACAACAGTGGCACTGCAATCCATTCGGTCCAGCCAGGTATCCCCGGTGTATCAATGTATGCTTTGGTTCCCCAAAGCAGGTTGCCGATTGCATCACCCAGTACTGCACCAAAGTAGAGTTTAAACAGACACATAATGCCGTCCATCACTCGTGCCGTTCCTGATGTCAGGTGCCGTGAAGCCAGATCTTTAAGGCCCATGGTGATGGAAAGACCGGGAATAAACACAATGATGCCGGAAAGCACCACAACCGGTGTATTAATCTCGGGATAGAAGTAAGCAGCCGCACTGGCAAAAACAGCTGAAACTGTAGCGGCAGTCGGTTCAATAATGTGAGGATTCAGCTTGTTTTTCTGAATGCCGTACAGTAAACCATATACCACCAGACTAGTGACCGTTGCCGCAATGATATCGGCGACACTGGTGCCCATCAGCATGGCGAAAGCACCACCGGTAAGGCCAAAAGCAAAGAACGTCATGCGATCTGAGTAAGGCTCAGGTTTGTTCCTGATCGCATCGAGTTGTTTCAGTGCTTCTGTCAGCGTCAGCTTTTCTGAAACCATTTCTTCAACCAGCTCGTCAGCGTATGCTAGAGAACCCAGATCCAGATCTCCGGGTTCAACTCTGATATGGTAATTATGTTTTTCTTCTGTGCCTTTTTCCCACAGCACTATACTCATCACGGTAGGTGACAGCATAAAATAGCCATCCAGTCCCAAAAAATGACTGACATTGGTCAAATGCGCTTCGAGGCGAAAAGAGGTTGTACCGAATTGATGCAGCGCTTTGCCCAGTTCGATGACAAAATCGCTGCGTTGCTGAAAGTCCGCTTTTTCCACGAATCCTGTTCCAAATTTTGTTGGTATTACAAACGTGGATAGTATCTGATAATGCTTCTGACTGAGTAGTATTAAGTTACCGAGTTTTATCCGAAAAACATTTGCAAGTTAAGGGCAACCTTAATAGAATGGCTCGTACATCACAACACGTTGTTTTTATTATTGTTTATCGAATAACTATCATATCGTGATGCCCTAAAAGGCGAGTTAGCAAAGCGGTTATGCAGTGGACTGCAACTCCATTTAGACCGGTTCGACTCCGGTACTCGCCTCCATTTTCTTTTTTGGATCTTTCCATGTGGCTACAACTGTAATAACAGCTGAAAAAGCTCTTTTGGTTGTATTTCCTCATAAAAGCCTAAAAATCTATCAAGTTATATTCGGCTTTTTGCTTGTAATGACTTTCCGTAAGTTTTTTTGGATCAGACTATCTCAGTCTTTATCGTTGCAATAAAAGCTGGTTTTTTGGTTGTTTTGGAAGCGGTTTTGCCTGAAATGGGCTTAGTGAGATATCACAGTCTTTTTGAGTATTAAGTAAACGGCTATCTGGCAGAACTTATGGCTTCAAGGCCTGAAGAATACTTTTCCAGTTAGGGTAGAGCTCACTTCCAAACTGCAGTACCTTTCCTTCAAAATCCTCCTGGCCCTGACCAGACGCATTGTCATCAATGAGATAAGAACCTTTTACTCGATGCTACAGTTTTTAGTTGTTGACTGATGCTCTTCTGGTCATGCAGCTTTCAGAGCGTGATACTTCAACGAAACGGTTGGTTCCTGTTTACCCCGATCGCGACCAGCCATATGCTTACTCGATTCCCTCGTTGGCAACACGTCTTCCAAAGCTCTCGTTAAGGATTTCAATGCAGCCTCAGGATCATCTGATGCGATCACTTCTTTGATCGTATCAACCAGTGCTTCAGCTTTGAGGCGTTCGA
>SIHQ01000083.1 GCA_004762125.1 Oceanospirillales bacterium | reverse complement strand
TGCCTCGCGACAACGCCCTCGCCTAAAGCGCCTACTTTTGGTGCCCTTTCGCTAACCTTCGGCTCTGCGAATACCTGGTAAGAGGACTTTCACCTCTCTAGTTAAGTGCCATGCTCGGCACACACGCCTGCATCAGGTGCGCCATCGGCGTCACCTGGATGCACTTGTGTACGCCCAGCATGGGCATGAACTTATGAGGTGAAAGTCCTCTGTAGGAAGATCACCATCGAAAACCATGTTGTGATTAGATGATAACTACTAGCGAATGGCAAGGGCTTGACCGCGAGGTTTGGTCTGAAGGAAGCCGGACGCACCAACAGTAGGCGCTTTAGGCGAAATTGCGAGCTGATGAACAAAAACATCATATGAGGCGTAGGCTGGAGGCACTCTTTAGCTAAATTCAGGGCACAAGACGACGAAGCCCTGTGCTGCTTTTTATTGGAGAGCAGGGCCACCGTAAATGATGCAGTTGCGCAACGAAAGTTCATGTTCTCTCTCTTCCATAAAGAATGGGGAGATCTGCTTAACATGCGATCGGTCAATACTCAGTTCTCAGCCACTGATTTCAACAGGCTCGGCGAACAGTGATTCATCACCCTGTTCGAGCAAATAGGATGAAAACCGATAGCGCCAATGAGGGCAACTTCACTGGGTGATTGAGCAGAAGTCAGCAGACGGCATAGTAGTCAAATGCCAGCGTAATGGCTGGGACACGGCGAAGGCCTGAACATTTAGAACAAAGGAGGAGCCTTGTCAGACTTGAATACACGAATACCGTCCGGTAATGACGTGACTCAGCGTAGTGATACGAAGCCATCCTTTAGCGAAAATCTATTCGAACGTACGCTCTATCCTGAGAATCTTCAGGCGGCATGGAAACAAGTTCGAGCCAATAAAGGAGCCGCTGGCGTTGATGGTATGATCATTGACGAGTTTCCCGAATGGGCACGAACAGGTGGATGGAAACAAACTCTTAATGATCTGAACAAAGGTTGTTATAAGCCAGCACCTGTGAGACGTGTGGAGATTGATAAACCGGATGGCGGTACTCGTCGTTTAGGTATCCCAACGGTCAAAGATCGAGTCATTCAACAGGCAATAGCCCAGGTACTTACGCCCATCTTCGACCCGGAATTCTCAAACAACAGTTTTGGGTTTCGTCCTCGTCGAAATGGGCAGCAAGCTGCGATACAAGTGCAACAGATTATAAAGAAAGGTCGTCGTATCTCAGTAGATATTGATCTATCCAAGTTCTTTGATCGGGTTAATCACGATTTATTAATGACGCTCTTAAGCCGCAAGGTAAAAGACAAACGTCTACTTAAATTGATTGGCCTGTATCTACGAGCAGGTGTTATGGATAAACATCGGTTTGAAGAGAGTCGAGAAGGTGTTCCTCAAGGTGGGCCGTTATCGCCACTATTGGCAAACATCATGTTAGACCCGTTGGACAAGGAGCTGGAGAAAAGAGGCCATAAGTTTGCCCGATACGCTGACGACTTTACGATTTTGGTAAAAAGTCAGAGAGCAGGCAAACGTGTCTTGTTCAGTATCAGCAAGTATCTTCAGCAGCGATTAAAACTGGTCATCAACTCCACCAAAAGTAAGGTCGTTAAAACGTCTGAAAGCAAATTTTTGGGATTTACTTTCCAATTAGGTCGTATTCAGTGGCACCCGAAAACTTTGTGTGCTTTTAAGCAAAGAATTCTGGAATTAACGAATCGAAACTGGGGGGTGTCGATGAAATACCAACTCTTTAAAACCAGCCAATACATAAGAGGCTGGATCAATTACTTTGGCATCGCCAACTGCTATCAACTCTGCGTAGATCTGGATTGCTGGATTCGACGGAGAGTACGCATGGCTTATTGGCGGCAATGGCGAAAGCCTCGAACTAAAGTAAGAAATTTAATGAGATTAGGCGTTCCGGTTAAGATCGCTGTTGCCTGTGGAATCACCAGTACCAAAAGTAGGCGCTTTAAGCGAAGGCCCATGGCGTAGCTCAAAGACTTTTGGTATCAATCAGGCATTATCGAAAGCTTATTTGAAATCTCAGGGGCTCTATGAACTACGCGATGGATGGATCAAGCTTCACCATTCTAAGTGAAACGCCCTGTGCGGAGCCGCATGCAGGGTGTTGTGGGGGCTGAGGGTTAAAAACCCTTGGCTACCCGATTAACTTTCGTGGCAATTTGTTGGGCACTTAACAAATTTGATTGCTATATTTCCTTCTTTTGTGGAACTGCCATGTACTCAGAGGAAAATAGCTTATGTTAAGAAAATTTCAGTTTTATATAACTCTTTTTTTTCTTTTTTTTAGTCTTCAAAGTATTGGTTGCCCTCTATGTTCGCACGATAGTACTGAAAAGTTATGTGAGAGTTGTAAGTCTCAACTTATAGATTTGATAAAGACTTTACGGCAAGGAAAAGATGACACTAAAAAACAAACCCAATGTTATAAAATACCGAAGGATCCAACTAATCCTTCATATAATTTTTTATTATGGGAATCACTTTTATCTGGCATTACAGGTTTGGCTTCAGACCTAAATCGACCCTACATGTCTGAAGCATCAGGTTATGCAAGTCCTCAGTTCATGGCTGCCGGTGGTGGAGTTTCATTTATGGGCACACCACACTCACCCGATGGATTAGACCATCAATTAAGCGATAATTTTTTCGAAGCTTTATCCGGTGAGGAACATTCTCAAATACAACTAAACATAATCCCAATTATTGATTTGCTTTGCAATAACGAAGAATTGATTACTACAGGTTTGTCTTGGATTGCAACTGTTAATGAAGCAATGGGTTTACTCAGTGAAGAGAGTCATAGCATAGTCATTTCTTATGAATGTGGTTTAGGGCTATTTTTCATAACATATGATTTTAGTAATAATAATTTCTTGGTTCTTAACTGGTCTGATCATTATAAATATGTAAACTATAGTTTCAGAAAAATAAACTCAAAAGACGATCTTAAAGCTTATTTAAAAAGTATTCTTGACGGAAAAAATGAGATTAAGTCGTGCTTTTTCTAGATTACCGTATAGAAGGTTAATCGGGATAGGGAGGTACCTCACGATACCCCTCCTCCCACAACACCGGCCATACGGATCACGTAGCACGGCGTTTCAAATGACTGTTGTTTATCTCTTGTCGCCATTTCTGGTAAACCCAAGGAAAGTTCTCTCCCATGGTCGGCCTACTGCACTTTTCTAGGTATTCACTCGCAGTGAGTCTCCAACAAAACGCTGCTGACTTCTGCCATACGATCACACCAGATTGCTCTGATGTCAGTTGTTCCCTCAACATACGACAGACCTCCCGAGGTAAGACACTTAACTTTCATCGCGTAAACGCCCAATTTATAAAACGTATCCCTATTGCAGATGGAGAGCTTAATGGTCACGTGCCCACTGGCTCCAGATACGTCACACCTCATATTGGGTTTCTGTTCGTCGCCCCGCGATTTCGCCTAAAGCGCCTACTTTTGGTGCCCTTTCGCTAACCTTCGGCTCTGCGAATACCTGGTAAGAGGACTTTCACCTCTCTAGTTAAGTGCCATGCTCGGCACACACGCCTGCTTAAGGGGCGCCGTAGGCGTCCCATTTGAAGCACTTGTTGAACCAAGCCGCTACGCGACGAAAACAAGCACTGTTCCGAATATCCAATACTTCCTGATTCCACAACAACCCGTTGTGGCTTATTCCGGAAGTCCATTCAATGAACAGTACCGAACAAAAACGATTTGAACAATTGTACCAAAAACACCGGCAAACCCTGATACTTCAAGGTAAAAGCAAATCCACTATTGATCTTTATAGCCGACCACTGCGACGTTTAGCCACCTTCTTTGACCGCTGTCCCGACACTCTCACTCCTGACGACCTGAAAACCTATTTTGCTGCTCTGGTAGTGAGTCACTCATGGAGCACCGTCAAAACCGACCGTAACGGGATTCAGTTCTTCTGGAAACACATCCTTAAGAAGCACTGGAACTTCGTAGAAATCATCAAACCGCCTACGGTCAAACGGTTGCCAGTGATTCTCACCGTTTCAGAAATAGAACGCCTGCTCAATAAAGCCCGAAAACTGCGCTACTACACCATTCTGCTGACGCTTTACAGCATGGGGTTGAGGCTGAGTGAAGGCCTTAATTTGACCACGGCTGACATCGATTCCGAACGGATGAGAGTCCATTTACGAGATTGTAAAGGTCGCAAAGATCGCTATGTTGACCTTCCCTTTCGTACGCTCAAAGCCCTACGACGGTATTGGGCTACTCATCAGAATCCTCGATTTCTGTTTCCTGAAGGACAAACCGCCAAACAACGCCATAAAGCCACTCAATCCATGAGTTTGTCCTGTACCCAGAAAGCCATGAAGCAATTGGTCGAAGACGCCAGAATCAATAAAAAAGTCAGCCCTCACAACTTACGACACAGTTTTGCTACCCACTTGCTGGAGCAAGGTCTAAGCCTCAGAGCAATTCAGACTTTGCTCGGCCACATGTGCCCTAAAACAACGGCTATCTATACCCAGCCCACTGAAACAGTTCAACTAAATACTCAGAAAACCATGAATCATATGATCGACGCTCTTAACTTAAAAGGAGACGGTCAATGAATCTCGCTGACATTGCCGATCAGTATGGTGACCGGTTTCTGAAAAAATACGAGCATTCTTTATTGCCAGGTCACCGCAAAGCACTCAAAGCGATCCAGCTGTGCCGTACCCCAGGCTCGGGCATGACATTACTGGGGTAGTGGGCCAAACCTGCAATTTCCGTATGATACGGCACATGACGTGTTATGTAGAAGTACGCTGCCCAAGCTGTGACAGCTTGGAGGTGAATAAAGCGGGTTTCAATCATCATAGAGTACGGCGTTATCGCTGTGTAAACGATGGCTGTATAGCTAACTATTTTATGCTGAAATACCGGTACAAAGCTTATCAACCTGGTGTAAAGCAGCAAGTTGTAGAAATGGCCATCAATGGCAGTGGAATCCGGGATACAAGTAGAGTTCTAAAAATCAGTAAAACAACTGTATTGAGCACTATAAAAAGTAAAGGATCGATGCTTATTCAGGTCAATCCTAATATTAAAACTCTGGAACTGACCTGTGACGCTGTAGAGCTCGATGAGCAGTGGTCCTTTGTAGGCAATAAATCCAACCAGAGATGGATTTGGTATGCTGTTGATCATGCGACCAATACGATTTTGGCTTATGTATTTGGTCGAAGAAAGGACATTATTTTTAAGCAGCTTAAAGCCCTTTTGGAACCTTTTGGAATCAAGCGTTTTTACACGGATGGCTGGGGTGCTTATGAGCGTAATATTGAAAAAGAGAAGCATGAGGTAGGCAAAAGGAATACGCAAAAAATTGAACGTAAAAACTTGAATTTAAGGACATGGATTAAGCGTCTAACTCGGAAAACAATTTGTTTTTCCAAACTTGAAAAAATGCACGATATCGTTATTGGGTTGCTTATTAACAAGGTTGAATTTGGAGTTGATATCCATGCAAAATTGCAGATTTGACCCACTACCCTTTCTGTTTTTAATTCAGTAGGTACAAGAAACTCCATTTACTTGAGTGCTCCTTTGTTGGTTTGCAACATAATCAGGATAGGGAGGTACCTCACGATCCCCCTCCTCCAGTCCTATCTCTTAGTCACAAATACTTAAAATCTAGCCTTGCTGCCTATTTCTGGCAGCGTGGTAGTCCTGAAGCCTTTGGTAAATGCAGATTCTAAAAATCTGACTAATTGCACACACGACTTTTGTCGTCATAGCTGCAAGCCTTGTGCAAGAGAGGCCTTAAGACTTGTGACTAAGAGATAGCCTCCCAGTCGAGTCAACCAAGAGAACCTCCTCTTCCACTGCTCTCGGAACCGGACTTGAGAGCTTCCTCTCAGCCGGGTTCAATATCAAGGACATGTTGAAGCAATTCTTCCACCTGTAGCAGGGTCTTTATGAGCCTTGTATTCAAGATAACTTTCATCCTGTAATCATGGCCGAAAGATCCAAATAGCGCGGGCTCATTTCATATTGGAAGAGACTTTTATGTGAAAAATATAAAAACACTTCTATCCTATTTCAGATTCAATTATTTAAATTCGATACTAATGGCTAATTTGAAATATTTTCTTATAGTGTTTTCAATATTTATATGCTTAAACTGCTTTGCCCAGCTCAACGGGACAAGCATGCGCAATCTTGACGACGATATAGCAAAACAAGATCCTAGGCGCTGGGGTGAACTTTTGAAATCATACACTAGCTATCCTCCTCACGAAGGAAGTTTCGATATTGATCGTCTTGCTTTTGATGGTCCAATCACAGATGCACTAATCCACGTTAGAGAGCTGTGCACTAAAAATCAGAAAGAGACGAACCCTACTCAATGCAACCATATAAATTTATCGACCCTTGCCTACATTTTTAGTTCGTATGGGAATTATCAAAATAATATTTATCGTGAAAGTATTCTGGTTGGGGGGACTGCTTTAATGATCGAACTTCTACTAGGTCCATTGTTCGTTCAATACTACTACCAGAACAAACGTCCCACAGGAAGGTTAACATTGGTTGCTATAGGCTTACCTTTTTTCGCCGCATTAAGCCGCTGGATGGTTATGACCAGCCAAAACAATATTAATCTTCTGCTCGATAATTTTTATAACGATATTTTTCTAAACGATCCCTGTGGTGCTATTAAACACTATTGCCCTCAGTCTTTTTTTAAGCCCAATCATTATGAGCTCTGCAAGGCAAACACCGATGACTACTCTCAAAATATTGATCTCCAAAACTGTAATTTCAGACCATCTTTGCAGCTCTATGATGAGCTTGAACTAGGGCTAATTAAGTTAAAACATCAAGCTAGAGAACATGATGTCAAAAGCAGTAAAATAGTTAAAGATCTACAAAATTACAACCAGTTTGGAGAGTTACTACCATACGAATATCGCTATTCACTGATTACTGACAAATCATCTGATGCCGTTATATTAGAAATAGATACTTCTGCAATCGCTAAACAACATAACCTCCAAAAACTAATTGCTTTTTATAAACCAGATAACCAGAAAAAACTTATGGCTTATCAATATTTAGTTATAAAATCTGGTATTAATGAAACTACTAATACATTCACGCATGCTTTCAGATTATCGGGTACTACAGATTGGCACTATTCAACTGATCTTACATTTATTCCCTATTTTGTGCAGCAGATGCTTGAAATACACCCTGATACACACTTAGCTATTTTTTCACAGTGATCAAGAGATAATACATGTTTATTTTACCTTTTTTCACGTAAAGCATCGCCCAATCGGGCGGGGAGTGTCAGCTTAAAAAGCTATCTCTTAGTCACAAATACTTAAAATCCAGCCTTGCTGCCTATTTCTGGCAGCGTGGTAGTCCTGAAGCCTTTGGTAAATGCAGATTCTAAAAATCTGACTAATTGCACACACGGCTCCTGTCGTCATAGCTGCAAGCCTTGTGCAAGAAAGGCTTTAAGACTTGTGACTAAGAGATAGCTTAAAAAGCGGGGGGGGTAGTGGGCCAAACCTGCAATTTCCGTATGATACGGCACATGACGTGTTATGTAGAAGTACTCTGCCCAAGCTGTGACAGCTTGGAGGTGAATAAAGCGGGTTTCAATCATCATAGAGTACGGCGTTATCGCTGTGTAAACGATGGCTGTATAGCTAACTATTTTATGCTGAAATACCGGTACAAAGCTTATCAACCTGGTGTAAAGCAGCAAGTTGTAGAAATGGCCATCAATGGCAGTGGAATCCGGGATACAAGTAGAGTTCTAAAAATCAGTAAAACAACTGTATTGAGCACTATAAAAA
>SIHQ01000082.1 GCA_004762125.1 Oceanospirillales bacterium | reverse complement strand
CAAAGAAGTCACCCGTCAGAGATTTTTCATGCAAGTTAATGAATCGGCCAATGTTGGCATGATCTGGAAAGATACCGCCACTGATCCACATGCAGCCCAGATCAAGACGAGCCAGGCGTTCGAGTCCTCGTAAAGAGGTAATTCCCTGCATAATGCCGTATAGAATAAGACCTGTCGTGAAACCGTCACTCTATGGCGACGCCATTTGGTGAACGTTTCCCTGTACAGAATTCCACTTGCCTGACCATCACAAAAAAACATACTACACTGATATTCCTTCAATATCATGCGCCTTAATGAAGTGAGAATGCTGCTGAAATATACAAAATTTCTGAAAAGCTATCGGCTGTTTTTTTCAGTGGCGTTTTTTTATCTACTGCTTACCTTGGCTGAGTTTACCGAGGCATCGCCTCCCACTTCTACCTATTATTCTGGTGCTCAGTCATCCGGGCTCATACTCATGGCCACCGCGTTATCAGGCTATTCCGGTTTTAATCACATAAACCGATGGCTCGGTAACGGATTAATAAAACATCATAGTCTGCCCGCTTCTGATGATAAAAACGAACCAATCAACCGATTGTCTGGCGCTGTCTATTTCGCAGATCTACCCGGCTATTGTAAGACTGAATCCTGCCGTTTGATGGTAGAAACCGAGATTGCGTCAACGGCGGAATGCTTCCCTAAAGACCATTGTTCTATCGAGGCGGTCAGCGACAGTAGCGTCATAGTTTCCGGGATCGAATCCGGCACTTTGATAGGCTTTCGCTCCAATACGAAACTACTCGAACCTCTTTTTGTGGTGCTTGATACGACAGAAAATCATGAAGCCAGCTCGCAACAGGCTTATGTCGGTGCACCTCGTAGCCTTCAGAGAGGCGGTGAGTTTAATGCCGATTTACCTGACCCCAGATACCATAACAAGGTACGGCTTTTCTTGTGGCAAGATAATGGCTGGCAAGCAATTAATGACCAATATCTGAACCAAAGCTCTGAATACAAGTTTATAGATTTACTGGATTGGTTATACGGCGACCATCACGGCCCTTATGGTTACGACACACCCTACAATCAAATGAGCAACCGGATCATGGAGTGGTTACGAAAACCGCTTTCCGGACGACAGACTCCCCAAGGCTCCGGTACAGGGGACAAGAAAGGCGCCGAACCGACGCATCCAGAATCGGCAGAAAACAGTGAGGTGCTAGTGGCCTCTGCACTAATAAAAGACGCATCAATAGGGTTACATAAGGCTTCGAAAAATCCAGTTGTTGATCGCTCAACATCTAATAACGAAGCGGCCAATAAAGAGGCGCCTGATAAAGGAGCATTGAAGGCAGAGGTTCAGAGATGCTTGTGGCGATCTTGTAGCCTATGTGAAAAACGTACCTTTAAAATGTATCAATACGACTGTTGTGGTTCTTCCGCTTGTAATAATTGCAGAAAAAAGAATACACCCTGTTTGTCTTGCATGAATCCAGCAAGTTCAGAAGGGCTAAACACGCTGCCGCAATTCAATCTTGATAAAGCTACCGTAATATACGCTTGGCTCGATATAAAAAATGTATTGGGTACATTGGATGTTCGATCTACGGAGCCTTATTGCGTTGAGTGTGACAAACCGGCCTTTCCGGCATTTATTGCCCGTTGTTTAAGCACTCGAATTGCAGATAATCGTTATTGTCTTGCTTGTTGCCTGAATCCAGAATCAAAACAATGTTCTGGTACAGATGTCTATGGAGTAGAGCGTAAAGTACCATTGTATTTCGAGCTTGATTTTGAGAAATGTCAAGATAACTATATCGCTGTTGAAGACATGAATTTAAATTCTTATTGTATTTTTCCAGAAGATACGCCTTGGCTTGAGTTGCTTCCTTTAGACGTGTTGAATCTGATTTTGGAGTACCTATCTAGCCCAAATATCATCTCTCTCAGTCAAACGTGTAACGAGATGTATGCTTCTATTCACAGCTCTTCATACCGCTTTCCTGAATTATACTGGAACTCTTTCATAGACAAAAATCGCCGTAATCCGGCCGTTTTTAGCCCACAGGCATTCAATCATTATCATAAGGCAGTGTTGGAAACATTTAATAAAAACGGTGTGGCATGGCTTGAAACGCAGGTGAACAACTCTAAATTCCCAATGGCGTTGGCTTATGAGTTGTTCAAGGCAAAAAGATCGGCTAGTTCTTTTGCCTCTGATAACGGAAGGATGCTCAGTACAGTTGATGAGAAGCCTGGTGTTGTTAAATGGATGAATATCAGTTCTTGTGGAAGTTATATATTTTATGTATACGAAAACACGAACGGGGGTAGTAGCTCTTATATTGTTAATGTGTCTAAACGAAATTCAGCAACCGACTGGATAGTGCAGGCGCATTACAAGATAAGTGTCAATTCCAAGTGTGACATGCAACCTGTAATATTCAGTTGCTCTGGAGATCTACTCATAGGGATAAATGACCTCTCCCGTAGTATGTACATTAGAAAAACCGATAACTTGCAATGTTCCGAAATTCAAAAAATAGAGTTCGCCAGCCCCGTCGATCTTTTTGAATTAAGCGAAAATAGTCGCTGGCTTATTATCGGCTCGGCACAAAATAGGGGTCAAACAGCATCCCTATACGCCCTTCAATCTAATGCCGTTTCACTCGTTTATAAAGTTGAATACCAGGGAAATTTGTCTCAGCTTCAATTCAGTCCAGACAGTCAACACATCTTATTATGCAGTCAAACGGATCAGAAATTATTCAGCGCGAGAGTCATTCAGATTGATGAACCATTGGTCAACGAACCACTTGCGGTTCATGAACAGTGCTTGCCGTTGCAGAGTAAAAAAACACCGAGTATTCGTGGTTGTTTTAATGATCACAGCAATAGGTTGGCTCTTGCGATAACCGGTTGCATTTATATTCTGGAAAAAAACACTACTGACGAATGGAAAGTGATATGGGATTTTATAGCTAGACTCCATTCAATGACACCGATAATTTATTTCAGCCATTGTGACCGCTACCTCTTTACTAATATTATTAATGAACGAAAAGAACTGTTTAAAATGGCCTACGATCGGGAAGATAAAGATCCGGAAGATACATGTTACCACATTAAGGCATTTGGAAGTGATGCAGTTTTACTGTTAGATCTCGATGACTCGGTGTGTACGCACCAAGAAGAATCTATAGCGTATTCAGAGCATAGCCGTTTACCTTATGATGTTTTTAGACGTAGATTTTATAAAAGCGCTCTGAAGCTGTTATATAAAAAAACATATCAAACGCCGTTCATAATGGGTCAAACCAAAAGGACGACCGCAAAACGTCACACTAAAAGTGTTCCACTTTGCCAGATTTGCCCTATTACATCTGACCTGGTTGTTCATCACGATAGACAGCTCTGTATTTATTCACGAAGTGAGTGTGGTGAATGGCACTTGAAATTTGATATGACTTTTAATCCATCTAACTCTCTTATCCCGACAATTAAAAGCCTAAAGTTCAGCCCGTGTGGTACGTATATTCTTATAGGGACAACTAGAGGGGCTTATATTAACGTCATTAAAGAAAAATCCGAGGTTAAGAGCACATCACTCAGTGATGTAAACTAATTTTTATGACGGTGACGATTATTGATATTTTGCTAATATTTACTGCCCAAGTAAGCGGCTATTACGTCCATTCTGTTGTGGTCCAACTGATGATGACCAATAATCTCTCTGGCCTCGAGAGACAACAGCTGCAGGGCTGCCTGTCAGCGTCTTAGGCACAGGGGCCATTCTTCAGCATTACCAAACACTGGTCGTAAAACTCAATGAACAATTGAATTTTCTGGAATCATTACAGCCTCTTTTTGATCAGACACTGGATAACCTGGTGACCTGGTTACACCTGCTTCCTACTCACCCACAACACCATTGCGAAGCGGAAAGTGCTGTACGCCATGCACTGGAGATTGCTTTATGGTCAGTATAAACCAGAGACGTTCAACAAAAATGGGCTCTTCCCTAAATTCAGCGGCATCAGCTATAGATAGGATAGAGAAACTCTCTCAGCGCAGGGTAATTCTGACTGAGAGAACTCTTAATCTTACTATCCATGCTGGCATATTTCCGGAACCAGTTGAATGATATCGTGTTGCAGACTGATGAGGATGGGCTGGTGGCTGGTCAATGTCTCAATGGACAAGGTTTCAGTTTGTTCGGAGTAAGAACTGTGGAAATCAAAGTGAAGCAACTTGTCATTAGCTGGGTCAACCGAGAGCGACTTACAGAGTGCTTCGTGAAGGTTAATGGAACCCTCCTGTTGCAATGACTTGGCAAAGTCAGACAGTTGATCCAGAACCGTAATGTCATCAGGCCCAGTCTTGCAGTGGTAACCACCATCCTGGGCAATAAAGAAGTCCGCTCTCGGAATAGCATCATTTATTCCATCCAATCCCTGCTGCTGGATAGCGGTATGGAAGGGAATCTCTCTGCTCATAGGTGGATTCGTTGACAAGTGCACTAAAGCGGCAGGGTGCCCCTCAGGGGTAAACTGACTGGAATCGCTATCGACTCGAAGTACGATGGATTTTATATCCTGATCCGTTGACCGACAGGCCAGAGATTCCAGGTTTTTGCTGTCAAGGAAGTCCAGCTTCTGCGGTTTATCGTGTTCGAATTTTAATGAATGATCGTTGTCGTCAGCGGTGTACTGACACTCAAAATTGGAAACGGGTCCTCTCGATTCACGCAAGCCTTTGAATGACAGATACAACTCATCGGTTTGGCCAGCTAGCTGTGAGTGTAAGTGTGTCAGGACTGTGCCCAAGGGTATGGACTCTTCTGCGTGAAACTCCAGGTGGGCAGCCTGGGTGTACTCTTCACCAATACTGGCTCTGTGTCGTGAGACCGGGCTGATGCTGAAATTATCGATATAACCATCGAAGGCGTTTTCAGGTTGCCCATGAACCAAACCGATGGTGTCTGTCCCAGTGCGAATAAGATTAAGTGGATCCAGTCCTGATTTGATGTCGGTCATGTCCTCATCGTATTTCATAACCCTGACCGGGTTGTTCATTTGAGGCTGGCCATCTACGAATACTCTGGTATCAGTAAATGTCTCCTTGGCAGAATAGCCAGTAGATGACGACATGCAGATATGGTGAGATTTCCCGTCATTAACCGCTTGATTACTCATCATGCCATAGGCATTACCAATACCTATACCGGCCTTGCCCTCACTGTTTATAGAGAATAGGTAGAGTGCCGGGAACGGGTTGTCGCCCGTGAGATCTGGTTTATCAGGGGTGTCGCCCATGAGTGCCGGATTGAGAGCCGGATTATCAAGACTGGCACCCGTCACGGTGGTTGAAACCCAGCTGCAGACAGTGAAACTCATGGTAGATAACAGGCTGCTGATGGCCTGATTACTGCCTGTTGCACCGTTAACATGAAGCGACAAGCCATTAATCGCATGGCTGCTGTCCAGGCATGATGGATCAACAGGCGTTTCAAGAGAGAGCTTATTGTCCATGGAGTATCGGAAGGTCATCGATTCAACGCCTGAACCGCTCAGGTGATCAAACCGATAGAAATGGCTTGGCAGGTGCTGGCCTATTTCATAGGTTTGTAAGTGTTGTTTCTGACCAGAACTCTCTAGAGTTAGCCACTGGCTGGAGCTCTGATCATCTTTGATACCAATGAAGCTGAAAAGAACGGTGTCAATTCCGTCATTTATGACGGGTCCACTGGTATGAGACTGAATAGAGGCCAGTTCAACGTATTCTTTTATTTTTATGCTGCTCTCTGCATCAGGTAGACCAATGCGCCACTCTTGCATTTTTGGAGGAGTGAAGAAAAGAATGGCGTTGTCTTGAAGGTGCGCTTTGCCAGTGTACTGCACTTTTGGCCACTCAGAGTTACCTACTAAAATTTCACAACTTCCCGGGATAACGGGAGCAACAGGGTCATGGCTGAGGCCTGAAATTGTGTGTTCATGCAACCCAATAGAATGAAGGCATAAGGTCGATAGATTCGGAGTTTCGGTGATGGCTTCTGTTGTAAATGTGAGCTGCTGCCCTTCGACTGAAGCAAGAGTCGCTTTGTAACTGATGTCATCTAAAGAGAAGTGCAGTTCAGGTGACCGTGTTCCGGAACCCGCTGTTTGCCAGTTAAGTGATTCTGAATAGTTAATCAAAAATACAGAAGAACCGGATTCCTGATTGAGCTGGCTACTGGAGGATTCTGCCAGTATTTTACGAACTGGAGGTTCTCCTGTGGTTTCAGATATCGTTTCAGTCGAGTACTGCTCAGTAATTAAACGGCCTTCGTCTTCTTCTGCATAAAGCTGACTCAGGCTGTCATCTAAAATTTGATCTTCGAAAGTTCTGTGACCCGTCAGTGGTGACGGGTCAGTGTTGAGCGGTGATTCCGTTTTGAATACAGAATCTTCCAGTGTAAATGCAGGTGTCGTTTGATTGTTGGCAGCGAGTGGCTGGTCAACCAACGTACTTTGACCTTCTTCAGTACCACAGACGAGTAGACTTGATTCACTCTCGCTGTGTTCCTCATCCTGGGTTGTATAACCCTCGAACGATTCTTTCTCTTCAGACACGAGAGGAGGGGTTTCACTGGAACCTGCATCTTCAGCTGGTGGAGATGCCAACTGATCCGTGGTGCCGTCAACGATATTAAGCTCGGACTCGTCTGACGTAGTTACGGTGTCATCTTTTTCTTTTTCAGGTTCTTCAGATACCGGAGGTTCATCTATTTGAGTAGGCGCAGGACGGGTTGTGAAGCGATCAGATATGTCTGATGAACCTGCAATGAATGTACCTGACGGCTCTTGAGTGGTAGCGCAGAGCAGAGAGCCTGTGTCTGTAACTCGGACATCATAAGTGACCTGTTCACCCGTTGGCAGATAGAAAGGCTGAGCTACTGCATCTGTGAAAGCTGAGTCAGCAGATAACGAACGGCAAAGCATTGAGGCGGGCACAACCGCTTCGAGAGGGATGCACAGCTCCATTATGCTTGGCGACGTTTCCTGAGTTGCAACCGTTGTGGATTCTGTTTGTATTTTTACCTGACAAGTACCGTCAGTATATGAAGGCAGAGGTTTAGCCAGTGATCCAGATGTCAGAGGCTGAACACCCTCATCCGGTGTTTGCGGCAACAGCTGAATGGAGCTGCGTGGCTGTAATAGATTAGGTTCGGCTAATTCTGTACTGGGTAGGGTGCCTGAGAACCCACCATCGGAAGTGTCTGCCAGAAAATCCAGCGTTGCAGATTGGGGTAATGGGCTATGAGCATCAGTCAGTACATTGAGAGTCTGCTGGCCTTGTGCTGTAACGAATTTTACTGAATAAGAAACCGAACAGATAATGGTGTTGTTTATCGGTTCTTCATAAAGAAATAATTCGGTGGTTGGAACCAAGGGCTCTTGATGAACACCTGGTTCAAGTGAAAATTGTTCTTCTGTAGAAAGAGTCGGTTGATAATCGGCCTGTTGCTGAGGGATAGACTGCTGAAAGTGCTGAGCGGGGTCAGCGCCCTGAGGGAAGGAGATGCCTGTTTCGAGATCTACCGTTCTTCCAGGTACTGGTGTCAGATGAACCGCTGGGGACAGAGTAGGCTGAGGTTGTTCAGCGATTAAACGACCTTCGTCATCTTTTGCAGTAACCTCACTTAGGCTGTCATCTAAAGTTTGATTTTTGAAAGTTCTATGCCCCATCAGTGGTGATGGGTCAGTGTCGAGCGGTGAATCCGTTTTGAATACAGAGTCTTCCAGTGTAGATACAAGTATTGTTTGATTTGTTGCAACCAGTGGCTGATCTACGATGCCATCAGTGTAAGAAGGCAGAGATTGATTCAGTGATCCAGATGTCAGAGGCTGAACACCCTCATCCGGTGTTTGCGGCAACAGCTGAATGGAGCTGCGTGGCTGTAATAGATTAGGTTCGGCTAATTCTGTACTGGGTAGGGTGCCTGAGAACCCACCATCGGAAGTGTCTGCCAGAAAATCCAGCGTTGCAGATTGGGGTAATGGGCTATGA
>SIHQ01000081.1 GCA_004762125.1 Oceanospirillales bacterium | reverse complement strand
TGTAGACGTAGGCTACCCGTTCCTGGTCGGTAACTGCTGCGACCGTCAGGTCTCTACCTGCGGTTAGCTGAACCGTATCGCCACTGATTCGGCTGCCCAGGTTGGTGATGTCCTGCCCCGCCTGAACAGTCAGATCACTGGCTTCAACCGTGGAGGCTTCACCTATCACCGTAGTGATGGCACCGTGTTCGCGGGTGCCCCATTCACGGGTCACCAGCTGTCGTTCATTACGAACATCGCCGGTCACCGCTGTCAGGCTGACATCATCACCACGAATCACACCGGCATTGCGGTTAACAATGCTGCCCTGGGCACTGGCCACCAGTTGTTGACCGGCCTGAGTGACGCCGCTGTTGGTGAAGTTACCGCCACTTTCAAGGGTGAGGTTATCAAAGGCTGCCAGCGTGCCCTCGTTCACAAAAGAGCCATCCAGAGTGCCGCCACTGATCAGCTGAACATTGTTGCCCGCAATCAGAGCGCCGTCTGGCTGAATATTCGTGGGCCGTGTCTGGGCCAGATAGAGCACCGGCACCAGTACTTTCTGACCATCGACGTCTTTCTCTTCCAGCCAGACAATGTCGTGGGTCAGAGCGGCTACCTGTTCGGCACTCAGGGCAATACCGGATGACAGGTTCAGTGACTGCTGCGCCGCCACCGCATTGTTCATCAGGTAGAGATACTGGTCGTAGTCACTGGTCAGGCTGGAGGTCAAAAAACGCTGGCCGGTCTGTTCGATAATGGCCTGTCGAATCAGACGCTGTTCGTAGAAGCCATCGCCCAGTCGGCGGGTAGTGACATCGTCAAGGAAAGGGGAGGTTACCGGCAGAGAGAGCTGCCGGTATATCTTTGAGTCAACCTAATTCAAAATTCAAGAACTGACCCCATGCACTCAGACCCCATGCACTTTAACTTGTCCGGTTACCAGACTGGATGCCAGAAAACGCTGGCCGGTCTGTTCGATAATGGCCTGTCGAATCAGCCGCTGTTCGTAGAAACCATCGCCCAGGCGTCGTGTAGTGATATCGTCAGGGGAAAGGGAAGAGGAAGTTACCGGCAGAGAGAGCTGCCGGTATATCTTAGGGTCAACCTAATTCAAAATTCAAGAACTGACCCCATGCACTCTGACCCCATGCACTCCGGACGCTCACTATACAGAGGGTTACCAAATGATTAACTACAGGGAAAGTTTCCAGGTTTCATAGTATTTCTTCTGCTCATTCAGAGTACTTAAGTCTTGAATGCGACCATTCATTTCAAATGTATTGACTAAGTCTATTCGGCGAGCTTTACGGCCAAGTTTCAAGCTATATCCGACTAAGCCATCAGCCATCTCTAAACTCATAGATGATGGATGAAAATTTTTTAATACACCATTGCAGCCAAGAAGAATTTTTTCTTTCTCTAAATCAGCCCTCATGAAATTCAATGCTTCAAAATAGTTACTCCCAGAGTACTTTTCACCAGTTAGGGTTCCTGACTTAACAGTAATTTTAATGTTATATTTTTCAATAAAATCTAAGGAAAGTTGGCAACTGCCAACCTCCTTTACACC
The DNA here is from genome assembly GCA_004762125.1 of Oceanospirillales bacterium. Taxonomy (GTDB): domain Bacteria; phylum Pseudomonadota; class Gammaproteobacteria; order Pseudomonadales; family Endozoicomonadaceae; genus Endozoicomonas_A. Next base: position 6,673 of record SIHQ01000081.1, on the reverse strand, counting down.
TTTATACTCTTGTAAATCAAAAATCACTCTAATTTCCCTTATAGGCAGGATTAACTAGATAATTACCATTTGGAGTGCCATCAGGGTTTAAAGGTTGGCAGCCTCGTACAGCTGAACAGTATACTCCACCAGGCACAGCAATTTCACTTTCATCAAAGAATGCTTTATTTCCTAACTCTTTATCTACATCTATTCCATGCTTTGGTTTATCAATGTCGTAAAGATATCCTTCTTGTTTCCCATAACCAGTAGCAAAATGCTTAGCGACATCCTTATCCGTTGTTGTACTAACATACTGACTTGGAGGTGAAGGTTCCGAGTTAACATAAACCTCCAAGTCAATATTTGCGTCGGGATCTTGAGGTTGCAATCCTTCATTAAAAATAACTTCTGGTTTCCGTCTATCACCACGATAAACAATATCCTCTTGGTTTCCGCCGCCTAGAACATCACCTTTCTTCTGTAACCGCTTCAAACTGGCAATCTTTCCAACACTACCAGCAGATAACACGACACCGACTAAAGTTCCTCCTCCGGCCAACCTGTTTTGTGTGCTCTCATCAAGTTGATGCCATGCCGAGCTAACTGTCTTACCTGTTTTTTCATCTACATAAGTGACTGTAGCGTCAACCCCTTCGCCTACACGCTGAAGTAACTGTAAGGTCGCCTGAGTTTGTTCTGGGTATGATTCATACGACAATTCAACGGCTTTATTGACGCCAGTTGCAATTGCTTTACTGAGGTCGTCTTCCCCTGCACCGATGGCTTCCAATCCATCTAGTGGGTCGCCTTCACCTTGATATAGCGTATAAAGCAGTGCTAACCCTGCGCCAACACAGATGCCACCACACAATGCGTTATTCTCTGCTGAATTTGCTGCAGCATCTGCTGCTGTATTTACATCTTCTTTAGCAACAAGAGCCGCTATACCTCCTGCAAGTTTGGAAAGGTTGACGCCTTTGCTCTTAACGTCCTGTATTTCCTGATAAAGCTCGGCTTTTGTCTGGGTTGCAGTATTTGGATCAGTGAGCTTTTTTTCCAGCCAGTTCTGCAAGTACAAGTCAGCTGCAATTTCACCTACAACGCCACCTATGGCCCCACCACCACATTCGCCATTATTGATTTCTCCAACAGCACAACCCAGTGCGGCATGAGCTATCAATTGTGTAGCCTTATTTATTTGACCGCTGTCAGCCGCTAGCCCTATATCTCCAGCAACCTCAGCCCCAATAACAGCAATGGCTCCTGTTTTAAGTTGGTTTGCAAAGTTGTCGCCCAGACTGCCGCCGTTTATGGCGGTATTAACAGCCGCTTTAGTCGCAGCCTGATAGGCTATATTTTTTGCTATTTCTGCGAAACCAGCTCCGGATGGGACGCCTGCGCCTCCTGTAAGCCCTGCTGTCAGAACGGACGTCGTTAGACTTTTAATCGAAGCGCTGGAACCCAGCTCTTTCAGAACGGCACCGATATTGCCCTGATTATTGATCAAGCTGATGGAGGCTTGAGAGGCCAGGCTGGTAAAACCGGCATTGGCAGCAGCGGCTGTGACAGTACCAGCATTCGCACTGACCAGACCCGCTCCTATTCCCTGAGTAGCAATAGCCACCGCAATAGCTACCAAAGCCGCCGCAGGCCCGGTCAACCCCTGGGACTCATAATCCCAGCTGTCGTGTATCTCCTGAACCTGCTGCCAGTTGACGTCGGGGTTGTTGTCCAGCTGGGCCATCCAGGCCAGTTCCGGATTCTGGGATAACTGCTGGAGGGTTTGCTGAAGGTTTTTGCCGTCAATCGTTTTGATGTCCGCTTGAATGCCCTGACCGGCTTCAAGGGTCAGATTTTCAGCGGTGATTTCGGTGTGAACAACGGTTTCGTCGGTTTTGCCTTCGCCTTTGGCGGATTGCCAGATGGCACCCTTGCTGGACTTTTCTTCTACGGAGTGGTCGAGGTTTTTGCTGGATTTAAGAGCGATCACACCACCGGCTTTGAGAGTGGTAGTGTCGTCTGAATGCAGCTCGCCGGATTGAACGACAAGGTGTTGTTCCGACTCGATGGTCAGGTCATTACCTGCCGTAAGAGTCGTGCCCTGCTGTCGGACAGTGCTGCGTTCAATCTTCTCTGTTTTCTTGCTGCCAAACAGGCCGCCGCTTTTTTCTTCCCGCTCGAAGGTGTAGTGGTCTTCATTGGCGGCAGCCAGCAGGGTGACATTGTTGCCTGCGGTCAGGCTGATATCACCACCGGACTCAATGACGGCGGCGACGGCTGCCAGATCTCTACCAGCTGTAAGAGTCAGGTCACTGTCGGCATCAATCTCGCTGGCAATCTGACGAATAGTGTCCGTGCTGCCACTGCCGTGGTTGTAGACGTAGGCTACCCGTTCCTGGTCGGTGACTGCTGCGACCGTCAGGTCTCTGCCTGCGGTTAGCTGAACCGTATCGCCACTGATTCGGCTGCCCAGGTTGGTGATGTCCTGCCCCGCCTGAACGGACAGGTCACTGGCTTCAACCGTGGAGGCTTCACCTATCACCGTAGTGATGGCACCGTGTTCGCGGGTGCCCCATTCACGGGTCACCAGTTGTCGTTCATTGCGAACATCGCCGGTCACCGCTGTCAGGCTGACATCATCGCCACGAATCACACCGGCGTTGCGGTTAACAATGCTGCCCTGGGCACTGGCCACCAGTCGCTGACCGGCCTGAGTGACGCCGCTGTTGGTGAAATCACCGCCGCTTTCAAGGGTGAGGTTATCAAACGCAGCCAGCGTGCCCTCGTTTGACAGGTTACTGCCACTGATCAGCTGAACGTTGTTGCCCGCAATCAGAGCGCCGTCTGGCTGAATATTCGTGGGACGTGTCTGGGCCAGATACAGCACCGGTACCAGCACTTTCTGACCATCGACGTCTTTCTCTTCCAGCCAGACAATGTCGTGGGTCAGGCTAGCAGTCAGAAAACGCTGGCCTGTCTGTTCAACAATGGCCTGACGAATCAGCCGCTATTCGTAGAAATGATCGCCCAAGCGACGGGTAGCAATATACTTAGGAAAGCGGAAGTCACCGACAGAGAGAGCTGCCGGTATTTCTTTGGGTCAACCTAATTCAAAATTCAAGAACTGACCCCATGCGTGCTTGTGGTGCGATGACATCATCGGGCAGGTTCAGTCTCTCCAGAATATAGTCGGAGTTGATGAAGTTAGTGTAGGTGGCAAAGTAAAAGGAACCAGCAGCGGGTTAACTGCCGGTGATATCAATTGAGCTGAGCTCTGCCTTTTTTACTTCAGTGTAGTTCTTTTACAAGTTTTTCAGTTTTACTCATCTCGATCAGAAAATTTTGTTGATAGTCACTAGATGTTTCCATATATCCTCTTGCACAATTCAGTAGTTTCATTGCCAATTTGCGGACACTTTCATTTGATGCGCCTGACTCAATTATCTTCAGTACTTGTTGGTACTTATCTAAATATCTGTTGATAATAGGCTCGCTAGAGGTTTGTATTTTTGATTCTAAGGCCTTAATAGTAATTTCTAGCTGGGACTTCAAGTCAAAAATATCAGACATAGAATACCTCCTCTTGTTACATTTATGGCTTTACTTTTCTTACGTTTTGAACCCATTCTCTTGGCCAGTTCTGTGGCATTAACAATTGATCGGTAAGACCATTTAGGACTGTTCCTGTAGACTTAATTGTCTGAGGAGCCACTCTGCCGATATCGAGCTTTGTTCCTTTAGGTATTAAAATCTCAGCCTCATAAGCCCTCGTATTTTTCCACTCAGGTAGTAGTGCTGCATCGATTTTTGCCTGAATTTTATTAAGTGCTGGTGTTGTAGTTACAAACGCACCCTGAACATCAGCACTCCCCCCAAATACACGATAAACTGTAATCTCTTCATTAGTGACCACAGTGCGATAATTGGAATCCAAGAAACTCTCCTGCATCCAATCTGGCACACTTTCGTTTTTTTGAACGACCGTAACCTTATCATCTATTTTTGTATGGTATTTACCAAAGCCAGCGTTTGGAACAATATTTTGTCCCTGTACAGTACCTGTCGCAGACCCCTGCCCAACATTACCCTTGACTACATCTATAGAGTCTCCTGTACTGCCAACAGGCTTATCATCAATAATCGGAACATCAACGGCTTTACCCGCCTTGGCAACCTTGCTAACCCCTCCCCCCACAAGCTCCAGCGTCTCTACAGCTTCTTTACCTGCACTTACGCCCACATCGTAATCACGGCCCTGCAGCTCATTCAGAGCGTTTTCTATCTCCTGGTTGTCAATCTCGCCATTGGTCAGTTCACCCACCAGTTTTACCGGTGCCTGGCTGATGGATTTGACAGTGTCTCCCGTGTTATTAATCAGCTGATTAGCGAACTCAACGGTCTCTTTAACAGACTCAACCACCTGATCAGCCATGCCAACAGCCAGACCTGCTGTTCGTTCATTCGCACCCTGTTCATAAGGCGTATTCGTCTCGCTGCCAACCGTCAGGTGCTGCTCATAGAACTGCCTGCTTTGCTGATCCTGACTGTAATCACGATTGCGATTCAGCGGGTTCTTGTTGGCTAAGTACTCTCCGTTCTGTAGCCGGTTGTTATACGACGCAGTGTGATTTTCTTTATAGTTAGTCAGCCACTGTTTTATTTGCTGCTCAGTCGCATCAACAGAATTTGTAATCGCAGGTGCATCGCCCTGACTCTGTTGACTTGTTGGTTGATAAAGGTCGCTGTGAGGTGCCAAGGCAACTGCCAGCGCTGCCAGAGCTTTAGGGTCATTCGCTTCATTTGAGAAGGTTTCAGCCCAGCTGGCATCGGTCAGAGAGAGCAACAGACGACCCATTCGTTTAGCTGCTTCACTCTCCGGAATGCCTTCCTGCTCTGCAAACTCTTTTGCGTGCTGTTTGATCGCTTCAATTTCACGGATATGCAGTTGACGGTTAAACTTTTCGGTCTGCAAGGCACTGTCCGCTGCAGAGTTAACATCGCCTCCTGTGAGCAGTGCCGCAGTACCGGCTGTCAAAGCAACGGTAAGCTCTGAACTGACCTTGTCTTCTGTTGCATCCGAGAGGTGCGGCGAAAGTTGCTCCGCAATCGCTGCACCGGCCGCGCCACTGGTACAGTCACCACCTTTAGCGGCGGCTGTCGCACACCCTACCGCTGCATGAGCAAGGGTCTTGGTCAGGTCGCCCGCCTCTGTCAGTCCGGCGGTTTCTGTATCACCAATCTGCTGGGTCAGTTCCTGTCCAGCCAGGTCAACCACGCCAGCAATCAGGCTGTCTTTGAGGTTGTCTCCAAGACTGCCGCCGTTTATGGCGGTGTTAACACCGGCCTTGATGCCTGCGTTAACAACAACCTGCTTGACGTTACCGAGTACAGACTGACCACCGGCAAACTGAATACCGGCGTTGGCCTGAAAACCAGCCGTCAGCATGGCGGTAGCCAATCCCTTGATGGAATCACTGGAACCCAGTTCTTTCAGAACCGAACCGATATTGCCCTGGTTATTGATCAGGCTGATGGAAGCTTGAGAGGCCAGGCTGGTAAAGCCGGCATTGGCAGCCGCGGCTGTGACGGTACCAGCATTCGCACTAACCAGACCCGCTCCTATTCCCTGCGTAGCAATGGCAACCGCAATCGCCACCAACGCCGCCGCAGGCCCGGTCAACCCCTGGGATTCATAATCCCAGCTGTCGTGTATCTCCTGAACCTGTTGCCAGTTGACGTCCGGGTTGTTGTCCAGCTGTGCCATCCAGGCCAGTTCCGGATTCTGGGATAACTGCTGAATGGTTTGCTGAAGGTTTTTGCCGTCAATCGCTTTGATGTCCGCCTGAATGCCCTGACCGGCTTCAAGGGTCAGGTTGTCAGCGGTGATTTCGGTGTGAACAACGGTTTCGTCGGTTTTGCCTTCGCCTTTGCCTGTGCTGTAGGGGGATTTAATTGCAAGTCTGGGGTTCCGCAGACTTGCCTAAAAGTATCCTATAAAACCACAGACCCCGGAATTACTGAGTAAAAACTGTCCGAAGCATTGTTATGCTGACTTTCCATAAAGAGCTAATGAATAAAAATTAAAATATTCACCTTCTATTTCGGGAAAATATCCCCTAGTCATTTTGTCAAAGTGAGGAATGCTGTTTAACGGAAATGTGCACTTTTCATGCAAGACCAATCTTATACTTTCTCCTAAGCTGCCCTTCAGCAATTCATCAGCAACAGGCTCTATTGATTTTTCTAATACATCTTGCAGTGCTTGAGCACTAGCCTTTAGCTTTTCTATCTGTTGGGAATCAAAGGTTTTAGGTCTGATACTCATTGGTATACCTCTATATTTTCAACCTTCTCAGGTACGCTCCAGTTCTGCAAGTTCGGTACAATTGTTTGTTTTGCCCCTCCCTTTGGCTTTGTTGCAATGCTAAACCATCCAGTCTTTTAATACCCTTTAGTCGGTTCTGTAGCTTTTGGGCATGCCAAGCCCTGTGAAGCGGTTCAAAACACCACAAGCAATGATCATTTCCTGCTTCTGATTTTCCATGCTACGGGCATGCATTCGTAGGCCAATAATTCGTTTATAACGCTGCATAGCCATCTCGGAATGACTGCGCTTTCCAAACTGATGATTCTTCTGCCATGATAACATCCCCTTAGCTGTTTTCTCGAGCATATTGGCACAGCGTTTGGG
>SIHQ01000080.1 GCA_004762125.1 Oceanospirillales bacterium | reverse complement strand
TTTTTGAGACGCAGGCATTGTGGCAACTTGAGCATAAAACTCGTTAAAACATTACGAGAGTAAATAATAGCAGTTGCTCTACATCGCTTGCGGCATCAGGTTAAAAATCAACGTTGGGGAATTGCTGTAGTACTGGACTATAATTTAATTCCAGTTTCCAGTGTCGTATAAAGAGCGGGAATTGCTGGCCGACTACTGAATAATAATAGAGGACTTTTATCTGGGTGCCTTTACGATTAATGAAGAAAAACAGCTGACCACTGAGCGGATCTTCCTGAAGCTGATTTATGACCAGTGCAGACAGTCCGTCGTAAGACTTGCGCATATCAGTAGGTTGAGTGCATAACCATACCCGAACGCCAGATTCAGGAAAGAACATATCATTGACGCATACGCAGAATGACATTGCCGGGTAGTTCCAACTCGATGTCCCATTTAGGTTGAGTATCGGTTTTCATAGCGACAGGAAGATCAAGCCACTGGGGTGTTTCTGATTGAGTCGATGACTTCGGGTTAAAGAGCTTTCGCTTCCAGTTATGAAAGGTGGCGAGAGAAAAGCCTTTTGATTGGCAGAATTCGGTTTGATTTAGTAAACTGCTTTGCTGTTCCAGAATCAGGGCGTGCCATTGTTCTTTGCTGAGTCTTTTGGTTGGAGGTGTTTCGTTACTCATGATGGTTTCCTGCGAAATGGATGCAGGTGTAGCATGATCAAAGATTACTGGTTTTTGTAGACGTCTTAGAATGACCGGTTACGTTTCAGCAGCCATGATTAATCTTTTGAAACGAGTCTCGTCGGTTCGCATAATCACTTTGGACAATGGCGGCGAGTTTACAGCTCATGAGAAAGTTGGAAAATCCGTAAATGCTGATGTTTATTTTGCAAAACCTTATGCCAGTTATCAGCGGGGAACTAATGAAAATACGAACGGGATTATACGACGAACCTGGCCCAAGAAAATGACTTTGGGTCATTTAACAGAAAACGATACTCGAACGATGGAAATATTGATCAATACCATGCCTCGAAAGGTTTTAGGAGGCTGCACACCCATCGAAGTCTACACAGGGCAGTCGATTGCACTTATTGCTTGAATCCAGCGTTACTCCAACGAATACAAAGTCAGTGCCGTACGGATGACCTTGAATCCGAGTGTTATGTCTCTAATATGAATCATCCTTAAAAATATTACCGAAAATACAATCAGTTTCATAAGGAACGATACTATCAGACATTTCATCAGCTAATTCACGTGCATATTGTTCAATAGACTCCTCAGTTTCAGATATGTTATGTTGATATTCGCTGGTATCAAAATGATAACTTGAAATTTCATTAATTATTTGTGGCAGAAAAAATACAATAACCTGTTCTTTTAGCTGTCTTGATATTTCCTCTCTATCGTATTGTGAACTATTAAATGAAAATAAATGTATTTTAAATTCAGAAGGAAGTTTTAATTCTAAATATATAGGGATGCTAGATTCATTAAAAATTAATTTAAGATTTCTGTTAAAATCTCGTCGATTATCTGGAACGATTCTTGTTATCAATATCCTTCCGTCTTGCATGGAATTAAATTGAATTGATCCACCCTGCTGATCTTGTGAAGCTTGTACTACGGTGCTGTTTATCATTAGAGATGCAAAAAATAAACTAGCTATGGTGATAAATTTCATCATTTATTCAGCGTGATTGTTTACGAAGTTCAAGTATAGACTTAACAAAAAAATTCAACAGAGTGAATTTCCATTATTTGGGTTAGAGGTTTTTTTGATCGAATTTAGCAATTGAATTAATTTTTTATCTGCAAGGTTGATATTTTTCTAATCTTCGCCAAACAAATAGGCTTTCTTCTCATCCAGCCACAATGGATGTTTGGTCATCGCTTTTGAATACAAACGGCTTTGTAGGTGGCTTTCGAGCCAAACACGCAGGTTAGGATAGGGCGCTTGAATGAACCATGCTCGATTGACTTTGGAGAACTGACGGACAAAGGGAAGCAGTGCGTAATCGATAAGCCCCGGCTTATTGCCTACGAAATATCCGCTACCTATTTCGCCATTTTCTTTGCTGTCAGTCTCGCTGCTCTTGTTGCTGGCTCGGGCTTCTTTCGATAGCCTTTGTTCAAGTTCAGCAATAAAAACTTCACATTTATCACGTTCTTCAAATTCACTTTCAAGATGAAATCGCTTGGCTTTTTTGTAGATTTCTAACTGCGGTTTAAATTGTTTATCGTTGCGTTTAATTAAATCCAGCATGGCGACTAAGTCGCCCGGATTGTCTTTGTGCAATAAGTCATTCGGATCATTTTGTTGCAGTGCCCACAGCATAATATCCAGGCTTTCATCGATGACTTTTGAATCGGTTGAAAAATCAGACGATGCATCGGCAAAAACCAAGATCGGAACAGTCCCTTTTGGAGAAATCGCTAGCATTTCTTTGGGTTTGTTTTTCATAACAATGGCGCGCAGCATAACTTGCTGATGCGCCATCAGTAGACCAAGGCGAGCACGCATTGCGTAAGGGCAGTGCTGTAGCGAATATAATATCGGTAACATTGGCGTGTTCTCTCTTATTTTCTTTTACTTTATCTAAAGCCCTTGGCGGTATTGAGCGTTGGTTGAAACTGTAATCATTTGATTTAATTCAGCTGAAGCTTGCTCATTTCCTTGCAACACACTTTCGAAGTGTTGAATCAATTGCGCTTTGTCTTGTTCTGCTTTTGAACCTGCACCAATGTTGGTTAAATCGATAAAGAATTCATCGAATAAGCCAGTTAAGTCATTCACAACATCCAAATTTAAAAACTGTTCATGGTTATAAATGCTTGGATAACCCCCTTTTTGTTTGTCGATGGAAAACTGAATGCCTTTAACGTTTTTAATCGTGGTCGCTTTCTCGCACTTTAACATGCAACCATCTTCAATGCTGGGTTTTTTACAGCCGACGGTTTGCTGGAAAAAACACTGGCGGCTGGTCATCATTAGAATTGGGTGGTAAATGCTGTAATAAAGTTTGAAATTATCCGGACGGGCGATATTACGTAATTGTAAGCGGTTAATCTCATTAGAAATGAAAGCGCCTGCACAATTCAGTTCTTCTTTCAGCGTGAGCAGTGCATAGGAATTGGTGGTATTTAAGAACGGGCCAGCCACCCATTCAATATCCATTTCGTAAGCTTTATACGCGACACCGGTATTGTTGGTGACAATCCGCTTAGGTTGCACTTGCTCAAGAATTTTTACTGCTTCAAAATAATCTTTGCCAATTAATACTGCAGGAAACCATGGGATTAATCTTGGGTTGGCCTTCAATAGATCGATGTATTTAGTACAATCTTTTTTAAAGCTTTCGGGTAGCTTAAAGTAGACATCGGCATCGGTTAAATCACATAGATGAAAATCTTTTTCATCAGCGATTAAAATGGACAGGGTTGGCTTTCCAGATGACTTATTGCTCTTATCCAGTGCAGGCACTTCTACATTCGGTACAACTTCAATTGAATGGTTGAGTAGAAATGCCAGTTTATTTTTAAGTGCGGTGACTTCTTTAAATGGAATGCTTAAGCCGGAATCATAGCTTGAAAAACAGAATTCAAGGCTAAATTCGGCATTATCAAAACTCTTAAAACGTTTGATTAGTGCTTTTTCAGTCAACTCAGACTTTTCGGCGACTGCTAGTACTGAGTCTGATTGGATAGTAATTGTTTTTGCATCTTGATCGCACTTATTGGGAGAGTCAGTACTAGATGAATCAGCACCGACGATCGCGGTAATGCTTAATGGTGTATCGATAGCACCTGAAAATTCAATTTTAAGCGGTAGTTTTGCAGTGCTTAAATATTGAATTTTTTCTCTTAGCTCGGCACCTAACTGGTTTTTATCGATATACAATTTATCTTTGGCTTCTTGAATTTGAAGCGCTGATATCAAACCACTGTTACCAACCGCATGCTGAACACTGTGGTCGCGTGGGTTGTCGATAAACATATCTTTGGTCAAGTTGCCTTGTAAAAACGAGTTGGTGAAGTCGCGGTTAAACACCTTGTGCAGGTTGGAGTCGTCGGGCAGCAGTTTGCCTGTTGCGACAAACTGATCAATCTGTTTGCGCCAAGTGTCGACTACGGTGTAAACGTAATGCGCACCTTTAATACGACCTTCGACCTTAAGTGAATCAACACCGGCGGCAACCAATTCCGGTAAGTCAAAATAGGCTGAGTTATCTTTTAGGTTGAGCGGGTATTTATTACCGGTTGCGGTGACTTCATACTCATCACGGCAGGCTTGGCTACAGCGGCCACGGTTGCCAGAGTTACCAACGCTCACCGAGCTGGAATAGCACTGACCAGAAAACGCAATGCAAAGCGCGCCATGAACAAAAACTTCGGTCAGAACACCAAGTTCATGCGACAGCGTAGTTAGAGATTTAATTTCACCAATATTGAGTTCTCGAGACAAATTAACCCGTGAGGCACCAATTTTATTTAAAAAATGAAGTTGCCCTTCATTATGTGTGGTTAATTGCGTTGAAGCGTGAATATCTAATGTTGGGAAATACTTTTTGATCAGATTAAATACGCCGAGATCTTGCACGATAATGCCATCGATGCCGCTATTAACCAGCTTATTCAATAGCTTGATCATGGTCGGTAATTCTTGCTCAAGAATAACCACATTGAGGGTTAAGAACACCTCACAGTCATACTTATGCGCCAAGCGTAAAATAGCAGTTAAATCATCAAAGGAAAGATTGGCTGCTCTGTTACGAGCATTGAATGTATCCAGGCCGCAATAAACGGCATTGGCACCGGCAACGATAGCGGCTTTAATGGCTTCAACATCGCCGCCTGGCGCTAATAATTCAATCTTTCTGCTCATCTGAGTCACTACGTTTTACAACCTGTAATTTTAAAACGCGATTCTAGCGGCATCTTTGGTGGATTGCTATAAGCCAGCGGCGATTACGGAATGGTAAAAAACCTGATATCTTTACGAATATCTTTGAATTTAATCTTTTGTTTTAACAGGCTCGCTTGTAAGTGAGCGCTCAGCCAACACTACCTAGCCCATGCCTTTCACACAGGGTAAGTTAACGACTGTGGTTCGAGGTTCATTGGCAACAGCTCTGTCATATCAGCCTCTTTTTGCATAGATGGCAGCACCATCAATACATGACGTAGCCAGGCATAAGGTTCGTGATCATTCATTTTGGCTGTTTCGACCAGATCGCCCTTCATCCAGCCCACCAAACGACCATAGATTTCAGAAAATTCAGTGGAGCCGGTGACTCTGAAGTCTGCAGCCCAATCATCCATAGGTAGGCTGCATAGCAGGAATGCTAGTACGCAGGGCAACAGTAATGTTGTGTAATAGTGCCGGAGAGGTATTTGATGAAGGTGAGGGCACCAATGATGTAGTGCTGAAATATTACAATAATTCATGATGTTTCTTTGAGTGATTTGATGAGTAAGGTGCTTTGGCTAAGTCCCTAAGAGGGGGGAGATTCATTTACTTCAACTTTAAAATTCATGCTGACATTGTCAGTAACTCGGACAGAGGAGAAAGCAGTTCAGGCATAGAGAGGAACTTCTGTGAACAGAGCTACTCACATAGTTAAGAAGAAATAAAAAGGAGTATGAGTTAATGGAATCGCATGGCCTGAGCAAGAGCTTTGCTACATCTTCAGTCTGTTCTGGCGCAAAAGATGTTGTTAAACCTTTGGGAATTAAATCAAGACTGAGGTCATTCCCAGGAATAACAATGATGATCACTGGAGTCGCCTGTGGTTATCTCTATTTGAAGCAACGTACCCGTGCTGAATCGCTTGAAACACCAAATATAAAACATCTGCATAAGGATTTAGCCGTAGGAATCAGCACTATGAATTCTGAACCAGGCAAGCCTATTTTCAATGGTTCAGGCGTAGTATTCGACCGGCATGGGCACATTGTTACCTGTGCGCACGTCACCAAGGGCAGCGATTGCATGCTTGTTTATAACAATGAAAAACATTGTGTGGCCTATAAAGTCGGCGAAAATGAGGAGGAGGATATTGCTGTTCTGAAAACGACATCATCTTGCTTTTCTCCAGAAAAAACCTTCGAAGAAGTATCCGTTAAGGACCGACAAAAGCGTTGGGACATAAGGTATAAGCACAACAACCTGGCAATAGGGTTCTGTACAAAAAGCAGGAGCCTAACCAAAGCAGAACCTTTACAGCCTATGAAAGACTCATGTCTGGTGATGCTGACAACCCCAAAAAGACATTTTTGTCTCGGTAGGCTTGGCGCCACACCTGGATATTCAGGAGGAGGGGTTTTTACTGCAAATGAAAAGTCATTGAAGCCTTTAGGTTTATACCGTTTTGGCTGTTTCCTTGCAGATAAATATGGTTGGTTTGGAGCTTATATTCGCCACGAAACGGCTCAGAAAGAAGCCAATGTTTTAATTAATAAACCCAAGTGATCGAAAAAATGGTTGTTTTATATGCCTGGTTTAACGATCATCCATTATCGTGGATAAATGTCAGACATCACCACACCGCCACTGTGCCCGTTGCCCTGTTTATCGATCCAGGGGGCAATCCAGATTCTGAGAAAAACCAGTGAAACTTATGAAAAAAAGAGCGCTATTACTCATCTTACTGGCCTCTTTCAGTTTGAATAACAAGGCAATTATCTGTAAAGCATCGATAGAAAACTACTTACTACAACATGAAGCCTACTTGCTCCAGGCATTTCGTCTGGCCTATCTTGGCCCGCAACTTTTTCATCAAGTGGTCTTGCAGGTAGCAGAACGTATAAAACCGTATCTTTTGAGGTCGGGATTCTCTCAGGAAGATGCGCAAATAGAAGCTGAAAAAATAGCGCGACAACTATTGATAAATCAGGATGATATCTAATGACGAATACAGCCTGGTTCAGTCTGCTGTTTTGCCAATCGGTTATGTGTTGGTGCCAGAACAGGCGTTTTTTGTTCACGAGTCATAGTAGCTTCCGGAGTCAGGGAGGCTTCAGTATTCAGGTTAAGGGCAGGGTTGTGAATGTGAGGTTGGCTGAGCGCTCACGCTAAACATACAACCGCTATACTTCACTTTCCAATAATATTTGTATGGTTATGGGTATGCGCGTTTGCTGGTTACTATCACTGATATGGCTCAATTGTCTTGCGATGGATCCTCCTCCAAAGTCAAAACCATGTCCCAAATCGTGTAGCGAGATAATTACAATAACTTCAATCGCAGATTTTGTTATTAAAGCGATTGAATTAAGTTCTTCTGAGAAAGTACTTGTTGTATTCGATATTGATGATGTTCTTTTCCGTACAGAACAGCGAATCTCAACACCCCATCAACAAAAATATAATTCTGTATTTTTACAACTAGGATCTGAATTTTGGCAAGCGATGCAACTTGCTAAAGTGAGTAGTGGAGCCAGCATATATGAGCCTCAACAATTCTTGGAACCTCCCTGTAGCCAGCAAGCCCCATTAAAATACAGGGAAACGTGTATTCCAGTTCAACTAGCAAGCTGGGTAAATCATTTAACAACAATCACAGATGTAATTTCTTTAACCATGAGAAACATAACAAATCGGGCAAATTTAAGGCGGTTTGGTGTTCACTTATGCAACCAGAACAATATTATTGATCTTACATTATCTCAGATTGAATCTCTAAATTCACATGGTTCAGACTATAGTGAAAATATCATATACACTAATCATAACCCAAAAGGTGAGCCTTTATTAGACTTTTACCAATCAAGTAAGATTGAATATGACACAGTTTTGTTCGTTGATAATATCTATAATAATGTTGAAAGCGTTGTAAATACTTTAAGTAGTAATGGTGTTAACGTTCTCGGCTTTTGGCTTAGATCAGGTGCAATAGGTGAGTGTCATATAGTCGAACCTAAAGAATGTAAAGCTCATGCATTTTACCATGGAATTGACGAGAATGATGATCAAGATAGTAATGATCCATGGCCTGACATTAATTGAATTTTCCAATACCGCAACATAACAACAGGATAAGATTGCGTCCAGCCACAATTGAAGTGGTTTAATGACTACGGACACTTGGTTAAGCACAATACAGTGCATAACCATGAGGTCACCCATGAGAAAGAAACGTAAAACCTACAACAAAGAACTCAAACTGAAAGCAGTTAAATTAGCAGTTAAATTAGTTGTAGAAGAAAATCAGTCTGTGACCGATGTTGCCCGCACGCTGGAAGTGCCTATCGGAAGCCTCAATCGCTGGATGAAATCTTGGCGTGATCAGCAAGATGCTGCGTTTCCTGGTAATGGAAAACAATCTTTAAGTCCCGAACAGCAAGAGATTAAAGAGCTGAAAGCTCAGATAAAACTGCTGGAGATGGATAAAGAAATAT
>SIHQ01000007.1 GCA_004762125.1 Oceanospirillales bacterium | reverse complement strand
TTAACCTGGAAGATTCATTCAGATCGGGTTCAGCAAAACATAGCTGAAAGTTTACGACTTCACCCAGTATCTTGTGTTCTGGAGAGCTTGGTATGGCAGGGTATCAGGTATTCAGCGGGAATTGCTGGTGAAAGTTCCTCTCTTGGCTTCAAGAGACTCAACGGCAAGTTGCTCCTTTTTCTGATGTTGTTTTTCCTGATCCTTCTCAGTCAAAAATTGTTTTAAATCACCGCCACACTCTCTTCTTTCTGTTGCAAGCAGAGCTGCTTTTTGCCTGCACTCTGCTAATGTGTAACCACTGTCGCTATGTCCTTTTTTATACTGGCCAATTTTTACCAGGTTGTCTTTTCCGTTATGTGTGTACCGGTAGTAAGCTTCAATAATTAAAGAAGCTCTCTTTTCGAAAAAAAGAGCGCCGTCGCCACGACCTCCTATTGACTCGGAAGCACGGCGTTTAATATTACGTACGGATAGGTCGGAAAGTCTGGTCATTTTGCCCCCAGTTTTGCCCCCAGTTTTGCCCCCAGTTTTGCCCCCGACTTCTATCGGGATTGTGCTGAATTTCGCTGTACGGTGCTGAAGCTAAATTTAGTACAAGTCTTGATAAACGCTAGGTGTGGCAAGGGATTCTGGAAAAAACCAGAGTTTATCAGAGTTATAAAATGCGGACTTGTAATCAGTGGGTCCCGAGTTCGACTCTTGGTGCCGGCACCATACAAAGCCTTGTAGCTCAATGAGTTGCAAGCACTAAGAAGCCTCAACATTGTTGGGGCTTTTTTGTATCTGTTCGTTTTTCAATTTTGGTCCCCGTTATTGTTGCGCTGTACTTTTTCATTGAGTACTCATTATCTGACCTATGCCTTCTAATTACTTATATTTTCTTAACCTCCGTCAGCAAAGGCTCAACTGCAAAAAGGCCAACACAGATTAATGCATTGGCCGGTAGTGGGTCAGATGTGAGTTTGAGGGTTAGTCTGGAAATCTTATCCAATTGAATCCTAATATTAAGATTCCGAAACTTTAGGTTAACAATGAGATACATTCAGAGCTTTTCTGCGATGCTGTGGAGATAGATGAGTAGTGGTTATTTATAGGGCCGTAAGTTCAATGCCTTGATATTCAAGGGGCTTGGAGTCGAAAAAATATTAGCTATAACAAAAGATCAATATGAGTAAACCCTTCCGTAAGATTGGCCTTGGTTTCTGGTTCATAACGCTTACGCATCATTGCCACCTTCTCGTCACTGACTCCATGGATGTTTTTGAAGGTGCCAGTCGCTTCAATGATATTTATTTTATAACCATGAGACTTAGCCATCACAGCATAAGGCTTCATTTCCCAGAGCCTTATAAATGTATTGCTGACAACCACATTATTATTTTTATTCATCGCTTCTTTTACTGCAGTTTGGCACCACGAGTGAGCGTCCCTTATTTTCGCTACGTCATAATGATAATTGCCATTATCATCGTAAAAAAACTGATCAGCTTCACAGAGAACATGTTGAGGATAAGTCTTTTTAGCAATAGTCGTTTTTCCACTGCCTGGTATTCCACGGATAAGAACTATTTCTCTTTCAGACCCATTAGACATTAATTAAATTCCATACTTGAGTTACATAGAACAAATTCATTATTTTATCACTCTAGAACGATGAGCTGATACAGTCCTTTGAGATACGAGAATTCGATAGCAGCTCCTGCACTTTATACGACAATAATTTTTCGAGTCCTCCGAACATCAACCAAGTAAAAATCAACTTATGTTTGGAAACTTGTTCATAACTTCCTGCGTTTGAGAATGTTGGTGTCTGTACTCTAAATGACCGATGCTAGCAAAATAGTCAGTGTTGAATATGCATATTCAACTTATCTGAAATACTACAAATGATGGTTATATACATCATTTACAGTATAATTAGTCTATATTGATGTTTATATACATCATTATTCTATTAAAGATTGATCATAATGCTTGATGAATTAGGTGAACTTATCCGGTTTCATCGCAAACAAAAACGATGGAGCCAAATGGAACTGGCCGTTTTTTCTGGGCTGGACAGGACAACTATTGGGGCGCTTGAACGTGATGATTATTCCGATATTGGTATCCGTAAAGTCCAACGAGTGCTTGAAATACTCGAGCTTACACTCGCAGTAAACAAAGCCGGCATTCCTACTTTGGATGATTTGAAGGAACAGAATCATGGCTGATATCGACGTTTATACTGCTGGCCTTTTATCGGGTAGATTATCAAAAAACAGAAAAAACCATGCCTTCACTTATTTGCCTGATGCCGAAGAAGCACTGTCCCTGACTATGCCGCTTCGAGTAGAAACTTACCGTTATGAAGATCTTCATCCGGCCTTTCAAATGAACTTACCGGAAGGTCATCTTCGGGCGACTATAGAACGCTATACAGCAAAACGATATGGTAGCGACGATCTTTCCATCTTAGCTATTCTTGGCCAAAACCATATTGGCCGACTTGGCTATACATTGGCAGGGCACGCTTTACCGACCACAGAAGAATCTGTTCCAAGCCTTGAGTCGTTACTTAACAGTGACGATGCTCAACTCTTTGACCAGCTACTCAGTCGCTTCGCATTAAAGTCTGCAGTGGCCGGAGTGCAACCCAAAGTCTTATTGGATGCAAGTGAGCATGTTGATCGAATCACACTCCCCCTGAATTCCTACATCGTCAAAAGCTGGGGTGAAGAGTTTCCTCAACTGGCATGTAACGAGTTTGTCTGTTTAACGCTATGCCAGAAAGCTGGATTAAAGGTAGCGCCTTTCTATCTAAGTGATAATGGCCGTCTACTAATAACCAAGCGGTTCGACATCACTGATACTGGCAACTCTCTTGGATTTGAAGACTTTTGTGTGCTTCAGGCAAAATCAACCCGAGAGAAATACGATGGGAGTGTTGAGTCCTGTGTCAAAACCATCAAACAATTTCTTTCTCCAGAAGAGCAGTCCCAGGCATTGGCTGACCTGTTCAAGCTGACACTTATTAATACCTTGATAGAAAACGGAGACGCCCATCTGAAAAATATGGGTGTGCTGTATGAACACTTGCTTGATCACCGCCCAGGAAAGACTCTAAATATCCGCAGAACTATGGCTCCCACCTTTGATGTAGTTTGCACCACGGCTTACATTCCGAGTGACTCAATGGCATTAACACTGGGGGGATCAAAACGTTGGCAAAAGTTAAAAATGCTTGAACGCTTTGCCCGCTCACACTGCCACTTGAATGGAACGACCATCAAAGAAGTTATCGCTGATATCGAGCAAGCCGTTGTAGAAACACTGCCCATAATTGAAGCGTTAAAAAGCAAACATGTTGAATTTGTCGAGATTGGCGAACATATTTCCGCATTGATGCAAAAAGGCTTTCGGTAATTTGTCTTATACTTTTATGCGCAAGAACATGAGCTAAAAGCACAGTTTTATGCGCATAAAAGTGTAGTGAAATGCCATAAAGTAGCGCGTAAAAGTGTGTTTATTTACTTCTCTTTATTACAGAATTCTTAGCTAGAATCGCTAAGATACTTCATGTGGAGTAATAATATTTCTCAATGCTTCATCCCAAACCTGCATCGCTTCACGCTTCTCATCCATATAGTCATAACGATCATAGTGTACCGATGACACGATTATAGAAGCACCCGTATCAACCAAAAACAAAGCGAACCAACGTGATCCAGAAATGCACCAAACCAAGAAAGGGAATCAGTGGCATTTTGGAATGAAAGCACACATTGATGTCGATGCGAGAACGGGGTTGACTCATACATTTACGACAACGGCAGCCAATGAGCACAACCTGAATCAAGCCAGTGAATTGCTTCATGGAGAAGAGAGGTTTGTCTGTGCTGACGCCGGTTACCATGGTGCAGAAAAACGACCTGAGCTGGAAGAGTATGAAGCCGAGTGGTTTATTGCTGAAAATCCCGGGAAAGTAAAAGAGCTAAAGAAGCATCTTCGTAAGAATAAAGAGCGTAATACTCAGCAGGTTCTTTTGGAGAATCTGGCGATATAGGCCGTTATTATCAGACGGTCGTTTCTCCGGGACGATCATCTGTATCCTGTTTCGTTTGTCTTCTGGGCGTAGTCCAAGGCTCTTGTTCCAAATCTTTAACAGATGAAGACGTTTTTATTCCGTTTTCCACAAACTCTTCTGTTATGGATTGAATGACCTTATCGACAATTGTACTTCCTACACTTGTTTTTCCGACGCCAAGTTGACGAATGTGAACTAGTTTTTCACTTTTTGGAAGTTCTGTTGATTCCAGCATTTTTTTCATGCTCGGTGACGCTTTTGCTGTTTCTTGAAGCCACTCTTCCACTTGCTGTTCACAGGAAGAGGCAGCCTGTTCGTAAAGGCAGCTGTCAGCTGGATTACATTTAAAGCTAATCAAGAGATGTTCCAATCGTTGAATTTTTTCTAGGCTAGAGCACTTTTTTGGATCGATTTTTTGCAGAGAGTCTAGCTTTTCCTGCAGGATTTCTTCGCGTGAAGCTGACTTGTCCTTAATCTGTATTGCCGTCAGAATAACTTCGGCACGAGTGATGACTCCTTCGCTAAACTCATCTGCTGAATTGTCCGATGTGGATAAGCCCTCACGCATATCAGCCTCAGGTGTATCAGAGATACATGACTTTACGAGACTGAATGACTGTACGAGCCCAATTGACTGTTCTGTTGCAAAGTTTTCGATAGAGCACTGAGACCTATCCTCCAGACACAATTAGACTGCGAGAGAATAAAAGTAATCCCAGCCATTAGCTGATTGAGTTTTGTCGTACTGGCCTTTACGAATACTGTGACATAGCTCCACACCTTTCAGAGCTCTCCGGGCGGTTGTGAAACTTTGGAATCCCAGCATGGGCTTTGTCCTTCTTTTGATCCCTCGGTGGTCCTGCTCTATCAGGTTATTCAGGTATTTGATCTGGCGGATTTCGATCTTTGGCTGACCGGCTTTCTTCTGTTCTTTGTTGAGTTGTTCCAGGGCCGCCGTATTGGACCTGCTCTTGTCGATGGTCACCTTCTCGGGCATGCCGTTGAGGCGAATAGCCTTCCTAAAGAACCGCAGGGCCGCCCTCTTGTGACGCTTTTTGGTCAGCAGGAAGTCCACTGTATCCGCTCCTGTATCGACTGCCCTGTAGAGGTAGACCCACTCACCTTTGATTTTGATGTACGTTTCATCCATACGCCAGGAGGTACCACAAGACTTTCGACGTTTACAGGGTTCCGCTTCCAGTTGTGGAGCGTATTCCTGAACCCAGCGGTAACTCAAGCTATAACGCAGGTACCAGCGGATGGTTTGAAGCATGAGATCTGTGGGAAAGTGGCGACTGGAAAAGTTCATGGTAAAAGGCTCAACTAAACCTCCATGACTGAATATAAGGTAGCAGGTTTATAAATCGATGTCAGTTTGCAACGGAACCACAAATACTGCAGTGGTTCTGACCGAAACACCTCATCCAAATTAGCTAGAGATATTGGGATTCTAGCGTTTCAAAAAAGCTGCCTGAGCTAGCTCAATGATTTAACCATTTCTATGTCTGTTTCTGGCAGGGGAGCGTGTATCTGGTGTTCGCTAAAACCCGTTATTTTTGAACCATGTCATTTTTTACGCTCTCATCGTATTAGCGGAACTAATCTCAGTGCGGCGCTGTCTACTGGCTCGTAAAATCTGTTCGCACATGGCATTCATTTTAGGGTATAAAGCGTTTGATTCAGCCTAATAAAAAAACAAGTATGAGCTTTATCTGTAGCCTACTCAAACTGAGTTGCCTCTCTTTATGGGTTGTTTCACTGGCTGCCTATTCTCTTAATCGCTGCTGGGAGAAAAGCCTTCCGGCAGACCGGGTCAGTACTGCCTGTGAAGGCGCTATTATTCCGTCCGAGCACACCAGAAACTTTAAACGTGAGTACTTAACGTGTAAACAAGCCACTTCCAGGTATACCCTGCGATACCAGCCTACTGGCCCTGACTACCCTGCTGAAGTAAGTTTGCTGACAAACTTCCACACAGTTTTGAACTGGGAGTGGGAAGACTGTGGGTGGACAAATAGTAAGATACGTTGTCGTGGCTCTAAAAACTGCTACGTCGATTATGCCAGAAGCAATTCTATTTCCTGCAGTACTGAAGTACTTGAAGTCCATATAAGGTTTAATTCCGGTGATAAGCAAAACTCGAATCCTGACACTTTTAGTGATAGTGGGCTGCTACAAAATAATCATGAACTCTTGCCTGGTGAAGAAGAAGCCTTACTCATAACAGTTTCACCTGGAACTCTTTTTACGACAACCGACCTAACCCCGGAACTCTACTTTGAAAATCAGAAGTATGATTACGATATCAAGAGGCTGGTAGGAGACGGTTATTCTTCAGGCTCTCTGCCGTGCAAGCAGGGAGCCGGCTATACCATAGGTTTTGTGCTCACCCCCAAGGGTAGAATTCAGTCTAGGTCTGCTAACTTTTTCACCTTGCCTGAGGATTCTGAAGATAACGAGAGCTATAACATGCAGGCATCTCAATACCCTGCTTCAGTGCAGGTTCAAGGCTGTAGCCCTGAGTTTTTAAAGACTGCATTTAATGAAACAATTGTCCGTATTCAACTCTATGAAGACTCCCCCTTTAGCTTTCCTTTTAACCTTCTCTTTAGCTTTTTCCCACAATCAACTATCTATAGAACCGTTGATCAGGAATCTCCTTCAGATATAAGTTCTGACCCGTCAAATGCCTGTGGCTCGAGTCTCTGGACATTCGAGCTTGACGATAAAGAATCCGAAGAAAACCTGTATTCCTCCCGTATTCCCTGGTTCCCGTTTTATCCACTGGCTTTTTTATTTTCAGAATCAAATTTAATCTATGACCGACATTTAGAGCCCAATAAGCCCTATGTACTCAAGTTATCCGTGTATCAAAAGGGGGCGTCGTCGCTCTACTATCAGGCTTGCGAGGATGAACCAGAGGCCATGGACTGTGCTTGGTATGCAGGATGGGGAATATTCAGCCCCTCCCGATATGAAAATAACTATTTTTCTAAAGATCTGGAAATAAAGTTCACTGCCAATAACGGGCCGGATTTACGGACATGGATAGAAACTACTTGGGATACAGCAACCTTGGTTGTACCTACTGTTTTATCTGCTGCTGTACTCGCTTACACAATCGCTACTTTAATTAAAAAATACCATAGATAACGCGAAGATCGACTTTTGAACTTTTAATCAAACATGACTATACCCGTCGCCTTTGAAGATGTGGCGGCGTTGGCTGCTCGCACTCATCCCAGTCACCTATTACTCGTAGGCTCCTGGGATTCATTCGTTTGCCGCCTACCCACATATTCAAATCCTTTGGGTATATACCAAAATTTGTTTTTTTGCGGATTAACAATTTTCCAGCGACAGTCATGCCCCAGCAATACATTACAAGTTTTTAACAACCGAATCATTCCTACTTTACAAGGTTGGCGTACTTGGCGGGTGGGTTGTACTCGCCATCGGGTACTTCTAATTTGCCGGACTGTATAGCGGTATGGAGTAACCTATAAAAATCCTCGCGATCTTTACTCGACCATTTATACTTTTCAAGAAATTCTTCGACTGCCAAGCGACAAATGGCTGACACGGGGATATTGCTATTGACCTAACAAAATGTCCGTAATTGATCGAGGGTTTCCTGTTCAAGATAGAACTCTTGCTTTTCCATTAATGTATCCTTTCATGGTTTGCAATTTCAGCCTACCTAATAAATAAGCTTAAAAACACATGTATGAGAGAGAAATTGATTATAGATATAAATCATTGTCGCATAGAATCTCCTTTGTTTTTTCAAAAGCTCAGAAAGAGTAATCAAAACCAGCAAGTACCATGTCGCCATCGGATTCAAATTCGTAACCATCGGACATTTTGTAATCATCGTTGAACATATGGCGGTACTCAACCCTGAATCCAAGATTGGTGTGGTTGGTGAAACGAACACCCATTCCTCCGTGGGTACTTCCAAGAGTCTCATCTCTTTCAACAGGATCAGCAAGACTACCGGATGTCGTTTTAACTTTAAGATTGCCATAACCAATACGACCGTAAAGCTCGATATCCGGAGCGGCCATAATGCCCATCAGCATACTGCCAGAATAGGAATAATCGTTTTTAGCTCCAATCCCTATGTCCAAGTCAGTAATTTTGGTTTCCAGCTCACCTCTGTATTTTAGATACTCAAGTTCAAAAGAGAATTTTAACTGGCCATTGGTTGCACTGTAGCCCACATATCCGCCTGCAACTTGCCCGCTGTCACCTATCTCTAAAGTCAGAGTGTCGTAGTTAGGCTTGCCATTAAACTTCCCGGCACCTCCTGTCATACCAACATAAAATGAACCGACTTGTTCAGCCTGAGCAACAATAGGTGCAAGTAGAAAAGCCAATATAATGATTCTGTTCATCAACACATTCCTTGTGTATTAACTTCTCTTTCAAGATATCGAATACAATGCAAAAATCAATCTTAAGTACCAGAGTGTTAGCAAATGGATTCGCAAAGCCTGTTGCTTGAAAGAATATTCCTGACTGTTTTTCCTTTAATCGCGATAGTTGCTACTGGGTACTTTTACGCCCGCCACCGCACTCCTGACATGGATGTGGCAAACCAGATTAATATTGATGTTTTTTTGCCCGCATTAATCTTCGCTGCCTTATCTGCCGAATCCTTCGACCTGGTCAGATATCAGTCTCTGGCTATTGGAGCTGCTGTTATTGTGCTTGGTTCAGGGCTTTTACTGTTGCCGCTGTGCAAATTACTGGGCGTTCACCCAAAAACTTTTATTCCACCCATGATGTTCACTAACAGCGGAAATCTGGGCATTCCCTTAATGGTGCTGGCTTTTGGTGAGAATGCTCTTCAAGCGGCAATTGTATTATTTCTGGTTGAGAATGTACTTCACTTCACTGTTGGTATTTATATTCTTGATCACAAAACCCGACTTTTGAATTTACTCAGAATGCCTATGATAGTAGCGACGGCTCTTGGATTACTTTGGAGTGGGTTTAACCTGCCAATACCTGCAGCCATTCATACGTTTATAGAAATGTTGGGCCAAATTTCTATCCCGCTCATGTTGTTTGCTCTGGGTGTACGTATGACCAGTGTCGATTTCGGTAACTGGCGTATTGGCTCAATCAGTGCCGTGTTATGCCCTGCCAGTGGTATTTTAATTGCTCTGATTTGTCAGCAGTTTTTATCTTTAGATACAACACAATTTGCTTATCTGATTGTATTTGGAGCTCTGCCTCCTGCTGTTCTTAATTATATGATTGCCGAGCGATATAACCAGGAACCTCATCAGGTTGCATCCATCGTGTTAATGGGCAACCTTGGGAGCCTTATTTTCTTACCTCTCACTCTGGCTTTTATTCTTTGAATTTAACGAGCTGTTTTTTCCAGCCTTCTTGCCAACCATGAGAACACCAGCACCAGCACCAGATACTCCAGAACCAGTACAGAGTAAATCTCCATTGCACGATATTCACTGATTTGAAGTTCATTGGCTCTTCTGGTCAACTCCTGAACACCAACTACCGATGCCAGAGATGACATCTTCAACATATAAACAAACTGGTTAGCCAGCGGGGGCATCATTTGACGAATGGCCTGAGGCAAAATGACAAAGCGCATTCTATCGAAGTAACTCAACCCCAAAGCTTCAGCCGCTTCAAACTGGCCTCGATGAACCGCATTAACGCCCCCTCTAAATATTTCCGCATGGAAAGCGCTTTCACATATCGCCAGAGCAACGACCGCTGCTGCAAAGGCTGAAAATTCAATGCCAGCAACCAGTGGCAACCCATAATAGATCCAGAGAATCATGACCAGAACCGGAATAGAGCGGAACACCTCTACATAGGTTCTGTTAAAGATACGCAATGGCTTATAGCTGGACAGTCCGGGCAGAGCAATCAATAAGCCCGCCACCATGGCAATAGAGAATGCCAGTAAGCTGATACCCAAGGTATGAACTGCACCCATTGCCAGAAACTTCAAGTTGATCAGACCCGATTCAGTTAAAGGCGAGACTACATACCAGCCCCATTGATAATCTGAGGAGCAACCGGAAATAAACGATACTGATCCAGCAAGAAGAATAAGACGAGCTAAAGAGGAGGGCATTGAAACATCATTTTTCTTTGGTGTGCTCACATCATACCTCCTTGTGGTTGTAAGCAAAAATTCTGGTATGTTAATTTAACCTCACCCACATAAATAAATAAAATGATAAAAAATTTCTCTCGCATTGTTATTGGTTCATTACTGAGCCTGCTCACAGTTTCATCGTCGTACGCAGACACATCCAGACTGCATAGCATTCTGGAAGATGGCGTACTTCGCGTTGGAACTACCGGTGATTGGGATCCAATGACCACTCGCAATCCTGCCACCAATCAATATCAGGGTTTTGATATTGATCTGGCAAAAGCGCTGGCTGCAGATATGGGCGTGGAGCTGAAATTGGTTCCTGCTGACTGGAAGACTCTGGTCAACGGTGTCGTTGCTAATAAATACGATATGTCCACCAGCGCCTCTATTAATATGGGTAGAGCCAAGGTAGCAGGCTATTCACAGTCTTACTTTTCTGTTGGAACAGTGCCTCTGGTTCTGAAAAAAGATCTTGAGAAGTTCAAACGTTGGGATGACATCAACCAAGCTGATGTCAAAGTAGCCGTTACACTGGGCACTGTTTTTGAACAGGAAGCCAGAGATTATCTTCCAAAGGCCACTCTGAAAGCAGTAGAAGCGCCAGCACGAGATTTTCAGGAATTGTTGTCTCGACGTGCCACTGTGGCTCTGACGTCTAACCTTGAAGCCTCGAAACTGATCGAAAAATACCCACAACTAGCCGTTCTTTCAGTACCTCCACGCAAGGCTAAACCATTGGCTATTTTGCTGCCTCAGGATGATCAGATCTGGATCAACTACATCAACCACTGGATCACCTTCCGTAAAGCTCAGGGGTTCTTTAGAGAGTTGGAAGCGCGTTGGATGCCTTGATAGTAAATCCTGCCAGCCGGTGACTCAGTCTCTCTGGCCGCTTTATTTTCTGTTTGCTCATGTTACGAACCCTCGTATTATGAGCAAACGATAATAATGGCAAAGACTGCAGTAATGACTCCATACGATCATATCCCTCTGGCTAACTACCCTGACTTCTCCAGTGAAGAAATGCTTTTCCAATCCCAAGAATTTCTTTCTCACATCAAGCGCAGAAGAACAGTGCGTGATTTCAGCAGTGAAGCTGTTTCAGAAGACGTTATCAAAAACTGTATATTGGCTGCGGGCAGTGCTCCCAGTGGAGCGAATATGCAACCATGGCACTTTGTTGCGGTAAAGAACCCGGCGGTTAAAAAACAGATCAGAGAAGGTGCTGAAGCCGAAGAGAGAGAGTTCTATCAACGCCGAGCTTCAGAAGAATGGCTGGATGCATTGGCGCCCCTCGGGACAGATGAACATAAACCTTTTCTTGAAACAGCGCCCTGGCTAATCGTGGTATTTGCTAGCAAGCACACGGTCACTCCAGAGGGAGAAAAAAAGAAACATTACTATGTACCTGAGTCAGTGGGCATTTCCACGGGCATGCTGATTACCGCGCTGCATAACTGTGGGTTGGCCACTCTTACTCATACACCCAGCCCCATGAAGTTTCTGAACGATATTCTTGATCGCCCGGTACATGACAAGCCTTATATGATTATTGTGGCCGGTAAGCCTGCTGAGGGGGTGACTGTGCCTGATATTACCAAGAAGAATTTTGATGAGTTTGCCAAGGTCGTTTAAAAAAACTGTTAGAAAAGGGGTGAGATGAATCACCCCCTGATTCAAACTAATTAATCTGATAGACCACAGTCGAGCCAGATACTTCATTGCCCACAATCAAAAGCAGCACCATCCGTTAACAGGTCGGACTTAATGGTAATACCGTTTTCCGGATTCTCGTCTTCATCCAGAGTCTGTAATAGTCGAGCCAGATTCTGAACTCTACTGTCATGAAGGCTGGATGTTTTCATAACATCCATTGGAGTAATCGTCTGGTCTGTTGTTACTTCAGGCAGTTCTAGCGCCCCAATGGAGAAAGTCACTTTCTCACCGTCCAGATAGGAAAAACGCCCTTGTGAATCCGTCGTACCTGACTGAGTTGCTGTTTTGTAGGTTAAGCCTTCAACGGCGGAATCAATAAATTGCCCGGTCTTCACTTGTTGTTGAGGCTGAGGAGAAGAGGTAGATGACGAATCTGATGAACTATCGCCTCCACAACCAGTAAGCATTGCGGCAGTAATAAGAGAAACGGCCAGTGAAAGTTTTTTGATACGCATTGAATCATCCCGGACTGATATCATTTGTTATCAGGCAGTTTATTGCCGGGATGTATCACTTAGTTTTCAGAATTATGACTATTTCATGAAACTGACTTAAACCCTTATTGCCTGTTGGGGTAAGTTTCAACGTCACTCTCAGTCGACTGCTCCCTGATATTTTTTACCTCATTTTTGAATTGATCTCTATCAGGGTTATAGTTGATTGAATCGTTCAACAAAGTATTCTGGAATCACCACTTTATGATGACCACCACAGAAAAGCTCTCTGCTCTTCAGTCCGCCATGAAAAGCCAGGGTATCCATGCCTGGATTATCCCAAGCTCGGACCCCCATGAAAGCGAATACACTGCTGAACACTGGTCCGGCCGTGGTTGGCTGTCAGGTTTTAGCGGTTCTGCTGGAACTGTTGTGGTACTGCAAAGCCAGGCAGCTCTCTGGACTGATGGCCGTTATTTTCTGCAGGCTGAACAGGAGTTGAATGGCACTGGTATTGATCTCATGAGAGATGGCGAATCCGGTGTTCCTTCTATCAGTCAGTGGCTTTTGGACACTCTGGAAGAAGGTCAGACCGTTGGCTTTGACGGTAAGGTTATGTCTTTGGCCAAGACAAGAGATCTTTCCACCAAGCTTTCAGCTAAAAAACTACAACTTAAATCTGATCAAGATCTCCTAAACAGTGCCTGGACAGATCGTCCAGCTATGCCTGCAGCACCTGTTTTCCTTCACACCGATGAAACGGCAGGTAAAACCCGTGAAGAGAAGCTGACAGAAGTTCGTGAAAAAATGACCGAAGCTGGCGCTGAACATACTCTAATCACAGCACTGGACGATGTTGCCTGGCTGTTTAACCTGCGTGGTGCAGACATAGAGTGCAATCCGGTATTTCTGGCTTACGCACTGGTCTCCACTGACAAGATTCAGCTCTTTGTAGACAGCAGTCGTATTGAAAAACCGGCATTGAAAGCATTGAATGATTCAACGGTTGAACTGCTGTCTTATGATTCTATTGCTGACCGTTTGAAGAGTCTGGATCAAACCTCTCTGCTGATCGATCCTATAACAACCAACAACTGGCTGGTTGAAGCTATTCCTGCCAGTGTTACAACCATTGAAAAAGCCTGCCCAACCAGGCACCTGAAAGCAGTAAAGAACCCTGTTGAAATCACCCGTATGGCAGACTGCCATCGTCGTGATGGTGCCGCTCTCATACGCTTCATGCGTTGGCTGGAAGAAAGCATTCCTACGGGAAAGGTTACTGAAGTTAACCTCGATTTAAAGCTTGAAGCCTTCAGAGCTAAGTCTACAGAATTTAAAGGCCCAAGCTTTCCGACCATTGCCGGTTATGCTGCTCACGGAGCCATTATTCATTACCGTGCCAGTGAGGAGTCCAGCTTCACCGTTGAACAAAAAGGTCTGTTACTGGTTGATTCCGGTGGTCAGTACCCTGACGGTACGACAGACATCACTCGCACCTTCGCCTGTGGTGAGATGACCGAAGAAGAAATGAAGGACTACACCTTGGTCCTGAAATGTCACATCAATATGGCACGTGCTCGTTTCCTGAAAGGTACCCGAGGTCTTCAACTGGATATGTTGGCACGTCAGCCGGCCTGGCAGGAAGCACAAAACTATAACCACGGCACAGGACACGGCGTAGGCTACTTCCTTAATGTCCACGAAGGACCACAAAGTGTCAGCCCACGTTGGACCGATGAGCCCTTGATACCAGGTATGCTTATTACCAACGAACCGGGCATGTACCGTAACGGTAAACATGGCATTCGCATCGAAAACATCATGTTAGTTGAAGAAGATATTACGTCTGATTTCGGTGAGTTCTACCGCTTGCGTGATTTAACTCTGGCACCCATTGATACACGTCCACTGGTTATGAGTATGCTGAACGCTGAAGAGGTT
This sequence comes from Oceanospirillales bacterium, assembly GCA_004762125.1. GTDB lineage: Bacteria > Pseudomonadota > Gammaproteobacteria > Pseudomonadales > Endozoicomonadaceae > Endozoicomonas_A. The sequence continues at coordinate 189,293 of SIHQ01000007.1, read as the reverse complement.
CAATGGCTAAATAGCTATCACAAAAAGGTTCTGAAAGAGTTGTCTTCAGAGTTGGATGGTGATGATCTGGAATGGTTGAAAAAAGCGACAGTGGCTATCTGATTAATAACATAAAGCCGGGAACCTGATGGTTTCCGGCCTAAAAGAAATCTCAGTTCAACAATCCCTGAATCATGTCATTTCTGTAGTGCTGAACCCAACCAATAGACAGACGGCGACTGCGGATAATAGTCTGTAAATCTCTCAGTGCTAGATCAAATTCATCATTGATCACGATGTAATCGAACTCGGCGTAGTGAGACATTTCACTGACTGCTTCGCCCATACGACGATCAATAACGGTCATATCATCGGTATCACGACCAATCAGGCGCTCACGCAAAGCTTCTTTGGAAGGTGGCAGAATAAAGATACTAACGGCTTCCGGCATCAGGTGGCGAACCTGCTGAGCTCCCTGCCAATCGATCTCGAGAATAACATCGACACCTTGTTCCATTTGCTCACGAACCCAGACTTCTGAAGTGCCGTAGTAATTACCGAATACCTCTGCATGCTCCAGAAACCGCCCCTGATTCATCACCGAGATAAACGCATCCATGGTAACAAAGTGGTAATTCACACCGTCTTCTTCACCAGGACGAATAGAGCGAGTCGTGTGGGAAACAGACACTTTAACGTGAGGAGTTGAAGCCACCATTGCCTTAACCAGACTGGTTTTACCCGCTCCGGATGGAGCTGCAATGATGTAGAGCTTGCCTTTGTTAGCCATAAGAGTGTGGATTCGTCATTGGAAAAATGGGCGCTACTTTACACACATAGTAACCTGATACCAATCCAAGTTAAGTGTGCAAACACACCTAATGAATGTCTGGCCAGTTATTTACCCGCCGTAAGCGGGTAAATAACTTATGAAGTCTTATGTTAGGTTACTTATGCAAAAACCATATAAAAACTGTATGAGCAGCGATACCGACTGCCACGCTCAATAATCAGAAGCGAAACCCGATGTTCAGAATGACTGCTGCATCTTGTTTTCCTTGGATATTACCAGCATTACTGATCTTCAATACATTAATCTTGCCGAAAGCGTTCTGCTGTTTGAACTCTCGTTTAACTACGAGTTCAAAGTCTGTTTGTCTGCTTGCAGGTGACAGATCAAAACTCAACTGTTCATACTTGAGCCTATTGTTCTCATAACCTGTAGGTAAATTCAGACTAATACTTCCCTGACTGACAGCCATTGGCTGAGTAACAAAAGCAGCAAGGCTCGTATCACTGTCCAGTGCCGTTTTCAGACCCAAACTCAGTGAATCGCTCATCAGAGTGTTCTGCTGCTCAATAAAAGTGTTGCCCGATGATCCCTTATTTTCTGTGATTCCCTGGCTGTATCCAGCGAGCAAATAAGTATCTTGCTGCAGTTGATAGCTCAAGTTAATACCGTAAAAGCGAGTACTGCTTCCCCGGTCAAAGTTCCAGACACCCGTTCCTTCAGCTTCCAGTAGAGATTTGTTTTCTTTCAGATAACCAGCCATCACCGATATTTCAAATTGTTCACTTAGCTGACCAGTGAATTCAACAGCCATACTATTAGATCGAGCATCACTGTTTTCTTTTACAGCCTGAAAAGCTCCGGTCTTTACTTGCCAAATGTTATTCAGGTTCATTGCGTAACTGATTCCAGTAGCTGCTTTGTTGAAGCTTTGGAAAGGATTAGCGAAAGCCGATGTAGACGTCAGTGATTCAATGTCAAGATCGTTATTAGACAGTAACCCAAACTGATTTGATGCATTCAATCCACGACTGAAATTCACAGATTCATCATCGTTGATCGAAAAACGGAAAACTGTTGGTAGCGAGGCGTTACTGCCCTGAGATGAAGCCTGTCGGAATGAGTACGTCAGCTTGTCTGTCAGTTCAACACTCGTAAGGCTCTGTTGTCTGGAAGTGGCGAGGTAGTCTGCTTGATTACCACTGGTTTCATTCAGCAGAGCCGTACCCGAATAGGTAAAGCCAGCCTGGTCGTAGGAGTCAGTGGCTATAAACTGAATATTCGCCAGTTGCTCACTCAATGAGTCACCCATAGCACTCGGTACGGACAGTACAGAATCACTCAGATCTACCTGCTGCCCACTGGACGACAGTAACTCGGAATTACCGATCATCTCTGTTGCCGCTCCCAGATCCAACAGTCCCTGACCATAAATTGAATCAGTTCCGGTTGCTCCCAGATCTTCCGCGGTGACAAAAATTCGATTCACAACAGCTTTGCTGTGACACTGGGCATTGTTAGCTCTGGCGTCACTACTGTCACAGAGATATACAGATGAATGGCCTGATGGTAACTGCAATGTAGGGAAGGCTGCAGCCACGACAGCGACAGCACCACTAACCTGAGGAGCCGCCATGGATGTTCCTGACTTATAACCGTGTCGATCATTAGGTAAGGTGGAATATATATTTGTTCCCGGTGCGGCCAAGCAGAATGATGCAGCATCGCCACAACCATGAGAGCTGCCACTGAGCTGCTTACTGGAGGTTACGTTTACTACGGCAATCCACTGCAGGTTCAGGTCTTCAGCGATGGTAGTGCCTACGTAATCCAGAGGAGCTGAAGCCAGAACGCCTGGTTGCGCTGTTTTGGTTGGATATAATCCACCCACATTATGATTACCTGCTGCAACAACACCGACCAGGCCTCTCTCTAGCGCACTTTGCACTCCCTGATAAGGACTACTGCCAGGTTCTCCAAAACTGACTGAACGCACTGCATTCGTACTCCAGTCTGACCTAACCACAACGCGCTGGAGACTGCTGCCAGAATACGAATATGTATAGGCATAACTCATATTGGCAACTCTGGCTCCCTGATCCGCTGACCACTTCAACAAAGATGAGGTAGATGCTGAACCACAACCTCTGGATATATTGGCACAGCCAGCAAGAATACCTGCGTTATAAGCAACGCCATGGGTTCCCGCACTATCTTTGTCTGCAGCGGCAATACCTGCTACGTGGGTACCGTGATCGCCTGAATCTTCTTCACCATAGTTGTTGTCACAGGTCTCGGTGCCACAGTTCGGCAGGTCAATGCTTTCATCCAGGTTAATATGATCCGTATCAACACCTGTATCGAGGATAGCGATGGTTACGCTTTCCCCCGCTTGCCAGGCTCCCACAGGAAGGCGGGATATATTGGCGTAGGCTTCCTTGGCATTGATCAAATCAAGATCCGAGCGGCTTTGGTATTCAGATGTGTCGAAGTCTTGGGCACTTTGTGGAGACAGCGAAGAGGGGTTTGAGTTACCGTGCAAGTTGTTAGATAAATAACTGATTCCATTGTTATTATTTGAATCAGAGTTGCTTCCGCCTCCACCACCGCCTCCCGCAGCAGCGGCTGCGCCAGCGACACCTAAAAGCAAATACCATTGACTGTTACCAACAACTATTGAGCTGGCTAAACCTTTTGAAGATGAAGCGCTGCTCTCATCAGATGTCTCTTCAGACTCTTTTTGAGGCTCTTTTTTTTCTATTCCACCTCTTGGCTGAGTAACTTCTTCAGCCGCCTGCTCAGAGAAGGCCTGAGATGAGAGCAATGTTGAAACAATAAAGACTGATGCTGTAAGGCAGGCAGTACCGTTTTTCAGCTTGTCACTTATAAGCTGATGTACTAACTCCTCACTCCTTGAAGAGAACGACCACATAATTCCATCCGAATAGAGTTAAACCGCTTTGGTTTAGAGCGGCCATCGAATGGAATGGAAGAGACTGTTGATCTGCCAAAACCGGCAGCTGGTCGACACTAGCGGATTAACCTTGAATGAAAGCTAATCCGCCGCGATAAAAAAGTATTTTATTATTCGATATTCTGAATTTGTTCGCGCATCTGTTCGATCAAAACCTTAAGGTTCACTGCACTCTGGGTCAAACCCGCATTATTCGACTTTGAAGACAAGGTGTTGGCTTCACGATTCAGCTCTTGCATCAGAAAATCCAACCTGCGGCCCACAGCACCTTTCTTGACCAAAGTTCTTTTGACTTCAGCAATGTGTGCGACCAAACGATCCAGCTCTTCATCCACATCCATCTTCTGAGCCAACATCACCATTTCCTGTTCCAGACGATCAGGATCCAGCTCTGTTTTGGCCACTTCCAGACGATCCAGAAGCTTTTCCCGCTGATGGGCCAGCAGATCAGGCAGAACGACCCGAACATTTTCAGCTTCTTCACTGATGCCATCCAGACGCTGCTGAATAAACTTGTCCAGCTCCTGCCCTTCACCACGACGCATATCCACCAGTTGCTCCAGCGCTTTTACAAATCCTTGCTTCGCCGCTTCATGAACAGGGCTCAAACTGGCTTCTTCACTCACCATAACACCAGGCCAGCGCAATACTTCCAGAGGGTTAACCCTTGAAGCATTAATAAACCAGGTTTCAACTTTATTGACTGCTAATTGCAGCTCTTCAAGGTTTTTGTCATTAACAGTAAAGCCCTGCTGACCCTCAGCCAACTGCAGCTTCAGTGAACATTCAATTTTGCCACGATGCAAAAACTTCCTCAGTGACTCTCGCAGAGCAGGTTCGATTTCCCGCACCTGTTCCGGCAACCTGAAATGAGGCTCCAGATATCGGTGATTGACTGAACGAATTTCCCATACCAGATTTCCCCAGTCCTCCTGGACCTGAATCCTGGCAAATGCAGTCATGCTGGCAGTCATAATGATCTCTTCTGTATGCTCGTCAAAACAGCCTTGAGCAAAAAACGGCCGTCCTTACTGCACTGCTACACCCTTCGGCTTTGGGTATATAACAATGTGCTTACAGGCAGTAAGAAGTGATTTTCATGATTATCCGGCAGATTGATCACAAATAAAATTGCTATCCGTCGATTAACGCTCCATTCATAAGCTTGCCTTGGTTATAATTCCGCTTTTTTATACCGTGACAATAGTTTCCCACCTATAGTGGCAAGTTATTTTTACGCTCACAGCTGTTTCGGCTAGTAAAAGGTAAAACAATGCGGCGTCCAAGCGGAAGAACTGCAGATCAGTTACGAGAAGTTAAAATTACTCGTGAATACACCATGCACGCCGAAGGATCTGTGCTGGTCGAATTTGGCAATACCAAGGTTATCTGTACGGCCTCTGTTGAGCGTTCAGTACCAAGGTTTCTAAAGGGTAAAGGGCAGGGCTGGGTGACAGCGGAATACGGTATGTTGCCACGTTCCACTACCGACCGTATGGGTCGTGAAGCATCCCGTGGCAAGCAAGGTGGTCGTACTCTGGAAATCCAGCGTTTGATTGGTCGCTCTTTACGTGCAGCGGTTGACCTGAAAGCTCTGGGTGAACACTCCATCACGATTGATTGTGATGTTATTCAGGCCGATGGCGGTACTCGTACAGCGTCCATCACCGGTGCATGTGTGGCTTTAGTGGATGCCATCCGTCATATGCAGCGCAAGAAAATGATCAAGACTGACCCTCTGAAGCAGATGATCGCATCCGTTTCTGTGGGTATCTATCAGGGCATTCCTGTTCTGGATCTGGATTACCCGGAAGATTCCAAAGCTGACACCGACATGAACGTAGTAATGAACGAAGAAGGCGGCTTTATCGAAGTTCAGGGTACAGCTGAATCAGCGCCATTCAGCCAGAACGAAATGTCCGCTATGCTGGCTCTGGCCAAATCCGGTATTGATGAACTGTTCGAACTGCAGAAAAAAGTACTGGCTGAGTAAAGTGCTTTCTCCAACCTGATCTACATTGTGAAAACACAAAAAAGGCTGCAATCGCAGCCTTTTTTGTATCTATTACAATAGAAACTGTCTTTTCTGCTTTTGATGATTTTGATCAATCTTCAAAAAACTTATCTGCAATACAGCGTGAGCCAAGTGATTCGTCAAAATCCAGAAAAACCCTTTCAGATCGTTCTAACGAAAGAACATTGGCCGACTAACAATTCTATTATCAAGATCTGCTACCTCAAGTTTTATTCTAATGGAGCCACGGTCAGGAAGGAGAAATTCTTTCCTGACAATTATTCGAAATCTATTTGTACAATGCTGATTCGAGACTCTAGTGTCACTGCGCCCAAGAGGCTGGTGTTTCCAGTAGCTGGCTATTCATTTGTAACGCCATAACCGCAGGTAGGTCCATATAGGATAAGGCTTCACCTTTTTCTGACGCGTCTTTCATCCTGCTTAGCAGATCCCTTTCAACCTTCGTAGCTAATAGCAGCCAGCTTTTATCAAAGGCCGCTTTAGATAAATGATCTGATAGGTCTGGAGATAGCGAACGGTATGCCTCATCAGTCGTTGCCTCAACCATTGGCTTTACCAGTACAAGCTTTCTTGCATTAAACGTCTTTGTACGAACTTTTTTTTCCTTGTCTGACAAACCGCTGACCAAATCTCGTACCGGATTTTGTAACTCCCTGATCAAACTCACTGACCAGCCTTCTTTTTTACTAATAGCTTCAAAGCATCCTGTTTCATCATTGAATCTCAATCCTTGACTGAACAAGCGTGTATTAATGTCATTGCGATCGAGTTCAAGATTCCATTCCGGCCGTTCTCCCTGCTTTAAAGTAAACAGTCTTTTACTGTCACTGCCTTGATCATTTCCACAATGAAACTCGTAGGTATGAGTCTTACGCTCTTCCGACTCAGAGGAGTCCGTTTGACCAACAAAAGATTTCATCAGGAATATATTCATGCAGTCAGATCTGGCTTCACGGTCTCTCTCTGCACCTTCCAAAAGATAGGAAACAGGAATTCTTGGATCGTCTCCTTTAATATCTCTTGCCAGAACAGCTAATAAACGAGCGCGGTCGTCTCTAGTAATATCAACAATCTTCAGCGGTTTATTAGCCTGATCCGCTTTCTGGATCAGATCATAGACATCACTTGGTCTAGACAGAGATGTATCATAAATAACCGTTCCAATATCCTGTTGTTTGATAAGGCCATTAAACAAACTGTATGCCATATTTGAGCCCTGCAGATGAGCCGTATTGTGTGAAACAGGAACGGCTCTACGGACGGCATTCTTGGCACTATCGGGCGCAATGCTGCCTGAAAACAAGGGCTGTTCGCTTTCACCTAACCCAAACGCTGCTCTGCCATGACTGGTTTTACCGGCTCCAAAACCACCCTTATACGCGACTACCTGATCCTCTGTGTGTTTCTGTCCCAGGTTTCTGGCTTTGATAAAGGCTGTTTCAATATATTTCAAATACACAGCCTGACCTTCCGGAATCCAGTTCTTGTAGTTTTCAACCCAGGGCTAAAAATGCTCAGTCTCCAGCTTCTTACCTTCAGGAGTCTGCTTGGTATAAGCATCCCAGGACAAAATACCGGCACCTGTTTGCTCACTGGCCAGTAGAATAGCGGTACGAAGAGCGAAATTATAAGGTCTCAGTTGCTCGGCCCAAGGCTTGTCCTGCTCCCAGTTTTTTATTGTTTTAAGAAGCTCTTCCAGTCTGCCTGATAACGCTTCCGGTGAAGACTCCCCTTTAAATTCTTCGAGTAACATCACTGTCAGTTGGCTTATTTGTTTTTTCTGATCGTCACCATGGCCGCTAAGATAATAGCGGCTGTCAAACTCTAGCCCTATAATTTCTTCAGCCTTACTTAACAAGAAACTCAGCCTATCATTTGCAGTTAATGCCTCGCTCACGGAACCAATGACGATACCGGAGTCATTCGACTGCAGACAGGCAGAGCGTTCACGAATACTCTTTCCTCCGACTTGATCAGATTGAAGTCGCAACTGACTTTCAGGATTCAGGCTCTCTACTTCGCCAAGAAGGGTACTGGCCTTTTCTATGGGGGCTTGCAAAGGGGCTGCCGTTACAGAAGGATTTGGTGGATTACTTTTGTTGATGCCAACCATCTGGTTCTAGCGTTCCTATAGCCAATGATATAGCTATTTTCGGCTCGATTTCAGAGAGGATGAGTAAGGAATGAGAGCAGATCGGAGGGGGAGATAGGGAGAAGTAACCTTCTCCCTGATTGTATAATCAGATACCTAACTCCCAGTCGTAGTCGATAATAACGGGGGCATGACTGGAGAATGGCTGGTTACTGTATATACCGCCATTTAGCACACGACTTCGCATTCCTGCTGTAATCACCTGATAGTCGATGCGCATACCCAGATTGTCATGGCGTAGATGCTCATTAGCCCACCAGCTGAACTTACCGGATTCGCGATCGACTTCACGGTAAGCGTCAACAAAACCCATATCGCCCAGCAAGCCTTCCATCCAGGCACGCTCAGCGGCTTTGAATCCGGACACTTCTTCAGAATCACGCCAGCTGTTTACGTCCACTTTACGGTGGGCAATGTTCCAGGTTCCAACCATGATGAATTCGCGACGCTTACGACGTTGTTTGTTCAAATGGTAAGAGTAGTTGTCCAGAAAACGGTACTTAAAGTTCTGACTTTCTTCATCATGACCTTCTGGGACATACATACTGGAAATACTAATTTTGTCAAAATCAGCCTGTAGATAACGACCGGTCTCATCGGCTTCCGGGAAGCCAAGACCACTGATGATAGCTTTAGGTGCCTGCCGTGTGTAAATGGCAACACCACCTTTTTCTTCTCTGTTATAGCCGCCATAGGAATAACAGAAATAGCCATCCAGCTGGAAGCAGTCACGCTCCATGGCGATTTCATCTTCACGAATGTCCTGAAGGCAGATAACGTCTGCATCCTGCTCAACCAGCCAGTCAAACAGACCTTTTTCTTGTGCGTTTTTAATGCCTTCGCAATTAAAACTGATAACTCTCATTATTGACTACACCTTGCCACGACCTCATCGGTCGGGCATTAAGCAAAATACCTGTCAGACGCTTCCTGTAAATATTAGTCAGAAGTCGCTTTCATTAGGTATAACCGGCCACCGCCGAGTATTAAAGCTGAAAAATACAGCCATGCTCAGTCAAATACGACTGAATCAAACAACCATAAGCCAGCATGCTGGTTTGTGGCACACCATAAAACAACGCCTGCCTGACATTGGCATTTTTATGGCAAATAACGGCAGAGCTCGGTAAAGGGGGAATTGTAACAAGAAATGATACAGGGTCACCGTCACGATGTTTATCCGTGTAAATGCTGTCACAACATACAAGGTTCCGTTCTTTTTTTACTCAAGATTTCAGGCTACCCATACTCCGGAAGTGCAGACCATTACCTTATCCAGGCAATACACTCTGTTTTCAGCCATTAACTGTAGACGGATTCCTCAACTTTCAACGAGTTTGTGCATTTTTTTCGTCTTTGAAAAGCAATTAATAATTTTCACGTTAAAATAGCTTCAAAATCACAAGAATAGGCGCCTGCGCAATGCTCGACTACCAGAAAGAATTTCTTGATTTTGCCCTCAGCCAGAATGTTATTCGGTTTGGTGAATTCACCCTTAAGTCGGGGCGTAAGTCTCCATACTTCTTTAATGCCGGCCTTTTCAACACCGGTGAAGCTATGGATAAACTGGGTCGTTTTTATGCTCAGGCCTTGGTCAGCTCAGGGGTTGATTTCGATATTCTGTTCGGGCCAGCTTACAAAGGAATTCCTCTGGCCACAGCCACCGCTATGGCTCTCTCCCAGCACCACCAGATCAACACGCCTTGGTGCTTTAATCGCAAGGAAGCCAAGAACCACGGAGAGGGTGGCAACATCGTCGGAGCCCCATTAACAGGTCGAGCTGTTATTGTTGATGATGTCATCACTGCAGGGACCGCCATTCGGGAAGTGATGCAGATTATGGATGGTACTGACGCTCAACCTGCAGCCGTTATGATTGCTCTGGATCGTCAGGAACGAGGTAAAGGTGAACTGTCTGCTATTCAGGAAGTTGAAAAAGAGTTCGGTATTCCTGTCATCAGCATTGTCTCTCTTAACGACCTGTTGAAATACGCAGAAGAAAATGAATCTATAAAAGAGTATGCTCCTAATATCAGGATATACAGGGAAAAATACGGGATATCATGAAACTCCCTATCATTTTCACACTACTTTCCTTCGTTCTATCTGTGCCTGCTCAGGCACAGAATCTCTATCGTTATATTAACGACGAAGGTGTAACCGTTATTGCTACTAAACTGCCTTCCGGTTATGTGAAAAGTGGTTATGAAGTTATAGACAGGCATGGACGTGTTTTAAAAGTTTTTGCACCAACACTTTCCGATGAGAAAAAAGCCGCTTTGAAAATAGAAGAAGCTAAACTCAAAAAAATTGAAACTCGTCGGGAACGCGATGCCGAACTACTGCAGCTTTACTCATCCACCGATGAAGCCATGAATGAAATGGACAGGCGAATCTCTGAGATAAAAATTCAGATAGAACTGCTCGACGGTGCTATGCATAGAGCTCAGAAAAGCCTGAACAAAAAAAATGAGCGTATAGTAAAAATAAAAGCCGCTGGCCGCGAGGTGAATAAACAGCTTTCAAGTGAAATTGCTGCAGCTGAAGAAAGTATTTTCAAAATTAAGCGAGAAAGAGACAAGCTTAACGAAAATATCAAGCAGACCCGTGAGACTGTTAGCAAAGATATGCAACGGTTGACAATCCTTCTTAAACGTCAGAAGGCAACGGTTGGGGAGACGCAAATTGCCAATCTCTCTACTGAGCTCTTAAAGGGTGGTTGGCGTAACCGGGAAGATTTCTGGCTGGACTGGGATCTGGAAGAGAGTGGCGACGCTCTAATCAGGCGTCAAACCTTGGGCACCACTCAACGCTCAGAAAGTAAGGGCACTTGGGAGCTAAGAGGCAACCAGGTTATCTTCCTGATCAACCAACGAAAAACCACTGACTCCCGCGGAACAATCAAGAAGCGAAGAGTAGCTGAAGAACAACGGGCTACGGTACTGGAAGCTGGCAACAAAAAACTGCTGATCGTATTCAAGGGTAACCTGATGACACTGACACGCCCTTGAGCTGTCTTATAATGGAAGTGCCGCTCTATCAGAGCTCTGTAGAAACTTTCATATTCCTCGGTGAGCTACATTCCTCACTAATACTATTAGTATAAAAAAAGGCCAGAAGTTCTACTAAGAAACATTCTGGCCTTTTTTTAATCAAGTAACCGTTATCTGAACACTATTTCCGACAAACATTCCCATTGACGTTGCCAGTTTTCTGTAGGTTTTTTCTTGAATTCACTTCGTACAAACTGACAAATCCGTCCTTCTGCCGTCGACAGAATCAGGTTAGCAGTCGTATTCAATGTTGAGCGGGTTCGCAGACCTTCGTTTATTTCCGCTTCTCTCAAAACTTGTTTGATCTGGGTTTCGAGACGATCAAACAGTTTCGCTACTCTCTGTCGCAGACGAACAGGCTCTCCAGCAAGGGCATCACCCGTCAGAATACGGGTCAATCCCGGATTTTTTTCACAAAAGCCCACCAACAGCATCAGAATTTTTTCACAGCGTGCCAAAGCCGTTGGTTCACTTTCCAGAATCAACCCGATACGGGAAAACAGTGCATCTTCAATAAACTCAATCAAGCCTTCAAACATCTTGGCTTTGCTTGGGAAGTGTCTATAAAGGGCAGCTTCTGATACCCCTACTTCCTTGGCCAAAGAAGACGTTGTTATCCTTTCTCCAGGCGCATTCTCCAGCATATGGGCCAGCGCCTGCAGAATCTGATCCTTGCGGGAAATTTTCCTGGGTTTATCCATTACTTCTCAATACCATTTACGACTGATCACCGGTAATCAGGGTTCCAACCCCCTGATCAGTCAAAAGTTCCAGTAGCAGGGCGTGGGGAACCCGGCCATCGATAATATGGGCTCTATTAACCCCGTTGTTCACCGCGCTGAGAGCACATTGTATTTTCGGAAGCATACCGCCATATATGATGCCATCAGCAATCAGGGCTTTTACTTGCACAGCATCCAAGCCTGTCAGCAACTCCCCGTCTTCATCCAGTAAACCAGCTGTATTAGTCAGCAATAGCAGCTTTTCAGCGTCCAGTGCTTCAGCCAGGCAACCCGCGACCAAATCTGCGTTGATATTATATGAAGCACCGTTGTCGTCCACACCAATGGGCGCAATAACAGGGATAAAGTCAGAGTTTTGAAGCATTTCAATAATGCTAGTATCTATTTTCTCAACTTCACCCACATGACCGATATCAATGATCTCCGGCACAGACATTTCAGGGGTCTTATGAGTAACCTTGAGTTTTTTGGCCTTAATAAAGCGACCATCTTTACCCGTTATACCCACGGCACGGCCACCATGGCCATTGATAAGGGTAACAATTTCCTTGTTCACCAGACCGCCCAATACCATCTGCACGACATCCATCGTACTGGAATCAGTGACGCGCATACCCTGAACAAATTCAGTTTTCAGGTTTAAGCGCTCCAGCATGGAACCAATTTGGGGGCCACCACCATGAACAACGACTGGGTTAATGCCCACTGCTTTCAGCATAACGACGCCAACAGCAAAGGTTTTCTTAAGCTCTTCGCTCTCCATGGCATTACCACCGTACTTGATGACGATGGTTTTACCTGCGTATCGCTGCAGATAGGGCAAAGCCTCAGTTAAGACTTGAGCTCTATCCTGTAGTGGCAGCTGAACAGTGTTATCCATTACTCCTCCTGACATCTCTCATACACAGCTATATCGTGCACTGTTTTCCATGAAAAATTATCATCACTAATTTAGCGATAATTATTTCTTTCACTCGTGGTTGTTGTGCACTCTTTTTGTTGATGGTGGCTGTGCGAAAGTGCAGGTTAGCAGATCACGGATAGCGAGTGAATGTCCTTCAAACGGATTACAAAGGACATTCCCTGGCTTCGAACAGAGTAAAAAAGCCGTTATTTAGTACCTGAGTGCCCAAAACCACCAGCGCCACGATCCGTTTCGTCAAAGCTGTCCACAATCTCCAGCTGGCCCTGAATAACAGGTACCAGAATCAACTGGGCAATACGCTCGCCCGGCTCGATAGTGAAGGTAGTGTGGCCACGATTCCAACAGGAAACCATTAACTGTCCTTGATAATCAGAGTCAATCAGTCCGACCAGATTACCCAATACAATTCCATGCTTGTGACCCAAACCAGAGCGGGGAAGAATCATTGCTGCCAGAGAAGGGTCAGCAATATGAATCGCCATACCCGTAGGTAAGAGTTCAGTCTGTCCTGGTTCAAGAGACATGGGCTTATCCAGCATGGCTCTCAGGTCGATACCCGCAGAACCTTCAGTTGCATAAGCTGGCAGTGGAAACTCATCACCCAGGCGGCTATCGAGGATTTTGGTTTTGATGGCTTTCATACGGTTTCCTTATTCTTTCCCTGATTCGAAACGCTGGGCTACGATCTTAACGATTTTGCGCGCCAGCACTGTTTTGGATGCCCGTGACATTGGCTCTTCGAAATCATCTCCAAGAACAGTGATTTCGTTATTATCACTGCTGAAACCGATTTCATCATCAGAAACATCATTGGCAACAATCAGGTCGAGCTTTTTACGACGAAGTTTATCTGCAGCATAACCCAGCACATTCTGGGTTTCAGCGGCAAAGCCTACAACAAAAGGCCTATCTTCCAAGTCAGCAACCGATGAGACAATGTCCGGATTCTTTACCAGTTTGATTTCCAGAGTTTCAGTTGCGTCATCCGGATTCTTTTTGATTTTATCTTTCATGATTTCAGTAGGACGATAGTCACACACGGCTGCGCAACCGATAAAAATATCCGTACCTTTCATGTTGTCGTGTACTGCCTGATGCATCTCACGGGCACTCAGTACATCCACACGATTAATTCGGTCAGGAGTAGGCAGGTTAACCGGGCCACTGACCAGAGTCACACTGGCGCCGGCTTCTAACGCTGCTTCTGCCAATGCGAAGGCCATCTTGCCAGAGCTGTGATTGGAGATGTATCGAACAGGATCAATGGCTTCTTGAGTTGGCCCTCCAGTGATCAAAACCTTACGACCGGTCAGTAACTCACGGTTGAATATATTGGCAACATGCTCTGCCAGTTGCTCCGGCTCCAGCATTCTGCCCGGACCAACATCACCACACGCCTGAATGCCATCGGCAGGTCCAAAGATACGGACGTCTTTCTCTCTCAGCTGTTCAATATTCTGCAGAGTAGCTTCATCCAGATACATACCCTGATTCATGGCAGGAGCCACACAGAGCGGCGCACTGGCCGCCAGACAAAGTGTTGTCAGTAGATCTCCGGCATGACCATTAGCGATCTGAGCAATCACATTAGCCGTGGCAGGAGCAATCAGAATAACGTCAGCCCAGCGAGCCAGTTCGATATGCCCCATGCCCGCTTCTGCTTTGACATCCAGCAGGTCAAGATGAACCTGGTTGCCCGATAAAGCCTGGAGAGTGAGTGGTGTAATAAACTCACAGGCACCTTTGGTCATTACGACGCGAACGTCCGCCCCCTGTTTACTGAGCATACGAATCAGCTCTGCGCTCTTATAGGCAGCGATACCACCGGAAACGCCTAGCAGGACGCGCTTGTTATTTAAACGTTGCATGGGTTGTCCTGAACATCATTGGGAATTTTATGGCATTTATTGTGTCTGAAATGCCATCAGGATAACAGTCAGGCGAATAAAGCATGAGCAACGATGCTCAACACCAAGACTCCAGCAACCACTCCAACGCTTGCAGAGCCATTCAAGAAATACCAGAACAGGAGCGTCCCCGTGAGAAACTGTTGGGGCAGGGAGCACAAGCTCTTTCCGATGCTGAACTGCTGGCAATTCTGCTAAAAACGGGGTTTCGGGGTACACATGTATTGAACCTTTCCAGACAACTCCTTCATCATTTTGATTCACTGGATGGCCTGCTTTCTGCCAATCAGCATCAGCTTTCAAAAGTGAAAGGACTCGGGCCAGCCAAGATTGCTGAACTCAGTGCTATTTTGGAGATCTGCCAACGAGTTCTGTCTCAACGAATGGCAGAAAAGAACGTCATTAACAGCCCAACTGCGACACGGCAGTACCTTCAGTTACATTTTCGAGGCCTACAGCGAGAAGAGTTTGCTTGCCTGTTCCTGGATACTCGCCATCGAGTTCTTGCTCTGGAGACTCTGTTTCAGGGAACTATCGACAGTGCTGTTATCTATCCTAGAGAGGTCGTTAAGCGGGCTTTGGAGCTCAATGCAGCCGCTGTCATCATCAGTCATAACCATCCATCAGGGGACGCAAGCCCTAGTGAAGCCGACATTCGTATTACTCATGAAATAAGAGATGCGCTGAAATTACTTGATATCCGTCTTCTCGATCATATGGTTATCGGAAAAGGCGAGGTTGTATCTTTGGCAGAACGTGGTTTAATTTAGCTCGTTTAGTTCACTCCGATTCGATATTAGGGAACATCCGCATTTTTTACTGAAGACCATGCGCTATAAGGCCTGGAGCTCATATACGGATAATTATCCGTTAGGGCAAACTTGCGCCTGAGCCTTGACTTTGGTATAAAGCGCGGTCTTTGTATATGGGTAGCTGCTGAGAGTTTTTGCTCTGTAACCAATGGGGCAGCCCTGCCCGATAACGAACAACGGAATCCTCCGGCCTCATGGCTGGATTTTTGGTTTGAGAGGCCACTATTATGTCCAAAGTTTGTCAGGTTACTGGTAAGCGCCCGGTTTCCGGGAATAACGTTTCCCACGCGAATAACAAGAACAAACGTCGTTTTATCCCTAATCTGCACCATAAGCGTTTTTGGGTAGAAAGCGAAAAGCGTTTTGTTCGTATACGTCTATCTGTTAAAGGCATGCGTATTATTGATAAGAAAGGCATCGATTCCGTTTTGGCCGAATTGCGTGCTAACGGTCATAAAATCTAAGATAGCGGGAGCATAGATCATGGCAAAAGGTATTCGCGAGAAGATCAAGCTGGTTTCCAGCGCTGGTACTGGTCATTATTACACCACTACCAAGAACAAGCGTAACACTCCAGACAAGTTAGTATTCAAGAAGTACGACCCTGTAGTACGCAAGCACGTTGAGTACAAAGAACACAAGATCAAGTAAGATCTTGCTGTACTCAGGCCCGACTTTTTGTCGGGCCAGCTTTTTTTTCCCGTCAAATCTCATTTTTTTACCCGTCCCCTTCTGAACTATTCCTTTTCACTGAAGTCTTATCAACATCAGCGTGTGTTGTAATCGGCTATGAATTTCAGACAATCAAGACAGTTAATCTCTTTACTCTTTCTCCTGTGCTGTACTCGAGAGCTTTATGCTGACAACAGCAATAGTCTTTTATGGCCAGCCTCTCAGATAAGTACGCAAGCTCTTGTGCAGCTTCATGAAAATCAAACAATGTATTATTCTAATGCTGAGTTCCTGGAGACTCAGCAGGTTTTCTCTGCTCTTGCCGGTTCGGGAACGGCAGCATCGGCTCTGACGGTGTTTGGGAGAAAAAACGCTTCATTCCATAACTTCTCAACAATTCTAAAACTATTTTCTGTCGACTCTGATTTTCTTATTCAGGGTGTTCGTTCCGTATTAGCATTCACTCTGTTATCTAATGACCAGCCGGATTTACTAGCGTCTGCACTCGCCAAACTTTTTGGCCACTGGACACCAACACTGCATGAAATCTGGTACTCGAAGGCGACTCAGTCAGGCCTGACGCTGTCACAACTCTTTGAAAACAATAGAGAGATCTCCGAAAAAACGTACGACGAATGTAATAATCTTATTCCTATTCATCACAAACTTGTCTGTCAATCTGCGGTCATGGTGCACATCCAAAAAACGGATTATCAGATTTACGAAAGAGAACAGAAGCTTATTCAACAGTGGCAAAATTTTTCTAATGAGAACCCTGTTCGTCAGTGCTCTCCATTTTATTGGGGCCACCAATTCCTCAAAAACCACGATATAACGGTAAGAGAAACAGATGAACCGGCAAACCTGACCATCAACTTTATCTGGGTTGGTGCCAATATGCCGCTGAAATACGCAGAGAATCTAAAGGCTTGGCAGAATGCTTATCCAGAAGAAGAGGTGGTGTTGTGGTATCTGCCCAAAATACTTTCACTATCAGAACAAACGGCAATGGCAGCTCTTTCTGATCACGCCGGCATTCAGGTTAAAAACCTTCATGATGCGGATTTATCCAATCTCGACGAAACAGCTCGGCACACGGTAAAAGAAACTCTGAACCAAGCTCGGAAAGACGACAATAAGGAAAATTATGCGGCCATCAGTGATCGCATGCGTGTTGTTTTGGCTAGCAGCCCTAACTCGAACAATCAGGGGAATCTGAAAAGCTATGTGTATATGGATCTGGATTATGAATTCAAGGTCAGCTGTGGATTTATTCACCCATCAAAATGGATCGATGATATAGCGTTTCACAGAACTGGTCGTGATTCCTGGGCGGATGGATTCATTGCTGTACGCAATGGTGCCTACCTTTCTCTTGAAAACCTGATTCATGATCATATTGAAAGATTGGGTCGAGTTCTTACATACCCTGGTTTTGATCAACTAGTGACAGGCCGAAATTACCATAAAAGAGCCGTTTCTTTTTTGTGGAACGTTTCCTTCCACGACGTGAGCTACAGCCCTCTTGGTCAGAGAAAGGACCTGCATGCAACCTGGAATAATTACTACTGGACGCAGTTTAGTGTGAGCGAGATCTAATCCACCACTTTATTTGTCAAAAATGGCAACTGCTTATTTTCCAATTCACTCTCGTTGTTATAATGCGCATCTTGCATTACAACAGAGCATTAGCTGACACCATGAAACCGGAATTACTCTCTCCTGCCGGAACCATAAAAAACATGCGCTACGCCTTTGCGTACGGTGCAGATGCGGTATACGCAGGTCAGCCACGTTACAGCCTGAGAGTGCGTAACAACGACTTTAAAGATGAAAACCTGCAGAAGGGCATTGATGAAGCCCATGCACTGGGTAAGAAATTTTATCTCGCCAATAACATTGCACCTCATAACACCAAGGTAAAAACTTACATCCGTGACATGGAATCTGTGATTGCCATGAAGCCGGATGCACTGATCATGTCCGATCCGGGTTTAATCATGATGGTTCGTGAAAAATTCCCGGAAATGCCCATTCACCTGTCTGTACAGGCTAACGTTGTTAACTTTGCTACGGCCAAGTTCTGGGCAACACAAGGCGTGGAGCGGATCATCCTGTCCCGTGAGCTGTCTCTGGAAGAGATTCAGGAGATTCGTGAACTGGCACCGGAAGTAGAGCTGGAAGTTTTTGTTCACGGCTCCCTGTGCATCGCTTACTCCGGCCGTTGCCTGTTGTCTGGCTATATCAACAAGCGTGATCCGAATCAGGGTAGCTGCACCAATGCCTGCCGCTGGAACTATCAGGCCCATGAAGCCAAGGAAACAGACAGTGGTGACGTGGTGCCTGTTAATCCACAGCCTCAGATCGTTACTCCTGAATCGATACAGCCAACACTGGGAGAAGGGCAACCTTCTGACAAGATTGTTCTGTTACAGGAAGAGGGGCGCCCTGGTCAGTACATGCCTGCCTTTGAAGATGAGCATGGTACTTACATCATGAACTCCAAAGATCTTCGTGCTGTGCAGCATGTTCATCGTCTGACGAAAATGGGCATTCACTCCCTGAAGATCGAAGGGCGAACCAAGTCATTTTACTATGTTGCCCGTACCGCACAGGTGTACCGCCAAACAATTGATGATGCCGCTGCCGGTCGTCCATTCGATATGAATGCCATGGATACGCTGGAGAATTTGGCTAACCGTGGTTACACCGAAGGCTTTTATCGTCGCCATGTTCACGATGAATACCAGAACTATGAGAACGGTAATTCCCGTGGCACCAAGCAGCAGTTTGTAGGCGACATTCTCGACAACAATGGTAAG
Source organism: Oceanospirillales bacterium (assembly GCA_004762125.1). Lineage (GTDB taxonomy): Bacteria > Pseudomonadota > Gammaproteobacteria > Pseudomonadales > Endozoicomonadaceae > Endozoicomonas_A. The sequence continues at coordinate 170,429 of SIHQ01000007.1, read as the reverse complement.
CAACTGACTGTCGAAGTGAAGAACCGCTTTGAAACCGGTGATGTTATGGAGCTGATGACGCCAAAAGGTAATGTTGCTTTCACTCTCGATCACATTGAAAACAAACACGGCGAGTCTGTTTCAGCAGCGCCGGGGTCGGGCCATGTCGTTAAGATTCCTATACCTGAAGGTGTTGAGCCTAACGAAATGTCTCTGCTGGTACGAAACCTTCCCTGAGTAAGTTTTCTCTTTCAGTAGGGTCAGAATGCTTTAATCACAAAGTATACTGACCCCGTTGCATCTGTATTGGCAGGCGCGAGTACTGTTATTCCAAGTCTCTCCGCCGATACAGATCTTTATGGATCTCGAATCATTTGCCAGCCTGTTTTCAGGCTCACCCTACAAGCTTTTGCAACAACACCGCGTGTGTGTACTCGATGCATTGCTTGCGGTAAACCGTCAGGTTCTTTGCCTGAGCGCGGAGACTCCAACAACTCATTCAGCATCATCATGGATAAAAGAACGCCCTCGACAACTTAATGGGCTTGAGCAGGCGGTCATCATTCGGCTCAATAAACCATCGTTCACTTCCCAACCAAAAACATTGCCTCTGGATATTCTGCAAAATCAGAGTCATCTAGCTCAGCAAGTTTTCAGGTTATCTGAAAGGCTCGCTGTACGATCACTGGAACTTCCAGCTGAGATGATCGTTCCTATTAATCGACTCACCAGTCAATTTGGAAAAACGATTTACCAGTTCAGGAAAGTCATTACTGAGCAAGATCAGTTACAGTCAGTTGTGTTTAAAAAACATCAAAGACATTCATTGAAGAGGCTGCATAACAGCCCTATAGAGGCAGTCGAACGTTTGAGGCTGACGAGTCAGGAGATCAGGAATGACGTGTATCAGTTTGAGAACAATATAGCGCCCGTCGATGCCGCCCTTTTATGCCTTATTTTAGACGACATCATTGATCTTTCTTTCTGGATGGAAACTATGCTCGAGTATCAAAAACTCTGAGAGATACTCTTCTTAGTCATCAGCAATGCAATCAATCCGTTTCTTACCTGTTTTATTGAGATAATCTTGGAAATCTTTTGGCAAACGACCTGTTGTTGAACCGTACCAACGCACTGTATCGCCAGAAACTGTCTGATATTCAAAGTGATGCTTGGATACATTTCTCTTACGCTTACCCTCTACCCCTTTCTCAAGTAAACCAAGGTCAGCCAATGACAGTCCTTTGGACTCGATTACCTTTTTTATTTCATCAATACTGTGTTGTTTTTCTTTTCTTTTTGCTTCTACTTCATGTCTTTCCTGCTTTTTTTCGTCGCAGACTTCATGCAACCTCTTGACGATTCGTTCCATCTCATCGAGTCCAACATCTTTTAAGAGGGAGCGAATTCTCGTTTTACTTCCAAGTCTGTGTAAAAGCTCTTCAATTACATTCATATGAAACCTCTGAAAAATACAGTTCGGTCAGTCACCAGAAGTGTTAGAAATGACGCTATGTTTAGAGAACCAAAAGCCGTTAATAAAACAGTAATGAATTTTCACAAATCATGAAAGCTTAACAACTCACAGCACAAGCAGGCATACATCGTCTAACACTAAGCATCAGATTCTGAGTTTAGTTAAATAGTAAAGATGCCATTTGAGAAATGATATTTTCTTATATCCGATAATCAATTCAGAGCAAATGCTTTAGAAGAACCACCTGAGCCTAACTTTGTTATTTTGCGATTCTGCGATTACATGAAGAAGCTGGTTGCACAGATTCCAGAGTACCCACCAGATCACGAGCCAGATATTCTCTGACTTCACCGCTCTCCATAAGAACTTTTACTCGACCATTTTTCAGACACTGAAACAACCGGCCTTGCTCTCTGGTTGCTCGATCCTTGACGACTAAATTACCGGCCATAGTCTTCCCCCCCTGTAAATTACCTTGAAGAAATAAAAATATGAAAACTGCCCTGCAAACAGGAATCCATATTATCGGGCACAGTTGCTGACTCTTTAATGACAGTTTTACTGCGATTAAATTAATTCCAAAGTCCTTCAAAAAAGGCCGATAAACTCGTTTATTGTTGCCTAAGTATGGAGTTTCTATGGGCTTCCAGTCAGGTATGTTGGGACGACTCTTTTTGCCGTCCATTATTATTCTTCTGGGTTACGGGTTTTGGATCAGTCCTGAATTTCGGTTCATTGCTGCCGGCGTTGCCATATTTCTGTTTGGTATGGTTTATCTGGAGCAGGGCTTCAAGGTATTTACTGGTGGTCTACTGGAGGCTTTACTTAAAAGAACCACCGACAAGGCTTGGAAAAGTCTCTCTTTCGGCCTGATCTCTACAGCCTTCCTTCAGTCCAGCTCGCTGGTTTCTGTCATCGTCATCTCATTCCTGAGTGCTGGACTCATTGGCCTTAGCGCCGGTGTTGGCATTATTTTTGGGGCCAACCTTGGCAGCACCGCCGGAGCCTGGCTTGTGGCTCTGTACGGCCTCAAGATGAACCTTTCAGCCTATGCCATGCCGATGCTGGTCATTGGCTTGATTCTTAAAACCCAAAGCCGGAAAAACCTGAATGGCCTCGGCTTTATTCTGCTAGGAGTGGGCTTCCTTCTACTTGGCATTCACTACATGAAAGACGGCTTTGATGCTTTCCAGAGCGCCATCAATCTGTCTGAGTATGCTATCGGAGGTTTTACTGGCTTACTTGTCTACACCGCTGTGGGGATGCTAGCTACGGTGATCATGCAGTCTACAAACGCTGTCATGGTTCTGACGTTCTCAGCACTAGCAATGGGCCAGTTAACCTATGACAACGCCTTGGCTTTGGCCATTGGCTCAAATATAGGCACAACCATTACCGCCATTTTGGGGGCACTGAGTGCCAATGCTGAAGGTAAGAGACTGGCTGTAGCACACTTAGCATTCAATATAGTGACGGCCACTATTGCCATATTGCTGCTAGAACCTCTGATGTCTCTGGTTGACTATATTTCGAACTGGTTCAATGTTGCCAACGACAACTACACCATCAAGTTGGCTGTCTTCCACAGCCTTTTCAATGTAATTGGTATTGCTGCATTACTGCCTTTCCTAAAACCATTGGTGGCATGGCTGGAAACTCTGTTCACCAGCTCTCCACAACAACCTTTTAATCTATCAGGAGATAAGTCTCTGCCGGTTGAGAGAGCTATTTATCTGAACCCTGTCACACTCAGTTATCCTGATACCGCTCTTCGTGCGATTACTAAAGAGTGTGCCCATCTCTACAGAAACACCCTTGAGCTGATCTGTTACGGCATCTATTTACCGGGTGAAAAGCTCAGAAATACTGATGATATTGAAGCACTAGTAAACAACTGCCGGAGTGAAGACCAGCCCTGGTCAATAAAAGAACTCTATATCCGCCATATAAAAGGCATTTACGCAGATATCATTCACTACTGTGGCTCTCTTGAAGGACGTCTACCCAAACAACAGGCGCAAGAAATGTTTGCATTGAAAGTAGCCTGTCGAGACTTCGTTCAGGCTATCAAACATATCAAGCATCTCTACAAAAATATGGGCCAGTACACGGTTTCTGAAAATGAGAAAATTCGAGAGCAATACAACCAGTTGCGACTGTGCCTGGCATCGGTTCTAAAGCTGATTGATGTGCTTGGTGTGCGTCGTAATTACAGCCATATTCGAGAACACACCGATCAACTGAAGCAGGAACTCAGTGAGTGGAGTACACAGACTAATGAAACTCTGAATGAACTGATTCGTTCTGGGCAGGTAGATGCGTATATGGCCAGTTCACTGCTCAATGACAGCGCTCATGTCCATGATGCTTGCACCAGTCTGATTGATGGTGCAGTCATCATGTTGACTCGGGATAGCCAGAAATACAATGAGTTCAACCACTCAACAAAAGAGTCGATTTAACTGACTGACAGCCTGAAATTGGTTTTACTCAGATACATCCGTTCCCTTTCAAATTCGGTGGCGGTCAGGGCATGAGCACCTAACCAGCCTTTCGGAAAGGATACGCTGAATCCATTATCTTCAGCTTTCAGACGATAGCTTGTACTCTGATCATTGTGACTTATATGGTTCAAAACAATGGCCGTTCTTAGCAAAATCACCAAACGCAGCAGTTTCCGGTTTCTATCAACTTCAAGCAGTACTTTAGGAATACCTCGTCGATGCCCCTGAACCAGCAAAGATAGTTGCCGCTGCTGTTCTTTACTGAACCCCAACAGATCTGAATGCTGAATCAGATAAGCTCCATGCCTGTTGTAATGGGTGTGAGAGATATCCAATCCGATTTCACAGACTTGCGCCGCCCAACTAAGTAATTCACGATCTCCGGAATCCATGCTCCAGGCTTCCTGAACCTGATCAAAGCACACCAGTGCGTGCTTGCAGATGCCTTCAGCGTTTTTATCATCCGCATGGTATCGCTGCATCAATGCCGATATTGTGCGACCACGAACATCTTCATGGCTATCTCTGCCCAACAGGTCATACAGCACACCTTCTCGAAGAGCACCGTCGGAATATCGCATTTGTTTGATGCCAAATGCCTCGAAACAAGCCATAAGAATGGCCAGCCCTGCAGGAAAAATACTCTGCCGATCAGGCTTTAATCCAGGAAAGCGTATTCGGCCGGTATTGTTCTGCTCCAGCACTTTGGCTTTCAACATCAACATACGTTCCTGAGTTATCACTTCGTCATAACCCATAGCCTGAAGAATGCCGCTTACCGCCCTAATGGAGCCCGATGAACCCACAGAATCCACCCATCCTAACTCTTTGTAGCCCTGCTCAATATTCAGCAGCTCAAGCCTTGCTGCATAATAAGCAGACTGAAAGCGCTCGGGACTTAGTTCACCGGATGGAAAAAACTTATCGGTATAGGTGACACAACCCATATGAAGGCTTTCGAGCAACTTTGGTTCGAACTTCTCACCAACAATCAGCTCAGTACTGCCGCCACCAATATCCACAACCAGACGACGTTCCTGATCATCAGACTGTGTTTGGGCAACACCGAGATAAATTAACCGGGCTTCTTCCCGGCCAGCGATTATCTCAATAGGGTATTTGAGAATTTTTTCTGCTTTTTCGACGAACTCGTGGCTATTTTTTGCTTTTCTGAGAGCATTTGTACCCACAATCCGAATGGCGTGGAAATGACGGCCAGAGATATACTGGGCAAACTGCGCCAGACATTTAAGACCTCTGTCCATAGCCTGAGCTGAAATCAGCCCATCTTTGCTTAGACCTGCGGCCAGTTGAACCTTTTCACCCAAACGCTCAACAGGGCGAATTTCTCCCTGTTCAACACGGGCAACGATCATGTGAAAACTGTTGGAGCCCAAATCTATAGCTGCCACCAGCGGCTGTCCTGCAGCCTCGTTACGACCTTGAACTGTCATGATGTTGTTCTGCAACCTTTCAGTCACCAGCAATTAGAAGAATGTTATAACTACCGGCTCTACGATGTTAATACAGCACTATCGCCTCAGAGTCTGTTCATCATCTCAATGAAAGATAAGAACAGGTTCTTACTGTTCAGCTATCGGCTGCACCGAAACTGTTGATACACATATGGGACAACAGCTGGCGGTGAAGCGCAATATAATAGTTCACCTTCATCATAGGAATTAACCGCATTCGCTATTCGACTCTATACAAACAGGTATAACAGGGTAAACTACAGGATTTATTCAACTGTTTAGGACAGGGTAGCTGATCTTTCTTGCTATAACTTCTGCTCTGACACTAGACAAAATGGTCAGGAGATCCATTCCATGAGCGAGATTGTCAATGTGACAGACGCTAGTTTTGAAGAGGACGTTCTGAAAGCAGAAGGTCCTGTTTTAGTTGATTACTGGGCGGAATGGTGTGGCCCTTGCAAAATGATTGCCCCAGTTCTGGATGAGATTTCCAAGGACTATGCCGGCAAGCTGAAAATCTGCAAACTGAATATCGACGAAAACGAAGCAACTGCGCCTAAGTACGGCGTGCGTGGCATTCCAACCCTGATGCTATTCAAGAACGGTAACGTTGAAGCAACCAAGGTAGGCGCCCTGTCCAAGTCCCAGTTGACTGCATTTCTGGACAGCAACCTCTAATTGCTGCAATACTGCTGTTACTGACGCAACAAGACAATTAGCTGTCATGAGCGTCAGTTAACTCTTTTACTATTTTTTATTATTACTTTTACCATCCTTTCTGGAACGCTATTCATCCAGCGTGATTGATAAATTACATGTAATAAGTTGACGTACTCCCAGTTATTGATTATTTTCCAGAAAAGGATATAGACTGTGGAAACGGGAGTTGTCAGGTTAAAGAATGATTCTGGACAGGTTCAACCTGTCGAATTAACCAAGGGACTTATCTTGAATGACAAGCCTCAGACCCTGAAAAGCAGTTACAAAATACTCCGGCCACGTTTGTCTCGAGCTCGCCTTTCGCATTATCTGGCTACAGCTTGAAAGCGATTTTAATGAGCTTTTGCAGGCATCGATATTAATGATGCTGAAAAAAATAATCTCAGTAATATCTGATCTCTCTGCAGCAACGACGGCCATTCCCTTTCCATTTAACGTTCGCAAATTGTTATGCATCTTACCGAACTGAAAACTAAGTCTGTTCCTGAACTTCTGGCAATCGCTAATGAGATGGGGCTAGATAATCTGGCCCGCTCAAGAAAACAGGACGTAATATTCTCCATTCTCAAACGCCATGCTCGCAGTGGTGAAGACATCTATGGCGATGGTGTACTGGAGATACTGCAGGATGGCTTCGGCTTCCTGCGCTCAGCTGATAGCTCCTATCTGGCAGGACCGGACGATATTTATGTATCTCCCAGCCAGATTCGTCGCTTCAACCTGAGAACCGGTGATAGCATCTCCGGTAAAATTCGCCCACCAAAGGAAGGCGAGCGTTACTTTGCCCTTCTCAAAGTTAACGAGATTAACTTTGACCAGCCTGAAAACGCTCGCAACAAGATTCTCTTTGAAAACCTTACACCGCTCTTTCCTCAGGAACGCCTCCCGATGGAAATGGGTAACGGTTCCACGGAGGATCTGACAGGTCGAATCATCGATCTGGTATCGCCTATCGGTAAAGGTCAGCGTGGTCTGATCGTATCACCACCGAAGGCTGGTAAAACCCTGATGTTGCAGAACATTGCAGCCAACATCGCTCGTAACAGCCCTGAGTGCCACCTGATCGTACTGCTGATCGACGAACGTCCCGAGGAAGTGACAGAAATGTCCCGCTCCGTTCGTGGTGAAGTGGTCGCTTCTACCTTTGACGAACCACCAACACGCCACGTTCAAGTAGCTGAAATGGTGCTGGAAAAGGCTAAGCGTCTGGTTGAGCACAAGAAAGACGTGGTTATCCTGCTGGATTCCATCACACGTCTGGCTCGTGCCTACAACACCGTTATTCCTTCCTCCGGCAAGGTACTGACTGGTGGTGTGGATGCTCATGCTCTCGAACGTCCAAAGCGTTTCTTCGGTGCAGCTCGTAACATCGAGCATGGCGGCAGTTTGACCATTATCGCCACGGCTCTGGTCGACACCGGTTCCAAAATGGACGAAGTTATCTTTGAGGAATTCAAGGGTACCGGTAACATGGAATTGAACCTGGATCGTAAGATCGCTGAGAAGCGTGTCTTCCCTGCAATCAACTTCAACAAGTCTGGTACTCGCCGCGAAGAATACCTGACCAGTGAAGAAGAACTGCAGCGTATGTGGATTCTGCGTAAGATTCTTAATCCAATGGATGAGATCGGTGCGATTGAATTCCTACTGGACCGCATGAAGCACAGCAAGACAAATGAAGAGTTTTTCCAGGCTATGAAACGCAAGTAGCAATATTTGCCTGATACCTGTCGCGGGAGTAGATTTCTCTGCTCCCGTACTCTTTCACGCCACAGCACCTTCCCATAAAAAATAGCCATAGACAAAAACTACCCATGAAATACAGGGATATTCGAGATTTCATCAAACTGCTGGAAAAGCAGGGCGAGCTGGTACGGATTACAAAAGAAGTTGACCCGTATCTGGAAATGACTGAAATCAGTGACCGGACACTTCGTCAAAAAGGTCCAGCGCTGTTGTTTGAAAATCCCAAAGGCTACGACATGCCGGTTCTGACCAACCTGTTTGGTACAGAAAAACGTGTTGCGTTGGGTATGGGGCAGGAAAATGTTTCCGCTTTGAAAGAGGTTGGGCAACTGCTGGCTTATCTTAAAGAGCCTGATCCTCCCAAAGGCTTCAGAGATGCTCTGTCCAAGCTTCCTATCTTCAGACAAGTTTTGAACATGGGGCCCAAGGTGGTCAGCTCAGCAGCCTGTCAGCAAGTGGTTCTGAAAGGCGACGATGTCGATCTGCATAAAATTCCTATTCAACACTGTTGGCCGGGGGACGCTGCTCCACTGGTGACCTGGCCGTTAGTGATAACCAAGGGTCCGGAAAAAGATCGCCAAAATCTCGGCATCTATCGTCAACAGCTGATCGGTAAAAACAAATTGATCATGCGTTGGTTATCTCATCGTGGTGGAGCGCTGGATTTTCGTGACTGGCAGCTTAAACACCCAGGTGAACCTTTCCCTGTTTCGGTAGCTCTGGGAGCTGATCCCGCGACGATTCTTGGTGCTGTTACGCCCATTCCTGATGGTATTTCCGAGTACGCCTTTGCTGGCCTACTTCGAGGTAGCAAAACAGAACTGGTAAAGAGCAAGGTCAATGATCTGCAGGTTCCGGCTAGTGCTGAAATTGTTTTGGAAGGATTTATCTACCCCAATGAAATGGCGGTAGAAGGACCCTTTGGTGACCACACGGGTTACTACAACGAAACAGAGAAGTTTCCAGTATTTACTGTGGAATGCATTACTCATCGACGTGATCCAATCTACCACAGCACTTACACTGGCCGCCCACCTGATGAACCCGCCATTTTGGGAGTAGCACTGAACGAAGTGTTTGTGCCGCTGATCAAAAAGCAGTTCCCGGAAATTGTTGATTTCTATCTGCCACCGGAAGGTTGTTCTTATCGTATGGCGGTGGTGACCATACGTAAAGAATACCCGGGGCACGCCAAGCGGGTGATGCTCGGTGTTTGGTCTTTCTTACGACAGTTTATGTACACCAAGTTCGTGATTGTTTGTGATGACGATATAAATGCACGAGACTGGAACGATGTAGTCTGGGCCATGACCACTCGAATGGATCCAAAGCGTGATTCTGTATTTATCGAGAATACGCCCATCGACTATCTGGATTTTGCCTCACCTGTTGCAGGACTTGGTTCCAAGGCAGGTTTTGATGCTACTAACAAATGGCCAGGCGAAACTGATCGTGAGTGGGGAGAACCTATCACCATGACCGAAGACGTTAAAAACAGAGTAGATGACATCTGGGATGAGTTGGGAATCAAATAAAAAAAACGTTAGTCAGCGGCTAATGGAGTGTCTGGCAGATTGGCAGAAATGGGACTTGGAGATTCAGAAACCTTCTGCCGCTGACTGCATTCAGCTATCGGCAGGTAATACTAACTCCAGCTTCATTCTGACAACCGATGCCTCACGACTATTGATTCGTCTTGAGGCATCGAACTCATCGGTTCTTGGTCTGGACAGGGAAACAGAGTTCAAAGTACATGAGATCGCCAACCACGCTAACCTGACACCCACGATTCTGTTTCGGTGTACTAAAAAAGGTTACTGGGTCAGGGAGTTTATTGAAGGTCGGCCACTCCCTGAAACAGGACTTTCTTTGGTTCAACTTGAGCAAGTAGCACAAGTGCTCAGGCAATTGCATAGCCTGCCTGTTCCCTCTGATATCCCTCGATTAATACCCGGAGAAAAAGCAGCCCACTACTGGAGTCAGTTGCTTAAGCACCCGGAAAACAACTCATTAATGGCTTATCAGCAGCCGCTTCAAACAAAGCTAGGAAACAGTCTGGATGGCGCATTGAGTCTGTGCCATATGGACACAGTTCCTGCTAACTGGCTTGAAGCAGAAAAAATGTATTTGATGGACTGGGAATACGCAGCAACGGGTCATCCCTGTTGGGATCTTGCAGCATTTTTACAACGTGTTGAACTTTCAGAATCACAGCAGAATTTTTTCCTGGAAAGTTACTTCCAAGAGAAAACGCATGATAAGGCGCTTATCAGAGCCAATGACCAATTAGCTTATCTTTCAGCATTATGGTTTCGTCTACAGAAGCTGATCAGTCTCGAAGAGACACATCAGATCTTGCTAAAACTCTTAAGACATAAATAAATTTTCTGAATCTAAATTATTTATAATTTTTTCAAGCAACTACTCTTACTCTGTGAAAAAAGACAGTCACCTGGATTCTCAGGTTGAAAACCTTTTCCACATCATCATGTTTATATGTATGAAGGGTTGGAGTGATGCATAAACGATTGCTTTCTAGGTCAGAGTTTCGATCACCGTATAAATTCTTACTCTGTCTTCTATTGTTCTCAATAAACCTTGTATTTCAGACTGCATCTTACGCTGATGAACTAGATTGTTCAGCTTTCAAAATTTTGGAAATCAGCCGTATTTGTCAAGTTAGTGACTTACCCGTGACTAGGCATCAGTCTGTACCTGATGATGACTTAAATAAACTAGTGGATAGCTGGGGAACAACTCCGGGATTGCACGTTATACCACCCGCTATCTATTCACTGTTTAGGAAAATAAAGTTAAACCCGCAGCAAATTATTTTACCGGACCCAGAATCTCCTTTACCGGAAAACAAAGCTTTAAGAACTATTGAGCTTTCTGCCTCAAAGCAATTTTCAATCTTTTCGGACAATTACTTCACTCTGGTGGAAACCAGCAACCGCAGTACCGCAGCAGGTATAGAAATACACGGTGAACATCTTGATGAAACTATTGAGGGATTTCAATTAGCCACGGAGAGGGGGTATCCAAAAACACTGATCCACACACCTGACAATATTGGCGTCACACTCGCAGGCCTGATGCTATCGGGCGATGACAAGCTTAACTCTCTTTTGTGGAGTTCTTTTCAAGATGATGTCTACTGGCGAGGTATCACTGATACTGGCAGATACAGGGCTGAGGTCACAGGACTTCGAGTTGTTAGAAGTCATTTCGAAGGGAATGACATGGCCAACCTCGTAATCATTAAAGGGGGCTATCAGTTCCCGGAACTACTGAATAATGCTTTGCTGTTAAATACTTCAGACAATACACAGAGTGTTGGTCTCCGTATTGAAGGGGGGGCTGCTCGAGTCAATTACAACGACTTTGTCTTGTCAGGGCAGGCTTCTGGAATTGAAATGGTGACTGTAAGGGCAGTCGATTCCAGTAATAACGCATACTATCAACTCAATACACTTTCTCAAATCAGCCAGGCAATTGTGGTTGAGGCTCCTTCAGACTCCTGGTTTTCTTACACAGAGGCGAGTATACAGAGCGGGTTGGGGATACTGGCAGCTACAGCTAATTCATCCGACAGCAACAAGGCATCTGTACTCTCTTCAGGCAACTTACGTATGCCAACAATCCAACAATATTCTTTTGCTGACCCGGAAAGTTTTTTCAGTTACACCGGATTATTGGGGACAGTACCTGTTTCTCAAGCTTACCTTGCCAGTCATTACGGCGTGCCCAGTGGCACTTTTTTGACCGGCGCAGATACCAGGTCGACCGCTAACTTTGGTGAATTGACAACGCTAGAAGACCTTATGGCTAGAGCTGAATACTTTGAAGACTGCCCAAATTATATAAATCGTTTTGATGCTATAGGCATTCCTTTCACGTTCATCACTGCAATAGCTTTGAATATAGGTCTTGGATTTGGGTGCTGGTCTTGTGGGGCTGGTCGCTGCCCCTGTTCACCCCACCACTAACATTGCTTGAGGACTGCAGATATGAATTACTCAGACCAACTACCGTTTCATCGACCTCATGCTCAATACTCGAACAGCAAATTAAAAAAGAATCGTCGCTTATACTTCAGCTGCCTGATTCTGACTTTGATGGCCAACATGACATCAGCGTTTGCGGATAACATAGACTGTAATAATTACAGCATGCCTGCACTGAAGCAGATTTGTGAACGCTTTTCTATATTTCCTATACATATCTATCCTGACCTTCAAGAAAACGGGCTCAATACTCTGGTTGATAACTGGGGACGTAGCTCTGGTCTCGTGCTATTACCAGCTCAGGAGTACACGCTTAATAAAGCGATCTCTCTTGGGGAAAATCAGGCTGTGTTGCCTATTCTTTCTCAAGAAAACAGTCTATCCATGATAACTCTGCGCCCCAGTGAGGATTTTAAAGTGGACGGGAATTTCCGCTTACTAACTCTGAACAGTGGTAGCGCTATCGGTGGTGTTTCGGTTGCCGTCAGTAGTCTTCCAGAAACGCTATCGACTGATGCGGAGCAGTCAGCATTGATTCAGATTAATGCAGAAGGTAACGATCAAGTTGTTCTGACAGGATCTAATCTTGTCGGTGATAACAGAGGCAAGATTTACCAGCTGATACGGGTTACAGGTAGCCAATATTACAGCGGTAAGGTTCTGTTGGAAAAAAACCTGTTGAGTACAGAGGGACTTGAACGAGCTGTTTTCTCGAAGCTTTATGCCACTCAACAACTTGAGTTCAAAGATAACTTTATGGCTGTGCCTTATTCCTCCAGTGCGGGCCTTGAGGCTCAGGGCGGTATAATTCAGGTACATCATAATGATATTGAGTATTCGGACGACTGTTTTTCCAACTGCTTGGCTTTTAGTCTGAAAAAGCCGAACAGTTTTGTTATCAGTTCCAATGCATTCTGGGTTTCAGACAGTCATAGTGAACCCAACGTTCTGTTTTTGGCATCACCTGCGTTGCAACAGGGCGAATTAACTTTCAACAGTTTGGTTAAGGGTATTGGACTGGTGTCTGGCAGTACAGATTCCATTGGTCAGCTCGTTATGGATAGTAATAATTTCAATCTGCCGGCAGGTAAGTATCCTTGGAGTAAACCGGAAATGTTTTTCTATTTTTCCGGCTCTGGTGGAGTAAATGTTATCCCATTCCAGATTCTCTCACGCCTTCCTGAATACATAAATTTTAACGGTACTCGAACGGATTTTGGAAACTTACATCAGCCTGTTTCACCCTCCAACCGTTCTGCATTCGTATTCAGTCTCTGTGATTTCAGCAAACTCTCTAGCCCTGACATTCCTGGTTACTGTCTATCTCCGGAAAGTGGGTTCAGTCAAAATGGAGCTATATCCCAGTTCGTGCTGTCGGGTTTCACAATAATAACCGCTATTATTACTATCGTAGCCGCTCGAAAACTGGGCGTTAAAAACAAAAATCAATATCAACTTTTACAAGTTGATGACAATATCTAAATTGAAAAAAATCAGGAGCCTGCTACCGCTCTGAGCAGGCTCTGTTAGGAGTTACCCTTTTTTGAGTACTTCCAAACTGTCTACCTTCTGAAAACCTCTCGGCAGCTTGTTACCACGACGGCCTCGCTCACCCTGATAATGTTCCATATCAGCAGGTTTTAACGTTACATGTCGCTTACCAGCACTTAGAATCAATGAATCTTCAGCTCCCAGCACGACCAGATGAGTCATCGTCTCAATTCTGTCAGCAGCACGGGCTGTCGAAATATTGATGATCTTGTTGCCTTTGCCTCGTGCCAACTTGGGCAGCTCGGACAGAGGGAACACCAACATTCGACCTTCATTGGTCACTGCAGCCAGAACCTGACCGTCACCTTCAATAGTAATCGGTGACATCACCTGTGAGTTCTTAGGCAGCGTTATCAGGGCTTTACCCGCCTTGTTTTTACTGATCATGTCAGAGTGTTGAACAACAAAGCCATAACCTGCATCACTGGCCAGCAAGTAACAGTCTTTCTCTTCACCAACACACAGACCTTCAAAGGTTGCACCGGAAGGCGGGTTCACACGCCCTGTCAAAGGTTCACCCTGACCTCGTGCTGATGGCAATGTGTGAGTCAGTATCGAGTAAGCTCGACCTGTTGAGTCGATGAAAACTGAAGACTGATTGCTCTTGCCCTTGGCCGACAACCGATACTTGTCCCCAGCCTTATAGTTCACTGTCGTTGGATCAACATCATGACCTTTGGCACAGCGAACCCAGCCTTTCTCGGAGAGAACAACCGTAACGGGATCAGACGTCATCAAATCGGTTTCAGACAGTGCCTGAGCTTCCTGACGTATCTTTATAGGTGAACGACGATCATCACCAAATTCTTCTACGTCAGCCTGAATCTCTTTCTTGACTAGCGTCTTAAGGCGACGTTCGGAACTCAGGATCAGCTCGAGTTGTTTGCGCTCTTTTTCAAGCTCATCCTGCTCAGCACGAATCTTGATCTCTTCAAGCTTTGCCAGCTGGCGTAGTTTGATTTCAAGAATGGCATCGGCTTGAATCTCCGATAAACCAAAGCGTTCCATCATCACGCCTTTGGGTTTGTCTTCGGTTCGAATGATCTCGATCACTTCATCGATATTCAGGAATGCAGCCAGCAAACCTTCAAGAATGTGCAATCGTGCCAATACTTTATCAAGGCGATGCTGTAAGCGTCGTTTGACCGTATCTGTACGCCATTCAAGCCACTCACTGATCATGTGGCCCAGTGATTTGACCTGTGGTTTACCATCAACACCGATCATGTTCATGTTGACCCGATAGGTCTTTTCCAGATCAGTGGTAGCAAACAGGTGGTGCATCAAACCATCCGCATCAATGCGGTTGGATTTGGGAACAATAACCAGGCGGGTTGGATTCTCGTGGTCTGATTCATCCCGAAGGTCAGCAACCATCGGCAACTTCTTAGCCTGCATCTGAGCAGCAATCTGCTCCAGAATCTTGGCACCGGAAGCTTGATGGGGCAGAGCAGTGACAATAATCTCACCCTGTTCCCTGATATAGATAGCGCGCATTCTCAGGGAACCACGACCTTGCTCGTACATCTTTTTAATGTCTGCACGAGGTGTGATGATTTCCGCATCAGTCGGGTAGTCTGGCCCTTGAATATGTTCAATCAGGTCAGAGGTCGTTGCCTTGGGATTCTCCAGCATATGAATGCAGACATTGGCCACTTCCCGCAGATTATGAGGAGGAATATCCGTGGCCATGCCTACGGCAATACCGGTAGTGCCATTTAGAAGCAGGTTAGGTAGCCGTGCTGGCAGTATGCAAGGTTCATCCAGAGTACCGTCAAAATTCGGCTCCCAATCAACCGTTCCCTGACCCAGTTCACCCAGCAGTACGTCCGCGTACTTGGTTAAACGTGATTCGGTGTAACGCATGGCAGCAAAGGATTTAGGGTCATCAGGCGAGCCCCAGTTACCTTGGCCATCTACCAATGGATAACGATACGAAAAAGGCTGAGCCATCAGCACCATGGCTTCATAGCATGCAGAGTCACCATGGGGGTGAAATTTACCGAGTACATCACCCACGGTACGTGCAGACTTTTTGAACTTGGCGGTATTTTTCAGGCCAAGCTCACTCATTGCATAAACAATACGGCGTTGAACTGGCTTTAGGCCGTCACCTATGTGGGGAAGAGCGCGGTCAAGAATGACATACATAGAGTAATTCAGGTAGGCACTCTCTGTATAAGCCCTCAATGACTGGCGCTCAATTCCATCGTCGCCGATGAAGGTCTGTTCCATATTCTGTATGAACCTGATTCCAGAGAAGGGTTTACCATCCATACGCCACAACTGATTGAGTCATGGCGAGCGGTATGACCGCTAATGGTGATCGAATCGAACTATGATAAACCGGGAACGCAGGTGGCGTAAAAATATTCAGCCTTTATCTTTACTAATGATGTATGGATTGTTCCAACCCTGAACCTTGGAAATGCGACGATCACGCTCTTTTTCCCAGTCAGAAACCGGGTCCATTCGATCCCAGGCTTCATAAAGTCTGCGCTGTTGTTTGCTCAGTCGAAAACCATATTGATCCGCCATATAAAGGTAGATACGAGCGATATTACCCATCTTTTCTTTTGGCGGCTCCGCTTTACGCTGTTTGAAATTCACTTTGAAATCGCATTGCCCATACATATTCGGGGTGCTGTCGAGCATGGAAAAGCGGAAGTTGGAGCGGTCACCATTCACTTCACCAACGGCTGGAACGAGATTATGAAGATCTGACTCCATACGTTTGAACTGCTGGTTCTTTTTACAGTTCTTTCTCCCACCATTCTGCCAGCACTGAAGCTGATGCCCGAATTCCCAAGCCGAAACAACATGTTCCCACTCTATTCTCGAGGCACGTTTGAGCTGCTTGCGAACCTTGTAGCCACAGGAAGCCAGATCAGGAATCAGTTTTTTGCCTTTGCTTTCAATATCACAACCACAATAGAAGCTCTCGCGATGGTTCTGATAAATATTGCTGGCCTCACGCTTCGCTTGACTGAAATTTTTAGGCGTTGCCTGAATAGAAAACGAGGCAAGAATCAAGCTACAGCTAAGAATAGCCCTTAGAAATATAGACACTGTTCATCCCTGAAATACGACAGTAAAAAACTATATGTTAAGTGTGTAGACACACTTAATCGAATATTTTGTCAGCCATTTGTCCGACCTAGGCCGGCAAATGACGCACAAATTCATACGTTTGGATACTTACTAGTCTTCCACCGGAACCAGTAATTCGGAAGCATGAGAGCTAAACATACCTGTGACAAATATTGCCAGTGCAAAGCCTGCTCCGGATTGTATTGAAGCCCAGAGTGTGTTCTCCAGCGCCAGATAATGAAACCCGGTTCCTACTAACAACCAGAGCCACCAAAATCCCAGTGAAATAATCGCAGTTACTTTCAGCAACGCTGACAGGGCAAATCGCATTAGCCTGTCTCCTACATGTGAGTCAAAACCTGCCTTAGCCTATCTTTTCCTGTGCATAGGAGTGAATCAGGGCTTAACGCAACATAACCTCTCATAACGCGTTATACAGGCTTACAGTGACCGGATTGGAGCGTTGTCTGGCACCGAAAATGGATATTCAGCTATGTACGAATAGTATTTATCGCTGTATTTCTATCAAAGGAGTGCCTTTCAGCCCATCCGATCTGAATAAAGAGACCAGTGTCGAGCCGACCTACTGAGTGAAAGATGATAAAGCAGGTAACAAAAAATCTTATGACTTCACCCAAACTGTGATGTTTAAGGCACTATAAGACTAATGTCTAATCTGAAAACGGGCAGTATTTACTGTTCGTTTTTTTATCTCTGGAACTAAATGAATCGTATCGAATCCAATAGATAATCAGTGAAATATATAACCAAGAAAAGGAGTTCTGGTTATGAAACAGGTTTCTATTTTTAAAGCTATCGCAGCATCCGCTCTTTTCATTTGGCTGTCAGTTAATGCCAATTCAGATGCCGACTTCGGACCTGAAAACCACTTCCCAACCCTTATCAATAACTTCGAGCGTATTGTCACGGCCATAGATTATGACGATGACAGACAGCTTTCTCGTGACGAGCTTTTCTCAGGTTTTTATCAGGAAAACATTGATCAAGACCTCTATTCATCAATAGCAAGCATGGGCATTAACTTTCACTGGCTTTCAGACCCAAAGACCAAAACAATTACTACATCACAATTAATTCAAGCCCAACGAAAACAGATCCACTTAAACCAACCAAACAATCATCAAGACGATATGGTGCGCGGAATGCGCAAAGATAGGCTAGACCCTGAACGTCGGCTTTTTAAATATGGTCTGGATAGCATCCATCCAAATACTGTATTTCAGGGAAAACATTCAAACTGCACATTAGTTGCTGCTATCGCTTCCCTAAGTCAGTCACGACTTGGAAAACGACAAATTATAAACAGCATAGAAGATCTCCAGGATGGGACTGCCGAGGTACGGCTTATTGGAACAGAGTCAGGTTCTTATGTCGTTGTCGATATGGAGCAGTTAGGCAGACAAAACTGGAACGCTACAGCGGATAATAACGGCTTATGGCTCAGCGTTCTGGAAAAAGGTATTGCATTGCAAATGCTACAAGATGGCACCGCGTACCAAGGCAATTCCACTCCTCTGCTGGAACAACTCAAGAACAATGCGGTGGAAGGACAGTACAGTAAATTAGATGGCATCAGTACCTACAATTCCATCTACCTGCTGACGGGGCAGGTCAGTTATTCCGTGACTTTATCTTATTATTCTCAAGGCCATCTGGATGATCTGGATAGCCTGTTCAGTGAAATCATCAATAACAGTCAGGTGATCGTAGCAGGTATTTCCGTGAATAATAAAAGCAAACTCTATCCGGAATTACCAAGAGACCACTCATACAGCGTTCTCGGTTACAACACTTTAAACAGAGAAGTCATATTGCGTAACCCTTGGGGGAAAGTTGAGCCCTACCAGCCGCATAGCTTCAAGGCAGTCGACGGTATTGATGATGGCGTATTCTCAATGCCTCTGGACGAGTTCTCGGAATTATTTGATAATCTTGATTATTCAGAACCCGAGGAGACTGCTCTTTAAGCAATCTCTCGGTGTGAACTGTAATCACCGCTTTTCTTTCAATGACATTTTACTTCCCGAAATACCCATAGCGTATTTCATCACTTCTTTCACTGCTGGCTTTGTGGCACCAGCCAGTCCCAAGGCTATATTACGAACCATCTTCAGAGGCTTAATGTCATTACTGAAAGCATGATAGAAAGCATCCATGGTGTTCATCATCAACTGATTACCTTGCCTCCGTGCTTTCTCATACCTTTCCAAAACCTCTAAACTTCCCAGCTGTTCGCCAGCCCTGTGCGCTTCAATCAGCACTTCTGCCAAGCTGGCAACATCCTGAAAACCAAGGTTAACTCCCTGACCAGCGAGAGGGTTAATGGTATGGGCTGCATCACCGGCAAGTACTACGCCACTTTTGTAATATTCCAGAGCATGACGTCTGGCCAGAGGAAAGAAGCCTCGTTCATGGAGTCGAGTAATGCCTGGTAATTCTTTGGGAAACGTTCTGGTCAGCTCGTTAACAAACTCTTGATCAGACAGCTTCATTAAACGGCTGATATTCTCCGGCAGGTTATACCAGACAATAGACGCATAACTTTTGCCATTAGTATCAGGAAGAGGCAAAAAAGATTCCGGACCGGTTTCTGTAAATGCCTGCCAGGTAATGTCCTGCTCACCGCCTTCAATCTCTACCGTAGCCACCAGGCACTGTTGCTGATAGTCCCGATAGTCCAACCTGATACCAGCATTCTCACGAACCTTTGATTGAGCACCATCAGCACCAATAACCAGATTAGCTGTGAACTCTCGGCCATCCGCCAGAGTTATTTTTGAACCCTCCTCAGAAAAACTCATGGTTTCAATACTGGCAGGGCAATACAGGTCAACTGTATCCAGTTGTTCCAGTGTTTTAAGAAGGCTTAGCTGAGTCACACGGTTTTCAACGATAAAACCCAACTGATCATGATTAATTTCGGAGGCATCAAATAACGTTTGATTGGGACGTTTATCCAGCTCTCTACCGCCAGGCAGGTGCAGTTTTTCCCAAACGGCCATTCGCCGATAAGGGCACATTCTCATCTGTTCCATATACTGCCAGGCACCCAGATTTTTAAGAAGCTGTTCAGATGCAAAGCTGAGGGCAGATACACGCAAATCAGGAAGTTGATCAGGCTGAAAGTGCTCTGGTTGAGCACGATCAAATACCGCAACCTTAATCTGTTGCTGACCCAGTGCACAGGCTATCGCGGCGCCGACCATGCCGCCACCAATCACAAGGACTTCATAATGCTCTGCATCACTGACTTCAGTCATCATACCGTCCACATAATTCGTAATAGCCTGCATCTAATGCTCAGCATTATCTACCCACCAGCGTAATCAGAAAAGTTATATGTGTTACTTGCGAAATAAAGAAGTGCATTAATTCGATCTTTTTGACCAGACTGTTTAATGGTTGCCGGATTGATATCTACAACTGGAGAAGTAATAAAACTATTGGTTTTAATATGATTTTCAAGAGCGCCTGCTATGTTCAAGAGCCTTTCTGTACTCATCGGGTTCAGCACAGGTAATGAATCTCGTTCATCACCCCAAATGTAATCGTAAAGATTTTGATAAATACTAATCAGATGAAAAGAAGGTATCTGCTTATTCATCATCTGGTTGCTCTTGACGGGCTTTTCGTTCAGCTATTTTTCTTCTTCGTTTGCTCTTTTCTCCACGTTTGGAAGCCTTACGGGATTTAAGATCTTTGGATACTTCAGGAGAATGAGTTTCATGAGGAACCATCGGCTTGCAGTTTTCCTTCTGCTGATGAGAACCATTACCCCGTTGGCCCGATTGAGGGTCATTGTCTTCACTGAAGTCAGGCATGTCTGATGGGAGAGGAGGTTCGATTTTCATAGGTTGAGCGTCCCTGCTGTGACCCATTTGTAGTTCTATTCAGTCTAGACAGCGATATAACGCAGCTCTACACCGTAATCTTTTAGCTGAGACTCAGCCAATGCATACTGAGATACCTTGGTAGGCTGTTCAACCATGACTGCTTCCACAATATCGTCTTGCTGAGTTTCCAGAAGAGCCAAACGCCAGTTCACCATAGCGGCTTCCAGAGCCGTTGCTCCGGGGTTAAAGGCTGCATTGGAGGCATAGCGACCCGCAACAATCTTTCCACTCTTTAACTTCAAAGCAACGCCAGCAGGGCTTTTACAAACCGGTGCATGACAGTTAACAGCTGCTTCAAATGCTGTTTTTACCAGATCATCACCAGCAAACTCTTCCGGCAGAGTAAGGTCAAACTGCTCAGGAGACATCAGAGCATCGGTCAGCCCCAGATCAGCAGGTCCAAAAGATTTTGGCAGCAAGTCATCTAGGGAGTATTGTCTTACAACACCCTCGGAAGCGTGCTGAATAATAATTTCAATGGAGTCTGCTGAATTCAGCTCATTAATAAACTGACGGCAATGGCCACACGGTGCTTCATTCACTACTAAGCGAACCAGCTTTGCTTCACCTTTGTGCCAAGCATTCAAAATGGCGCACTGTTCAGCATGGAGAGTGACTTTCAAAGGCTGATGAAGGAATTCAATGTTGGCACCAAAATAAAGATCACCGGAGATGCCTTCAGCGATAACGCCTACGTAAAATTCAGAAATCGGTGCCACGCTGATCGCAGCAGCAACGGGCAACAGTTTGACCATCAGGTCAGCTGTAGACAGATTAAAAATAGATTTGAGTTGAGATGCCTGCTCAGCCGTCAGCATACCTTCCTGACGAGCGATGTCTGCCAGAATGGCAGTGGCTTCCGCTGGAAATGCGGAAATTCTTTCCTGAAAGACGGCTTGTGTCTGCATGGCTTGCAACCATAACAATAATGTACGGAAAATAACCATACTGTAATCTACAGCAGTGTCCAGTAGGCAGTTCTTCTTACCAGAACAGCCTTGAGCGAGGATGCTGCAGACTAAAAGCCCAGAAACAACGGCATTTCCATTACAGATAGTGCAAACCGAGGCATAGCTAATGAGTGAATTAACAAAAACTCAAATAAATGATCTCAATCAATCATTGCTCAAGTTAAAACAGGAACTGCAGGTAATGCTGGAGCAGGTAAGCCTGTCATCTGACACAGTAAGTCTCGACCAACAGGCATTCGGCAGAGTTTCGAGGGGAGATGCACTGCAACAACAAAGCATGGCGAAAGCCAGTCAGATCCAAAGTCAGGAACGACTCAGACAAGTGATGAAAGCACTGGCTCGAATCGACAGCGGTGATTATGGTTTCTGTATTTCATGCGATAACTCCATAGGGTTTGAACGACTTAAAGCCCGCTCGGAAACACTACTCTGCCTGAGTTGCCAAAGTGCTTCCGAAGGTTAATTTGCAAACTGTTATCAAATGCCTAATCTAGGGTGCTTATGTAAGAATATCAGTCATCAAAATCGATCAGAAAACCTTAATAAAGAGAGCCAATGCAAAAACCCATCGTTATTTTTGATTCAGGCGTCGGTGGCCTGAGTATCTATCAGGAAATCAAAAACCGGTTGCCTGGGCTACCCGTTATTTACTGCTCCGACAATGAAGGCTTCCCCTACGGCCCACGCCCTGAAAGCGAGGTTATTGAGCGAACCCTGCATTGCCTCGAAAAGCTTGCAGACCAATACAAGCCATCACTGGTCACTATTGCCTGTAATACGGCCAGTACTATTTCTCTGCCTGGAGCCAGAACATTACTGGACATCCCGGTTGTCGGCGTTGTGCCCGCTATTAAACCTGCAGGGTTAGCTTCAAAAATTGGCTGTATCGGTTTGCTGGCAACACCTGGCACGGTCAAAAGACAATACACCGATCAATTGATCAGGGATTTTGCTAATCATTGTAAAGTCATCAGAGTAGGCAGCAGTGAGTTGGTACAACTGGCAGAAGATCATTTAAGGGGAAAGGTCGTTGACCCTGATACCTTAAAAGCCATTCTCAGTCCTTTCTTTAAAGCTAACCCTATGCCCGATTGCATCGTACTTGGCTGCACTCATTTTCCTTTACTGAAAGAGCAACTTCAGCAAGTCATTTCGGCAGACATGACATGGGTAGATTCAGGAGAAGCTATTGCTCATAGGGTAGAGCGCTTGCTTGATATGGAGAGCATGCTTGAGATAGGGATTATTGAAAAAGGTAAAACATCAGATATTTTTGTTTACAGCGGCAGCAATGAAACCGTTGATGATCTTGTGCCTGCTTTGAAACAAATGGGATTTGAAGAAATCAGAGAATTATAGATTGAGCCTTAAGACCCAATCTACAATCTAACCGTTACTTACAGATCACGAGCCTTGTAATAAGCCACTTCAGAAATCTTATGATATTCATTGGATTGCTGACGAAAAGCGTCGTATGAATCATAGATACGCTTAGCAATATCGCTGTCATTCTGTACTTCAGCAACCACTTCTTTAGAAATCTCTTTCAGCTGCTTAAGTACATCATCAGGAAGTTTCTTCAACTGAACACCGTGCTCATTCACCAGCTGTTTCAGAGCATTATTGTTACGAGCCGTGTATTCATCAATCATGTCCTGATTCACTGCACGGGCAGCAGTGGAAACGATAGCCTTAAGATCGGCAGGCAATTCATTCCACTTATCCAAATTCATGGTGAATTCAAGCATAGTGCCTGGCTCATGCCAACCCGGATAGTAGTAGTACTTGGCTGCTTTATGGAGACCAAAGGCCAGATCGTTGTAAGGACCCACCCATTCGGTTGCATCAATAGTTCCCGTCTGCAGGGCTGTGAACAATTCACCACCTGGCAGGTTAACAGGCACTCCGCCTAGACGCTTGAATACTTCACCGCCCATGCCTGGAATACGCATCTTCAGGCCTTTCAGGTCATCCAGAGAGTTAATCTCCTTGTTGAACCAGCCAGCCATCTGTACACCGCTGTTACCGCCAGCAAAAGGCTTGAGATTAAACGGTTGATACAGTTCGTCCCAAAGAGCCTGACCGCCACCGTAATGAACCCAGCTACTGATTTCCTGAGCGTTCAGACCAAATGGTACCGTTGCAAAGAACTGAGCAGGAGCTGTTTTTCCTTTCCAGTAATAAGCACCTGAGTGACCCATTTCAGCCGTACCATTAGACACCGCATCAAAGACTTCCAGAGGAGGTACAAGTTCACCACCGCCGTATACTTTGATCGTCATACGACCGTTACTCATTTGATCCACAAGGGATGCAAACCGTTCCGGGCCCATACCCAATCCGGGGAAGTTCTTTGGCCAAGAAGTGACCAGTTTCCATTCGTAAGTTTGTTGTTGCGGTGCAGAAACAGCTTCAGCATCAGCTGTCTGTTTTTTATCAGAATCGTTGCACCCGGATAGAGCTACAGCTGCGGCTGCAAGTCCCAAAGATGCGAGTAGGTTACGGCGTTTCATCTCGGCCTGCTCTCTGTTGTTTTATTATTGATTGTTGGTACTTCAGATCATCGCATGTTAAGTGGTTATACGTACAGGTACAAGACGTCAGACCTGTTATTGATACTGTATTCGAGAAATTGTGGGCATAATCAGAATCAAAATAACAATGAAGCCAATGATATGCCTGTCAATGTATGGATACTTTTTTTGCTCAGGCACTTGCTATGTGCGCTGCACCTCTTATGGTCTTTTCAGGAGCACTGGCCAGCCGTGAAATCATCGATTCGTCTCTCTGGACCACGCTGCCTGTAGCCTCACTGATTATAGGTACGGCCAGCTCTGTTTATCCAGCGTCGTATTTTGCAAAACGCCTAGGAAGAAAATCCGTCTTTATGGTCGGGATGCTGATTGGCTGCGGGGCAGCTTTACTGGCCATGCTTGCTCTGCAGGAGCAGTCCTTCATAGGCTTTATTTTTTCTAGCGCTTTAATAGGAGTAGTCGTCGCTGTTGGACAGCAATTCCGGTTTGCCGCCATGGAGTCCGTAACACCAGATAGAATGTCGAAAGCTGCAGCAAGACTTATGATCGCAGGATTGATCTCCGCCTGAGTTGGACCTGAACTTGTCCCCATCGGTCAATCGCTGGTCGGTGATACATTCAGTGGTGCTTTTCTCTTGCTGGCAATACTGTTTATTTTGGCTTTTGTCATTATCACGGCAGGCTTCAATAACCCTGCTGAACTCAAGGCAACCAGCGAGCAGAGCTCACTGCAGTCCGGAAAACTATTACAACGCAAAGGCTTCTGGATAGCATCAATCAGTGCTGCCGTTGGCTTTGGGGTCATATCACGGCCATGTTCCTGCCATCACTCTTTTCCGGTTACCTGATTAGAAACTTGGCCATGCAGCCATGATTTTCTCTGGTCTGGTATTGCTTGCCGTTTGTGTAGTTGTTGGACTGATAGATCGAAGTTTTATGCATTACTGGTGGGCATTAGTATTGCTGGGAGTTGCCAGGAACTTTCTCTTTATTGCCGGAACGTCATTACTTCCCAGCACCTACAATCACGATGAGAAACATAAGGCACAAGGATTGAATGATGTGATGATTTTCAGTACTCAAGCCACCAGTGCATTATTATCCGGTCTGGTTTTGCACTGGTTGGGTTGGCGTGACCCAATATACCCAAAGGATTTGAATGTGTAGGTGTCATTGCACGACAGGTGAGACCTGTCGTGCTTCAGGATTTTACAGCGCGGTCAGATTGGCATAAGCCATCATCAACCACTTAGCACCTTCAGAATCAAAGTTCACCTGTACACGAGCTTGCGAACCATCACCTTCGTAATTGAGAACGATGCCCTCACCAAATACATCATGGTGTACTCGCTGCCCCAATGACAAACCATGATCAGGTTGACCTGATGGCCTACTCACAACCGGACGGGTGATGCTTCCACCAAGTCGTACTTCTTGCACCAGCTCAGAAGGAATCTCACGAATAAAGCGGGAAGGGCGGTTCATGGTGTCGTTACCATAAAGCCTGCGATTCTCGGCATAGGTGAGATAAAGCTTTTCCATCGCTCGTGTGATGCCTACGTAACAAAGGCGACGTTCTTCTTCGAGATTACCTTCTTCCAGTGCCATTTTATGGGGAAACAAGCTCTCTTCCATGCCACAAAGAAACACCAACGGAAATTCCAGACCTTTGGCCGAATGCAGAGTCATCATCTGCACACTGTCGGTAAATTGATCAGCCTGATTATCTCCTGCCTCTAGTGCGGCATTAGCAAGGAAAGCATCTAAAGTAGACAGTGGCACACTGTCTTCTGCCTGCTCAAAGTCATCTATATCAAACTCGCCACAGGCATTAACCAGTTCCTCAAGGTTCTCGACTCTGGCTCTGGCCTTTTCACCTTTTTCTTTCTGATGATGCTCAACCAGACCAGTGACAGCAATCACATGATCCGTTAACTCACCCAGATCCAGGTCATCCCCGGATTTACCCAGAGATTCAATCATTTCCACAAACTCAGCCAGGGAGCGCCCAGCCTTTCCACCGACTGATTTGGCAGCAATCACACTCCTGATCGCCTGCCAGAGGCTCAGCTCTTGGCTTCGGGCTGTTTCACGGAGTTTCTCAACGGTTTTTTCGCCGATACCTCTGGCCGGAATATTGATAACACGTTCAATGGATGTGTCGTCTTCTGGGGAGCTCACCAAGCGAAGATAAGCCAAAGCGTTCTTAATTTCAGCTCGTTCAAAGAATCGCTGACCACCATAGATCCGATAGGGAATTGATGACCGGAGCATCGCTTCTTCAAGAACACGAGATTGAGCGTTGGAACGATAAAGAATGGCCATGTCACTTCGAGCCATTCCCTGGTTTACCGCTTCACGAATTCGATCGCTGATAAAGCGAGCTTCATCCATCTCGTTAAAGCCGGCATACACCTGCAGAGGTTCACCCTCGTTACCTTCAGTCCAAAGTTCTTTACCCAGGCGATCCGGATTATTCGCAATCACAGCGTTGGCTGCTCGCAAAATGTTACTGGTCGAGCGGTAGTTCTGCTCCAGTCGAATGGTTTCTGCCTTGGGGAAATCCTTCGAGAACTGTCGAATATTCTCAATACGGGCACCACGCCAGCCATAAATAGACTGATCATCGTCGCCTACGACCATCATCTTGTCGTCATCACCGGTCAGCATTCGTAACCAGGCATACTGAATAGCATTGGTATCCTGAAACTCGTCCACCAGCACATAACGAAAACGTTCGCGGTAGTGTTTTAGAATATCTGGACACTTCAGCCAGAGCTCGTGGGAACGCAGTAACAGTTCACCAAAGTCCACGACACCTACCTGATCACAGTATTGGTGATAAGCTCGGTATACATCCAGCATCGTGCGTTCAAAAGGGTCATAACCAGGGTCAATGTAGTCTGGACGCAAACCCTCGTCTTTCTTACCATTGATATACCACTGAGCCTGACGAGCCGGCCATTTCTGGTCATCCAGATTCATGGCTTTCATCAATCGCTTAATCACTCGCAACTGATCATCACTGTCCAGTATCTGGAAGCTCTCAGGTAGTCCGGCATCCTTATGGTGAGCTCGCAGAAGGCGATGAGACAAACCGTGAAAGGTTCCCACCCACATTCCTCTTGGAGGAATGCCTAGCAGCTCTTCGATACGCGAGCGCATCTCTGCTGCGGCCTTGTTGGTAAAAGTTACCGCCATGATGGAATAGGGCGACATGGCCTCGACCTGAACCAGCCAGGCAATACGATGAACCAATACCCGGGTTTTACCACTACCAGCTCCCGCCAGCACCAGCATGGAGCCCGGAGGATTAGTTACTGCCTGACGCTGGGCGTCGTTCAGGGAGTCGATAATGGGAGTTACGTCCATAGACTGATGCAGATTACACTCGTTGATGTTTGTCGTGGCTGTTTAATTTACGGCCATTGAAGAAAAGAATGACTGAATAGAATCACAGTTTACCTAATAGATAAACATAGGAGTATTGAAACTGGTATACAGTCAGTTGATACTGTGCGGCCTTGGGTGAAAGATGGCTACTCGCTGCAGGACGCAGATATTCTAGACACTTGACTTAATTATACGCACCCAGACCCTGGAATGAATCCTGACCCTGGTTGCTAGCGCTAAAGACATCGTATTAATGGGAATCAAGCAGCAGGAAAGATTCTATACACATACCCATGTGAAGAATATAAGCCTTCCGTCATCCAGTAATGACGATGATGGAAAGGATTTTTCTTACAGATATCGTCAATTATCACTTTTTTCATCTACATCTCTTCTCGCGCTCGCTATTATGTTTCTGAGCAGCCTGAACCCACTCATTTTATTGGTCTGGGTAGCCGGGTTCACGCTGTTTGAATGGTTTTCACCAAAACTGACAAAGAAAATAGCTGATAAGAGACTACTGCATAGCTGCGCACTCGGCTTGTTTACCGGAGCCGCTCCAGTTCTGGCACTGTCACTACTGGATGTTCAACAACTCTTCATTATACCTCTGATCATCACTGTTCTTTCTGCTTGTGCCTGCCTTTTGCTGGCTCCAGATTACCGGAGCATCATCGGCTATATGGTTTCGTTGGCGAGCCCTTTTGCTTTGTTTATCAGCCAGCATCTGCAGACTATACCACTGGCCTGGATTGCCAGCTGGCTAGTTGCCTTAAGTACAATAGGCTTTGCCAGTAAGCTTCGATCTCCTCAAGCCAGAACGGATGAGCCCAACAAACACAGTCAGCTGGAAACTGACTTGAAAAACGCCCTAGACAATAACGAATTGGACGTTTATTACCAACCCAGATACGACCTTCAGAAGCAGCAGATCACCAAAGCAGAAGCTCTGATCCGATGGCGCCATGCTGATTTTGGTTATATCCCACCAATTCATATTATCGCTCTCGCTGAACGAACAGGGCTGATTCACAAGCTTGGAGAATTTGTTATTCAGACCGCCTGCCGTGACGCCAGTCATTGGCAAAAACTTGGCTTTGATACCGGGGTATCCGTTAACCTTTCTACAACCCAATTGATTCACAGTGAACGTCTTATCAGGCAGATAAAAAACAGTCTGAATGAGACCGATTTATGTCCGGGGTCACTGGAACTGGAATTGACAGAATCTGTTCTCATAGAACAGTTTGACGATGCCATGAATACGCTTCAGGAGATAAAAAAACTGGGGCTTGAAACCAGTATTGACGACTTCGGAACTGGTTACTCATCATTGTGCTATCTGAAAAATCTACCCGTAGACAGCCTCAAAGTCGACAGATCTTTTATCAGGGACGTCACGGATTCTCACAAAGGCAGAGCTGTTCTGGAGAGCATTATCTCCATGGCCCACAAGCTGGACCTCAAGGTAGTCGCCGAAGGCGTTGAAAAACAATCAACTGTAGAGCTACTGAAACAATATAACTGTGATGAAGTACAGGGGCATTTGATCAGCCCGCCAATTCCTGAAGACCAACTGATTAAAATTTTAGCTGACTATAACAAGTCCCTGTCAAACTGACAGAGTTTTGTAGTATAACTACAAACACAAACTGAGAAAGCAAACCCGCACAAAACAAAAGGTCCCTGATTTTACAGGTGCAGTCTGGGTAAATTGCCGATGTGTTCAACTCGAAATTAATCGCTAGTGATTAACCGCATCGTTCAGTCCTGATTAATAATAAATACGACAACAAGATCCTGTAAATGTTTCCTGAAGACCCTCTTGTAGCCTTGAAGCAAGGATACGATTCGCTTCGCCGCTCGGAAAAAAAAGTAGCTGATTTTATACTCAAGTCACCTTCTATAAGCCTGGAATATAGCATTGCAGAACTGGCCAAAAAAGCGGATGTCAGTGAGCCAACTGTTGTACGATTTTGCAGAGCAATTGGCTGTAATGGTTACCAGGAATTCAAGCTAAAGCTCGCACAAAGTCTGGGTAGTGGTTCACGATTTGCCGAACTGAAACTGAGTCAGCAAGACACCACTCACGATATTGCCAGAAAGGTGTTCAATGGTACTGTTAGGGAGCTGATAAATGTTAGAGATCTGCTCAATCCTGATGAGCTTGAAGCAGCGATAGACAAAATGGCAGCGGCAGAGCGGATAGAGTTCTACGGCTTTGGTGCTTCCGGTGCCGTTTCTGAAGATGCCAGGCACAAATTCATTCGCTTGCAGCCCTCGTCAATAGCTATCACCGATCCTCATATTCAGTTGATCTCTGCTTCTACCATGAACGAGAAATCTGTTGTTGTGGCCATCTCCCAGTCAGGTCGATCTAAAGAACTGCTTCAAAGTGTGCGCGTAGCGGTAAAACAGAATGCCTGCGTAATAGGTATCTGTCCGAAGGATACTCCTCTGGCAAAGCTATGCACTCAACCCATGGCTATCGCTGCAGAAGAGAACACAGAGCTCTTTACACCCCTGACATCGAGAATTGCTCATCTTGTCGTTATCGATGTATTAGCGACGGGTGTCGCCATGAAAAAGGGACCTGAATTAAGCCAGCAATTGAAAAACATAAAAAAACGGCTTAGAAATTCAAGAGTTAGGGACGAATAGGAGCAAAAATAATCACTTGTGAGATATTTCTCACAATAAAAAACGCAAATATCTCTTGCCCGGAGCGACTATTTTTCATATTTTCTTAATAGTCTGTAAGCATCATAAATAAAAACTACAAAAAAGAGGTGCGGGCATGCAACCCAGAGACGAACAACTGAAAAAAGATTTTCTGCAATCTGATGAAATTCATCGGGAAGATCTGCCAAACCGTGGTTCTAAAAGGGCATTGAAAATTCGTAGAGCTCTTGAGGACGTGGAAGAAACAAAACGACTGAGCAGTTTCTTTGGTGATTTCTATTGGAGCAACGTTTAGCTACTGCTATATATAAATTTTCATTTCTTTAATATCAGCCCTTCTTAGGGCTGTTTTTCTATCTGCTATCAACAACCTCTCTCAATTAGCTGCCATTCTTAACTTCACCACCTCTTAATTACTGGAAAGCTCTCTACACTGACCCTTGAAGAGTATGGACACAGCATCAAAATCCGCTCGAATGGGCTGACTGATGTAGCAAGAACAAAGAAAAGGTTATAATATAACATTACAGCTTTGGGCAGAATAATTATGAACCATTTATTTCGAACCAGATTTTCTTATTGGCTACTCGGTACACTTCTAGTACTTCCACAACTGGTAATGGCCAAGGAACCACTAAAAGTTCTTACCTCCATTAAACCGATACAGTTGATTGCCCAAGCTATTACAGAAGGCGTAACAACCGCTGACATTCTTCTGCCTCCTGGAGCTTCTCCACACAGTCACAGCTTAAAGCCATCTGATGCCCGTAAATTGTACGATGCAGATGTTATGTTCTGGATTGGTCCAGATATGGAAGTCTTTCTGGAAAAAATGCTGGCTGGTGCTCAAAAGACTCTTTCCGTTCCTTTGATGGAACAATCGCACCTTAGTCTTAGAAAAAATGATGAAGCAGGTGAAGTCCATGAACATGAAGAGGGCCACCAGCATCATCATCACGGCGAGTACGATGCTCATATATGGTTAAGCCCCGACAATGCTCTAGCTATGGCAAAAACCATGTCTCAAAAGCTGATCAAGGTCGACCCAGATCATACAAAGCAGTATCAGGAGAACTTCAGAACATTCAAAGAGAATCTCCAGCAGGCAGACAAAAACAATATTGCCCGACTGACTAATTACCATAACGAGCCCATGTTCGTTTTTCATGATGCTTATGGTTATCTGAAAGCTCATTACAAGCTAAACATTGTTGACCATTTTACTATTAATCCAGAGCGACAGCCTGGAGCCAGGCATCTGGCGAAGTTACGAGACAAACTGATGAAAGCAGGTAACAGCTGTGTATTCAGAGAGCCTCAGTTCCAGCCAGCTTATATCGACAAAATCATAAACGGAACGAATACCAACGTTGCGGTTTTGGATCCCCTTGCAACAGAGATACGAGTTGATTCCGACGGTTATATAAATTTCCTTAACCGTATGGTCAGCAACATAATTACCTGTCTGAAGTAATTTTCCAGCTGTCGTTTTACTGCTCAGGTAGCACTACCGGAATAATACTAATCCGGTATAGCTGCCAGTCAGAAAAGCAATAATCACAAGAAAAGGTAACAATCCTGCTAGAAGAGTTACCCATGTTTTTAGCCCAGCTTTTTCAAGTCTTTTATTCCATCGCTGAATCGTGAATATTCGATCATCATCCAGTTCTGAAGCCAGCCCGCAAACAGTACAATGCACTTGCCACATTATGGTTCCCGTGACTCTCATATCAGACACTTCAGGCTTGCCCAGACAACAGGGGCAGGGTTCCAGTTTCATACTGCCTCCTTGCAGATATATACCCACCACCATTGAATGTGTGGGGGTGTTGGCTGCTCTCGCTCACCCACACCTTCAGGGGTAATGGGTATTGAATCAGTGTGAGAAGTACTGCTTACAGGTTATCTGGAACTAGGTTCATCAATCAAGAATGATGGTCTTGCCTTCATCGATAATCACCCGGTCTTCCAGGTGATAGCGTAATCCGCGAGCCAGAACTGTTTTCTCAACATCTTTACCCAGCCGCACCATATCGTCAGGCAGGTGGTTATGACCCACACGAATGACATCCTGTTCAATGATAGGACCTGCATCCAACACTTCAGTCACGTAGTGACAGGTAGCACCTACCAGCTTTACCCCACGGGAGTAAGCCTGATGATAAGGCTTCGCTCCTACAAAAGAAGGGAGAAAACTGTGGTGAATATTGATTAAACGATTCTTATAGGTATTACACAGCTCTGGAGGAATAATCTGCATGTATCTGGCCAGAGCAACGGTATCGACACTGTGTTCAGCCAGCAGCTCAGTCATACGGCTGTAGGCTTCAGCTTTATTGTCTTTATTCACTGGTACATGATGGTAAGGAATACCATGCCACTCAACGTAACTGCGAAGATCATCATGATTGGAGATCACACAGGGAATATCCATGTTTAGATCACCGCTTCTCCAGCGATACAACAAATCTGACAGACAATGCGCCTGTTTACTGGCCAGAAGAGCGACACGACGAGGCTTGTCTGAATCGTTAATACTCCACTCGAGGTTAAGTTGCTCAGCAATTGGCTGGAACCCTTCCTTAAAACCATCCAGATCAAAAGGCAGACTGTCAGCCTTGATTTCATTTCTCATGTAAAAACGACCCGTCACTGGGTCAGAGTGATGATTAGCTTCCAGAATCCAGCCACTGTTTCTGGCAATGAAATCGCTGACAGAAGCGACAATACCACTGGCATCCGGGCATGAAATCAAAAGGCGATAGGTTCTTGTCATAATTGTGACCTTACATCATGGATGCCGCATTATAATTGAGAGAAACAGGATAGGCATCATCCCTTTTGCCACTCATTCAATTCGTTTATCCTTTCTAAATCTGAACAGAGAGACCACTAAACTCGATCGAGAGAGGCAATGGGCTGAAACAATATTCGACATGACATCATAAGCCTGAGGACAGCAGATAGAGCGAGCGGTTGAGAACGTAAAATCTCACGGCACCCACTCCTTAAATAATGGTTACTCCAAAATATGAAGTTCAGTGGCTGCTGAAGATAATTCCCTTATCTACACGAGGGAAGTCTAATGACAGTTTTAGCCTTGGGAGTGATATAATCTTAACTCACTCAGCTTATGTAACCTTCCTCGTGCACCATGCAGCTTGATAACCCTCTACTTCCTGATTATGACTTTGACGCCCACCTGGTCGCAGGTCTAACACCTATTGAAGAAAACTCTGATCTGGATTTCATCATTGATCGCCCAAATGGCATGAAGGGCTACATCATCAATATTACTATCCAGGGCAGGGGAACCATTTTCAAAGGCGAACAGCGCTTTGATGTCGGCAAAGGAGACATACTGCTGTTTCCGCCTAACGTGAAGCATTTCTATAATCGACATGAAGAAGATCCCTCCTGGCACCATCGGTGGATTTACTTCCGCCCTCGTGGATTCTGGAGTGAGCTTTTGAACTGGCAGGATGACCAAAACGGTGTTTACGTTACAAGACATCAAGCCGCTGACTATTTTGAAACACTGGAAAACCTGTTTTGTGACGTAGCGTCTGCCACAAAAAGTGACGCCCCCTACAGCCGGGATCTCGCCACTAATTTGCTGGAACAGTTGTTGATTCGCTGTAAAACTCTGCAGCCAGAGAATATGACCCGTTCTCTGGATCCACGCATTCTTCAAGTTATTAATTTAATGACTGACGACATTTGCCGTGAATTTACTATTGAAGAGCTGGCCCAGCATGTCTATCTGTCAGCTTCCCGACTCGCTCACCTGTTCAGGGAAGAAATGGGCACAACCATTATTCAATGGCGTAACGATCAGCGCATTAACTTTGCCAAGCAGCTGCTAACCACCAGCCAGATTTCCGTGAACCGTATCGCCAGAATGTCGGGTTATTCCGATCCGTTGTACTTTTCCAGAGTGTTCAAAAAGATTGCCGGAATCAGTCCTAAAATTTTTCGGGATCGCTTATCAGAGTTGTGAACCCTTCTTTTCAGGCAGAAATGGTTAAGAGCTAACTCCCACTTAGAGAAGGTTTCAATTTCTCGGCAAGGCTACAGACATCATGTGGTGTCCAGTAGCCTTTTGGGCTTGCTTCTCTAACAGCATCTTGCAGCCCCATACCCTTGACCCCAGCCCTGATCAATCTTGCTGCAACCGATGAACAGTTGAAGCCGATTAGCCGATAATATTCATGCCGTTTCTGAATCAGCTCCCATTTATGTTTCATAGCCTTAGTGTCTACATTGGGTAACTCTAAGATCAGGGGCTTTCCATGGATAAGAAAGTCGCCCTTGAAGTCACCGCTTTTCGATTGAGCAAGAAAGGGGCCAGCAATCTGTCCTTTCTTATCAAAATTCCATGAAGCGTAGCTGGACATATCATCCGCTTTTTTCCCTTCAGAAGAACCCAACATTATGGCTGCATGCTGAGAACCTTCACCCTTTGGATTCATAAATAACAGTACATAAGCCTTATCTGGGTTATTAAACCGTTTCCAACACTTATTTATTCTGACTTCGGTGATTTTTTTAGTGATATTAAAATCGGGCATCAAGGCATTGAAAGTTCCCTGAAAAATCCGTAACGGCTTAAGAAGAGTAAGGTTCAGGAAGACCAGAAATCGCTGTAACTTCGTCAACTTTCTATCCCTTAGAGACTTCTGATCCCAACGCCTAAAATGAGCAGGAGCCTCCGGAATAGTAGGCATGACGTTTGAGTCCTTTTTTTCAGAACCTTCATTTGTATTGTTTGGCGTTCTGGAAACGGAACCGGTACCAGGGGGTATAGCTGGCATACCTTTCACATCCTTGCGAGAGTCATTCTACTATTTAAAAGTATAGCCAGCTATATCAAGTAATCCCTGACGAAAAAAATCACTCATACTCGAAAGCAGAGGGACTCTTTATTCTCAAATTGCTCGGTTCATCAGAACTTCACAATTCCTTTACCGGTAAATTCAATAGTAATCACACAGCTTAAATCCTCTCTAGATTTAAACCTATAATGGCACCAATAAAGACAGTAGACAGCGCTCTGTAGAGATTTAAGATAACTGTAATCATACGGTTATCTCCTCACTCATCCACTCGCTACGACCTAAAGATCTCCGCCACCACAACGACAATAATAATGAAGATCAAGGCAAGAATTATTTCTTATGGGCCGTGGAACGAAAGTAGGTTCATCTCCTACAAGCACTCAATATCAACACGCACCTCCTCCCGGGGAAGAAACAGATCGAGCCAAAGGAACCATGGCTCAAAGAGATGTTGAGTGGGTAGAGGTAGACGCGAAAAGTATCCCTATAGACTCAAAAGGAGAAGGTTCCTCCCTTCACCGCCGAGCACTAGCTGCTGGTCGTGGCGTCGTCAAAATCTGTAACTCAAGTCATGTCGAAAAACAGATGACTAAGTGGGAAGTTATTAATTATGCCCGTCTGTTGGAACATCCACAAAACGCTCATCTCGCAGAATATCTGCCTAAAGAAGTTCTCTGGAGAAGCTCTTCCACCAAAACTTATAACTTGGTAGATAAACCTCTCCCTGACAATGAGTTCATGCTGCTGGATGTTACTGACTCCAAATATGAGTTTCCGGTGAAAATGACGAATGTCAGCCCTAGTGGCACAGCTCTGGACGTAAAATTGGGCGATTTAATCTGTTACGAAGGAGATCTTCTTCACGGTAAGGATTCATGAGGGCGTTATGCTAAAAGCTTCTGGCATCGCTACAAACAAAAAACCAATAAAAGCGCTGTAACGATTCAAACGACCAGTAAAAAAATTGGCAGAGAGCTCAGTGAACTAAAGCAGGATCGTAATTTCGTCACACAACTACTGGATAAAGCAGATTTTTCTGATCTGTATGATGTGGGTGACGCACCCGATATAAAGGAAATGAAGTTAACTTCAAAAATAGAAGCAATGATCAATCAGTTAAAAGGGCTGAGGGAAGCAGTTAAAAAATCCAGTGTTGGTTTTGTTGGTAGCAGTGTCTTACTCAGTTTTGCAGACAGCGATCAGATGGTGACTCTGATAGATCTGGAAAATTGCATAATGCCGGAAGATATAGGAGCCAGATCGAAAATAAATCAAAAATTGATCGAAACCCAAAGAAACAATTTTGTCAGAGGCATTAACACCCTTATTGAGCATCTATCCGGCCTCACCATAGATATGTAAATATCCCTCTGACTTTCGACAGAGAGATTCAACTTTATTAACCTTTAACTGTTCAAAATTTCACCACTCCCTTACCCATGAACGTTCCACTTACAGATTCCACCGTGATTTCATAATCAGACTTGATCCAACCAGAACCGTCTTCGTTGATGCACAACACCTGACTCTCAAAGTAGGAGCCTTGGCCCACTTTCAGAGTGCATTCTTGAGTCACGTCTACGCCACTCAGGTGCAGGAACCCCAAAATCGGATGGTATGTGCGTGAGTGTTCGCCACAGAGAAAGCCTACATGGAAGCACGAGCGGCCGCCTCAACATACTCCTGCGGAATATTCTTTGGATCTGCGCCTTTATAATCCCAACCGTGCCAAGTCATACCTTCACTCACTGAAGACTCAAGCGCGTTCCAAGCGTCCGATCCAGACAGTACCGGAATTTACAAACACTTTCTCTTTCACTGCTATCTTTTCAGGTATCGCTCTAGTAGTAGATTCTTCTCATGAACAAACCCTTCGGTCGCTTTACCAGAAGACTCATCCTCTTGCTAGTCAGTTGTTGCTATTTCCATCTTGCCCAAGCCTTACCAATCGCAGATATTGAGCCTTCAAGCTCCAGAAAACTGATAGAGAAGGTATCCAACCATCCCTACAACACAGCAGTTTCCGCAGATTCATCGCTAGCAGTAGTCTCCGGCGAAGATGGAGCCAGTCTGATCAACCTCAATCAATTGAAGATCATCCAGCAGCTGGACATAGAAGGACTGGCAGCAAACGCTGCTTTGTTTGTGAAATCTGGTGATGCTGAAATGCTCTATATCATGGCTTTTACTAACTTTTTGGGCGGTACAAAAAACGGCGTTTATGGTTTCCCTATAAAGGACGGAAAAACGGGAACACGTATCGACTTTCTTAAAGCACCAGGCAGTCTATTCCCTGCCACCAGCTTCTCTCTTGCGGCAAGCCAGGATGGTAAAAGTGTCTTTTTTGTCACGCTGGAAACCGACGGTGGTGACGGAAACAAGCAATATGGAAAGCGCTGGCTTCAACAAATTACCGTTGATACAACTCGATCTATATTTCGCTCAATAGAAATGCCTGAATGGAAAGGCTATTCAGGGGATGGCGGCGATTATGGCGTAACAGTATCTAACGATGGTGATATTGCATACCTTGCCCACAGTAAAGGGACATACCAGGTTACAGGCTTGAATAAATCTCAGCCTGTCGTCACAACTCTTTCTGATTTATTAGAGTATAACGCTGCATTATTGGCCAAAAACGGTGAAGAACTGATTATGTTCTCTTATGGCGATATTGATCGCTTTGAAACAAAAAGTTGGAAGAAAAGCAGCCTCTATCATCAAGATGAGGATCGTCAGTCATTTATTGAAGGCGCTATGATCAGTACCAACCAAAACCAGTTACTAACAACGCTTCAGGATATATCTGCGGTTAAAGCAGGTCATGGGAAAACGCTGAAACCAGCACAATTTTATCAAGAAGCGCAGACTGAACTGTTTCCGCCCAACGCTGTAATTGCATTCAACCTGACTGGAAATAAACCTGAAAAGACCACCTTATACAAACGTATACTAAGTGGCCCCTACCCGACATCAGCTTGCTGGACGCCTGATGGCAAATCTTTACTTATAACACTTTGGAATGCACTCAAGGATACGACCAGTCTTGCTGTTTATGATATGCAGGGGCAGAACATCCAAGTGGAAAAGTTACTCTAAATATCACTGATCAACCGAAAAGTTTTTTACTTTTAATTACCCTACGGTTTCCGATTCATTCTTCAAAGTGGAGGAAAGAGAAACGAATAGCACAAGCCAGCTACCGATTAATTCATACAGAAAAAAGAATTTGTCAGATTGCTGACAATCTTGGCTAAGTAAACCAGATGTATTTTTCTCGCTGCTTCCGCAAGCAAGTGAAATTGTCGCCTTCGGAATACAGGAAAAAACACTCTTATATAGCCACAAAACATTTGGCTCTGTCTGTTGTTGGTAGTGACTGTGGTACAGTGAGTTTTGGAAAGGGTATTGACTTGAATAACGCCAATTTCTTTACACACGGCATTAACCCAGTTCCTTCTCCAGCAACAGGGGTATTATCCCTAGATACAACCAAAAATTTGGAAGAAATTAACTGTGGTAGCTTTTGGGCAGTTCAAAAGCCGGCTCAGCATTCCAGTGGTGAGACCGTAGCAACATTATTCTGGCTCCTCAGTGATGAAAGTATGCAAGATGATATCCGGGGTATCATTGGCAAGAAAGGGCAGACGTGGTCAGGATTGGTTAAGGCACTTTCAGATAAGAAATGGGGCGATTCTGGCCGGCAGTTTCAAAAGCTATTCAGAAAGAAATTCGAGAATTAAGCATCAACTAAAAAGGCAGGTAAGTATCGAACGTTCAGTCCAATTTATTGCAGCCGCAATAGTTTAGTCTTAAAGATGACTCTTGAATTCGTATATCTAAATACTTATCTTAATGACGTTGGAAATATACTCTTTATCCTTGGTATTTCTGCGCACCTCTGTGATTAAAAAATGCCACTCCCGTTTCCGAGAGTGACATCCAGTAAATTTATGCAGGTTTTAGAACCTAGAATGTCTCACCTGCACGGAAATAGAACCGTATTGCTTCATCATCCTGATTGCTTTGGGTCAAATCTATACGCAGCGCCAGTTTGGTTTTTGGAATCAACATATAGCGTATACCAATGGTACCCGCATAAAAGAGGCCATTTTTTTCTTTAGCATTAGGATGAATGCCTCGAGCAACAGCAACACCTGTTGCTACACACCATTTGTCGTTCAACCACTGCTTGCCTGAGCCTGAGCACCAACAACACTGCGAGCTTGTATTTCACGGGTAAAGCCAAGACTGGTGCCAGTGTCATCAAGAGCAGTAGCGTTGTTAGGCGCTTTTTCAGAGTTCAGTACTGCACTGCCACGAAGGGCCAGTGTAGTTTGAGAGCTGATAGCTTCGTAAGTACGAGCATCCAGACGGAGTGTTGTATAATCGACTTCTTTGTTAACTGTATCGCTTAGTCCAGGAATTTCGATTGCACCAGCACCAGCACCAGCACCAGCACCAGCAACATAAATGTTTTTGGTTGTACTATTAAACTGTCTATTATTTGACTTCAGGTATTCCGCTTCAATGAAAAGACCTTGGGTTGGTGCATACTGATAATCACGAGAATCGTAGTTTGCATACAAGCCATACTGTCTGCTGTCTGCTGTCTGCTGTCTGCTGTCTGCTGTCTGCTGTCTGCTGCATTATTACCCAAAGAAGCTGAATCAGAGTCACGCTCATTGCAGCAAGAGTAGTTACTGCAAAAGACTTCAGAGTACAATTCATATTCACTGCCCCTGGGAATTGCCAAATTTTGTTTGGAATTATTTTCAACACCCATTGCCTTTTATGCCATGGCTGTTTTTGGAATTCTTTACATCAGCACTGGAAAAAAAGTCGATCACCAAATGATCTGTCATTGATTCGTGTCAAATGACTCTCGACCCGCATTTTTATTTCTCGCTCGAACTTTATTGCCCGTTCCACAGAGGAATCGAAACGACTCGAAGAAAAATTCCTGACAAAGCGTTGACCACAACTATTAGATAAGCCAACTCATACGTCAGATTTGAACTGTTTTTGATCAAAGATACTTTTCATAATGCACACTCTCTTTCTTAACTCGTTTTTCATCGATCGTTTCTCCAATATTGCGGTAAAAATAATATGAACATTCGCAACACCAACGACGACAAGCAAAATGCACCAGCCCTGAAAGTCTATATGAACGAAGGTGTTCTGGCCGAGCTGCCAGAAAACAGCGTATGGCCTGGCCTGGAAGGTCTGGACTCTATGAACAGGCTAAAAGAAGACGGCTTCGAAGGCATCCAATTGGGTATGGGGCAGAAGGTAGATGGTTCTCCTATTGGTTACTGCCAGATGGCTGCTATCACCGATCCATCCGTTTCCATGCAATATGCAGGCTACTTCCTCAGTCTTGGAGCTGAATGCCTAACCGTTCACGTCGGCACTGGCATGGAAGACGATGACCAGGTATTTCGACTGGTTGAATCCGTACTGGAAGCTTCTTCATCCACTAATCTGCCTATCTATATTGAAACCCATCGTGCGACAGTGACGCAGGATATCTGGCGTACAGTAAAACTCACAGAGAAGTTCCCTGAAATCCGTTTCAACGGCGACTTCAGCCATTACTACACTGGCCTTGAAATGCGCTACGGTGACTTCGACGCCAAACTTGACTTCATGCAACCTATCTTTGATCGTACCCGCTTTATGCATGGCCGTATTGGTACGCCAGGCAATATGCAGGTCACTATTGGTGATGGTCAATCACGCCCACTGATGGCTACAGGCGAAGCTGATTTCCTGGCAGATCATAAAGAGATCTGGATCCGTGCCTTTATGGGCTTCCTGAAAACAGCAGAGCAGGGCGACTACTTTATTTTCACTCCGGAACTGCTGTCAGCTTCCATCTACTACGGCCGTAAGTTCATGGTGAATGGTCAGCTGACCGAAGAGTCTGACCGTTATGCGGAATCCCTGATTTATGCACAGATTGCCCGTGAGTGCTTCTCTGAAGCTCAGAAGCGCTTGAAGTAAATCCTTTCCTGCTTGACGAAGCTCAGCCTACCTTTAAGACAGCGTTGAGCTTCACTGCATACAGCACCAAGCTACGACAGTGATTCCTGCCCCATAGAGAGCGTTTAAACCCTTTTCTGCTCTGAAATTAAATAATAAGTAAATGAACGGAAATTCTCAGATGACTTAATGCGCTATCTTATGGCCACTATTTTGTATCTGCGTCTACTTTTTGAACATCAGATGCTACTGAATTCACTGTCGGGAGTCTGCCCATGGAAACGCAACTGGCGAATGTGGCCAGATTTCTCTTTAACTACTGCAATGGCGAGAAGAAAAGCGCATGGCGGAAGCCTGTAATAAGCTGATTCATTCCAGTAAGCGTATTATCCAGATTACTGATGAACTGGGTTATGTAAACCAAATGTACTTCTTACGATGCTTTCGCAAGCAGATGAAGATGTCACCTTCTGGGTACCGGAAGAAGCACGCTTCAATATGATTTTGATGGTTGGAACGCATATGGATTGTTGGTCTGCAAAGACTAACACTTGATATTCCCACACAATAGAAAAGGGAGCAGCGTTAGCTGCTCCCTCTTCTAGGTGATGATCATTGTTGGTATCACTTAGAAAGCTTCACCTACACGGAAGTAGAGCAGAGTCTTCTCTTCTTTCTGGTTGCTTTGGGTCAGGTCAATTCGCAGTGCCAACTTTGATTCGGGAACCAGCATGTAGCGTAAACCTAATGTACCTGCAATGTAGAGACCGTCTTTGTCTTTATCATTAGGGTTGAATGCTTTACCTACAGCCACACCACCCACTAATCCCCAATCGTTGTTGAGCCAGTGACGAAGCTGCGTTTCTGCTGCTACTACGCTGCGACCCACTACTTCACGGCTGAAGCCCTGAGCAACCTGAGAAAGGTCTACGGCATGCGTTGGTGCCTTGTCTGTGTTGTACAGAGCCTTGGCACGATACGCCACGGTAGTTGCTTCACTGATAGGCTGATAGAAACGACTTTCCAGTTTCAGTGTCTTGTATTTGTAGTCATTATTTACCGTACCTTTTACTGCTTGATTATCCATCCAAAGGCCATGCGGTTTAACAAAATATTTTTCTTCACTGCCAGTAGACTCATGACTGGTCTTCCAGAAGTTAGCTTCCAGATACATTCCTTTGGTGGGCATGAATGTATTATCACGCTTGTCATAATTTAGAACTAAACCGTACTGCTTAACAGTATTGTCCGGTAGATTTACCGCATGGGCTTCATGGGTGCCTGAACTTCTCTGCACCGTTGATTCACTGTAATTCCAGGATACACCCAAAAATAGATCATCAATCACTTGATAAGACAAGCTACCGAAGTCAGTTTTAGAAATAAGGCTGGCATCCTGCAGTCCCTGAAGCTCAAGGATGTCCTGCATGGTCATGGTTGCGTCGGTATAACCGAAGTAGTTCCAGAAACGTACTTTGTCGTTCAGAAAGTAGTTATCAGTTTCAAGGCCAACATTTTTGTTGTCTGTGGAACCATATACGACAGTCAGTTTGGTGTAGGAAGGGCGGGACTCTTCATCAAACTGATAGAGGGCTGTTGGAATAGCAGCCAGAGCAAAGTCAAAATCAGGGTCATACATAGGACCCACAGGAAGACTGTATTGAATACCATCAATCTTCTGGTCATCTGCTTTTTTAGCTTCATCAGCCATAACACCCATCGAGATAGATGCGGCTAAAGCCCCGAGTGCAAACTTGCGGATTGTGCTCATTCCAACAGCCCCTTTTATACTGACAGTCTTGGATTTAAATTCTTTTCCAGATATGGGTTTAGGATTAATTACCTGTATCCACAATCTGATACTGCAAAGCTAAGTCTTGGTCTGATTCAGATATGTTTCAACGTGAGCTATCGTGTTGGCGATAAGTGATGTCATTGATTTCTTTGAAACGAAAAACTTTGTGAAACCCTGTTTGAATTTCACTAGTTTCGCTGTTCATATCTGAAAACTGTGATCAGTATACGGATAACTATTGAATGGAAATATTTCACGCAAACCGATAAATGTTACAGATACGGTATAGTTTTACCGTAAATTGACATATATCTATTTAATGACGATCAAAGAAAGCACACAGAATAACAAATAAAAAATTCATACATTAACCAATAGATTCCCACAAAATCTAATCCAACATTTAAATCCATAAATTACAGAAAATTAATCCATGAAAATTATCCTTACAAAAAAATAGCCGCTTTTAAACGACTATTTTTAATTGACTACTTTTAATCAAAAGCAATTATGGTGATTGATCAAATCACATAAATTTGTAGTACATCTCGTTTTGACGCAGCTCTTTCTTGAATTCTTTGACCTTGGTATCTTCGTCGATAGTAACCAATTCAATACCAGCCATCTCTGCAAAGTCATTCACAACTTCCATGCTGATCGCCTGAGTGTAAGTTGTGTGGTGCGCACCACCCGCGTAAATCCACGCAGCAGCCGCTGTCTTCAGGTTGGGCATTGGCTCCCACAAGGTAGATGCAACCGGCAGGTTAGGCATTTCCTTAGGCGTTACAGCCTTAACAGTGTTAGCAATCAGGCGGTAGTGTGAACCCAGCTCTACCAGAGACAGGTTGATACCGTCGCCTTCCTGACCGGTAAAGATCAGACGGGCAACATCTGCACGACAACCAATGGTATGCAGGTGAACCTGAACACTTGGTTTGTCAGCAGCGATGGTTGGGCAGACTTCCAGCATATGTGCGCCCAAAACCTGATCAGTCTCGGCAAAGTTGTAGGTGTAATCTTCCATAAAGGAAGTACCGCCATTCAGACCTTTC
This sequence comes from Oceanospirillales bacterium, assembly GCA_004762125.1. Lineage (GTDB taxonomy): Bacteria > Pseudomonadota > Gammaproteobacteria > Pseudomonadales > Endozoicomonadaceae > Endozoicomonas_A. Next base: position 126,713 of record SIHQ01000007.1, on the reverse strand, counting down.
GCCATCACCTTGGTGATGCGAGTCATAGCCGCAGTTTTCCAATCGCCTTCACCGCCGTAACCGTAACCTTTAGCCATCAGACGCTGAGTCGCCAGACCCGGCAGACCCGTCAGTCCTGTCAAATCTTCAAAGCAATTGGTGTACGCCATACTGTCATGTTCAACCAGAAATGCTTCCATACCGGCTTCCAGACGAGCTTCCTGCTTTAGAACCTTAAGGCTTTCAGCGTCTTCCAGCAATTCTGGAGCCAACGTAAACTCGGTCTTGTAAACGTCCAGCAGCACTGCAACCTGTTCGTCAGTGATAGCATTAACGTATTCAGCCAGATCACCCAAACCATAGGCGTTTACTTCAAAGCCAAATTGCATCTGTGCGGCAACCTTGTTGCCATCAGTAACGGCAACCTGACGCATGTTGTCACCGAAGCGAGCCACTTTCATTGTCTGAGCTTCCATCCAGCCCATTGCCGCACGACACCAGTCATCCAGTTCCTGATGAACTTCGCCGTCCTGCCAGTGACCAACGATCACTTTGCGGTCCTGTTTCATGCGAGTACCGATAAAGCCAAATTCACGATCGCCATGAGCACTCTGGTTAGTGTTCATGAAGTTCATGTTGATCTCGTCCCAAGGCAAACCCGCATTGAACTGGGTGTGCAAATGAACGAATGGCTTATTCAGCTGCTTCAGACCGGAAATCCACATCTTCGCTGGAGAGAACGTGTGCATCCAAAGGATCAGACCTACACAGTTGTCATCGTTGTTCGCTTCACGGCAAACCTGAGCAATTTCACGAGCGCTTTTTACAGTTCCCTTGTTAGTAAAAGGAGCAGAAATAGCGGCTGTTGCGTTAAAGCCTTGAACCATTTCTTCAGAGTGTTCAGCGACTGCTTCGAGAACCTTAGGGCCGTACAGATCCTGAGAACCGGTGACAAACCAAACCTGCTTTTCAAAAACTTTCATTTGTATATTCCGTTTCAACCAACCTCCACCACACTGTGGCAGAGGTTTTTATTTGTTTAGATTCAATATCGAGTATGGAAGCAGGTAGATCTTTCAAAGGCCATGGAATGGCCTGCTAGCGAATTCAGACCATGGATGGTCTGCTGAGCGGAAAGATCTACCTGCTTTCAGAAGGACTGCCAATATTAACGACCACCAGCCCAAAAAATTACTTCTTACCCTGACCGTAATACGCACCAGGGCCGTGCTTTCGCAGGTAGTGCTTATCCAGCAAACGTTGAGGAATATTGGTCACTGCAGGGTTCAGCTGCACAGTACGGAAGGCCATCTTGGCCACTTCTTCCATCACTACCGCGTTATGCACTGCATTCTTCGGAGACGTACCCCAGCTAAACGGCCCATGCTCACTGATCACAATGCCCGGAACAGCCATCGCATCACCGTCACCAATAGTTTCAATGATGACCTTGCCGGTATTCAGCTCATACTCGGAAGCGATCTCTTCCTTAGTCAGAGCACGAGTGCAAGGGATCTCACCGTAAAAATAATCAGCGTGTGTCGTGCCCAGTGCCGGAATAGCTCGGCTGGCCTGCGCCCAGGAAGTAGCGTAGGAAGAGTGGGTATGAACGACACCGCTCATGTTCTCGTAGGTACGGTACAAAGCCAGGTGAGTCGCGGTATCGGAAGAAGGGTTCATTTCACCTTCAACCTTGTTACCCGCCAGATCCAGAACCACCATATTTTCAGGGTTCAGTTCTTCGTAAGCGACACCGCTTGGCTTAATCACTACCAGGCCCATCTCACGGTCGATACCGGAAACATTACCCCAAGTGAACGTCACCAGATTATATTCCTGCAAAGCCATGTTGGCTTTGTAGACATCTTCTCTCAGCTGAAGCAGGCGCTGAGCCTGCTCTTCAGTTTTTACGAAATCATTGATCATGCCAGAGCCTCTTCCTTAGCTTCAGCCGCTTCTTCTTCCAGCACATTCGCTTGAGATTGCTCTTCAAAAGACATCGTCAGAATTTCCATTGCCTGACCCAACTGCTGATAAGCGTTATAACGACGCTGATAATGTTTCATACGGGCTGGACGAGGGTGGTAAACCTGACAAATAGGACTGGCCATCGCTTTCTGAGCGGCTTCAGTAGTTGCGTAGGTACCTGCTGCTACAGCGGCAAAAATACCAGCACCCAGTGCACAGCACTGCTCGGAATCGACGACAGCGATCTCATAACCCATGACATCACTGCACATTTGCATGACCAGAGAAGATTTCTTAGAGATGCCGCCAATAGCGATAACACGCTTAATCGGTGCGCCCTGATCTTTCATACTCTCGGTAATGGCTTTGGCACCAAATGCAGTAGACTCTACGAGACCGTGGAATATTTCAGGTGCATCAGAACCCAGGTTCAGCTTGTTGATGGAACCGGTCAGACGTTGGTTAGCGTAAGGTGTACGACGGCCGTTGTGCCAATCCAAAGCCAGAGCACCATCGGAGAATGGTTCACGCTGACTGACAGCCTGAGTCAGCATTGGCAGTAAACTTTCTTCCAGCTTCTCCATGGTAGGCTGATCTTCAGGATGTTCTTTCGCCCACTGTTGCATTGGCCATGCCAGCAAGCGCTTGTACCATGCGTAAATGTCGCCAAAAGCGGACTGTCCAGCTTCCAGTGTCACCATGTCCGGCAGGGCACTGCCCAGGACCTGACCACAGATACCTTCAATGGTTTTGTCGCCCAGCTCTTCAGGCTCAACCATCAGGATGTCACAAGTGGATGTACCCATAACCTTCACCAGGTCACCGGCACGAGCGCCAGCACCTACTGCGCCCATGTGGCAGTCGAATTCACCAACCGCAATGGCAATACCTTCTTTCAGACCCAGTTTTTCAGACCATTCAGCCGACAGACGACCCGCTACGGTTTCAGAGGTGTAAACCTCATCGGAGTAGTTTTCACGCATACCTTTCAGAGTTGGGGAGATAGCATTCAGGAATTCCTGAGGAGGCAGACCACCCCAGCTTTCGTGCCACAAAGCCTTGTGACCGGCAGCACAGATACCACGCTTGATCTTCTGTGGGTGCAGGTTGTCTGACAGCAGGGCAGGGAGCCAGTCGCACAGTTCAACCCAAGTGTGAGCTGCTTTTGCTACTGCTTCGTCCTGTTCAGAAACATAAGCAGCTTTGGACAGGAACCATTCAGAAGAGTAAATACCACCAACGAATTTGGTGTAATCTTCAAACTTGTCGGACTTCGCCAGAGTGTTAATACGATCAGCGACTTCTACAGAGGTATGATCTTTCCACAGGATAAACATAGCGTTAGGGTTTTCTGCGAATTCTGGTTTCAAAGCTAGAATTTCACCCTTCTCATCAACTGGAGCAGGTGTAGAGCCTGTGGTATCGACACCAATGCCAACCACCTTCTCTGCTACATTTTCACCAGCTTCCAACAGAGCGCTTTTAATCGCCGCGGTCATGGACTCGATATAGTCCAGTGGATGATGACGAAAACGTGACTCAGCCGCATCGCTGTACTGGCCTTCTATCCAGCGTGGATAGTTGCTGACACCACAACCAAGCTCTTTGCCGGTGTGCGTATCAACGATCACTGCACGACCGGAATCGGAACCAAAATCCAGGCCAATTACGTAGCTCTCTGCCATTTCACCCATGATCTGTCTCTATCTATGAAACATTAAAAGATTTTCTTATATTCATTGTGCGGGTATGGCACAGAAATCCCATATATGGTCAGGCTGAAAACATGGATGGAATCGCTAATGATTAAATAATTTTGATTTTATTACTTAATTATCACCATTTGATCAGGTGCTTTTAAAATTAGAGGGAAAAGGAAATACAAAACGAACCCGTTTGATTAATTTGATAAATTTATGAAGCAATCAGCTAAATAGATGGACAAAAATGTTAGATCCGCTGTTTATGATTTAAATCACTTTATCGAGCCATCAATTTTTACCAGAATGTCTCCCTAGCTCTGCTGTGTTTTTAATTTCTTCTTTGACACTCTCTGTTCACACTCTCTGATAGAACATGAGTGAGGAAGCAAATCTAACAGCCTCCCAACGGGAGCATGAGCAAACTATTTAAATCGTTAAGCATTACTAGGCTCGATCTAAAATAGCTAAGCGATGACGTATACCGAATAAAGTTATTACTGGTAAAATCAAGGTGGACGGCATGAAGACACTTCGAATAAATGAATCGAAGAAAAAGAGTCAGATTAACGAAGATATTTATGGGCAGTTTGCTGAGCATTTAGGACGCTGCATCTACGAAGGAATTTACGTAGGTGAAGATTCCGACATTCCTAACAAAAACGGTATGCGTACCGACGTAGTAGAAGCCCTGAAAGATATGGGTGTACCCGTTCTGCGCTGGCCTGGTGGCTGCTTTGCAGACGAATACCATTGGATGGAAGGTGTTGGTCCTAAAGCAGAACGTACTCCGATGGTTAACTCCCTATGGGGAGGCATGATAGAAAACAACCATTTCGGTACTCACGAATTTTTCGAACTGTGTGAACAGCTAGGCTGCAAGACTTACGTCAATGGCAACATGGGCAGCGGTACTGTTCAGGAAATGCAGGACTGGGTTCAGTACATGACTGATACGTCCGAGTCCCCAATGGCTAACCTGCGTCGTAAGAACGGCCGTGAAGATCCATGGCGCGTAAACTACTTCGGTATCGGTAACGAGATGTGGGGTTGTGGTGGCAACATGCTACCTGAGCATTACGCCAGCGAATTTCGTCGTTACAACAACTTTGTAAAAGATTACGACTGGATGAACTTTACTTCCGATACCAAGATCAAGCGTATCGCATCCGGCCCTAACCGTGACGACTACAAATGGACCGAAACAGTGATGGAAGGCATTACCCGTACGGGTAATGGCCGTGATGAATTCGGTAACTTTGCAGCATTCCTCGGTGGTGTTCCTTCCGGTCTGGCTCTGCACTACTACGCGATCCCGGGTGATTTTACCTGCCGTGGTGATGCTCTGGACTTCGACGAAGAAGAGTACTACGCCACTGTATCGAAAGCGGCCTGGATGGAAGAACTGATCCAGAAGCACGGCGCTATCATGGACAAGCACGATCCTGAGAAAACCATTGGTTTGATCGTTGATGAATGGGGCACATGGTACGACGCTCAGGAAGGCACTAACCCTCTGTTTCTGTACCAACAGAACAGTATTCGTGACGCTCTGGCTGCAACTTTGACGTTCAATATTTTCAACAAGCATGCTGACCGTGTTCACATGGCCAACATTGCTCAGATGGTGAACGTATTGCAGGCCATGGTCCTGACCGAAGGCGACCAGATGATCAAGACGCCTACTTTCCACGCGTTCAAGATGTTCAAGGGTCACCACAATGCGACTCTAATTGAGTCTGCACTGGAAGGAATCAAGCAGATCAGTGATGAAGACGAAGATCACTTCGTAAATGAAATCTTTGAGTCTGTATCCCAGGCGAAAGACGGTTCTTACACCGTGACTCTTACTAACGTAGCTCTGAAAGACTCCCAATCACTGGAAGTTGCCTTCGACGAATTCAAACCTGAAAGCGTAGAAGCCACCATTCTGACCGGTGCTGTCGATGCTCATAATACGTTCGACGAGCCAGAAGTTGTGACAACTATTAAGTTCACCGACTTCGAAATCACCGAAAAAGGTCTGAAGCTGACCATGCCAGCTACTTCTGTAGTTTGCCTGACCGTTAAGTAATTCCCTGACTCTTAAGTAGTTTTATGTTTCTTAAGTAAAAGTACTACGGCCATTCCGGCTCTCCGGGATGGCCTCTTAAAGAAGATCATCCTATGAGCCAGAGCTCCACACGCTTTTGCAAACGATGTCTGGTCGAAGAGATCAGCGCCGAGCACTACAAGCATATTCAGTCGTATATCGCCAAAATTGACGATGAGCTGAAAGTGACCGACATCACTTACCAGAAACGACTGGATACCTGTAAGGAGTGCAAACACCTGCATGAAGGTCTCTGTCGTGCTTGCGGTTGCTACGTTGAACTGCGGGCTGTTATGAAAAGAAACCGCTGCCCTTACAGTAAATGGCTGGCTGTTTCTGATCAGGATGAAGCTGACCTGGCTCTATCTGCCTGATCGCTCTGTCGCCATAGAGGATATATCTTAGTGTCTATTTTGCTATATGCCCAACCGTTAAGGAGAGTATTATAGCGTCCGTGAAGTACCATCAGGAATGGCATGCACCCTATGAAAACAGAATTATCCAAAGCTGCCACTAGCCTGTTCCGCTACCTTGACGGACAACTGTCTGACGTATCTCTGGTTGAGAAACATCTTCAGATCTTGAGACCAGACGGGTTAATAGAAAACAACTTCCCTGAAATTTCTTTTGATGAGTTGATTACCGGCATTAAACAGCAACCCGGTTTTGAGCGATTGTTTGAAGACTGGCGTTCAAAAATAAAACCGAACGCTCAGATAGAGCTTCAACAAGCCCCTCATTTCCTTAATCAGCTATTCAGCACTATTGAAGACAGTAATGCGTTCCTGAAAGAGCATAATATAGCCTTCAGTGAAGTTCGCAGAGCCGGTGACTGGCGTGATTTCAAAACCAGTCACACCAAACCAAGAAACAGTTGGACCCTGAAACTAACGACCAAAGGTCATGGACGATACACTAGCCAACGTCAGGAAATTCTCAGCAGCCCTGGTGATATTCTCTTATTCAGCCCCAGTGCCCCTGTGGAAGTTCAGCGAGATGAGCAGTGTGAAGAATGGCATGTAGACATTGTCGTTTTCAATGAAAACAGTGAGACCTCTGGCCTGATGCAATGGCCGGAAATAGCTCCGGGTATTTTCCAACTGTCGATCGATAATAAGAAAACCTTTGCTGAAGTAAAAACCGTTATTCAATCCCTGATCAACTGCGGTAACTCAAGTGACCTGTTTGATGTACGTATTCGGGCTACTTACATTCAAAATCTACTGATTCGCTGTCAGAAAGAACTCAACCATTCCGGCTTCCAGCCAACAGACTTAAGGGTTAAAGCCGCTCTAGAATACATTGAAGAAAACCTGACCAGTGATCTCTGCGTCGAACGTATTGCTCAGGCTTCCTGTCTGTCTGTCTCAACACTGAATCATTTGTTCAAAAAGTACTGTGGTGAGAGTGTCATGCTCTGGCGTGAAAAACGCCGACTCAGTATCGCCTGCAACAGATTAGTCAATACCCAAAAGCGGATTTCTGAAGTCTCCGACGAATTGGGTTACCTGAGCCAGATGTATTTTGCCCGTACCTTCCGACGCCATATGAATATGACGCCTTCAGAATATCGGAAGCTGTATCAGATAAAGCGGAAGTCAGACGACGTTCGTATTGCGAGCTGAGTTTCTGCTGCACATGGAATCATCAGGTGCAGTAGCTTGGCTGTTTGCCAAGAAGCGTTGGTCATTAGGCCAGTACCGCAATAACTCCCAGAAAAAGCACGCCTGAAAAAACCAGAAATGAATCACTGAACGCCATAACTGTGGCATCTCTGAACACCATTTTCATGATCAAAGCCAAATCTTGCTGCTGACTCAACGCCGGCATCATATCCTGAAGCTGTGAGAGATAGAGCTGCGTCTTTTCATCCATCAAAGAAACACCTTCACTGATGCGCAGCTGATGAAAAGTCGCACGACGATCAATCATGGTCGACAATATGGCAATACCAATGGCACCGCTGAGATTACGACTTGTGTTGTACAAGCTGGATGCTGAATAGATATCTTTCATATCCAGTTTAGCCATGGTTATAACCGACAGAGTAACCATAATAAATGGCTGCCCGAATGGTCGCACCCTGACAGAACCATTTATGCCATTTATCCTCCTCGGCGCTTTATGTCTCTGGCTCTGGCTCTGGCTCTGAGCAAGTTACTTGAAGAGGTTTATGAGGCTATGGCATAGCTTGATTACTACGGTATCAGGCTTGTCCTGACTTAAAGCGGCAACCTTGGTAGACTTCTTATGGTGAGCTCTGGAACACTTCGAATAAGGGAATATTCAGGGCATGGATTGTGTTCTATATCAGACAATAAAAAATATGCGTCGTTTACTCGTTTTACTTGCCAAGGTTCTGGCCGGCTATGCTCTGGTTGGTTTTGCCGTCGTGCCAGCGGCTCTTCACTTTGCCGCTTCTCAGGCTGCGCCCAAGTTCCTGTCAGTTCCCATGCAACTGGGTGCAGTGCTGTTCAATCCGTTCACCCTGAGACTTTCATTACAGTCTATTAAGCTGGGTGAAAGTAAAGAGCATGTTGCGGGTTTTTCAGAGTTTTCCATTGATCTGGCCTGGGACAGCGTGATTAATCGAGAGCTGCATATTCAGTCCATAAAGCTGAAGAAGCCTTTTGCAGATGTTGTATTGCAAAACAATGACAAAATAAATCTGTCGTCCGTTGTCAAAGCGAGTAAGAAAAAAAGTAGCAGTGATAGCGACAATGAAACCGCTTCAGAAGGCACCTCTACTCTTCAGGTTCATCTTGACCAACTCTCTGTTCAACAAGCCAGTTTCAGTTTCCTCGATCAGCTCATCGCATTGGAATCAGGGACACCTTTTGCCGCTAAAATAAGCAAACTTGATATTTATGGTACCGATCTGGGCTGGCCGAATATGGATGGAGAGATCAATGTCTCGGGCCGTATAAACGGAGACAGTACTTTTTCACTGAACAATAAGCTTGCTCTTCCTGCGATGGAGCTAGCTGCCAAAGCTTCATTGCAAAACATAGACCTGACTCTTATCCAGCCTTATCTCACGCCGTTCGTGTTTGTTGAACTCGAGAATGGGAAACTGACAACAAAACTGGACCTAACTTGGACTGAACAGAATGGAGCAGCACTGAGCAGTGATCTGAATATTTCTCAGCTCAACGTCAAAGATGAACGCGACCAATCCAGTATTATTGTCTTGAGAAAGTTAGATCTATCAGGCATTCAATACAGTCAGGCTAAGAATACACTGGCCATTAAAGAGATCAGCCTCATTGAACCCGTATTAAGAGTGGCTATAGAAAGTAACCTGCAAATAAACCTCGCAGGATTGCTTAAACAGAAAAAAGAAACACTAACACGAGAAAAAACTGCACAAGTTCAATCCACTGAAACTGAGCCTCTAACCTTTGATATTGGAAAAATCAGTATCCAAAAAGGTTCAATGGATTTCGCTGATCGTTCATTCAGTCCTGGTTTCGTCACCCCAATCAATAATCTGAATGGTGAAATATCCAAAATCAGCAGCGCAAGTTCATCACCGACTACCTTGGCTATAACAGGACAAATTGATCGATACTCTCCTGTTACCATCAATGGTCAGGTGGACATTTCAGCGCCTCTGGAAAACAGTGAATTCAAACTGGCTTTTGACAGCGTAGAACTAACGACATTAACACCCTATGCTGGCCGCTTTGCCGGATACACCATTCATAAAGGAAGAATGGATCTGGAGCTCTTTTATCGTCTTCAAAACAGTGAACTGTTTGCACAAAACTCAATGCTGCTTGAGCACCTGACTCTGGGAGAAAAGGTAGACAGCGACGAAGCCGTTGATTTACCCATAAGATTGGCCATAGCTCTGTTAAAGGATAGAGATGGACGCATTGATATAAAGCTTCCTGTTAAGGGCAACCTCAATAATCCTGAATTTGAGCTCGGGCCACTGATTCGTATGGCTCTGATCAATATGTTGACCAACATTGTATCTGCTCCTTTTGATTTCCTGGCTTCCTTGGTTGGTGGTGATGCCAGTGAAATGCAGGCGGTAGGTTTCTCACAGGGTGTCGACAGTATTGCTCCTCACCAGAAGAAAGCTTTGGATAGCCTGGTCAGTGCATTGCGAGATCGACCAGAAATGCAACTGGAAGTCATGGGAACAGCCACGGTTAAAGAAGATTGGCCACTGGTTGCTGAAGCGTTGTTGGAGCAAGTCTGGATCAATGAACTCAGTGCTCTGAAGAAACAAACTGATACCCCTTCATTGCCTGAAAAAGAAACGTTAGAACTTCTGAAGTCTATTGCTCAAAAACAGCAGATCGACATTCCTGAAGCATTAAAGTATCAGGAAGCTCGGGAGTTTATGGTTGAAAGCTGGCCTTATGATGAAGGTGCTTTAAGGTCATTAGCGATTCGCCGTGCGAAAGGGATCAAAGATTATCTGACAGAGCAGGGACTGGAAGCCGAAAGAGTCTTTATTCTGGATGTTCAGACGCCAAAAGAAAATCTGACTGAAGAAAGCGCTATCATTTCAAAGCTGGAGCTGACTTCCGAATAATAGGTAACCTATTTTCCAGCAGCTACAGATAGAGGCTCCTGGGATAATCATTGCTATGATAAAGGCATATAAAAAATAAGCCGGAATCACTTGCTATGGCAAAGTTACCAGACAATCCGGATGTCCTGATCATGGGGCATCCTTTACTGTTTCAATCCCAACGCCAAGTCACTATTGATGAGATTCATTCTGATGAGTTTCAACACAACCTTAAGGTAATGAAGCAAAGTCAGTTTGATTCTATTGGTATAGGTCTGGCAGCCCCACAGATTGGTTGGGAAGTCAGGGTGATGAGCGTTGGAATCTCCAAAGAAAATCATGCCCGGTACCCAAAAGCGCCTTACATTCCCTTCTGTTATTGGATTAACCCTCAGATTATCAATGTCAGTGAAGAAACCAACTGGACCTGGGAAGGCTGCTTGTCTGTTCCGGGCATGCGTGGCTGGGTAGAGCGCCCAGTAGCTATAACTCTTGCTGGTTACGACGAACACGGACAGAGAAAAGAAGAGCATTTTGAAGGTTTCCCTGCACGAGTGATGCAACACGAATACGATCATCTGAACGGCGATCTGTTTCCCATGCGAATTGATGACAAAAACCTACTCGTTCCCCATGAAGCCATTTTGCATCAGGAACAGTGGGCTGAAAGCTGGCCGACAGAAAATGCTCGTAACACCGAGAGAGGGCAGTTGTCTTCTGATCGATAAAATGACGATTCAAAGACCTTATGACTTACCACGACAACTTGAAGCCGCTGAGCAGCTAACAAATTGCTTGCCTGCGTCCGTAATGGCCGCAGATAAATTTAGTTGGAAAGGCTCTGGATGCCTTACACCCGAAGACTGCTGCCCACCTCATAAACAGCAGCCTCTTGATCAACAGCAAAAGGGGCTTCCAGTTATCCGTAATTAATCAAGAGACTCTTGAAAAACTGCATCGTCTACCAGTGAGTCCAATCAAATCTGACCATTAACAGGCAGCGAATCCAGCAAATCAGAAAGCAACGTCCGACAGGCATCAAACAAGTCATCTCCCTGCTTACCTTCACCGGTTCCTCTGGTACTCCAGATTACTTCTCCATTACGGATATCAGTTACAGTAATACTAAGAGTCACCACAGGCTTGCCAGCATCGTTGTAAAACCACTGATCAATTTCACCTGTGATCGAAAAACTGATTTCGTTAAGCCTTGCCCATTGTTTACCATTTTGGAGTCGATGAGCATCAGCCAAACGCTGAGAAGCCGTCGTTACTTCTGACTCAGGATACAACCTTGCTTGCGTGACACCTTTTGAAGGTAGCTGAACCATCAGGATTCTTTCGACCTGTATGGTCACTCCTGTCGCTTCACTGCGATTAATAAAGGGCAGAACGCCCCAGCCAGCGGTACCCGGTAAACCTTCCCTGTAAAGCCCGGCAGAAGCTGCTTTACCTGAGAGGCTACCTTGACTGTTTTTACCGATATTACCAATACTGTCGATTCCAAATTGCTGACAACCCGACAACAGTAATATGGCAAATATACTGAGAATTATTTTTCTAGGCATCTTTCCCTTGCTCTCCCCTGAGCTTCTGATGGTTTAGCCTGAGCCACTGCAAAGCAATAACTGCCGGGGCATTGGCTATACGTCCATCATCTATCATTTGAAAGGCTTCCGATGCAGAAAACACATGCACTCTGATATCTTCGCCTTCCTCTTCCAATCCATGGACTCCGCCTGCTTCTGTTGAATCAGTAATACCGCAGTAAAGCATCATTTTTTCACTACTACCGCCTGGGCTCAGATATACGTTGGAAATGGGCAACAGCTTATCAACCTGACAACTGGCTTCTTCCTCAACTTCTCTCAACGCAACGGTTTCCAGTGACTCACCCGGCTCGGAAATACCAGCAACGACTTCCAGCAACCAGGGATCGTCTTCGGCAGCCATAGGGCCTACGCGAAACTGCTCAACCAGTACCACTTCATCCCGAACAGGGTCAAACAACAGAACACCCACTGATGGCACTCTTAACACAACTTCTCTGGTCAGGGTCTTGCTCAGCCCGCCTTCAAACAATCCATGATGAAGATGGTATCGACACAACTTCAAAAAGCCGGAAAAAGCTGTTTCTTTTTTTTCGATGTAGACATCTTTAAAACCAAGACCGGACAATTTCATAACATACCCTGACTGGTGTTTGTTTCACCGGAACTACTGATCAATCATGCCTGCTGATAGAGGCCATTATCAAGAATGTACCGATACACAGAAGAAAACAAAAGAGGCTTGATGACTTCTTCGTTGCTCGAAGTGCCCTCTGCCACAAGCTCTCTAACTTTTGTGCTTCTCACATTAAGACGTTCATCGGCTGTGAATAGGTGCCAGCGGCTTTCGATTTCAGAGGCTTTGTAAAAGCGGCTCCATGTTTTCGGAGCAGCGTTATCCGGCCCACGAATGAAACCCAGCCCGGCTTTCGGATACAGAGATTCAAGATGGCAAAGCAGATCATAGGTATAAACAGGTTTGCCGGGACAAGCGCTTAACAGCTCTGCTTCTGCTCCACTGACTTCCAGTTGGCATTCAGCCACAACGGCTTCACCTACAAACCGCTCCACCATGTCCAATCGGTGTTGAAAAGGCTCCATATCCTTTGCAAAGGCGTGTGCTGCACTGGGAATCAACAGTATCCGATCAAACTGCGTGGCAGCCTGCTGAATGACATCCAGATGGCCGAGGGTAGGGGGATTAAACGCAGAACCAAAAATGCCGATTCTTTCGGACTTCATATCTTTTGTTCCATCACTGGTGTTCAGCCGTAGTCTACCCTGAATCATGAATTTACAGGTATGCCTGCAAAAGCTACGCTGAGCGAAACGAGGCATTTGTAGGTAAAAACATCACAACATCAATAAACAGATACGATCAGCTGTCATGAACATTATTAAATAAACCGAATAGATCCACTAAAATCTTGGAAATTCCATGAACTACGAATAGTGGTTTTTTGTTTGTACATACAGCAAGAGACGGTAATATCCGTCAGACTACGTATAATTAAACTGTTAACTACTAATACTAAATATTTCGATAGACAGTAATATAGACCCCGGTTAATTACTCTCTGACTATATTTCTGGTTAGATTTTGTAAGGTCTGATATCTACCCTCCTCCTTCCCCTCAGATATCAGATCTTTTTTCTTTTCCCGTATTTCCTTTATTACACCAACTCTAATCATTGGCATTTAAAACACCTGCACAGATTTTTATATGATCTATTCTGTTCTCAGTAAACTCTGACACCCAACACACTGGAAGTTGATATAGCAAGGGGAGACGCTGTGCCTCTCAAGCCGTAAGAGGTTTTCCTTATCTATTTTATATCGTAATGGTTTTTTTTGTGACGAGCTATGAAGACAGCAGTAACCACAACAACAGCAACAACAACCATGGCGGTTACAGAACTAACAGTTACCACAGCAGCAATGGTGGATGCATTTGAATCAGACTTGTTAAATTGAGAAAGATGTCTGCTGAAGCTTTTATCTCCGTGTTGATCGTGAGCCACTAGCTTGCTAGGAAATGTCTCGGAGTCCTCTGGTATCCAGCGGCTCAAGCAGGCAACAGTTTTAGCGCAATCGCTGGTTAGCGATTTCAGAAAGGCTGTTACTTGCTGAATTTCCAGAGCGGTCATATTTAACGGATCATCCACCGGTTTCAGCAAGCCAGATAAGCTCTGAAGTTGAATGATCGTGTTTTCTTTCATTCTTTCAGTCTGCACTTCCGGGATATCCAGCAATTGAGAGAAGTCATAAGTATCTATGGCTTTCTTTGGATCGCTATAATGTTCAACAATACCCTCAAGAGTACTGTATGCACCCGAATGCCCGTAGGGTGCGGTTAATTCTACATTGAGTAGAGGCGGTGTTCTGAATGCAAACTTGTCAGCTTCTAAACCTGATACAAAATAACGACCGGTGTCGTTTTTATCGCCAGTACTGGCTGAAATTGGTTCATCCGGTCGTTTGTCTCTGCCTCCCCCACGACCTATTTGGGGTATGGCAATAGCATGAAATTTTTCATCAGTGAAGTTGTCACCAGAATGACAGCTAACACACCCAAACCCTTTTTGGTTAGCGCTAACATTTTCATCAAAGGGGGTTAAGAACAGAATAGCCCCCCATTTTGCGTTATGAGAGAGTTCTAGTAGTTCTTCATCTTTTACATAGTTTTTCCATGGAGAATCTATCAAAACTTGAGAACGCTCGAACTCACCAATAGCATTACCTATATCAGTGAAAGTAAAATCAGCAGACAAGCCTGCACCCTCAAAAAGTTCTGGCCAGGTAGTCGTCCGAGTCGTTTCGCTGGTTGGGCTTGATGTACTTTTCATTCTTACAACAAGCGCACTTCTAGCGGCATTTCTGGCTGTAGTGTTAAGCCCACCAAACATATCGATATTTTCAAAGGCCGCGCCTTTCATCTCGACAGATGAGGTAACGGGAAACTGTGCTTGCAGCGCGGGAAGGTTGCTGCCGTTCACATTGCCGCTGGGAGCAGCAAGACCGTCTGGTGTAGAAATACCGGAACCATCGGCACCATTTACTAGAGGTGTTTTTCCATTACTCTCAATACGACTGTCCCAGAATAACCCTGAATCAAGGAACCCAACATTGAAGGTAGTAGGCGCATTACGAGGCTCTGTGGGTCCAAGGTCTATGATTTTTCCTTCTGAATTCCTTAGAACGAATGTTGAATTACTTAACAAGGTTCTCCCTGGTCCGAGCAATGAAGGCGTTTCAATTTCAGCGCCAATAGACAGATGCAGTGCATCAGCCCCTCCCAACAAAGGGTGGTGGCAAGTGACACAGGCGGCATCATTATTTCCGCCAAGGTCCGTACTGAAGAAAAGTTTCCGGCCTAGTTGGGCCAGTGGGCTTTCTGTAATATCAGGTAGATGTCTTCCTGCACTGGGATCACCGGTCAAACTGTGCCGGTTAATTAAGCAGCGTAACTGTAGATCGATATTATTATTAATACATAAAGGTGGTGGTGTTTCTGAACCAAAATCTGATCCAGTTGATGGTGCTTCTGAACTAAAATCCGATCCGGTTGATGGTGCTTCTGAACTAAAATCCGATCCGGTTGATGGTGTTT
The DNA here is from genome assembly GCA_004762125.1 of Oceanospirillales bacterium. GTDB lineage: Bacteria > Pseudomonadota > Gammaproteobacteria > Pseudomonadales > Endozoicomonadaceae > Endozoicomonas_A. The sequence continues at coordinate 111,285 of SIHQ01000007.1, read as the reverse complement.
CTGAACTCAAACCTGATCCTGTTGGTACTGCAGTGGCAAAATGCGATAGAGATATGTTAAAAATTAAAAGTGATAGATAAATCTTAAATCTGTATCTATTGACCATTATGAAGAACCGCATTTCACTATAAAATCTTATATTAAACATAGTGTATGTTCAGTTTATTAACAGGTAAGTAGACGTGTCATAAGTAATATAGGAGAGGGTAATTGACAGAGTTTTATCTTATTTGTGCTAGTTCTTTTCTTGAATTTTTTTGAAGAAAACAATCTGAATTTAAATAACTACCCACCCCAACGGGGCGGGCTTATTTGTGCACACTCAATGTTCCCCATTGACTAAAATATCAAATCAGTTATCCAGAGCTAACGAACCTTCCCAAACTACCTGTCGATAGCGATCCGGATTAGTATCACCTTCAGTGCTGAAAATCAGTACGACCGAGCTTTCATCAAGACCAACAGATTCTGCCAGCGCTTTACCTTCAGGGTGTGTTGCCATCATATATAAAACCCCCATATTGATAGCGCCAGATTCACCGCTGATAACTTTAGGATCTCCTTGCAGAGGGTTGCCCAGGATACGCATACCCGTTGCTGCAACATTGTCTGCAACAGAAACAAATTCATCACTGCAGTCACGTAAAATAGGCCAGGTTAGGGGATTTGGTTCACCACAAGCTAAACCAGCCATGATAGAACTTAGGTTTCCTTCAATGTTGACGATGTTGCCAGCACTGCTGATACTGGAATGGTACAGGCAGTCAGCGGCACTAGGCTCGGTAATGATCGTCTTGAAATTTTCAGACCCCAACTCATCAACTAGATAACCCAGAATGCCCCCAGCCATAGCACCAACACCTGCCTGCAACATGACATGAGTAGGTTGCTCTTCAAGCTGATCCATAGCTTCAGCAGCCATGGTTGTGTAGCCTTGGGAAATCCAGGTTGGGACTTTTTCGTAACCATCCCAAGCTGTGTCCTGTACTAACATCCAGCCATTTTCGTTAGCCGTTTTATTGGCCAAACGTACAGTGTCGTCATAATTGATGTCAGTAACGATACACTCTGCACCGAGACCCCGAATACGATTCACGCTGGCCTGCGGAGAACCCTTTGGCATATAAACAACCGCAGACTGCCCCATCTCTCGAGCCGCCCAAGCAACACCAGTGCCATGATTACCGGCAGTGGCTGTTATGAAAACCAGAGGTGCATCCAGTTTTGACGAAATGGTTTTTAAGTCAACTTCGGTAATATCAATCTTTAGGTGTTCTGCCAACAAACGGCCTAAGGCATAAGAGCCACCAAGTACTTTAAATGCGTTCAACCCGAAGCGGTGAGACTCATCTTTTACCTGAATGGACTTTACGCCCAACTTTTCTGCCAGAGCAGGGAGAGAGACAAGAGGTGTAGGCTTATAACCTTCGATCTGTTGATGGAAACTGCGTGCTATTTTGGCTGATTCACTGGTAAAGGTGTCACTTTTTTCACCAGTGTAGAAACGGTTCTTGGACGATTTAAGCATGATCAATCACTTGATAAAGAGTGTATTGCAGGCAAAGACCAGTTCAACTGGCCTTTGTTTTATCGGTATCACATGTGAATAAAATTCAGTTAATGAATGCTATCGCCTCAACTTCTACCAAAGCATCTTTAGGTAAACGTGCAGCTTCGATACAAGAGCGTGACGGTGGGTTTTCAGTACCAAAGACTTCAGTGTAAACCTCATTAAAGGCAGCAAAGTTTGCCATATCAGAGAGAAAACAAGTGGTCTTGATCACAGAGTCAATGGTTGCACCACCCTCTTCCAGAACAGCTTTCAGATTCATCAAAGATTGGTAAGTCTGCTCCTTGATACCACCTTCGACAAACGCCATGGTTTTCGGATCCAGAGGAAGCTGGCCGGAAGTGAACGTCAGGTTCTGAAAGGCTACACCCTGTGCATAAGGTCCGATAGCAGCAGGAGCGAGATCAGTGTGTATAAGTGTTTTCATGATACTACCTTTAAAAATGAATTTCGTTTTTGACAGAAAAAGATAATTACGTATTCAAGACTGTTGTTGGGATTTAAACTCACGAATGTACTTGTATATAGCGTGCCGGGTAATGTGAAGATGATCGGCAACGATAACTGTCGCTTCTTTGAATTCGAAAATACCACTATCAAACAGAATTTTGGTAATGGCCTTTTTACGACCTTTAGCACTTATTTTGTCATTATTATCGACATCAAGAATAGCACTGTTCAAAGCTTGCTCGATAATGTCAGACGATGAGCTACTAAAATTTTCACAAGATTTCAGGTTGATCAGTTCCATCGGACCGGGCATCAGTGTCTTCATGATTTCCGGAAAGGGATGTGACAAATTGATATTGACACAAAACATTCCTATGGCATTGTTATTGTCGCCCGTTAAAATACAGCTTGTGGATTTTAAAAGAGAGCCATCCTTACTTTTGGTGAAGTAGCTCTTCGGTGTCATAACACCTGTTTCATCAAACTGCCTGAAAACTTTAAGACCAATATCGGTAATAGGTGCGCCAATCTGGCGACCTGTATGGTGACCATTCACAATTTTTACTACTGAGTTTTCAAGGCTCTTAAAAGAGTGAATAACGACTTCACAATGAGGACCGATGAGATCTGCAATAGTTTCCGCTAGTCGATCGTAGTGAGCCAAAAAATCTTCATCTTTTTGGGTAAAAGATATTCCAAATGGAGAATTTGCTGTTGCTGTATACATGTCTACAAGAACTTAGGCCAATATAGTGAATTTTGATGCCTCTATTGTGAATGAAATGATCAACAGACTCAACACAGAAGTCAATTATCTGTAACTAAAGAGTAATAATAAAACTAATAAATGAACATAAAATTCTAACAATATGCTTTTATTGCCCAATAATACTCATACTTAGAATAAATTGGTCAACTAATGTTGAATCATGACATACGTCAAGATATTTAACTTTGAACTGTCTATTATGGCGTCCGATATTAAATCGAGTTGTAAGTAGCGAATGCCTGCGACTTGAATAGCCAGTTGAGGATGATATGTCAGACTTTCTACGTCGGGGCTTTGAAACGGCTGAATTTGAAAACCGCACAGCGCGCACTCAAGTTGTTATGCGTGAAATGCAGTTGGATGCAATGCTTTTTACAACCGAGCCCAATGTTCGTTACTTTACTGGTTTCCATACTCAGTTCTGGCACAGCCCTACACGACCATGGTTTATTGTTGTTCCTGCTGAAGGTAAACCCACAGCGATTATCCCGGAAATTGGTGCTTCCGGCATGGCTGGAACCTGGATCGACAATATAATTACCTGGCCTTCACCTCAGCCTGAGGATGATGGCATCACACTGGTTGCTGGGGTTTTGAATAGTCTAACGTCTCGATTTGGTCGCGTCGGTGCAACCTTAGGAATCGAATCATACCTGCGCATGCCAACTAACAATTTTAATAAACTCAAAGGTATGGTCAATAAAGATTTTATTGATACTTCTCTTGCTGTTCATAGTCTCCGACAGATTAAATCCCAAGCTGAAATCGAAAAGACCCGCGAAATTTGTCGTATAACCAACGTAGGTTTTGCAAAACTGCCTGAATACGCTCGTATCGGTATGAGTGAGCGTGAAATCTGCAAACAGTTCCGCATTGATATGCTTCAGGAAGGCGCTGATGAATGCCCCTACATCATTGCCGGTTCAGGCCCTGACGGTTACGACAGCATCATCATGGGACCAACCGATCGGGTTCTCGAAGAAGGCGATGTCATGATCATCGACACTGGCGCTGTCCGCGATGGTTACTTCTCCGATTTCGATCGTAACTGGGCATTCGGTCACGCAAGCGAAGAAACAAAAGCCGCCTATCGCGCTACTTATGATTCGACCACTAAAGGTTTTGAAGCTGCACGCCCTGGTGCGACAACTACTGACATTTATAACGCTATGTGGAGAGTACTGGAAGCAAACGGCGCCCTCGGAAACGACGTGGGTCGCCTAGGACATGGTTTGGGTATGGAACTCACTGAAAGACCTTCTAATACAGCAACTGACAACACTCTTCTCGAACCCGGAATGGTCATGACATTAGAACCAGGCATGTTGTATGCCCCTGGTAAATCCATGGTTCATGAGGAAAACATTGTTATTACTGAAGACGGTGCCGAGTGGTTAAGCGAACGGGCTGAACCTGAATTGATTGTTATTCAGTAACCCTCTCCCGGAGTCAGCATAGCGATTCCGGGTTATTACCAAATTTTGCTATAGCACCCTCATTCAAGATTCAGAGGTTCCCATGACCGAAACAACGCACCAACTCAAACAAGGTAAGCTGTTGTTTACCTGTACGATGAGTTTTATAGTCATAACGGTGATGTCAGGGATTCTTTTCCCAGACGCACTTTACTCAGTCGGCATAGGTACCATGAACTACCTGACCGACACTTTCGGTTATGTCTATATCGCCGGATCCTTCCTGTTTGTTGCCATGATGATGTTCTTTGCTTTCAGCAAATACGGACAAATTCGTCTTGGTCCTGACGATGCCAGACCAGAATTCTCTACCCTGTCATGGATTGGCTTACTGTTCTCCGCAGGTATGGGTACAGTAATGCTCTACTGGGGTGTAGCTGAACCGGTTTATCATTATGTGAATCCATTGGTCACCACCGGAATTGCACCTCTCTCACCAGAAGCAGCATCCTTTGCAATGAAGCGTAGCTTTATTCATCAAGGGATTCAGGCGTGGTCTGCTTTTGCGGTTCTCGGCCTGGTCATTGGCTATCTGATGTACCGTAAGAACGAAAGTGGTTTGGTCAGTAATATTCTTCTCCCATGGGGACGTGACAAAGCAAACGGTTCTTTGGGTAAGTTAATCAACATCGTTTGTGTATTCGGTGCCATTGCCGGTATCTCTACTTCTCTGGGTCAGACTGGTTTATCCCTGGGTGTTAGCTTTGAATACCTGTTTGGTATTCCTTCTTCTAACATACTCACGACTGCTTTAGTGGCTGTGATTGCAGTAATTACTATCATCTGTACCACCACTGGCCTCGAAGGTGGTATCCGTCGTCTTTCTGACTACAACCTGTACTTACTTGCCGGCCTGATTATCCTTGTGGGTGTTCTCGGCCCTACCAAATTGATGATCAATGTCTACTTTGACACCATAGGTAACTATCTCGGTAGCTTCTTTAGCGATGCATTGAAACTGCCCACATTTGCTGCAAAAGAAGAGACATCCTGGATCTCAGGATGGCCAATCTACTACTACGCATGGGCTATCGCATGGGCTCCTTTTGTTGGTCCTTTCATTGCTCGTGTATCCAAAGGTCGTACCGTTAAAGAATTCATCCTGGGGTCTCTGGTTCTTCCTTGCCTCGGTATTTTCATCTGGGTTGCGTTCTTCGGCACTATTGGTCTGGAATCTACTCCGGAAGTACTGAAAGCTGCAGCCGCCTCTTCCAAAGCCGCAACATTCATAGTGTTAGAAGATTTCCCGATGGGTAAGCTGATTTCCTTCGGTGTTGTCATTGCTTTATTCACTTGCTTCATCACTTCACTGAACAGTTCAACGTTTGTTCTGAGCAGTATGTGTGAAGACGGTTCAGACAACCCAAGTAACAAGATGCGAATCATCTGGGTTATTGCCCAGACAGCAATGGCTCTTACTCTGATGATGGGAAGCTCATCTGGTATCGAGTTGCTTCAGAGCATCAGCTTGATCTTTGCTCTACCGTTGATCTTTGTCCTGTTCATCTGTTTGGTCAGTACCGTCAAGATGTTCCGTGCAGAGTTCTCTGACGAACCTATGAATTTCGAAGAGACAACAAAAAAAAATATTGAAAACTCTCAACAACAAACAACCGCTTAAGTGAATTGATCACTGTCATGACCAACCCCTTATCCGTACGGATAGGGGGTTTTTCTATCAGTCTGATTTGAGATAAAAACATGAGTATCGAAAAACAGTTTATTGAATGGCGTCACCACATTCACCAGCATCCGGAAGCCGGGTTTCAGGAATACAACACGGCCGAATTTGTTGCGAAGAAGTTAGAAGAGTTTGGTATTACAGTTCACCGTAATATCGGTAAAACCGGTGTCGTTGGTATTTTTAAGTGCGGTGAGAGTAATCGCTCTATCGGCTTACGTGCTGACATGGATGCTCTGGCAGTAACCGAGACCAATAGCTTTTCCCATAAGTCTACCAATGAAGGCATGATGCATGCCTGCGGCCATGATGGTCATACATCTATGTTGCTAGGTGCTGCTCATGAGCTCGCTCAAACTCGCAACTTCGACGGTACTGTTTATTTTATTTTTCAACCGGACGAAGAGCACGGTAACGGCGCAAAAGCCATGATTGCTGATGGATTGTTCACTCGCTGGAAAATCGATGCTGTGTACGCCATTCATAATATGCCAGGCATTCCGGCAGGTCGGGTAATTACTCGCCCGGGATCGATCATGGCCAGTGAAAGCAGCTTTGAAATTGATATTATCGCTACTGGTGGTCATGCAGCACTTCCCCATATGGGAACTGACCCTATCGTTGTAGGTGCGCAAATTGTTACGGCTATGCAGACCATTGTTTCCCGTAATCTTAGTGCTATCAATGAAATAGCCGTAATCTCTGTCACTGAGTTCAAAACCAATGGCACGGTCAATGTTATTCCATCACAGGTACGTATTACCGGTGACACTCGTTCTTTTACTGATGAAGCACTGAAAAAGATCGAAGCTGCTATAGAGCGTGTAGTTGCAGGCCAATGCGTATCGGCGGGTGTTGAATACAAGTACAAGTTTACTAACACATTCCTGTCGACTATTAACGCTGCTGAAGAAACAGAGCACGCAGTTGCTGCAGCCAAAGAAGCATTAGGTGCTGAAAATGTTGACGGGGACTGTCAGCCTTTGACCATAAGTGAAGACTTTTCTTTTATGCAGAGACAAGTGAAAAGCTGTTATATCCTGATGGGTAATGGCTTAGGTGATGACGGTGGTAACGCTTTGCATAAACCAAATTATGACTTCAACGATGGGATCCTCATGAAAGGGGTTAAATATTGGGAGACTCTGGTTCAGCAACAATTACCGCGAACGTAATAAGTTTTTCTGCTTATAGTAACCTTGGAGAGCTACTGGGAATTCAACAGACAAAACAGAAAGGCCTTCAAACAGACCTTTCTGTTTCAACAATAATTTTCTGCATTATCTTCAACGCACACTCAAATGCATAAAGTCTTTTAATCAAATAAGTTCACCGCTTCCGGCACTTTTATATCTACAGCTACAGGTAAATGGTCAGAAACAGGTAGATTAAGGATGCCTACCTGCTGAACCTCTATGGAGGAGCTGACCAAAATATGATCCAGAGATTTTCTGGGTCTCCAGCTGGGAAAGGTATGCATTCCTGCATGAACGGCGACAAGGCCCGAGTTTCTTAAAGGGGAGTCATTAAGTAACTGTTCCGCATGGGCATTCATGTCCCCCATAAGAACAACATGATCGTATTCATCGATCACATCTTTCAGATAAGAGAGCTGCAGATTTCTGGCTCTTTGACTCAATGCAAGATGCATCATAACAACCGCCAAAGACTCTTCTTCGTTACCAAACCGAGCAATAATGGCCCCTCTTCCCGGTACCAATCCAGGTAACTTGTGATCTTCCAGACTAGATGGACGATAACGGCTTAAAAGGCCGTTGCTGTGCTGTGCCAATTTACCAAGATTACGATTCAGTTGTTGATACCAGAGAGGAAAACCTGCTCTCAGAGCCAGGTACTCTGTTTGATTAACAAAACCACTGCGCAAACTGCCACCGTCCACTTCTTGGAGAGCAACCAGATCAAAATCTGAGATAGCCGTAGCAATCCGATCAAGGGTTTTAATTCGTCTGGCATGGGGAAGGACGTGCTGCCAGCTTTTGGTGAGATAATGCCGATACTGCTGGGTATTGATACCCACCTGAATATTAAAGCTCAAGAGTCTCAAGTGACCCGGTTTTTTGGCTTCGGAATGGTACTCTTGAAATGAGGGTACTGTTCCCGGATGCCTGATCCGCCGCAAGCGGCGGGTCAGGGTTCCCTTGATTTTGTTCAACGGCATCAAGTGTACCTAGGGAGAAATCAGGACTTAGCTGGCAAGGCTTCTTTCTTTGCCTTGGCAGCACGTTCCCTACGAACTTTTTCGATCAGGAAGTCTGCAACTTCCGGCATCCCACCCAAACCAACCTTGGGTTCAACAACAAAGCGGCCATCAATAATTATGGCAGGTACGCCGGTCAACTGATAACCACGAACTTTAGAGCCCCCCTGATTCAGAAGATTAAGAACACCGAAAGAGTTGTAATAGCTGGTAAACAGTTTCTTATCGAGCTTGAATTCCTTGTTCAGGTATTCAGCCATGGACTTCACATCACCCAAACGGTTTCTGCGATCCTGAATCTCGATAAAGATCTTGTCATGAATTCCATGCAATTTCTTTTCGTCGGAAACCATAGACTCCAGAGCATAATAAAGCTGAGCGTGGGTCTTCCAGATATTTGGACCAAAGAAGCCGGGTACATGAACAAAATCAGTATCCGCTTTCAGCTTAGGCTTCCAAGCATCGAGAATAGGCTCCAGGCTGTAACAATGCGAGCAGCCATACCAAAAAACCTCTGACACTTCGATCTGATCTTTTTTTACCGAAGTTTGTACAGGGTTGCTTAATACTCGGTAATGCTCACCTTCTTTATATTTATCCTGTCCCGCAGCATTAGCCAGCAGGGGGAATAACAATACCAGCCAAAGGTGTCTCATGATTTTCGGCATCAATATACGCTCCAGTTCTTTATATGTCTCTATATCGGTCAAACAGTATCAAAAGTTCATTAACTCTGCACAGTGTGACTACGAGCCAGAACCGAGATTTTCATAAGACCACGAAAAAACGAACCCAGATTATGGCTCAATCGGGCATTATTACAGCAAGAAGTGAACAAAACGTGAGTATAAGCGACAGAATGTCATTTATATAAAGAGACTGTAAGGGGTTTGAAAAACATCTCCAAAGATAACTGACACAAACAAAAATGCCGACCAGATGTGAATCTACGTCGGCATTTTAAAAACATCTTATTTGAAGATTAACGCAAGCCGCCAATATAGCTGGCTACTGCATCTACTTCTTTGTTGCTCAGCTTTTCAGCGATGGTTCTCATAATCTTGGTATCACCATCGTTCACACGATTACCTTCACGGAAATCACGCAGCTGCTTGGCAGTGTACTGAGCTTGCTGACCCGCAATCTGTGGGAAACCCGCCAGAGAGTTGCCCTTTCCGGTTGGAGAGTGACAAGCGCCACAGGCCGGAATAGCTTTTTTCTTATCGCCAAAGCGGTACAGCTTTTCACCTAAATCAGCCAACTTGGGATCAGTTGCACCCACTGGTGATGGCTGACTAGAATAAAAGGCAGCGATATCTTCAATATCCTGCTTGCTCAGGCCACCAACGAAAGGAACCATTTCAGGAACTACTCGCTCACCGGCTTTGATTTCTGTGATCTGCTTAGTCAGATAACGTTCGCCCTGACCGGCAAGATGAGGAAAATTAGGTGCCAAACTGACACCAGCAGCACCATGACAGGCGGAACAGGTGGCAACTTTTGCCTTGCCTGCACTTGCATCCCCTTTTGCAAATGCAACCCCTGAAATCCCCAAAGACACTACAAGACTGAAAATAACTTTTTTCATTAAACCCGACCCAGCTACAGCACTTGTCATGAGTGACTGTTATTATTCCAACCTTTCCAGTTAGCTGTTTTCAGGATGATCTGTAAAGAGATAAATCTATTTATCCTTACAAATATCTTTTTTTTCCAGCTTATTTATCAGACCTGTGCTCGGTCTTTATTCTGAAAAAGGCGACGTGAACGGCTGCATATGCCCCAAAACGAGAGCTAGTATATACTGGATTGATTCTTTCCGGTAGTTGCTCACCCCCTGAGGAACTCCCGTTAACCGGCACTTTGCCATGGCTGCTACCTAGTCTTTTCAGCTCCTTTTATCGGAGCTTGTCCAGGAACTATTCCAATCGACTGCCAAGTCAAGGAAAAATGCAGCAATTTTCATTTTCCTGAAGAAGTCCGAACAACGGTACTACTTCTAAAAAGGTCTGCTCCATGACAGATACCAGAAATGGTTTGAACTACCGCCAGGCAACGTTTGTTACCAGTGCGCCAACCCTTAAACTCTGCCCTCCGGATAACTGCCGAGAAGTGGCTTTTGCTGGCCGTTCGAATGCGGGTAAATCTAGTGCCCTTAATACTCTAACGGGCTCAAAAATTGCCCGTACCAGTAAAACTCCAGGCCGTACCCAGATGATGAATTATTTCACCATTGAGGAGAATATTCATCTAGTTGACCTTCCTGGTTATGGCTACGCGAAAGTGCCAGAGGCCATGAAATTACAATGGCAGAAACACCTAGATGATTACCTGACCAACAGACAGTCTCTGGTAGGTTTGGTTCTTCTGGTTGATATTCGTCACCCGCCAAAAGAGTTTGACCGCATGATGGTTCAGTGGAGTATTGAATCAAAATTACCACTCCACATTCTTTTGACGAAGAGTGACAAGTTAAAGTCAGGTGTCGCCAAGCAAGCCGTTAATAGGCTTAAGGATGAATTGAAAGAATATCCACAAATTTCTGTTCAGCCATTTTCTGCCTTGAAAAAATCAGGCGTTGAACAACTGACTGCAAAGCTAGACGGCTGGCTTCTGCCTGAAGATGAAGCAACGGAAGAAATGTTTGAAGAAGAGCAAACTGAAGACTGACCTACATAAAAAAAACGCCAGTTATCGGGGGAGGATAACTGGCGTCACAAGCTCCGTTTTTTTATTGGGAGGTACGGAGTTAAACACTAAACACACAAGGAGTCGGTGTAAGAAGAAGTTTCCGGGGGAGGAGATTCTTCATCTTACCTAACTTAAGACTGGCCTCTGGTTTAATAGTTCCAGCTTAAGTAAAAGGTATTCGACCAACGGTTTGAAAAGTAAACGTCGCTTCATAAAGCTTACTATCAAAGCAGAAATTCAGAACAAAAAAAATCCGGTACCAGGGGGATGGTTACCGGATTGATCGCGATGTTTGTCGGGGAACAATTCATCGCTTTTTTGCCAACACACAAAACACACAAGGAGCTGTAGAAAGAGATTCTTTTCCTGCTACATATTACTAAGACACTCATTTTTCAAAAAAGTTCCTGAAAAAAATAATCTTTTGTGAAAAAATTTGAAAAAAACGATGGATTAAAAATCGATCAGACGTTTGTGAGCAGAAATTTAAACAAAAAAAACCGATTTTCAGGGGGAGTGAAAACCGGTTATTGCAGTCTGTCTGTCGGGGAACATCAGTCTGCTTTTTTACACCAACACAAAACACACACAAGGAGCTGTAGAAAGAGATTTTTTTCTGCTACATATACTAAGACACCCACTTTTCAGAAAAGTTCCCGAGAAAGTGTTTTTTATTCTTTTTTTATTCTCAGCTTCATTCTATCTGCAAACAGATTCATCATTTTCCTGTCAGCTTTACTACTTCGATCTCTGACCGACTTGAACAGCTCAATACTCTCTTCTGAAACATCTGAAGTAGACAACGGCATTTGTAGAAAAGTAAAAGCCAAAGCAGGATCAGTCTCACTGAAATAAATTGCCAGTCGTAAGAACGATTGTTCATCCGAATTTTCAACAGCTGCTGCTTGCAGATAAGAATAGAAATCAGCCGTTAGCTGTGAATCGTGCCCCGTTAACAAGTCTATATATTGCTTTAGTTTTTCGGTGGACTTTTTCTGCTGTTCAGCAGAAAAAACAACTCCTGATATCTCTCCACTCTCCACAGTTGAATGATGGTCAATCAATCTCATCAGTAATGCTGCACTCTTCTCTGACACCAATTCTTCTATCATGGGAGCAAGATAGATTCGTTGTTCTTCGCCAGCCGTATCCAGCAGTTTGACGGCCAGTTTTTCCTGCCCTGTTGCAATCTCGGTGAAGTAAGCGGCCATCAATCCACCTTTTAACTTGAACGCTTTTTGATAACCCTCAAGGTCAGCAGAACCAGTCTGTGACTTCTCCCATGCTTCCTTGAGGCAGCCATTGAAATCTTTCGCTGTTCTCTTGGTAACTTTTTTAGTTCCTTGACTGCTTAGACTGTATTCTCGGCTTCTTTGAGGCCTGGGGCTGAGAATTTTTATTAACCAGCGTTGAAAGAACGTAGACTTTTGCTCAGGCAAGCTAAGCAAATAGCCTACCAGCCGAGCTTGCCAGCTTTTTGATAGATTCAGTCCTTGTATGCCTGGCATAGTCATTCCTCCTTGATGGCCTTATCATTTTCCAGATAGCTCGAGCTTCTCGGATAGCATGCAGCACTACACCAGACAGGCTGATCCTCATGAACAAGGGTTTGCAATGCAAAATTGCTTCGATCAAACCTTTCAGGCCAGGAGCTTGCAGCCAATTGATGCATCAATCGATTCGCTTTTTCATCCATCAAACCCAGCTTTTCGTTAAGCTGCAGCTTGTTCTCATAATCAATATTTCCACTCTGTCCTGATATATCCCGTATTGCGCCATTTAATGATTTCAACGTGTGGAGTTTGACTAATAGAACATGAGTAATATCTTCAGGATTGTATTCTGTCAGCTGCTCTTTACCGTCGTACTTAACTCCACTGTCTTCAGCTCCTTTTTTTATGCGGCCAAGAGCTCTCGTGATCGTTTGCTCATCGTCAAAATCATTAGAGGAAAGAACATCTGAGTAATACAGAGCCCTTTCTGTAATATCTCGTCCTTTCAGTTCATCTGGAAGTGCTTGCCAACTTCCCTCCAGCAGACTTTGATTGAGGCTGTTCCAAAGCATTTCCGTAGCCTGGGGTAAACCTGGCTTTACCGCCGTTAACCGATCGATCAGCCCAGTTTTGCTCTTAGACTCTAGAGTTACTTCCGGTGGGTAAAGAGCAAGATCAGCTCTCCAGACAGGCTGCCCGTCTTTTACAAGACACAGGTTCGAAAACGTTAGATTGTTAAAATAGTTTGGCCACTCGGTATTCATGATCTGCCATCTAATGGTCTTCAATATTTTCAGGGTTTCAAAGCCATAACTTCTCCCTGACTGATGGTCCAGAGTTTCAATGATGTTGATCGCTTCCTGAATCGCAACCAAAGCGTTGTGGTTCAGATTATCCCTGTCAAAACTCACTTCAACAGGTGTGCTCTGATATTTAACACCTGAGGCTTCCAGATCTTTGAGGGTTCCTTTGGACAGTTTATTTGCAGGATCAAGTTGGCTCGTGGACAAGCTCATGACGGCATCAAGAGTCGATGCATTGGCGATATTCAAAGGCACAGACTGAAGTTCATGAGCCAACCTGAGTCGCTCTGGCTCAGCTAAAGACATCACTAACTCATCCCGCATTAGTGGACTCAGGCACCGTTCCAGTTGCTCAGCAAGAACTTTGCTTTTCCTTTGCAGTCCACCAATTTTTCTATCAGAAAGCCGAACCGCAGGCTTGGTAGAAGTCTGGTTTTTTTGTATATGAAGAAGAGGAATCAAAGACTCGGAGAATCCGGATTTTTTATCGTTTTGAAACCAGCCGGGATGAACTCCGTTATGGATCGGACCTACTGGCATAAAGTTCTCCCTGAATCTCTTGCTCTTAGACTGTATCTGTCAAAAAACAGGAGGAAACAGGGAAAGCGGTCATTTTTAGTTCAAGAGCCTTTGTTTAGTGTGCTTCATCCCAGTTATTACCAACACCGGCCTCTACAAGAAGAGGTACATGAAGGTCTGCAGCCTGAGACATCTTTTCCACAAGACCGGCCTGTACTTCTTCCAGCTGGCTCTCAACGACTTCCAGAACCAGTTCATCGTGTACCTGCATTATCATACGGGCATCAAGGCCTGACTCTGATAACCACTGATCAACCAGAACCATGGCACGCTTGATGATATCTGCCGCTGTCCCTTGCATAGGGGCGTTGATAGCAGTCCGCTCTGCCGCCTGACGACGCATGCCATTACGAGCATTGATCTCTGGTAGATAGAGGCGACGGCCAAATAAGGTTTCAACGTAACCTTTTTCTTTGGCTGTTTCTTTGGTGGTGTCCATGTATTTCAGAACACCCGGATAACGATCAAAGTAAAGGTCGATGTATTCCTGGGCTGACTTCCTGGAAATACCCAGTTGCTTAGCCAAACCAAAAGCAGACATGCCATAGATCAAACCGAAGTTAATGGCCTTGGCGCTTCGGCGCTGGTCGGTCGTTACACTTTCCAGCTCAACACCAAAAACTTCTGCAGCTGTCGCCTTGTGGATATCCAGCCCTTTGGCAAAAGCATTCAGCAAACCTTCATCGCCAGACAGGTGCGCCATGATGCGCAGCTCAATCTGGGAATAATCTGCTGCCACCAGCTTGTAACCTTCAGACGCAACAAATGCCTGGCGCACTTTGCGGCCTTCTTCTGTTCGAATAGGAATGTTCTGCAAGTTCGGATCAGAAGAAGACAGTCGCCCTGTAGCTGTGACGGCCTGATGATAGGATGTATGAATACGCCCAGTCTTCGGGTTGATCATTTGTGGTAGTTTGTCAGTATAGGTCGACTTTAGTTTACTCAGGCCGCGATGTTCAATGAGCAGCTTTGGTAATGGGTAATCCAAAGCCAGTTCCTGAAGAACTTCTTCTGCTGTGGATGGCTGACCTTTTGGTGTTTTCTTTAGGATGGGCAGACCCAGCTTTTCAAACAGAAGAGCTTGTAGCTGTTTGGGAGAAGCTAAATTAAAAGGCTCACCGGCTGCTTCATGAGCTTCTTTTTCCAACGCCTGAAGACGGGAGCCTATTTCCATACTCTGCTTACTCAGCAGGGCACCATTCACTTTGGTACCATTGCGTTCCATGCGAGACATTAATGCCACCAGCGGCATTTCAATGTCATGGAATACTTTGGCAAGAGCCTCTTCTTTTTCCAGTTGAGGGTAGATGGCTTGATGCAATCTCATGGTGATATCGGCATCTTCAGCCGCATAAGGCCCAGCCTGTTCGAGCTCAATCTGATTGAATGTCAGCTGTTTCTTGCCTTTACCTGCAATCTCTTCAAATGAGATACATTTATGACCAAGGTATTTATCAGCCAAGCTGTCCATATTATGGCGAGTGGCGATTGAGTTGAGTACATAGGACTCCAACATGGTGTCATAGGCAATACCGTTCAACTCAACATCGTAGTTAGCTAGAACACTTCGATCGTATTTCAGGTTCTGACCCACTTTCTTTTTATTTTCATCTGCCAACAAGGGTTCTAACTGTTCCAGAACCCAGCGACGATCAAGCTGATCCGGTGCTCCCATATAGTTATGGGCAACAGGCACATAAGCGGCTTTGCCTGCTTCCACGGCAAAGGACACCCCCACCAACTCAGCCACCATGTAGTCCAGGGAGGTTGTTTCGGTGTCAAAGGCAAACAGCTCGGCTTCGTTTAATACTTTAAGCCAGTTCCCAAAGGATTCCTTGGTTAATACCGTTTCATATTCTGTTTCAACGGCTGGAGCTGAAACCTGTTCCTCTGCTGCAGCCGAAACATCAACACCGCTTTTTTCCAGATCAGTAACCATTGAGCGGAATTCGAACTGATTGTAGAGAGCCAACAATGCATCTGTATCAAGCGGTTCAGCTTTCAGCTCTTCAATAGAAACAGGCAACTCAACATCAAGCTTGATAGTGGCAAGATCACGAGACAACAAAACAATCTCTTTATGCTCTTCAAACTTGGCCGAGAAATTTTTACTACCCCGGAAACCCAAAGCAGAAACTTCATCGAGACGACCAGCAATTGCATCAATATTGCCGATACCCTGCAGCAGTGCCAGAGCTGTTTTTTGACCAACACCAGGCATTCCTGGAATGTTATCGCTGGAATCTCCCATGAGTGCCAGATAATCAATAATCAGGTCAGCAGGAATACCGAACTTGTCGACAACATTATCCAGATCGGTTCTGGAATCATTCATAGTGTCCATCAGAGTGACATGCTCTGAGATCAACTGAGCAATATCTTTATCACCGGTGGAAATAACCGTATCAATCTTTTTCTCAGTGGCCTGTTTCGCCAGTGTGCCTATCACGTCATCTGCTTCTACTCCGTCAATCATCAACAGAGGCATACCGAGCGCACGAACTATGTCGTGTATAGGCTGCACCTGAGAACGGAGATCATCGGGCATAGGCTTACGGGTTGCTTTGTAGTCTTCAAACATGTCATGTCGGAAGTTTTTGCCTTTGGCATCAAAGATCACCGCAACTGGGCTGCCAGGAAAGTCTCTCAAAAGACTTTTCAGCATGTTAGTCATTACTCGAATAGCGCCGGTAGGCCGGCCATCGGACGTTCGTAAATTGGCTCGTTCGGAAGCATGAAAAGCCCGGTAAAGGTAGGATGATCCATCCACCAGAACCAGTGGAGCGGTTGTTTGATTCGGCATGACGAAATACTGTCTCTATAATCTGATTGTCAACGGCTCCTGACATCCCATAAGCTAACGGTGAGAGTCTTGAGCTTGGTAAGAGCTTTGGCTTCTTGGAAAACCGTCGGCCCCTAGGAGCTGTTGTCGGGGTAGACTGCTAATCAGCTATTCTAATCCTTTTTTGACTAAGGACGCATTCCCGGCACGGGTTTAAGAGGACATTATGAAACCGCTTTTTGCATTGTTGTTCATTTCTGCTGCGCTGACAGGCTGCAGCAGTCTGTCACAAGACCCTGCAGCAGAGTCTGCTCCAAAGCCTCCACATATCAACAGTTCCGGTCAGTTACTGCCTATCAGTAAGGAAGAATTCGACAAAATCCCCAAAGGGCTCTTGCCTGAGCAACTTGAAGACAGAGATGACACCACGGTAGTTATTCGTCCCGGTGATAAAAAAACGATCCGGGAGTATCGAATCAACGGCTTTCTATATGGCATTCTGGTCACACCAAAGAATGGCAAGCCTTACTATCTGGTTGCTGCGGACCATCAAGGAAATTTTATAGATCCCAGTAAACCTAACCGTCTGATCCCTTCCTGGACAATATTTCAGTGGAAATAAGCTAATTCATTGTAGCTTTCATGATAACTGTTTCAAAATACGTTATATTATAACAATTATGAAACAGTTAACTTTCCATTGGCATCAATGACCAACGCATACCACCCCCATAACCACAAGCACTGTATTGAAGAAGCCCTTCAAGAGGCCAGAAGCCTCTGCAAGGACAAAGGTGCAAGATTGACGCCGCTCCGGGAAAAAGTTCTCGAGCTGGTTTGGCAGAGTCACAGCCCTATTGGGGCCTATGACGTTCTTGCCGAGCTCGGCCGACTTGAGGAAAGGGCTGCACAGCCGCCAACAGTCTATCGAGCACTGGATTTTTTGATGGAGCACGGCTTGATCCACCGTTTATCTTCACTCAACGCGTTTATTGGCTGTTCTCATCCTGGAGAGCAGCACAACAGCTGCTTTCTGATTTGTGAAAAATGCCGTGTGACTCAGGAAATTGAACACTTAGGTATTGAGGCATCTCTCAAGGACTGCGCTCAAAGTCAGGGATTTCAGATCAAGGACTCATCTGTAGAGCTTTCCGGCCTTTGCCCTAACTGCCTGGGAGCTGATACAGAATGAGCTCTCAGAAGCCTCTAATCTCTCTCAGCGATGTTTACATGCATTTTCGGAATCGGGAAGTTCTCTCAGGGGTCAACATTAATCTTCAACCCGGAGAGATTGTTACCCTGATTGGTCCAAACGGTGCGGGAAAAACAACACTTGTTCGTATTGTTCTGGGCCTTCAGAAGCCAGACTCGGGTTCCCGTAACATTCAGTCAGGTCTGAGAATCGGCTATATGCCTCAGAAGCTGCATGTCGATCAGAGCATGCCTTTAAGTGTTCACCGATTCTTATCTCTGACCGGGCAATCAGAGAATGAAATTCTCTCCGCTCTGGAGCGAACCAGTGTTCGCCACGTTATCGACTCCCCTGTACACACGCTTTCTGGCGGTGAATTTCAACGCGTTCTTCTAACCAGAGCCATTCTTCAAAAGCCTCACCTGCTGGTTCTTGATGAACCGGTACAAGGTGTTGATGTTAACGGTCAGACAGAGCTCTATCACCTGATTACCGAGCTGAGAAACGAACAAGGTTGTTCCGTACTGATGGTTTCTCACGACCTTCACTTGGTTATGGCATCCACTGATCAGGTTATCTGCCTGAACCAGCATGTTTGCTGCTCCGGCCATCCCAAGCAGGTTCAGAAGCACCCGGCCTACCTGAAGTTATTTGGTCGAGAGTCGGAAGAATTGGCGGTTTATACCCATAACCATGATCATGAACATTCTGTTGATGGACACATCGTTAACAAAAAGACTACTCACAAACCGAATGATCACGATGGAGAGCACAGTTAATGTCTGAACTCCTCCTCCACTCATTGCTTGCAGGTTTTGGTATTGCTCTGGTTGCCGGCCCACTGGGTTGTTTTGTGGTCTGGCGTCGAATGGCTTACTTTGGCGACACACTTTCACACTCCGCTTTGCTCGGAGTGGCTCTGGGTTTGCTGCTTGATATTAATTTGAATCTCGCCGTTATTCTCTGTTCGCTTATTATTGCTGTATTGCTTGTTTCTTTGCAGCAAAAACAGAAGATGGCTTCAGATACACTTCTTGGAATACTTGCCCATAGTAGTCTGTCGTTGGGTCTGGTTGCCGTAAGCTTTGCGGAGAATGTCCGCATAGACATGATGTCTTATCTATTTGGAGATCTGCTGGCCACTTCTCCGGAAGATATCTTCTGGATTTATGGTGGTGGTGCATTGGTTCTAGCAACGCTGGCATGGATCTGGAAGCCACTATTGGCCATGACGATTCATGCTGAACTGGCTCAGGTAGAAGGGTATCCGGTACAGAGAACCCGAATAATCCTGACTTTACTGATGGCGTTGGTCATCGCAGTAGCCATGAAAATTGTGGGTGTGTTGTTGATTACTTCTCTGATGATTATTCCTGCCGCTACTGCCCAGCGATTTTCCAATACACCAGAACAGATGGCTGTTGGTGCCAGCTGTGTAGGTCTACTCAGTGTCTCTGCAGGACTAGCTGCCTCGTGGCATCTGGATACACCTGCAGGACCTTCAGTGGTCGTAGCAGGATTTATCATTTTTATGACCAGCCTTTGTTACAAAAGAGCCTGACGTTTTGAACCGGATCAGGGCTTTTGCTTTGATCCGGCTTTCTCATTTCAGTACGCCGATCTTATAAGAAAAATCAGCACACAGAGTTACTGCATGGACAGCTCTCTTGCAGTAGTGCAGTCATCATTGCCAATGCAGTGAGCACTTCGCTTGAGCTTGGCTGATACAGCTTCAGCTATATTTTTGTGCCCGCGGGTCGTTGGATGTAAGTTATCCCAGAACAGAAAATCATCAGGGTTGCCATTCACATTACCTGTTGGATTTTGATTTTCATCCAAGACTAACCATGTGTTTTCTGTTTCAGCAAACTCACCACTTGCTGTCAGCCCATTAAACACCCGTGTTCCGTTGGTGGTGAACAGATTGTAATCTACTCCGGCACGACGTTGGTGAGTGAACAGTTTACCTGCCAGATTAATGTTCACCAGTTGCACAAGTCTGCTGGCCGTTTTGTCTTGACCTTCGAACTCAGGCAGATCGAATAAAGGAGACTTACCAACATCAGGCAGCTGGAAAACCAAAATATTTTTCGCTCCCCCGGCAACCAGTCTGTTTACACTGCCTGTAATTTCTCCCACTACATGATTAGCCACTTCTTTCAGACTTTCAAATTCTGAGCGTTGCTCAATAAAAGCCAGAATGTCATTTCCGCCAATAAAAACAGTATGAAGAGTACCCGATTGATCACCAGGGTTGCTAGCTAGATAACTAGAAACCTGACCTCTTAGTCCCAGTCCAATAATACCAAAGGGCTTGAATGCCCCTGCTGCTGCTGCACCTTCTAATTGAGGGCTGTCATGGCCTACTACCTGCGCTCCTGCTACAGCAAGATTCAACTGAGCAGCACCTAACTCTTCAGCGAGATAATCAGACCAAATTCGACCATTAGTGAAGGTCTCCGGAGCTTGACCCTGAGTCAGCTGAGCAAGTGTTCCATTGTCTGAAACGCTGTCCCCGAATACGACTAATTCATCAATACTGATATTTTTTGCAGAAGCAATTGATGATATTCCTGCAAAACTCATAGCCAAAAGCGTTTTCTTGAAAAGACTGATTTTTGGTGCCAACTTCATGCGTAATTCCTAGACAAGTAGTTATAGTTTCTTTGCCGTCTATGGAGAACTACGCTGATTTATATTCTATAGATTCAAAATCCAAGTCAGATACTTCATAACCTGTCTATTGCTGTCATCACTTTGGCAAGTTTTTCCGAGTCCAGCGGCGGACGAATAAAGCCCTGATAGTCTCCCTGAGGATTGACGAGAACCAGATTAGCACCATGATCGACCAGATAGTATTCATCCTCTGGGTCAATAACCGGCGTATAGGGAATATTCAGTTGCACAGTCAGATCATGAATATTTTTCATACCGCCCGTTACGCCAACAAAATCAGGGTTAAAGTGCGGCACGTATCCTTTCAATTTTTCTACCGTATCTCTGCGAGGATCGACCGTCACCATGATGTAGCTCATTCTTGACGCCAGATCAGGGTTCTCTTTCTTCAACAATTTAGTCATCTGATTAACCTGCGCCAAAGTCGTTGGGCAGATGTCCGGGCAGAAGGTGTAACCAAAGTAAGCCAACGTCCATTTACCTTTAAAGTTCTCTTTGGTGAAGGCTTTGTTGTTATGGTCCACCAAACCCTTCATCTCGAAACTGCGAGGTTTTTCAAAGACCACAGCTCCCATTTGTTGAAGTTGCTGTGGCGTAATAGAAGGCTTACTCATGTATTTGTAGAAAGTCAGCCCTAAAACGATGGCTATCACCGCCATCAATACCAGTACGGTCTTCTGGACATTTCCTGTCATTGAGGTATTCATGAGTTTGTTATTTCCGCTATTAATTTTTTAAAGCTTATGTGTGTAGATAACGTTTAATTGGTCACTTACCGGCCTGCGGCGGGCAAGTGATGTATGAATTCCTATATCTGGGTACTTTAAAGTCAGACAAAGAAAGCGTAATGATCCACCAGCAATACCAAAAAGAGCAACATCAAATAGCTAATAGAGTATCTGAACGTTTTGATAGCGGCATGTGGACGGCTGTCTCTTTTCAACACTACTGCCCACCAGAGAAAACGTGCGCCAAGTACTGTTGCTCCGGCCAGATAAATCACCCCACTCATACCGGTAAGAAAAGGCAGCCAGCTCACCAGTAGAAGAATTACTGTGTAGAGCAGAATATGCAGTTTGGTATAAGCCTCTCCATGGGTCACTGGCAGCATGGGAATATCGGCCTTGGCATACTCATCCTTTCGATGAATCGCCAGTGCCCAGAAGTGCGGCGGCGTCCAGGCAAAGATAATCAGAACCAGTAACAGGGCTTGCCCATCGAATTGCCCTGTAACGGCCGTCCAACCCAATAGAGGAGGCGCTGCACCAGCAATACCGCCAATAACAATATTCTGTGGTGTGGCTCGTTTCAGAATCAAGGTGTAAATCACCGCATAACCGATCAAAGATGCCAGTGTCAGCCAAGCAGTCAGTGCATTCACCAACCAGATCAGCACACTCATACCGACCAGTCCCAATGCCAAAGCAAACAGTAAAGCCTGTGCGGGTTCAACACGACCAATAGCGACGGGGCGCTTGTTAGTCCGAGACATCATAGTATCAACTTGTCGATCAACAACATGATTGATTACCGCTGCAGAGCCTGCACAAAGGGCAATACCCAGATTACCAAAAATCAACGGTTCCAATGGCACCCAACCCGGAGTGGCAAGGCACATACCGATCACTGTGGTAAGAATCATCAAAGCTACTACCTTGGGTTTGGTCAGCTCGAGATAATCCCGCCACTGTGCGTTTTCCTGCTGTGTAATGACCTTGCTCATAATGGGGCTCCGCCGATTTCATCGGTCTTTTTATTCAGCCGGTAATTAATAGCTACAAGAGTCAACAGCAAAGCTGCTCCTCCAAGATTATGGGCCACAGCCACTGACAGTGGCAGATGACCAACGACATTAGTTATGCCTAGACCGATCTGAACCAGAAGAGCCAACAGCATAAGAAAAGATAGACGCTGTAGGCTAGTTCGCTCAGTAAACGACAGAGATCTACTGAATTTCCAGATTTTCAAAAACAAAAGTGCCAGAATCAAGCTGGCAACTAATGCACCTATTCGATGGCTAAAATGAATCGCAGTTCGTGCACCAGAATCCAGCTGCCCTCCAAGATAATTAGGGCCAATGGACTGGCTGACATCAAAGCCAGTAACCATGTCCAGTTCTGGCAGCCACTGACCATGACACTGAGGAAAATCAGGGCAGGCTAAAGCTGCATAGTTCGAACTGGTCCAACCGCCAAGAGTGGCCTGAAGCACAACGACTAGCAGTGCCAGAAAGGCAAACCTTTTTATCCCTGCTGATGCTTTGGAAATATCCACTCGCTTCCAGCGAAGCCCTGAAAGTCTCAAAGTTAGCAAAAACAAAAGACTCAAACTGGCGAAACCTCCCAGAAGATGAGCGGTTACCACTTGAGGCCAAAGCTTTAATGTCACTGTCCACATGCCAAAGGCGGCCTGAAGAATAATCAGTCCGAGAGTAATAAAAGGCAGAGCAACAGGTTGACCTTCAGTATGTCTATTACGAAAACTGATCACAGCGATCATCAACACTAATAGCAGCAAACTTCCTGCAACATAGCGATGAATCATCTCAGCCCAGCCTTTTGCTACTTCAACGGGAGCATTTGGGTAGACCATCTCGGCAACCGCTATTTCCTGTAACGTTTCCGGAACCAATAAAAAACCGTAGCAACCAGGCCAGTCCGGACAACCCAGCCCTGCATGAACTAATCGTGTGTAAGCTCCTAGGCCAACAACAACCACTGCCAGCAGAGTGGCAAACAGTGCGAGATAAAATCCTTTTTTTTGTTGTTTCATAGCTAACCTCAACTGCTATTAATACCCGTTACCATTGGAAATGTGGGTAGGCGGCAAACGAATGAAACCCCATGCGCCTACGAATAATAGGTAATTGGGGTGAAGAGAGCAGCCAACACCCCCACATATTCAAGGGGGATGGGTATATTCAGCCAATACTGGATGCTTTTAGTAGTTTCTGAAGATCCTTCAGAAGATCCCTGCCGTACTGCTCCGCCTCGTATTGCATCATGATGTTGCCGAGAGGATCGACTATGTAATAGTGGTTCGCGGGCCAAGTGTCTTTTTTCATGGCTTTAAGTACCGATGACTCGCTGGCTTTCAGCCAGAAGACTTCTGGATGTTCATTCTGCAGACTGGATGAAGGCAGAGTAGAAGCAGAAATAAACAGTCGTGCAACCCTGTTCGTTTCGCGCCCAAGGGCTACATGGGCCTGCCGAGTTTGATAAAGACTTTCCTGGCAAGATTTACTGATACAGCCTGCTTCACCGAGAACTACTATCCCCCACTTACCCTCCAGCTGTTCGATACCGAAGGCTTTGCCATTCTGATAGAGAGACAAAGACTGGAAGCTGGCTGGCGGTAAAATCAGTTCTCCGTTATTGGTTCGTCCATCCGGTAAAAAACCGGCTCCAAAGAAGTAGAGATACCAAGCTAGACCCATAGCCAAAGATGGAATCAATGCCACTAGGTAGAACTGCCAACGTCCATTGCTTCGATGACCTGAAGCATTACCGGTTTTTGGAATAGCCGCATCCTGCATCACGGGTGCTCCTCTTTATTAAATGATTTTGAATTGGCTTTTGATTCGCCACGTATACTTTTCATTTGCCACATATAAAGTGCTGACAAAACCAGTGACATAAGAAACCACTGGACTGCATAGCCAAGATGCTTCTGGGAACTGGTTCTAAATTCTTGTGAACGGTATTGCAAGGATCCAGATTCATTTTGATCAAGCTTGAAAATAAACAATGGCACAGATTGGTTAAGAGCCTCTGACACCCTGCTGAAGTCGATACTCTGAATGCGCTTCGGCCAGCTTGTACCCCAGTAGTCCTGCCCGAGGGTGAAGCTCTTTCCCAATAGGCGATAAAGACTTCCGGTTATTTCCTGCTGACCAGCAGGCGTTGAGATCTTCGGTAGCACTTCACGAAACCCTGAACCCAGCCATCCTCGGTTTACTAACACCCAGTCGCCATTGTTAGTAACGAAGGGCATCAACAGGTCGTAGCCCGCCTGCCCCTGATGTATCTGGTTATCGTGAAGAAAGTACTGGTCGGCAACAAAACGACCACTGACTTTTACAGGCAGATACATAGGATCAGCGTAACGATCAACTTCTGAAAGTGTAATAACGGGGATCTCAAGTCTTTCCCTGAGACTCTGCTCGAGATCGAGTTTTTCCTGGTAGCGGGAAAGCTGCCAGAAGCCAAGTTTTAAAAGTACAGGCAGAAGCAGTGCCACCAATAGCGACAACTTGACTCGATAACTGAATCTATACTTCAACATCCGGTGCTCCACCACTATCTAGCTGTAGCATCCTGTTTAATGCTGCTGTTAAGCTGGCTGTAACCTTTGATATTCATTATCAGTTACATCAGCAGGACGCTATCTATGTGGTTGAAAGTTATTATTGTTATTCTTTTTTTCGGAGTCGTTTTCTGCCTCGGCAGAGGACTCTACTTTCTATTAACTGACCGCAGTGACTCTCAAAAACTAGTGAACTCACTGACAGCGCGGGTTAGTCTTACTGCCTTGATTCTGTTGATTATTGTGGTTGCCTGGCTGTCAGGAGATGTCAACAGCCAAGCACCTTGGCTCCATCGTTAACGGTTCTTCCTAGATCAGATAAACAAAAATAAATAATCCAATCCAGACGACGTCAACAAAATGCCAGTACCAACTGGCTGCTTCAAAAGCGAAATGGTTATCCGGTTCAAAATGTCCTTTGTAAACTCTGACCGTCATCACCAATAACATGATCGCGCCCAAAGTTACGTGGGCACCATGAAAGCCGGTAAGAATAAAAAACGTTGAACCATAAATTCCGGCACTGAGTGTTAGACCCAGTTCGTTATAGGCTTCAGCGTATTCCTCTGCCTGAAAAAACAGAAAGGTAAAGCCAAGCACCAAAGTGACAAGCATCCAGGCCTTTACTTTGCTGCGTTCATTTTTTCGCAGAGCATGATGAGCAATAGTCAGTGTAATACTCGAAAGCACGAGTAAGAGAGTGTTCAAAAGTGGCAAGTGGAATGGATCAATTAATCCTTTGGCACCGGGAAAAGTCGTGTTATCAGGGTTAACTACCAATGGCCACTGAGCTTGAAATTCAGGCCAGAGAAACTGATGAGTCATTGCACCGTCACCTTCACCTGCCAACCAGGGCACGGAAAGAGAGCGTACATAAAACAAGGTGCCAAAAAAGGCTGCGAAGAACATAAATTCGGAAAAAATAAACCAGCCCATGCCCCAGCGAAAACTGCGATCCATCTGTTCGCTGTAGAGACCTTTTTGAGACTCTTCAATAACATGACCAAACCAACCAAACAGCATGTAGGCCATAATCAATGCACCACCAAACATCACATAATGGGCAATAGAATCTTTCACACCTGCGGACATATCATTCATCATCATCCCTGCACCGAGCAGAGTAACGAACAGACCTACAGAGGCAATAATCGGCCATTTACTCTGGGCCGGGACATAATAGGTGGCTTCACCTTCATGACCTTCATGAGCCATCGGTTATCTCCTCACTGATCAGGACGCCAGCGTCCTTTCACCCATCGATGTCACATCAAACAAAGTGTACGACAGGGTTAATTTGGTGATATGCCGGGGTAATGCCTGATCCACAATAATTCTCAACGGCATGACTTTTTCTTCACCGGCTTCGAGCGTTTGCGTGGTGAAGCAGAAACATTCAACCTTGTGCAAAAAATTGGTTGCCTGAAAGGGCGTTACACTAGGAATAGCCTGACCGATCATGCGTGCATCGGTGGGGTTCCGGGCTATAAAATCCAATTCTCCCACCTGACCCGGATGCACTTTTATCTCTGTCACAGTCGGTTTGAAATCCCAGCTCATTGCAGTATTTTTTGTCGCCACGAACTGCACCTTAATTGTCCGGCTGGTATCAACCTGAGCTTTCTCGGCATCGTATTTGTATGGGTTAGGGTCTGTTTTGCCATTGAGCCCCGTGACTTTGCAGAACACGTTGTAGATCGGCACCATGGCAAACCCGAAACCAAACATACCGCCCGCCACCAAACCTGTACGAATCATGGTTCGACGTGACGAATCGAGCGGATTTTTGTCGTCCTTATCAGCCATTACTTCACATCCGGTGGCGTCGTAAAGGTGTGATAAGGGGCAGGAGATGGAACACTCCACTCCAGGCCATCGGTCTCCCAAGGGTTATCTCCGACTTTCTCACCACCCCTAATGCACTTGATGACAATAAACAGGAACAAAAACTGGGTGGCTCCGAACATAAAGCCACCGATACTGGCAATCATGTTGAAGTCAGCAAACTGCAACGCGTAGTCCGGTATTCGTCGAGGCATACCTGCCAGACCAATAAAATGCATTGGAAAGAAGGTCAGATTCATACCAATAAATGATAGCCAGAAGTGCGTCTTGCCAAGAGTCTCGTCATACATATGCCCCGTCCACTTTGGCAACCAGTAATAAGCAGCAGCAAAGATGGCAAAGATGGCCCCAGGTACCAACACATAGTGGAAGTGAGCCACTACAAAGTAGGTGTCATGGTACTGAAAATCAGCGGGAGCAATGGACAGCATCAACCCGGAAAAACCTCCAATAGTAAACAGCACTACAAAAGCAATACTGAATAGCATTGGTGTTTCAAACGTCATGGAACCACGAAACATCGTGCTTACCCAGTTGAATACCTTCACACCTGTTGGTACAGCAATCAGCATGGTGGCGTACATAAAGAACAACTCGCCCACCAGTGGGATGCCCACGGTAAACATATGGTGTGCCCAGACTATAAACGACAGAAAGGCAATACTGGCTACGGCATACACCATCGATGTGTAACCAAAGAGTGGCTTACGAGCAAAGGTGGGAAGAATCGCAGAAACAATGCCGAAAGAAGGCAAAATCATAATGTAGACTTCCGGGTGCCCGAAAAACCAGAAAATATGCTGGAACAGCACAGGGTCACCACCACCACCTGCATTAAAGAAGCTGGTACCAAAGTGGATATCCATCAACATCATAGTCACTGCGCCCGCCAGAACAGGCATAACCGCAATCAACAGATAAGCTGTGATCAACCAGGTCCAGACGAACAACGGCATCTTCATCATGGTCATACCCGGAGCTCTCAGATTGAGAATGGTCGCGATAATATTAATCGCCCCCATAATCGAAGAGATACCGAGCATGTGAATAGCAAAGATAAAGAAAGTGGTTGATGGTGGCGAAAAGTCTGTAGATAAAGGCGCATAGAAGGTCCAGCCAAAGTTGGGGCCTCCACCCTCCATAAACAGAGTGCTTATCAGCATCAGTGCCGCAAAGGGCAGTATCCAGAAGCTCCAGTTATTCATTCTCGGCAGCGCCATATCAGGTGCACCGATCATCATTGGAATCATCCAGTTAGCCAAACCAACGAAGGCTGGCATTACCGCACCAAACACCATGATCAATCCATGCATGGTGGTCATCTGGTTAAAGAATGCTGGCTCAATAATTTGCAGACCGGGCTGAAACAGCTCGGCCCGTATCACCATAGCCATGGCACCACCGGTCAGGAACATAGCAAAGCTGAACCAGAGGTACATGGAGCCAATATCTTTGTGGTTGGTGGTCAACACCCAACGCATCAGTCCTTTAGCAGGACCATGATGGTGATCTTCATGATGTGATGTATCAGTCACAGCAGTCATGGTTTATCCCTCACAATCCAGCCTGATTAGTGTTCACGAAAGGTGTAACTGTTTTATTGTCAGGATCTGGTGTGTATTTCCCGCTCTTCTTGTATTCAAGAATTTCTTTGGGGGTCACCATCTCGCCGGTTTTGTTACCCCAAGCATTTCGCTCATAGGTGATTACAGCCGCAATTTCCGCTTCATTAAGTTGATTGGCAAAGGACTGCATAGCTGTTCCCTTGATACCATTCATCAAAATGTCTACATGGTCACCTACGCGCGTTTTATTAACGGCAACATCAGCACCTTTCAGAGCAGGAAATATGGGCGGCATACCTTGACCATTCACCTGGTGGCAAGCTGCACAGACTTTTCCGTAAACCTGTTTCCCCTTGGTCATGAGGCGGGCCATAGGCCAATCTTCTTCCAGAATCATACGTTCCTGGGCAGCGGATTCTTTACGCTCAACCAACCATTTTTCGTAGTCTTCTTCAGAACGAACATCAACAACAATGGGCATAAAACCATGATCTTTACCGCAGAGTTCCGCACACTGTCCACGATAAATTCCGGGACGATCTATGTTAGTCCAGGCTTCGTTAATAAAACCGGGAATAGCATCTCTCTTAACAGCAAATGCAGGCACCCACCAGGAATGAATAACGTCTGCAGCCGTTACCAGAAAACGAACCTTTTTCCCTACTGGAAGAACGAGAGGTTCATCAACTTCCAGAAGATAGTTTGGATTTTTAATTCGAGAATTCTGAATTTGTTCTCTCGGCGTGCTTAGAGTACTGAAAAAAGAAACTCCTTCACCCACGTATTCATACTGCCATTTCCATTGATAACCCGTGATTTTGATATCAATTTCCGACTCGTCGGTATTGTAAATATCTATCAGTGTCTTTGTGGCTGGAATAGCCATACCCACTAGAATTAAAAACGGCACTGTCGTCCATAAAATTTCCACCACAGTACTTTCATGGAACTGTTGAGGAACCGCACCTTTTGATTTTCGGTGAACCAGAATGGAATAGAACATGACACCAAAAACAAGTACGCCAATTACGACGCAAATGATAAAGATAATCATGTGAAGACTGTAAATAGAACGGCTAACGGCTGTGACACCTTCCGTCATATTAACGGTCCAGTCAGCCCAGGCAGAACTGGAAACAAATGCTCCCATTAAACCTGCCAACCACCCCCGGCGCATAAAAAACAACGCCTTTAGTTTTGAAGCACTCTCAGTAATCCAGTGGAAGAGAGCTCGCGTATGCAGCAGCATCATTCCCTTACATCCCCTGACTATCTGTACGGCACGACCCCGCACAGAGACTTCTTATTATTATTGAGCAGACCTAGAGCCTTGCTTTCAGAGGTGTTGGGGCAGTGAATAGAGATATAGAACGGGAACGTCCAGTTCCAGCAGCTACTCCTCTCACTGACTTTATTATTGTCATTGGCCATTTATGGCCAGTACTCAGCTTCTTGCTTGAAAAACTTCAGTACACTTCAATTCTGACCAATCCTTTCTGACCGACCAATACTTCTTCTGGATAATAGTTCTAACAACCTTGTTTGTTCCAGTACACAGAATCAAAGCATTCAATATTTCACTACAAGCGACCGTTAAGCAACTGACAAATTTTTAAATTCCGTCATACCACTTCGGACCCAACCTGCAAAACACACATCACAGGAACACCCTGCAAATACCAATACCCCATGAGACATTTATCAGTCTGACAATAATCGCTCAAGGAGTATAGTCCCTGTTACCTATTAAACAACATGATCTTATAAAAGGAAAACCTCATTCATAAACCATGTGAATAAATTGCAGTGTGGTCGTATATCGTGACCGTTTTTTTCTCTACTCAAAATTTATTTTCTATTTTTTTAAGAAAAAAATTATTTATTTTTTCTATTGCTTATCAAAAGCGCGTCACCACTCTTGAAGACATATATTGTATGTCAGTAAATTGACTGCACAACTTGTTGCGTGATTTGAAATTAGACTTCTATTTCAGACCTTTTCATACGAGTTGTTTTTCAGGGTAGTGTCAAAAAATTGATTCACAAAACGCTTGTTTTCCATTCTCTACTATGGTCTTTTAGATTCTTCAGGATGACGTTGCAGTAACTACAAACAACTAAAAGATCAGGCAAAAAAGTACACCCCTAATGAATGATAATTATGGGTGAGACCTCAGAACCTGATCCGCGCAACGGAGAAAACCATGGATGTGCAGGCAATTCACAATCTGATTGATTGTGCCAGAGAACACGAGGTACGAAGCAGCCAACTTCACTCCCTTATCCACCAACAACTTGAGCAACTCCACCATACGATTGAGCTGCCGGAAGACAAGGCCTGTGAAACCCTTCTGAAGTTTACCAATGAATACATAGATCATGTGCCCAGCTTCCTGGAAGCTCTTGATGAAGCATCAGTGCAGCTAAAAATTGAGCACTTTATTTCTCCCTTCCTGAGCATTGCCGAGGAAAATTTTCTGGCACCAGCGCTGCAGTCCAAAGAGGGGACAGGATCATTTGATTTGCTCGATAAGGCCTACTTTGCCCACCGTCTGATTGAAGAGGTGAATGATAGTTATCTGGCAAAGACTGGCAGTACGCTGATTCCCATGAATATGACTTGGGCCAACCTTATTATTCACGCCATACTGGGCGAAGAATTTGGTAATGAGCTGGATAAGATCGTTGAGCAAACGGTTCAGCAGATGATGCGCTCGCACGAAATCTATAACGACAGAATGTTTAAGGATTTTGTGAATGCCAGAGATCCGGAACAATGGGTAAACATCTGGTCTCAATGGAACTGCCTGTCCAGCCATATGGGCATTGAGCTGAAATTTACATCGGCTGCCTGACTCTTGCTCTGCTTATATGTGGAAGTAGCCGTTAATGAAGTTTGCTGTTGTCCAGAATATGAACGATTTGCACTTCATCTCGATTAGCTTGCTCCTGCTTCAATTCTTCTTCAGGGGAAACTCTCGTAGCCAGAGGTTTCCCTAGCAAAGAAGGTTCTTTTTCCATTTCATCTGAAAACCCACAGTCGACGCACTCTCTATAACTTTCTTCGTCTATTGAATACATTTGAATGGTGTCCTGAGCCCCGCAACTAGGACAGACAACTCCGGCAATAAATTGTTTTTTGGTTTTGGCAGACATACTCAATCGATCCGGCATCTTCAATTTAGAGGCAAGTTTAACTGATTGACTGCTCGCGTAAACAAAATGAATACATCTGGGTTTAAGGCAGCTACTGAAGAACTGCCTCACAAACAACATGCCAAGACTTAAAAACCTACAGAGCTGTTAAAGACACCCTACGCTTTTCAACCGCTGTTTTGATAAGAGCTGTGAAGACACCAACCATTAATCCCAGAATCAATCCAAGTGCCACAATCAATGATTTTTTAGGCTTTATAGGAGCTGCTGGTACCAGAGCTGGTAAATCCTGAGACACTGAATTCCACTGCAGGTTCGATAAATCCAGACCAGAAATTCTCTGCCTGTCACCAATCAGAATACTGGCTACGGCAGGCAAATAAGGGCGTTTGTCTTCAAGATATTTATCATTGCGGCTAAAGAACTGATACCGATTAATCTCTTTTTGCTGAATGTTCAGCTGTTCGTTCAAAATACGAGTCCCCAGCATAAAGGACTTATCACCTAACGTTCTTGAAAGGTTCAGATTATCTGATTGTTCAATGTTACCTGCCTTGGCAACAGCTAAAGCATCTTTGATAGCTATTTCCCGAGTCTGGTTACTCTCAATAAATTGGGTTTCAATTTCTGCAATCTGACGGTCGACTCGAACCAGTTTCCTAGAGCGGTCACTTTCCAGATTGGACAGTAATAATTCACGTGCATAGGTATAAGCTTCAGGCAGTAGATAATCATTTATTAATTGCGCAGAGAACTTCTGATCATCAGATTGAAAACTGATTTTAGTGAACGCTACAGGGTTTACATGCTTTTTATCTTCATCTGAACGCTCAATAACCAACAGATCAGTAAACCTTATCCAGGCAGCATTCACTGCTTGTTCCTGCTTTGATGTAATGACATCTTCAAGAGCTTTAGCTTCCAGGCCACTACTACTGAAGGCTTTCCATTGAACTTTTGGTGATGATAGAGCCCTATAAAAGTGACTGTATGTGATTCCAGGGGTAACAGGATTTGCAGTCTCATCGTTATTCAGAAGACTCCAGACAATATTAAGATCAGTAAGGTCAGATGACTCTGCTTTATATATTTTTGTACTACTTTCCCAAGTAGTGGGCAGTTTAAAAGCTACCAAAGCAGCCAGCATGGTAGCGACAAAAGTAATTGAAGCAATAATGTTCTTTTTCTGCCAGATAGACGAAACCAGTTCGAACAAGTCGATTTCATCGTCATAGCGGGTTATTTCCTGATGAGGGAGAACCTGAACAGCTTGATTCATTGTTTGCTTAATCTTAAAAATCTCTATTATTTCAGCGGCATGAGTTAAATCTAATAATAGAAAGTACTGGAAATATGAAAACTTTGCGTAAAATCACCTTTTTTAAAATAGAACAGAAACCCTATTTTATCTTATTTTTCATG
Organism: Oceanospirillales bacterium; assembly: GCA_004762125.1. Classification (GTDB taxonomy): domain Bacteria; phylum Pseudomonadota; class Gammaproteobacteria; order Pseudomonadales; family Endozoicomonadaceae; genus Endozoicomonas_A. The sequence continues at coordinate 78,613 of SIHQ01000007.1, read as the reverse complement.
ATGACCAGAACAGTGGTTCTGGCCATTACACATAGGCTTAGCTAATACCGGAGTGCCTCAGCAAAGCATCTACTTGAGGCTCCCGTCCCCGAAAATTAACAAAAAGCTCCATAGGTTCAGCAGACCCACCTTTCTCCAGAATTTCCTGCAAAAAACTTTGGCCTGTTTGAACATTAAAAATTCCGTCCTCCTCAAACTTAGAGAAAGCATCTGCAGACAGCACTTCAGCCCATTTGTAGCTGTAATAACCCGCAGCATAACCACCAGCAAAAATATGACTGAAGCCATTCTGGAATCGATTAAACGCAGGAGCTACAACCACAGACACCTGTTGGCGTATTCCATCCAGCACTTCCTGTACAGATTTACCCTCTGAAAAATTCCTGTGTAATTTGAAATCAAACAGGGAAAACTCCAGCTGGCGTACCATTACCATGGCAGATTGGAAATTCTTGGCAGCCAGAAGTTTGTCCAGTTTGTCTTTAGGCAAAGATTCACCTGTTTCAAAGTGCCCTGAAATCAACGCAAGGCCTTCTTCTTCCCAACACCAGTTTTCCATAAACTGGCTTGGAAGCTCCACTGCATCCCAAGCCACACCATTGATTCCGGAAACTGCCGCGTAATCGACCCTAGTCAGCATATGGTGAAGCCCATGACCAAACTCATGGAAAAGCGTAACCACTTCATCATGTGTCAGCAGAGCGGGCTTATCGCCAACAGGGGGGGTAAAGTTACACGTCAGGTAAGCAACAGGCAGCTGAACCTTATCACCCATCTTGCGACGAACCCGGCACTCATCCATCCAGGCACCACCGCGTTTATGTTCACGAGCAAACAGATCCAGATAGAAACGACCTATGACTTCATCATTTTTGATGACATTAAAGAAGCGCACATCTTTGTGCCAGGTTTCTATATTTTCATCCTGCTCAAAGCGAATACCGTAAAGGCGGTTCACTACAGAGAACATACCGTCAACAGATCTTTCGGCCGGAAACCAAGGGCGTAACTCTTCTTGGGAAATGGCATAACGTTGCTGTCGCAGTTTTTCACCGTAATAACCAATATCCCAAGCCTCAAGGTCTTCAGCACCATGCTCAGTCATAGCAAAGGCTTTCAACTCAGCCAGTTCTTTTTCTGCCTGAGGTTTACTTTTCGCAGCAAGATCTTCCAGAAACTGAACCACTTTGTCGGTAGAGTCAGCCATCTTCGTAGCAAGTGAATACTCAGCGTAGTTATCAAAATCCAGAAGTTGAGCGAGTTCATGACGCAGCTTCAGGATCTCATTGATATTCTCGGAGTTATCAAATTCACCGGCATTAGGTCCCTGGTCAGAAGCTCTGGTAGAAAATGCCGTGTAGACTTCTTCCCGCAGCTCTCGATTCTCGGCATAAGTCATCACCGGCATATAGCTGGGGAAATCCAGATTCAACAACCAACCTTCACTGTGCTCTTTGGCTTCTGCCAATTGTTTCGCACCTGCTAAAGCCGACTCAGGTAATCCCGCTAATTCAGCTTCATCAATGATCAACTTTGACCACGCCATAGTTGCATCGAGCACATTGTCCGAGAACTTACTGGTTAAACCAGACAACGCTTTTTTAATCTCGCCATAACGAGTTTTCTTCTCTTCCGATAAAGCAACACCAGCCAATTTAAAGTCACGAAGATTATCTTTAATCACCTTCTTCTGAGCGCTATCCAGCTTGGGAAATTCATCAGAGTTACTCAGAGAAAAATAAGCCTGATAAAGCTTCTGGTTTTGCCCCATTTTTGTAGAGAACTCAGAAAGCAATGGTAAGCATGAATTGTAAGCATCGCGCAGCTCATCACTGTTTACGACGGCATTCATATGACCGACAGGAGACCACGCCTGACTGAGACGATCACCCATACTGTCCATAGGCTCCTGAAGTGAGCTCCAGTTAAGTTTTGCCTCCTGATTCAACAGCTTTTCTACAGCTGCTTCACTTTCGCTGATGATTTGCTCAACTGCAGGTTTCACCTGCTCAGGGGTGATTTTCGAAAAGGGGGGCAGTTCATGGCGTTCCAGTAATGGGTTAGTCATTATTATCAGGCTCTCTGGTGACAGTTTCTCAAAGGTATTAAAACCACAATGGGTGCAGTCATCCTCTGTTTCAAGGACAATGCACGTGATACTCAACTATAAATACAACATTCGACCACTTTCTCTCAGAGGTAAAGGGAATCATGCCTGAAGCGATCAGAACATTCCGGGGCTATACACCAAAGCTGGGTAAAAAGGTTTTTGTTGATGAGACAGCGGTTGTCCTTGGCGATGTGGAAATAGGCGATGATAGTTCCATCTGGCCTATGGCAGTGATTCGCGGAGACATGAATAAGGTTCGTATTGGGGAGCGTACCAGTATTCAGGATGGTTCTGTCTTGCATATCACTCACGCCAGTGATTTTAATCCTGATGGTTATCCATTGATCATTGGTAATGAGGTTACCGTTGGTCATAAAGCCACTCTTCATGGCTGTACTATCCACGACCGCTGTCTGATAGGTATTGGCGCTATTATTCTCGATGGTGCGGTAATAGAAAAAGAAGTCATTGTTGCTGCAGGTTGTCTGGTACCACCCGGAAAGCGTTTGGAAAGTGGCTTTGTATACAAAGGCAACCCGGCTAAAAAAGTGAGGCCAGTAACAGATAAAGAAAAAGCTTTTTTCCCGTATGGTGCAGGTAATTATGCCAAATTGAAGGATGAATATCTGGATCATTGATATAACCAAACGCTATTTTAGCCTTTCGTCTTACGGACACTCTCTTCTCATCTTCCTAACCTAACGAGTAAGCAGTCTGAATTAGATAGATGAATAGAGGGTGTTATGTCTGAATCAATACAACCCGTAAATACAACGGCCAAAGCTCAAATCAATGCGAACCTCATTGCTGATGAGCAGCTGGATAGCCAAGAGATTCAGTCGGCTGAAAAGCAGGCAGAGAAGCATCATGACTTCCTTGGTGAAGTGAGTGCTGAACAGAGCAGAGTGCCAGTTAAAGATAAAATGGCCCGTCTGGCTCTGATAGTTGCATTGAAAAACCTATCTATTTAATTACTGCGACACTGTTTAATTCTCTATCTGTAATAAAGCACTAAGAGGTGATATAAGCTCTTCCACTTTATTACCGTTAGTCAGCTAATTTTTTATTTGTCCATTCACAACAAAAAAATATAAGCACTAATACCTATAATTTAAATTGTTCACTTATTAGCTTGATGCAATCTTCAAGCGTTTCTCAATCAATCTAGAAATCCAGGTCAGATCTGATGGATATTTTTTCGACAACGATATTACTCTTTTTGATCATGGATCCTTTAGGCAATATCCCTATTTTCATTTCCGTTCTGAAAACAGTACCCGAGCATCGTCGCTCCAAAGTTTTGATGAGGGAAATGTTGATTGCCTTGTTAATTCTGGTTCTGTTTCTTTTTACAGGTGAACAGATACTGGAAACGCTTCATTTAAAACAGGAATCAGTCAGTATTGCCGGAGCCATTATTTTATTTATGATTGCGGTAAAAATGATCTTCCCTCCTGGTCGTGGCAGCGGCAGTATTATGGGCGAGACTCCCGATGGCGAACCCTTTATCGTACCTCTGGCCATCCCTATGGTTGCAGGCCCTTCCATACTAGCAACTTTGATCTTGCTTGGTCATCAGAACCCGGAAGAGCAAGGACAATTGTTAATAGCACTGCTTCTTGCCTGGTCAGTCAGTTCAGCTATTCTGTTGTGCTCAGGTCGTTTTATGAAATTGCTTGGCGAACGAGGCGTATTTGCCATTGAACGATTAATGGGAATGATTCTTGTTATGCTATCAGTACAGATGTTTATGGATGGTATCGCCAGTTATTTGAGTTGATCATTATTTCAAATAAACTCTCTGCTTTTATACTTAATAAATATATAAAGCAGAGAAAAAAATAAATACTGATCGAACTTTCACCCAGTCAACTCTATATAACTTCAAAAAAATCAATACAGATATTATTACAAGACTAAAACCATAAAAACCAAATAAATTACCAGCAATAGTTTATTAATTAATTTTTTCTCTCGTAAAAAGCCTTAAAACAATAGATTGAAGTGACACTCTATTACTTAATTAACCTATGCATTTAAAAAAGTTTCTTGATTCGAAAACAAACTTTTAGTTATATTCGAGCTTCATTGATTTTCAGTTCGGTTATTGCTTAGGCAATAACCGAACTGAAAATAAAAAACATATGCCGTTTTAACAGGATTTGTGTAGTACCTGGCGGAAATATCGAAAGCCGTTCAAAGTATTGATATTCAATCGGTGGCATTCAGGATCGAATGTTCTTCGTCAAATCAGTCATTCATTCATCGTCATAAACAATGAATAGCTGAATCCTGCTCAAAAATCATAACTCCAACTAAAATTACGCGGTAACTGCATACCTGTAGATACTGCAAAGGGGGACACATAAAATGAAGAAGCCATCCAAGGCTCTGACACTGGCTGGTATCCCAGCCCTGACACTGGCTGCTGCTATTGCTGCAACTACAGCTTCTGCTGCTATCGTTCCCGCTGGTATCCAGCTGGACAATACCCAGGAACTGACTCGTGGTAATGGTGCAGAGCCTGCTTCTCTTGACCCCCAGAAAGTAGAAGGTACCCCTGGTTCCCGTGTTACCCGTGACATGTTCGAAGGCTTGGTAACCCAAGACCTGGAAGGCAACACGATTCCTGGTCAGGCTGAAAGCTGGACCATCTCTGATAACAATAAAGTATTTACTTTCAAAATTCGTGAAGACGCCACCTGGTCCAATGGGGATCCCGTAACCGCTGAAGACTTCGTGTTTGGCTTCCAGCGTGCAGTAGATCCTGCAACGGCATCCAACTACGCCTGGTTCATTGAGATTCCAACCATTATCAATGCTTCAAACATTATTGGTGGTAAGGCTCCTGTCGACAGCCTTGGCGTAAAAGCATTGGACGATAAAACTTTCCAGGTAACTCTGGAAAAGCCCGTTCCATATTTCATCAAAATGCTGGCTCACCAAACTACGTTTCCAGTACCGAAGAAGGTCGTAGATAAGTTTGGTGACGAATGGACTCGCGCTGAAAACATCGTTTCCAACGGTGCCTACGTGATGGAGAAGTGGGTCGTTAATGAGCGCATCGTACTGAAGCGTAACAAGAACTACTGGAATGATAAGGAGACCGTGATTGATCAGGTAACCTTCCTTCCTATTGTTTCTCAAACAGCGGAACTCAATCGTTATAAGTCAGGTGAACTGGATTTTACTCAGGAAATTTCTTCCAAGCATTTTTCTTCTCTGCAGAAAGACATTCCTAACGAAATCAGGATCACTCCTCAGTTGGGTACTTACTACTACGAGTTCAACACTAAAGTTAAGCCATTCGACGATGTCCGTGTTCGGAAAGCTCTTTCCTATGCCATTAACCGTGATGCAATCACCAGAAGTATCACCAAACGTGGTGAAATCCCGGCTTACACTTTCACACCTGAAGCTGTAGCTGGTTTCCAACCGCCAAAAACCGACTACGGCCAGTTGACACAAAAAGAACGTAACAGTAAGGCAAAAGAGCTTCTCGAGACAGCAGGTTACAACAAAAATAATCCTCTGAAACTTAGCTTGCTGTACAACACCAGTGAGTTACATCAGCCAATAGCAGTTGCCGTATCTTACATGTGGAAATCCATTGGTGTAGAAACCACTCTGGAAAATCAGGAATGGAAAACCTTCCTAGACACCAAGAACGAAGGCAAGTTTGAAATTTCTCGTTCTGGCTGGATTGGTGACTACAATGAAGCATCCACTATGCTGGACCTGAAAACCACCACCCATGGCAATAATGATGGTAAGTGGTCCAACAAACGCTACGACGAGATTATGGCCGCATCCAGAACGGCTTCTACAGACGCTGAACGTGAAGCTCTTTACATCGAAGCTGAAAAAATCCTGGCTTCCGAAATGCCAGTAGCTCCTGTTTATCAGTACGTTACCGGCCGTCTGGTTAAGCCTTGGGTTGGCGGCTATACCACCAAAAATGTTGAGGACAACATTTACACCAGAGACCTCTACATCACCAAAAAATAACCGCCCTTTTGGGTAACAGCGAAAAAGGCAGGTGAAGTTATTCCCTGCCTTTTCAGCGTTTAACCCTCACCCCGAAGGGAATCAATATCGGTACCTCTATGTTTATATTTGCTTTAAAGCGTTTTGCTGTCGCCATCCCGACGCTGTTTATTCTTATTGTTCTGTCTTTTTTCCTGATGCAGGTGGCACCCGGCAGCCCTTTTACTGGTGATTTCAACATGCCACCGGAAATTCTTGCCAACCTCGAAGCCAAATACCATCTGAATGAGCCTTTGTGGAAACAGTTCGCCTATTATTTCAGCGATCTGCTTCAGGGTGACCTGGGACCTTCTTTCAAATACAAGGACTACACCGTTAATGAGCTGGTAGCTCAGAGTTTTCCTGTTTCTCTGACCATCGGCTCTATTGCTTTTATTATCACTGTTATCATGGGTGTTAGTCTCGGTACATTGGCAGCATTGAAACAGAACACATGGGTTGATTACACCGTAATGACCCTATCCATGGTAGGCGTTGTTTTGCCTTCCTTTGTTATTGCACCGATGATGGTGTTGCTCTTTGCAATCATCTTACCCTGGCTGCCTGCCGGTGGCTGGAATGATGGTAATTGGGAAAACATGGTTCTGCCAGTTGCAGCCATGGCCATCCTTTATGTGGCCGCTGTCGCCCGTATCATGCGTTCCAGCATGATCGAAACCATGAACAGTAACTTTATTCGTACTGCTCGTGCCAAAGGTTTGCCAAAGCATCACATCATTCTTAAACACGCGTTGAAGCCTTCACTGCTGCCGGTTGTTTCCTATCTCGGTCCAGCGTTTGTCGGCATCATCACCGGCTCTGTTGTTATCGAGACCGTATTCGGTCTGCCAGGCATCGGCCAGCACTTCGTTAACGGTGCTCTTAACCGTGATTACTCTCTGGTACTGGGACTGACCATCATCATTGGCGCTCTCACCATTCTGTTCACTGCGATCGTTGACATCCTTTATGGTCTGATCGATCCAAAAATCCGGGTGGGAAGTTAATCGCATGGCTGTGACATCAATGAATAATATGGTGAAAGAAGACAACCAGAAAGCGGTTGAAAACTTCTCGGAATCACTCTCTTCAGGAGAGCTGGAAATAGAAGGCCGCAGTCTATGGGCTGACGCCCGCCGTCGTTTCCTTAACAACAAGGCTGCTGTTGCCAGTATGATCATTTTGGGTCTTGTGACTCTGCTGATCACCTTTGGTCCTCTGCTTAGTGGCTACAGCTACGATGAGATTGACTGGTCTTATATGGGGGAATCACCCTCCATAGAAAATGGTCATTTCTTTGGTACTGACTATCTGGGTCGAGACCTCTTCGTCCGTACCCTTGAAGGTGGTCGTATATCCTTTATGGTTGGTGCCTTAGGTGCTCTGGTCGCAGTACTGATCGGTACTGTTTACGGTGCAACAGCCGGTTTCCTGGGAGGCCGTACTGATAACCTGATGATGCGTATCCTGGAAATTCTCCAGTCTTTCCCATTCATGTTTTTGGTTATCCTGATGGTGACCTTCTTCGGACGTTCCATTCTGCTGATATTTATAGCGATTGGAGCCGTGTCCTGGCTTGATATGGCGCGAATAGTGCGGGGGCAAACGCTCTCTCTGAAGGGCAAAGAATTTATTGAAGCAGCCATTGTATGTGGCGCTACTTCCAAGCAGATCGTTTTCCGCCATCTGATTCCAAACCTACTGGGTATCGTTGTGGTTTACGCATCCCTGCTAGTACCTGGCATGATCCTGTTTGAATCGTTCCTCAGTTTCCTTGGCCTTGGTGTACAAGAGCCAATGACCAGCTGGGGAGCTTTGGTTAACGAGGGTGCACAAACGATGGAAGTGGCCATTTGGCAGTTGGCTTTCCCAACATCATTTCTGGTTATTACCCTGTTCTGCTTTAACTTTATCGGCGACGGTCTTCGTGACGCGCTGGATCCGAAAGATCGTTAACCGGAGGTTTTATGAGTCTGTTAGATGTAGATAACCTTCGGGTTAGATTTACGACACCGGACGGCGATGTAACGGCCGTCAATAATATGACTTTCACCCTGAATGCAGGTGAGACACTGGGATTGGTAGGTGAATCTGGATCCGGTAAAAGCCAGACCGCTTTCGCTCTTATGGGTCTGCTGGCCAAGAACGGTATCATCGAAGGATCAGCCTTATTTGAAGGCAAGAATATTCTGGGTCTGAGTGAAACCGAACTAAACAAGGTTCGTGCAGAACAGATCGCCATGATCTTTCAGGATCCGATGACCTCTCTGAACCCCTATGTGAAAATAGGTCCGCAGCTGACGGAAGTGCTCCAGCTGCACAAAGGCATGAGTAAAAAAGAAGCTTTTGAAGAATCCGTGAAAATGCTGGATGCGGTAAAAATGCCGGAAGCCCGCAAACGGATGGATATGTATCCGCACGAATTTTCTGGCGGTATGCGTCAGCGTGTGATGATCGCCATGGCACTGCTTTGCAGTCCAAAACTGCTGATTGCTGATGAACCAACAACTGCTCTGGACGTAACCGTTCAGGCACAGATCATGGATCTATTGAACGAACTAAAAAGTGAGTTCAACACTGCCATTATTATGATCACCCACGATCTGGGTGTCGTGGCCGGTATCTGTGACAAGGTTCTGGTGATGTACGCTGGTCGTACCATGGAATACGGTACCACTGACGAAGTCTTCTATGACCCTCGTCATCCGTATTCCATCGGCTTGCTGGAAGCGATTCCACGTCTGGATACCGAAGGTGAGATTCTGCCAACTATTCCAGGTAATCCACCTAATCTGCTAAACCTGCCACAAGGTTGCCCTTTTCAGGACCGCTGTGCCCACGTAATGGATAAGTGCCGGCAGGAAGCTCCTGCTTTGGAAACCTTTGCTGACGGTCGTCAGAAAGCCTGTCACTGGACTCCTGAAATCATCACGTCTACAACCGTTCAGACAGAAGGAGCGCTCACATGAGTATTGAACCTATTCTGAAAGTTCGTGACGTTAAGGTTCATTTCCCGATTCATAAAGCCAAAAAGTGGCCATGGGATAAAGCACCTGCCCTGAAGGCCGTCGACGGTGTCAGTATTGATCTTTATCCCGGTGAAACCCTGGGTGTAGTAGGTGAGTCCGGTTGTGGTAAGTCGACGTTTGCCCGTGCCATTATTGGTTTGGTAAAAGCCACGGAAGGGAAAATTGAGTGGAACGGCAAAGACATTGTAGGTCTGTCTCATAAAGACATGAACGAGGTCCGCAAGGACATTCAGATGATCTTCCAGGATCCATTGGCATCTTTGAACCCTCGTATGACCATTGGTGACATCATTGCCGAACCTCTACGCAACTACTATCCAGAAACATCTAAAGAAGTCGTTGTGCAAAGCGTTCGTGAAATGATGACCAAGGTTGGCTTGCTGCCAAACGTGATCAACCGTTATCCCCACGAATTTTCAGGTGGCCAGTGCCAGCGTATCGGAATCGCTCGAGCACTGATTCTTAAGCCAAAACTGATTATTTGTGATGAGCCGGTAAGTGCTCTGGATGTTTCTATTCAGGCTCAGGTAGTAAACCTGCTAAAGGAAATTCAGAAGGAGATGGGGTTGTCCCTGATCTTCATCGCTCATGATCTAAGTGTCGTAAAACACATCAGCGACCGTGTGTTGGTGATGTATTTGGGTAACGAAGTTGAGACGGCCAAGTCCGCACCTATATACGCTGACCCTCGTCATCCGTACACCAAGGCACTGCTCTCTGCTGTTCCGATTCCTGATCCGAGACTGGAAAGAGCGAAAGTCGTTGAATTACTGGAAGGCGACCTTCCTTCTCCCATCAATCCACCTTCAGGGTGTGTGTTCAGAACTCGCTGCCCGATAGCTGATGCCAGCTGTGCCAAAGATCGCCCAAGGTTGATCGACTTGGGACAAGAGCACTATGTGGCTTGCCCTAAAGCGTTGTAAAACATACGCGTCTTTAAAAGAAAACCATCAACTAGAAACAGTGGGTGGTTTTTTCTTTTAAAAACTTCATATCTAAACAAATAGATCTATGCTTGCTCTACGTTTTTGTTGCGAGCGAGCGATGTACAAGAAATTTCAACAGGGCTGTTTACCATTTTTCTTTGTGTTGGTCTTTCTTGCTAGCTCACCTTATACGTTCGCAAAGAATTATGAAGTTTCTTTTAACGACACACCTTCAAATGGGTTCTGTTTTTATCATGCCATAGCATCATTTATGGGTGGCACCTCAGCTCAAACTCTCTACCAGAACCTTCAGGATTACCTGCAAGCATCCAGTTCTGACCCTCTTGGCGTAAGCTCGTCTTTGGACGACGCTCTATCGAATCCCGTCATCAGTTCAAACTGTTTTGAATTATCACAACAGGTTTCAGAATCATCTTTTGCAGGTGCCGGAGAAGTGGTGGCTATTTCTCAAATGCTGGATACCCCCATACTGGCCATATTCCTGGACGATGATTTCAACATATTGCCAGAGAGCATCATGGTTTCAGGTGGAATCGTAACTTCTGTCAACGGTGTTACAGCGCAAAGCAGTTTGGTGGCTCCGGAAGTGCAGCTGGTTTTGATCGGCGATCACTGGTATTCCATATCAGTCAATATTTCAGACAGTTCAACTACTGAACCAATCCCCTTGTATCAATATTTACAAGGATTAAGTTCCGCTTTACAACCTCAACAGCCTACCTCTTCCAGAGCAGTCTCTTTATCCTTATCTGAGGGTAGCCAGACAATACTGGGATCATATCGCCAACTAGCTGATATAAGCAGACATTTTACCGATCAGTTGTCAGCCGTTTTTTCTTCACACCTGTCATCAGCGATTCCAGCAAATGATATCGTGGAAATAATTGAACTGATGGAGCAATATTGTTCTAATTTAACCCATCCTCATTGCTTCAACAGCCTCTGCTCTGCCCTTCAAATAGACAGCGTCGATGCTTTAGAAATAGTCAGCAACATCCTTCAACACGTTTCATATAGCTCCATGACACTCCGTCAATTAATCCGACGCGGAGAGCTGGAATGTCCTCAAAACCGACTTAGTGCGATAAACACAATTATTTGTAGTAATCAGTTCACAACCATCAGTCATCACCCGGAATACAACCCGACAGAATCCGCAGCGGCAGAAGGTGCTGTATCAATTTCTTACTCTAAAGAGCCATGCCAGATGCCTATGAAAAGAATGGATGCAACTCACTTCATTCTTTCAACAATTTATTACGCATACCTTATTCACGAACTACTTGGCATCACACGTGGAACCAGTCAAGACTTGGCAAACGAACTGACCGACCTTCCTTCGTTTATAGTAGGAGAATCAAAGACTGTAGCAGGAGTGCAAGCACAGTTAGATATACGTTATGCGCAACTGTATTCTGTGGTTCACAGAATAGGGAGACATTACTTCCCACAACATTGGCGCACTGATTTTTATCGATTTATTGTGATAACAGTGAGCGCTTTGGTCGTATTCAACAGTGACAATATGACACCAAGGTCGGGTTGGAAGTAAGTAAGTTTGTTGTCTTAATTAAAATACAGAAAAGAGAAAATATAGAATCCAGCCATTCAAAGATTGCTAATAATAAATCGTCTATTTTTTCTATCTTAGAATAATAAATAGATTGAAACGAGTTGCAATGAAACTTCGAACCTTACTGCTATTTTGGGCTTTTTATTCCTGTACCTGCTCTGGGAAGGTTTTCTATTACTACTTTGAAAAGCTTCAAGGTTTATCAACAGTTATAGTGAAGGTTGATACTACTGGCTCAGAGGATCTCTCACTCAAAAATTACATTACTTCAGAGCAACCGATTTCCATTACATTAATTCACCGCAGTACCTATAACCCTCAAGATATTCTCAATAACCAACATCAAATATCACTTCACATCATAGAGCAAATTCAGAGCAGTCAGAGTCAGGCTGTCGAATTAAGCATAAACATCATGGAGCAACAACCACCAAACTCAAGTTGGAGTAATACAGCATATGCTCATATTTTATCAGGGTCTGAAGAAGAATTTTGTTTTGCTGTGATCATTGATAATTCAGCGATTCCTCATGTGCTTTCTTCATCAGCAAATCTAGGATTAACTAATGCTTTGGTAACTGCAGCACAGGCTGAGGTTAAACCCATGAATCTTTCATTTACTGCTTTGAATATAACTACTTTTGATCCTTTAACACCTACGGTTACTCCAGCTTCCACGCTCATGCCTGATTTAAGTCACTAATCAGCAGTAATTTTAAGCAAGAATTTCTCCTCTCAGATTTAGCCACCACCTATGCATTATTTGTATCCAGACAAACGCCTGTTTTATCTTTAATATGAAACAGCATCATGAATGTTACGAGACATACAGCAGCTAGATAATAACCTGGAGCTGATGAAACTCCAGTCCACTCAATAAGCCCCATTGCTATCAACGGTGCCGTCCCTCCAAATACGACAATGGCGATATTGTAGGGAACCATGGTTCCAAACATTCTTATGGATTCAGGCAGTAGCTCTGTATACAGCGCACTACTGACTCCCAGTGTAAAGCCACCAATAACAGCAAATACTGCCTGAACAACAGCACAAACCCACCAGCCATTGTCTTTACTTAATAGGGAATACGCAGGAACTGAAATGAGCGCGATAGCCAACAGACAAAAATGGTAAACCCTTCTTCTGCCAAACCTGTCACCCAGCCAGCCACCAACACACGAAAAAAAGACCAGCCCAACAAGGTTCAGGTTATTTATCCACATGGCAGTCTGTTTTGGAATATTCAGCATCTCGATCATCTGAGTGCTGAAGAACACAAAAAACAAATGAAATACCAGCGTATTCACACCAACTACCAGTAACATTCTAAGCAGGCCAAAATACTCTCTAAGGTAGAGAGATAGATTTATTGTTTCAGTGTTGTGACTCTTTGGCAGATCGGGCAGTTTTTTCCTTATCCCCCAAGCCACGAGACATATGATGCCTCCCAACCAGAATGGAACGCGCCATCCCCAGCTGTATAAACTTTCCTCTGGCAGTGTATAAATAAGCGTTACGACAAGAGAAGCGAGCAGTGTACCCAGCATGCCACTGCTGTGTGCAAAACTGGTGATCAGCCCTCGCCGTGAAGCCTTGGCTGTTTCCCCTAAGCAGACCAGCACGGAACAGAACTCACCCGCCATACCAAATCCTTGAAGTAGCCTGAAAAACACTAAAAATACTGTAGCCAGTACTCCTGCGCTGGCAACATCCGGTAAACACCCAATAGCAAAAGTTCCAAGTCCTGTGGCAAAGCAACTAAACAGGAGCGCACTGCGTCTTCCGTAGCGGTCACCAAGATAGCCAATAACCACAGCACCAACAGGTCGAATCAGCATGCCGGAAGCAAAGAGCACGAAACTATGGAGGAGAGAGGTCAGGCGATCATCAGAAGGAAAGAAAAGCACCGCGAGTACCGGAGCCATCAGACCATAAAGAATGTAGTCGTAGTACTCCACAATATTTCCGGTCAGCAGACCTGTCAGCTGCAGTTTTGAAAATCCACTTTGTTGGCTCAATGCTGACGCTCTTTATTTTCAGGAAAACTGAAGATAGCCTAAATTTACTGATTGAAGGGGTGGAGCAAGAAAACAGGCAGGCCTTCGCTCAAGCTGTTTTCTACTCGCTTGTCTGGCCAGCTATGCAGCTTCTCCTTCTGGTAAAAAAGCGCTATTGCAGTCTATTTCATACAGTCACGATCATTATTTTCGAGTTCTTCTTTTTGAAAAAGCGTACCAGACATTAATGCTGAGTCGAAAAGAGGGTCTGACAAGCCTTATTAAAGAATCTTCCCAAGAAGTGATGAGGGAACGATAAGGCTCATCGAGGCGAACGTTATACGAGCCATACCTGTGGTATTGGGCAGACCATCATCAGTGGCATCAGTACTTGGCAGTTTGACTCATGGAATCTCGGCAAATCACGTTGTAGCCGTAATAGCTCTGGGTGAAAGGCAATATCCTTTCCAGTCCCTCAGAGCATCGATATGCCAGGAGAAGATAAAGAAGCAGAAGATATGTTTGTGCTAATTGATGATCAGAACAAATTCTTCACGCTGAATCCAGCCTGTACTTCGTTTAAATTTGTTGAATTTGACGATTTAAAAAAACTATTTTCTCAGGCCGTGATCGCTCGAGGCGGTTATTGCCCAAACAAAGCCGCTAAATAATACGCCAATATCACATCTGAAAATAACCTATATTTATCTGCTGAAGGGGTTGCCTCAACTGGCTTTCACAGGTTTAATTCGCTCCATTTAGAATACCGGTAGCTTGACGCTCAGGTGTACGTGCCCTGACTCAAGGTTCAGACTGAACGTCGATACCAATCAAACGAATAAATTTCCAAATCAGTTTCCCGAACCGCGCTCTTCAGTGCCGCGGCAATTGTCGGTTGTTAAAGGAAAAGCATCATGCTGAAAGACAATACTTACTCCGAAACGCTTTACGATGGTTACGGTCAGAGTTTTTCCGTAGACGAGCTGCTGTTTGAGCATCAAACCGACCACCAGCACCTAGTGATTTTTAACAATAAATCTTTTGGTCGCATGATGGCTCTGGACGGTGTAATCCAGACCACTGAGCGTGATGAATTTATCTATCACGAGATGCTGACTCATGTGCCTATCATTGCCCACGGTAGTGCCAAGCGCGTACTGATCATAGGCGGTGGTGACGGCGGTATTCTGCGTGAAGTGTTGCGCCACCAGAATGTTGAACACGCGACCATGGTTGAAATCGACGACGCCGTGGTTGAGATGTGCAAAAAATGGCTGCCAAATCACTCTGCCGGAGCCTTTGACGAACCAAGAACCAACCTCGTTATTGCCGACGGTGTAGACTTCGTCAACAACCCTGAACTGGCTGCAGATAACAGCTTTGACGTTATCATTTCCGACTGCACCGATCCGATTGGTCCGGGTGAAGTACTGTTCTCTTCTGACTTCTACGCTGGCTGCAAGCGTCTGCTCACTAAAGGTGGCATCTTTGTTGCCCAAAATGGCGTCTGCTTTATGCAACTGGAAGAAGTGGTAACAACCGTTCGCCGTCTCAGCCCTTATATGAGCGATACGAACTTTTATAACGCTGCAGTTCCAACCTATGTTGGTGGTGTTATGACTTTTGCTTGGGGTTCCGATAACCATGAAGCACGAAAACTGCCTCTGGACGTGATTACCCAACGCTTTAAAGCCAGTGGTATTGAAACCCGCTACTACACTCCCGCTATCCATCAGGCCAGCTTTGCTCTACCGGCCTACGTAGAACAGGCGATAAACAAGGTTAATGGCTAAACCTCTTCACCACAGCCCGGACATGGTTCCGGAAGGCCCTGTAGAGAGCGGCTGGAGCGTTGAGGAATCACGCTCCACTTACAATGCCCGTTACTGGAGTCAGGGATACTTTGACATCAATGACAATGGGGAAGTGGTTTACCTTCCTCAGGGTCGTCCTGCTGTCAGTCTCAACGATATTGCTGCCCAGCTGGTTCGCAAAGGAGCATCGCTACCGGTTCTGGTTCGCTTTCCCGAGATTCTGCATCACCGTGTGAATACGCTGTGTGATGCCTTCAATCAGGCTATTAACGAATACGGCTACCAAAATGAATATCTCGCGGTTTACCCCATAAAGGTGAATCAACAGCGAGCCGTGGTAGAAGAAATACTGGAAAGCCAGTCTGCCCGACAAGATCGCCAGCTTGGTCTTGAATCTGGTTCCAAGCCAGAGCTACTGGCTGTCTTGGCTATGGCAAACCGTGCCAGCTCTGTCATCGTTTGCAACGGTTACAAAGATAAGGAATATATCCGCCTGGCTCTGATCGGTGAAAAACTCGGTCATCAGGTTTATATCGTTCTTGAGAAAATGACTGAGCTGGAAATGGTCATGAAAGAGGCCAGAGATTTAGGTGTTACTCCTCGTCTTGGTCTTCGGGTTCGTCTTGCTTCTCAGGGCAAAGGCAAATGGCAGGCCAGTGGTGGAGAGAAATCGAAATTCGGTCTTTCTGCCAGTCAGGTTCTGACGGTAATCGACAAACTGAAAGCCGGCGATAACCTCGACTGCCTGCAACTGCTGCACTTCCACCTTGGCTCGCAAATGTCCAATATCCGTGACATTCGTCAGGGCATCAGCGAGTGCGCAAGAGTTTACGCGGAACTGTTTCGCCTTGGCGCTCCCATTCACTGTATCGACGTCGGTGGTGGTCTGGCTGTGGATTATGAGGGAACTCGCAGTCAAAGCAGTTGCTCTATGAACTACACCCTTCAGGAATACGCGAACAATATCGTTTATACCGTGGGTGACCTTTGCGTAGAACAGGGCATTCCTGTCCCACGGATTATCTCTGAGTCCGGTCGTAACCTGACGGCTCATCATGCCGTTTTGATCACGGATGTTGTGGGTGTTGAAAGCTATGAGCCTGAAAAACAGGAAGCTCCAGCGAAGGAAGACCCACAGCTGCTTCACAATATGTGGCTCTCCTGGCAGGAGCTTGAAAAAGGTGTTTCTCAGCGGGCTCTCGGGGAAATCTTCCATGACACCCAGAGCGATCTGACAGAAGTTCACACCCAGTTCGGAATGGGTCTTCTGGACTTACAGCAGCGCGCCTGGGCAGAAAATATCAATCTGCGTATCTGCTATGAGCTGTCCAAACGGCTTTCTCATAAAAACCGTTCTCATCGTCCCATCATTGATGAGCTGAGTGAAAAGCTGGCTGACAAGTTTTATGTGAACTTCTCCCTCTTCCAGTCTTTGCCTGACGCTTGGGGTATTGATCAGGTATTCCCGGTACTGCCACTGTCCGGACTGAATCGTCCACCAGAAAAACGTGCCGTGATGCTGGATATCACCTGTGATTCTGACGGCACCATTGACCAGTACGTGGACGGGCAGGGCATAGAAACCACACTACCTGTTCCTGAATGGCATCCTGACAAGCCTTATATGATCGGTATTTTTCTGGTGGGTGCTTATCAAGAAATTCTTGGTGATATGCATAACCTGTTTGGCGATACCGACACGGTCTCCGTTAAGGTGAACGACGTTGGGCTTATAGAATTGTCTGATTATCAGGCAGGGGACTCTGTGGAAGACGTCCTTCGATATGTAAACATGAAACCGGAAAGTTTCCTGCACACTTATCAGAAACTGGTGGAAGAGTATCTGCCCGAAGCTGAGCAGGAGTCCGTTCTGGGTGAACTGGAAGCGGGTTTGAAAGGTTACACCTATCTCGAACATCTTGGAGGAAACGAGTAGTGATGTTCTTCGAAGGTTCTGAAAAAAAAGTAGAAGTCGTTACAGCTTCCGCCGCCGGCTCATTGAGAGAGTTAGGTCGTGAGTATTGGTCCGGAGTAGTGGCAACCGCTAATGCCGAGATATTAACGACTCTCAGTAACGACGACTGTGACGCTTATCTGTTGTCCGAGTCCAGCTTGTTTGTCTGGAAAGATCGCTTCCTGATGCTGACTTGTGGCACGACCACGCTGATTGATGCTTTCCTGCATTTTCTTGACAGTATCAACGAAGATCACCTTCTTTTCGCCAGCTATCAGCGCAAAAACGAATACATGTCTCATCTTCAGGTGACTTCCTGGGAAGAGGATATTGAGCGCCTGAAAGCACGTATTCCCGGCAAGGCGTTCAGACTGGGTAATATGGACAGTCATCACAACTACATTTTCCATATGGACCGCCCTTACGCACCAGCAATGGACGACAAAACCAGCGAACTGTTGATGTATCATATAAAGGGTGAGAGCGCCGAATATCTACGCAGTGAGAAGCAGACCATCGAAGGTATTCGCAAGCTGCTTAGGCTCGATGAAATTCTGCCAGGCTTTGCTCTCAGTGACTGGTTGTTTGAACCCTTTGGTTATTCTTTGAATGCCATCAAGGGTGACCGTTACGCCACCTTCCATATCACACCTCAAGAAGACAGCTCCTACGTCAGCTTTGAAACTAATCTGGATGTTCAGGACAACCATGTTCTGGAAAAGCTGCTGGAAGCGCTGAAACCGGGCAGCTGGGACCTGATCGGTTTCAATTCACCGGCACCGTTACGTGAAAATGGTGAGTTCAGTTCCATGACCGAGTGTCAGCTTTCCCTGAAGTGTGGTTATGATATGAGTTTCAACCATTACCAACACAAGGCTCACTGCAAGGTAGAGGCTGAGGAACTGGTATGAGTACTCTTGGAAAGCGGGAAGACTATTCTCTCTACAGCAATGCCTTCGGGTTTCTAAGGCAGCCACTGAACTTTGATCCGGTCAATGCGGACGCTGATGTGATTGTCACCGGCATTCCATTCGATCTAGCTACAACAGGTAGAAGTGGTAGTCGTTTTGGACCAGAGGCTATTCGCAAAGCATCCGTCAATTTGGCGTGGGAAGGTAAGCGCTACCCATGGTTTTACAACTTCAACAAACACTTATCTGTCGCTGACTGTGGCGACCTGGTGTTTGATTGTGGTGATGCTCAGGATATGTGTGACACTCTCTTCAGCCATTCCGAACAGATCATTGCGTCTGGCAAGCGAATGCTGAGTTTTGGTGGTGACCACTTTGTGACTCTGCCGCTACTGAGAGCCCATGCCAAGCACTATGGTCCACTGGCTCTGGTGCATTTCGATGCCCATACCGATGACTACCCTCAGGGTGGTAAATTCGACCATGGAACCATGTTCCATCATGCTCAGGTAGAAGGCTTGATTGATGCTTCCGCCTCGGTTCAGATCGGTATCCGTACCACTTACGACCATGAGAACACCCTGTTTAACGTGCTGGATGCCAGTTATGTGAACAGTGCTTCTGTGGATGACATTCTGCAGAAGGTTCGTGAAACGGTGGGTGATCGTCGTGTATACCTGACCTTTGACGTAGACAGTCTTGACCCTGCCTATGCGCCAGGCACAGGAACACCTGTTTGTGGAGGCCTCACAACAGATCGAGCCCTGCACTTACTGCGAGGTTTGAAAGGCATGGATATTGTCGGTATGGACGTAGTGGAAGTAGCTCCAGCTTACGATAGCGGAGATATCACGGCATTGGCAGGAGCAACAGTTGCTCTGGAAATGTTGTATCTGCAGGCTGAGCTGAAAAAAACGTAATGTTTTGAGGTAATGCCTGCCAACTACAGGCCTTACCTTAATCCTTTTCTTCTCCCTGATTTTCTTCATCACCTTCATCCGAGCTCAACTCACCCTCCGAAGTAGACGACCAGTCACGACCAATTTCATCCAACCTCCTCCGGCCACTTTGAACGCAACTGCTAGGGGCCTGAACCTGACTGACAAGGCTTGAAAGCTCTGACGTTAAGCTTAAAGAGTAAATATCTGACCTTGAGGCCGTTGATAAGCGAGAGTGGTCTCTGGAATACGGTAAACTGGAACCCCTCTTTCTGCTAACGTGCCAAAAATGGGAGACAGCTTTTAAACGTCGCTTGCCATCCATAGTATCTCTTCTGGATAGTGTATTATCTTCAACGCTCATTAGATAAATTTGCCTTAGATACCAGAAATTCAACTCGGAAAGTTCAATTCCATTCACGTTTGCAAAGATTTGTCTCTGTATCAGATCCGTCAACTCACTATTTTGAAATGCCTCTTCCACTTTGGCCTTCATTGTTGGATCAAAGAGAAATGAAAACTCTATATTGGGTAGAAAAGATGCTGGCGGTTTAGGTTTTCTATTGGGGTCATCATCGCTACCAGAACCGCCTCCAGTCCGTC
Source organism: Oceanospirillales bacterium (assembly GCA_004762125.1). Taxonomy (GTDB): domain Bacteria; phylum Pseudomonadota; class Gammaproteobacteria; order Pseudomonadales; family Endozoicomonadaceae; genus Endozoicomonas_A. The sequence goes on along the minus strand of SIHQ01000007.1, from coordinate 58,711 downwards.
TCATTACCCTCAACATATTCGTTTCAACTTCTTCCCCCATATCACTCCACCATTCTGAAATTTTGGCGTAGCGCACCTCTGATGAAAACTTATTAACATCACGAGAAAATTCAGCTGGCTCATACCCTAGCAGAAAGGTTTTATGATCAAGCCTCTTTAAACTGTTCGCACAAAATGGAATGGAAGGCAGTATTATCCTTATATGACTACGACTCACATCAACCAAACATTCCACGAAGTCACCGCTGCTTGAACAATTATTTCCTGCTAGTTGTCGTATATCTTGCAGGTTCGGGAAGGCCGCCAATTTCACCCAGACATAGATCAAGTCAGGTGTATCTATTCCATTAAATGAAAATTCAATAGAGTAAACCTGCTGGTTATCAGGCGGATTATTTTGTTCAAGAAGAAGCCGTTCAACATGTTTTAATGCGGGGAATGCCAGTATGAAAAATTCAATAAAGACAGTCAGAGAGGATACTTGTGACGGCACAAAACTCATGGCTTTGGTTTGAGGGCTGATTAACTGAAACAGTAATAAAAAAAGTACTAATACACGTTTAAACAACGACTGCCCCCAAATCTATCACTCAGATTTCAAGCCAACTGCACCCCTCTATCAAGGCTTGTCCAGGAATTTTGCCGGACAGGAAGCTGACCTAAAACATTAATAACTTCAAGCTTGTCAGAACAAGATAGCAGAGCAGGGTGGGAGCCGGGTTCACCTTCAGGTATGGGCTGACCAATGGTTTTGTAGAGCTCTACCCAATAGGGAAAGAATTCTCCTGTTTCCAGGTCTCTAAAGCTCATAGGTGTTTCCGGGAAAACCGGAATATCTGCGTTTGCGTTGCGAAAGGCTTCCAGAATAAGAGCACTGCAATACCAACTTCTGTTTCGAGAGGAGTAATCAATACTGTAGGGAAGTTCCAGTTGTTGATCTGCAAAGGCAACCGCTTTTTCCGGTAAATCAGTGAGATCTGATTTAATCCGGGCGTGCAAAATACAGGGACGATGCAGACCATCAACCACCGAGCGAGAAATAAAGTAATCCAGTGTCGTTTTTTGGACTCTCGGCATAACGGCCTCAATCACTTCGTCATCGCCAGAGCAGATGGCTACATGATTGATCGCCATACCATTATGGCCTGCAAACAGCCTACTGATAATCCATTCCAGTTCACCACCGGTACGGAGTTGAAACAGCAAATCACCTTTTTGCAGGCCAGTCAGCATATCAGCTCATCTCTTCTCTGAGGATTTTGAAGACAGCATCCGTGTCGGGCCGAACTCCTCGCCAAATGACAAACTGTTCAGCGGCCTGTTCTACCAGCATACCCAGACCATCAATCACTTTTCCAGCCCCCTGATTCAAAGCCCACTGATTGAAGACAGTCGTATCTTTTGAATACATCATGTCGTAGCAGGTTGTATTTCCGGTGACCACAGAGCCTGATACAGGTGGTAATTCCCCCTGAAGACTGGCAGAAGTGCCGTTAATAATGACATCAAAGGAGCCCGATACATCGCTAAAACCACAACCTGATACAGGTTGCCCTAAAAACAGATTTGCCAGCGTTTCAGCTTTGCTGACCGTGCGGTTGGCAATCACAATTTCCTTTGGCTGTTCGGTCAATAATGGCTCAAGAACACCTCTGACAGCACCACCCGCACCTAAAATCAGAACTCTGGCATCTTTCAGGGAGATTCCGTTATTAACTTTCAGGTCTCTGACCAGACCTAAACCGTCTGTGTTGTCTCCATTCAACTTACCTTCCCCGTCCAGCCAGAGGGTATTCAAGGCACCTGCTTTTTCAGCTCGCTCTGTTTTTATCTCTGCTAACTGCCAGGCTTGCTCTTTAAATGGAACCGTCACACTCAACCCAAGATGTCCGCCCTGATCAAAATAGAATTCGATCGCCTGAGAAAAACCGTTTTGCTCTACCAATTGAGCAGCATAGTGCAGCTTCTGACCAGTAGCTTCAGCAAACAGGGCATGAATAAAAGGGGATTTACTGTGAGTAATGGGATTACCCATTACTGCGTAATGATCAACAGCTGTAGCCATTTGTATAACCCCGGTTATACCCAGTTTCTAGGTTTAAGAAAGTCATTGTAGAGTTTGGCTTCTTCACTACCGTCTTCCGGATGCCAGTTGTAATCCCAGCGCACAACAGGCGGCAAAGACATAAGGATCGACTCGGTTCGACCACCTGATTGCAAACCAAACAAAGTACCTCGGTCATACACCAGATTGAATTCCACATAGCGGCCACGACGGTACTCCTGAAAACGACGTTGCTGTTCAGTGTATTCCATAGCCTTACGCTTATTCACGATTGGCTGATAAGCCTTGATATAGCTGTCACCTACAGACTGCATAAACTCAAAGCAATGCTCGAAAGACCACTCGTTCAAATCATCATAAAACAGACCACCGACTCCGCGGGTTTCATTACGGTGTTTGAGAAAGAAGTACTCATCGCACCACTTCTTGTACTTTGGGTAGATCTCTTCACCAAAAGGCTCGCAGGCATCTTTAGCTGTTTGATGCCAGTGCACACAGTCTTCCTCAAACGGGTAATAAGGCGTCAGGTCATATCCGCCACCGAACCACCAAACAGGATCTTCACCTTCTTTCTCAGCCACTAGCAAACGAACATTTGCATGGGACGTCGGTACAAAAGGATTTCGGGGATGAAGAACAAGAGATACGCCCATGGCCTGAAAGCTACGACCTTCCAGTTCAGGACGACTGGCAGTGGAAGACGCAGGCAGTTTGTCTCCCTTCACAAAGGAAAAATTCACACCGCCTTTTTCGAAAACATTGCCGCCTTCTATAACACGAGCACGACCTCCACCGCCGCCATGGTATTCCCAACTTTCTTCCCGGAAAAAGGCAGAGCCATCTTCCTGTTCCAGTGCCTTGCAGATATTGTCCTGCAGAGACATCAGGTACTGTTTAACCTGTTCGACTGTTTCATTTGCAGCCTTGGATGAAAAATCTTTCACGGTGTTAGTCCTAAACAAATCTGTCCTGTAAGCAAAGAAAGCAATATTTTCCAAAGCAGAGATTAACCCGCCCTGATTAACTGCCCGCTCTGCAGGTCGCGTATTTCCGAAGGTTCGATACTGGCACCAGTCGCACCGGCAATAATAAGATCCAGCTGATCTCCCAGCTGTTCTAATACTGCTTTCTGAGTCATCAGGGGAGGTTCTCCAGCAAGATTGGCTGAAGTTGAAACTAATGGCTTGCCTGCCTTTTCACAGAGAGCCTTAACCACCGGGTGATCACTGACTCGAACGGCAACTGTGCTGAACTGACCCCGAATCCAGTCAGGCGTCCATTTGTTCGGATCAGGTAGCAACCATGTATAAGGCCCAGGCCAACTGCCTGAAAGCATCGTTCTCTGTTCTTCTGTCAGGTTGGCCAGCAGTGGCGCTATCTGATCTTCACTGGCCGCAATGAGAATAACGCCTTTTTCTACAGGTCGTTTTTTTATACCAAGCAGCTTCAACACTGCATCTCTACTCCAGGGATCACAACCCAGTCCCCAGACAGCTTCTGTCGGGTAAGCAATAACCCCATCAGACAGAAGAACTTCCGGCACGGTACGAAGACTTTCAAGAGTGGATTGATCAAGCTGGATCATTCATTAACCTGTTAGTTGCTGTTGCAGAGCAGCATCTTTTGCCAGAACTTCTTCAGTATTGGCCCGGCGCTCCATCTTCAATCGGTTGGCCAGCTCCTTATCGCCGAGAGCAATAATCTGAGCGGCCAGATAACCTGCATTTCTGGCTCCTGCTTCACCAATGGCAACCGTTGCTACAGGAGTGCCACTCGGCATCTGAACCGTAGACAATAATGAATCCATACCGTTCAGTGAACCAACACTAACAGGTACACCAATCACTGGCTTGATAGTCAAAGACGCTACTATACCCGCCAAGTGCGCAGCCATACCGGCACAGCTGATGAAAGCAACTACTCCTCGTTTTTCAGCATCCAAAATATAGTTACGAATAATATCGGGAGTTCGATGGGCAGATAGCAATTTTACTTCAGTTGAAATATCCAGCTTTCTGAGTACATCGGCGGCGGCTCTAGCCGTTGGTAGATCTGAATCAGAATCCAGAAGAACAGCAACAAATGATTTAATCATTTTAGGTTTTCACCTAGTGCGATCAACAAAAACCGCATTCTAGCAGGCTACTCCATGACCGTCTTCCCAAGAGCTTATTCAGAACAGCTAAAGGAGAAAACATGAAGTCGAAGGAACTAAAACATAACTGATTAGAAGAGCCGGTTGTATTACTTTTGTGCCCGTATATAACCACCAGGAACTGCTTCAATCACACCATCCAGCTCCATGTCAGTAAGAGCAATGGAAAGCTCTTCCCAACTCAAACCGGTAATTTCACCCAGAGCATCAGTACTGATTGGATCGAAGCCCATTCCTTCCAAGACAACTCTTTGAACACCACTGAGTTCAGTCTGTTCAGCAGTATTTTTTTCCTCTGCCAGTAAAGGCTGAAGCAAAGGTTGCAGCTCCAAAAGAATATCTTCAGCCGTTTCCACCAGAACAGCTCCTTCCCTGATCAACTTATGACAACCTTTGCTCATGGGGTTGAGAACAGAACCTGGCACAGCAAAGACTTCACGCCCCTGTTCTGCGGCCATTCGTGCAGATATAAGAGATCCACTTTTTATCGAAGCCTCTACCACCAACACACCAAAAGACAAACCGCTAATAATCCGGTTTCGTTTGGGGAAGTTCGTTCGTGCAGGAGCGGTGCCCAATGGAAATTCACTGACCAATGCTCCCTGCTGGGCAATAGCGGCATAGAGATTCTGATTACTTTGTGGATAAACCCGATCTACGCCGGTTCCCAACACAGCAACGGTTGACCCATAACCGCCGAGAGTTCCCTGGTGAGCGGCTGTATCGATTCCCTGCGCCATTCCACTGGTAATAACCAAACCTGCCCCGGAGAGCTCTGCAGCTAGCTCCTGAGCCAGCTTCATGGCGGCAGGTGTCGGGCGGCGACTACCAACGATGGCCAATTGAGGTTCATTCAACAGATTCGGATTGCCAATCACATAAAGCAGGGGAGGTGAGTCATTTAATTCGCGCAAGCGAGCTGGGTAGAGAGAAGAATGAAGAGAAAGAATATGATGGGCATTACTGGCTTCAAGCCAGTTTCTGGTATTTTCTATCCAGGAGATAATATCTGGTGTTTCAGGATTACCGGCAATTTTGTCGGCCAGTTTCTCCGGTATACCTTGCTTCAGTTGTGTATAGGATGCTGAGAACACAGCATCCACAGAACCGAATTCTTTCAACAGGCTGTTGAAACGAACAGGCCCAACCCCTGGCTGAAACGAAAGCAGCAGCCATTTTCGTAGCTGCTGCCAGTCAGAGTATTGTTGCTCTTGCTGATACTCTTGTTGATGAGAGTTGGTCATTTCACCTCAGGGGCTTTTAATGATATCCCCAACGCTGATTTCTTCGAAAGCGGTCAGGACAATACCATAGCTTACTTTTTCAAATGAGCGATAAACCATCACTATACCGGCACGCTCAAGTGGCAGTTGAATCATCTCTCCCGTCATCTGGTCTTTCACTTTCACATTCTTATAAACCACCAGAATATCGCCCTGTTTCAGACCTTCCCGCTCACCAACATTGAGAATGACAGTATTGTACTGCCCAACCTTTTTGATGTTTTCCAAAGCACTGGCGATCTTGCCAGTGATCGGGGCATCAGGTGCTCCCGGGAAGAAAGTGGTTACCTGGCTAAATACGTCTGAAGCTACAATTCTGTCACCAGGTCGTACTTCAGAGTGACTTTTCTTAATCCTAAGACTGGCAACCCCATCTTCTACTTTAAGTAAGTCGGTGCTGGCAATATTATGGCCAATCACACCTAACAACTCACCCGTATCCGGATCCAATACAATTTCTCCGGTGCGATAAACCGTTAAATCCTTGTCTAGGTTGTCTACCCGCCCACGAGCATAAATTTTGTCACCAGCGCCATTGATAATACGCTCCTGACGTGAAGCAAAGACATAAGGCGCTGTTTCCAATTCGTGTTTTGAGTTGAAAATTCGACTCTCGTTCAGGAAAGAATCAATCATGCCCAGAGGGATCGCTGGAATAGCGGACTCTCCTGGCAACCTGCGAACTTTCGGACTTAGTTTAATCGTTCGACCACTCTCACCACGGCGGACTACGGTCAGTCTTGGTTTGCCATCGATATACACCAAACTGATCATATCCCCAGGAAAGATCAGATGTGGGTTGTGAATCTGTTGGTTAGCGTGCCAGATTTCTGGCCAGAGCCATGGGCTTTTCAGAAACCGATTGGAAATTTCCCAAAGTGTGTCGCCTTTTTGGACCAAGTAGTCCTGAGGCGAATCGGCCTTGATTGGACTCTCATAGGCCATGCCTGTTACAGACAGACAAAGCAGAAGAACTCCCATTATGATGCGTCTCATAGATCCCCGATCCCTTGCAGCCTTGTCATTTCACTCTGATCCAATGTCTGAATATCAACCCAAATCAGGCTGTATTCTATTGTTGCCAGCCTTTCGCCGGTTTTTCAGCAGTTTACCAACTGGTTACTCATCCCGGCAATGGACGCTCATTCCACAACCTCCGAAATGTGACCTGTTGGGGATGCTTATTTGTTGTTCTCGACCGAAAAGGGTGATTCTATATCGCTCTGTTTTCCCTTGCAGGCTACCAATTACGGGCTTTCTGGGATAAATTTATCGACAAAAATAAGGCCTTTCACCAGTAACAAGAAGATTGGCCCGAAAAGAAAAAGAAATTGTCACTCCAAGGATGTAGGAGTTGGCAGGTATGGAAAGCCACCTTTTTACACGGAAAATCAATGGAAGTCTCCGCCTGCAGGCGCATTCGAAACAGTTTTAGCTCGGTTGTAGCCCTTCATCTTTATCATTGGGCTCTAAGAGAGCTGACTGCCAAAGGATATTCTGCCAGAGCCTCTGATAAGGCTATCTCAAAGGCCCTCTATCAACTTCAGGGGCGCAAGGTTGAATTCATCAAGTGGGTTAATGATAAACCTTCCTATGAGTCGCTTGAGCAAAAGAGGCTTCGCAAGGGAAAATTCTTTGTGGAATGTCAGCTAACTCGAGCAATAAATCACATACTGAAAGAAAAAGGTTACTCCTATGAAGTAGCCAAAGATCTTGCTCGTAGATTGATTCAACACAGTGGCGGTCCGGAACATTGTGACATTAATGCGGTTCTTTCAACCGCCCGACACTGGCCGAAAAATCAGTATGTAGCCTGACAAGAATTTTATTTTTGATGCACCAGTTACTTCGACATCTGTGCTCAATTATTTCGTAGTCACCCATCCGAAACAGGAATTTTTCTGTATCACTCATGCTTCCGTCTAAGAAGTAGTTGAGACATGGGCTCATCACCTTCGTCTTCACTTTTTTTATCGTGCTGTATAACTAGGCGGTTATCCTGAAGATATTCACAGTGCGAGAAGATCCAGAGGAACTCTCATCAGCAAGCAAAGCAGTCGACGCTATAAATGAGAAGCAAGAAAGGAATAAATTTCATAGTAGATCCTTTACGCAGTGAAGGAGTTTTTATAGATCATCTAACAACTAAAGAGTTCACGTCGTTCTCAAGGCTATTACTCACTATATTTTTCTGTGAAAGTTGCGTTTTTTTTCACTACCTGCGATCTACCATCATTGCACGTCCTGACTCTATATCATTCAATTCACTCTCGTATAAATTGAGAACAATCGTACTTAAAACTACCTATATCTCTAAAAGAAATTTAGAATTAATTTTAATTCGAATTTTCAAAATTAGAGAAACCTATGGCGCTTCTGCAAATCCTGGAATATCCCGACGAAAGACTTCGCACCATCGCCGAGCCAGTGGCCAAGGTAAACGACGAAATTCGCAAGCTCATCGATAGCATGCTGGAAACTATGTACGAATCCAAAGGTGTTGGTCTTGCTGCCACACAGGTGGACATCCATAAACGCATAGTAGTGATGGATTTTTCCGAAGAGGGTAACGATCCTTTGGTTCTGATCAACCCTGAGTTTGAACCTATTGGTGAAGATTTGACCGACCTGTCAGAAGGCTGTCTTTCTGTACCCGGCTTCTTTGAACTGCTTGATCGCTTTGCTGAGGTTCGCTTGACCGCTTTGGACCGTGATGGTGAAGAGTTTTCAATGGAGCTGGATGGCCTAGCTGCTGTCTGTGTTCAGCACGAACTAGACCACCTAAACGGCAAACTGTTCGTGGACTATCTATCCAAACTAAAGCAAGATCGAATCCGCAAGAAGCTGATCAAAAACAAGCGTTTGGAAACGGCTTAACTCAGTTTAAGGTCATTTATTCCCTGTGAATAAGTGGCCACTCTATTTTACTCTCCCACACTCTTTATCTATCATCGCGACAACTATCTTTTAAAATTCTCTTTTTCAGCCAAAAGGCCTGAATGCACCCGATGAAAAGCCTTCGAATCGTTTTTGCAGGAACTCCCGAGTTTGCCAGTGCACACCTGCAGGCAGTACTGGACAGCCAGCACGACGTTATTGCCGCCTATACGCAACCGGACAGACCAGCAGGACGAGGGCGAAAGCTAAAGCCTAGCCCGGTTAAGGAGCTGGCCCTGCAACACAATATCCCAGTGTTCCAGCCGCTCTCTCTGAAAAAAGATGAAGAAGCACGCCAACAACTGGCTGACCTGAAGCCGGACCTGATGATCGTTGTTGCATACGGTCTGCTCCTGCCCCAGAGCGTTCTGGATATTCCAAAATTCGGTTGTATTAACGTTCATGGCTCCATTCTTCCTCGCTGGCGCGGAGCAGCGCCTATCCAGCGTGCAGTAGAAGCTGGAGACAAAGAGTCTGGTGTGACTATCATGCAGATGGATATAGGTCTGGATACCGGCGATATGTTGCTGAAAGCAACCTGCCCAATTCATGATACCGATACGTCATCCCATGTTCATGATCGACTGATTGAAGTAGGTCAGCCTGCATTGATTGAAATCGTTAACGCTTTTGCAGAAGGTACCGTCAAAGCAGAAAAGCAGGATGACAGTCTGGCCAACTATGCCCATAAGATGAGCAAAGAAGAGGCTGTTCTCGATTGGAACAGCCCAGCCGCAGAACTTGATTGCCTTGTTCGCGCATTTAACCCCTGGCCAGTAACAACCATACAAATGGATGAAACTTCCATTAGAGTTTGGGAAGCCATCAAAGTAGATGGAACTTCAAGCCAGACACCAGGCACTATTGTTAAAGCGGACAAGGAAGGTATTGACGTAGCTTGTACCGAAGGCTTGTTGAGACTCAAGAACGTTCAACTCTCTGGCAGTCGTGCTATGGCTGTACAGGATCTGTTGAACAGTCGAAAAGAAATGTTTGCTACCGGAAAAGTATTTAACTGATGGCTAAACAATCTTCCGTAAGACTGGCTGCAGCAAAAGTCGTAAGTCGTGTAGTTGCTGGTGATTCCTTGAACCAGGCGCTACCAAAGTATCAGGAAACCCTAAGTAAGAAGGATCAGCCCTTACTGGCTGAGCTTTGTTACGGCACTCTTCGTTACTACTTCCGGCTGGATTCATGGCTGGGGCATTTAATGGATACACCATTAAAAGCCAAAGAGAAGGATATTCACAGCCTGATTCTTGTTGGCCTCTATCAGTTGTTCTATACCCGTATTCCAGCTCATGCTGCTATTGGGGAAACAGTTCAGGTCACTCGAACCCTCGGTAAAGCCTGGGCTAGAGGGCTGGTGAATGGCGTATTACGAAATGCACAACGCCAAGAACAGGAGCTGAAAGAGTTTACTGAGTCTAACGACATCAGTATTACAGCTCACCCACAGTGGTTGCTGGGGAAAATCAAAAAGGCCTGGCCTGATTTCTGGCAGAACATTACTGCAGCAAATAATAGTCAGCCACCAATGACTATCCGTGTTAATGAACAGCATGTCAGCCGCAATCGTTACCTGAAGAAACTGATCGAAGCCGGTATTTCAGCTAACCCTTCAGCTATTTCTCCACAGGGAATCATTCTGGGCAAAGCGCAGGCCGTCGATATTCTACCCGGCTTCTTTGATGGAGTAGTCAGTGTTCAGGATGAGTCTGCACAGATTTCAGGAAACCTGTTGAAAGTGAATCCTGGCGATAAAGTTCTGGATGCTTGCTGTGCTCCTGGCGGAAAAACCTGCCAATTGCTGGAACTGAATTCAGATATTGAACTCCATGCCTTGGATGTGGATGAACGTCGCTTGGTACGGGTTCAAGAAAACCTCGACAGAATAGGCCTGAAAGCCAAACTGATAACTGGTGACGGCTGTGAACCTGAACCTTGGTGGGATGGTGAGCTTTATAATCACATTCTACTGGATGCTCCTTGCTCCGCTACTGGCGTGATTCGTCGTCATCCTGATATCAAACTGCTTCGTAAACCTGAAGACATTGACGCTCTTGCGAAACTTCAAGGCCGAATTCTGGAAACCATGTGGTCTTTGCTAAAGCCCGGTGGCACACTGCTCTATGCAACCTGCTCGATTATGCCTGCAGAAAACAGCAAGCAAATAGAGCGCTTTATTGCAGAAGAAAGCAGTGCCGAACTGAAGGTGCTGGAAGTTGACTGGGGTATTGATACCGGTTTTGGTCGTCAGATACTGCCCGGATCAGGAGACGGTTTCTTCTACAGCTTGTTAAAAAAAGCTGACTAATAAACAGCTATGAGCTGAAAATGTTGCTCATCCCTAAATATGAAAATCGCTACAGAACCCGATTCAGCGGCATTTTTATAGTAAAAAGTCGTAACGATATGGGGTGAGCGGTAGCTTTTAATATTCAGCTCCGCTCAAGCTGTTGGTAAAACAGGAATAAGCCATTCATGAAAATCATTATTCTCGGGGCCGGCCAGGTCGGTGGAACTCTGGCTGAAAACCTGGCCAGCGAGGAAAACGATATTACCGTTGTTGATACCAACGGTGAGAGGCTTCGTGAACTTCAAGACCGGATTGATATCCGGACTATTCAGGGGATGGCTTCTTTCCCTTCGGTACTGAAGCAGGCCGGTGCTGATGATGCAGATATGCTGGTTGCTGTCACCAACAGCGACGAGGTGAATATGGTGGCCTGTCAGATTGCCTACACCTTGTTCCATACACCTTCCAAGATTGCCCGTATTCGTCAGGCAGCCTACCTGAACAAGGAAGGACTGTTTGCCGACGACGCTTTGCCTATCGATGTATTGATCAGCCCTGAGCAAGTGGTAACCAACTATATCCGACGTCTGTTAGAGCGACCTGGTGCCCTGCAAGTGCTGGACTTCGCTGATGGCCGCGCCCAACTGGTTGCCATGAAAGCTTATTATGGTGGACCTTTAGTAGGGCAGGAGCTGCGCTATTTACGGGAGCATATGCCTAACGTGGATACCCGTGTTGCCGCTATCTTTCGTCGTGGTAAAGCCATCATGCCGAAAGGTACGACCGTCATTGAAGCCGACGATGAAGTTTTCTTTGTGGCTGACCGCCGTCATATTCGAGCGGTAATGAGTGAACTCCAGAGGCTCGATGATGACTATAAACGCATCATTATCGCCGGTGGCGGTAATATCGGTTTACGTCTTGCTCAGTCTGCGGAAAATGACTTCAAAGTGAAAGTCATTGAACAGAATATGGAGCGCTGTCAGTTCCTGTCAGAAACCCTGACCCGAGCAATGGTATTCAACGGTAATGCCTCCGATAAAGAGTTACTGATCTCTGAAAATATTGAAGAAACTGATATCTTCTGTGCCCTGACAAATGATGATGAAGCCAACGTGATGGCCGCCATGCTGGCCAAGCGTTTGGGGGCTCGCAAAGTTATGGCTCTGATTAATAACCCGGCCTATGTGGATCTGGTACAAGGCGGCGAAATTGATATCGCTATTTCTCCCCAACAGGCGACTATCGGCAGTCTGCTCAAGCACGTTCGTCGTGGTGATGTTGTCAATGTTCACTCACTCCGCCGTGGTGCTGCAGAGGCCATAGAGGCAATTGCTCATGGAGATGAAAACTCTTCAAAAGTTGTGGGTAAAACGGTCCAGCAAATTGATCTTCCTCTCGGTGCCAGCATTGGTGCCATTGTCCGCAATGAAGAAGTTTTAATTGCCCACGATACGACTTCCATTGAGTCCGGTGACCACGTCATTCTCTTTTTGAGCGACAAACGCCGTATTCATGAGGTCGAACAGCTGTTCCAAGTTGGTCTGGGATTCTTTTGATTGAATAATTATTGATCATACCCATTCAAAAAAAGCCTCTTTATGTCCTTCCGGATAAAGAGGCTTTTTCTATCAACCTCTATCTTTTCCAAACAATATTTTGCGACAATGCGGTACACTAGTACTCATTCAGTATTAACCATTACCCGCTTGTCTCTATTACCGACAACACGTTAATAACAAGCGATACCCGCAGGCTTCAGCCTGTATTAAGAGAAAATCAGGGTTCTATGCAGTTTTCTGTCATTCTGCCTGTCCTGGGCATCCTTCTGATGCTGTTCAGCTTTTCCAGCCTGCCACCTCTGGTCGTTGCACTGATTTATGGTGAAAAGGAAGTTTCTCTGTTCCTCTACACCTTCTTTCTGACCTTTTTGATTGGCTCATTGCTCTGGTTTCCCTTCCGGCGAATTAAAACAGACCTAAGAAACCGTGACGGTTTTATTATCACGGTATTGTTCTGGGTCGTGCTCGGAGGAATGGGTGCGTTGCCACTGGCACTAATGCCCGAACCGGATTTGAGTTTTACCGATGCGGTGTTTGAATCCATGTCGGGGCTTACCACCACCGGTGCTACGATTCTCACCGGCATTGATGAGATGCCCAAATCGATTCTTTTCTACCGCCAGCAGCTTCAGTGGTTGGGCGGTATGGGCATTATCGTTCTAGCCGTCGCCATTATGCCAATGTTAGGTATTGGTGGAATGCAGCTGTATCGAACCGAAACTCCAGGCCCTATTAAAGACAACAAGCTCACTCCTCGAATTAAGGAAACAGCGAAGGCACTCTGGATGCTTTATCTTGGCTTAACTGCTTTCTGTACTTTCGGTTACTGGATCGCAGGAATGAGTCTGTTTGATGCTATCAGCCACAGCTTTTCCACTATAGCTATTGGCGGCTTTTCAACACACGACGCCAGTATGGGGCATTTTGATTCACCACTGATCAACGCGATGGCGACATTCTTTATGTTGATTGCCGGAATCAACTTTGCTCTGCATTTCTTTGCCTGGCGATATAAGTCAGTGAAGCACTACTGGCAAGATCCGGAAGTGAAAGCCTATCTATTTATTCTGGGTTTCGTTTCTTTTATTACAGTCTTTGGCCTCTATTTCTCAGGCACATTCGATATGGATGAGTCCCTGAGTTACGGCGTATTTGAGGTGGTTTCTGTAGCAACAACAACAGGTTATGCTTCCAGTGGATTCTCTGCATGGCCAACCTTTCTTCCCATGTTATTGTTTATGACCAGCTTTGCTGGCGGTTGCGCTGGCTCGACGGCCGGTGGAATGAAAGTCATCCGAGTATTATTGATTTTCAAACAAGGATTAAGAGAACTTCGTCGTCTTGTTCATCCGAACGCTGTCTTCAGTATAAAGCTGGGTGGCAAGGCTGTGCACAACAGGGTAGGTGAAGCTGTCTGGGGATTCTTCGCAACGTATATCTTTTTGTTTGCCGTTATGTTTCTGGCTTTAATGGCCACTGGGTTAGATCTAACTACGGCCTTTTCAACCGTTGCATCCTGCCTTAATAACCTAGGTCCTGCTCTGGGTGAAGCTTCTGCCAACTACGAATCTCTACCCGATGCGGCCAAATGGATTCTCTGCTTTGCTATGCTACTCGGCCGATTGGAGATATTTACTTTATTGGTACTGTTCACTCCTACTTTCTGGCGTTACTAAACCTCAGAATATCAAGCCGCCGTGTCAATTTCCCCTTGGCAGTATGCGACTTCTGGCCAAACCGTTATAATCCGCAGCTATTTTTAGTAAAAATTGTCGTGAAAAATATTCTGCCCATATCTTGCCCTTTCCGCGAGCGTGCAGAATATTTTTCTTTCGTTATGGGCATTAATACGGTTTTTCGTTGCCAGACAGTGGGTTATAAATCCCCTGGCATCTCAAATTTCAAGCCGGATTCAAGCCTCCATGAGGTAGTAAAGTGACTTCGCAAAGCTCGCCTGATATCAAAACGTTTCAGGGCCTGATTCTGGCCCTGCAGCAATTCTGGGCCCGCCAGGGCTGCGTACTGATGCAGCCACTCGATATGGAAGTGGGTGCCGGTACATTCCACCCAGCTACCTTTCTGCGTGCTATTGGTCCGGAAAACTGGAACGCTGCTTACGTACAACCAAGCCGTCGTCCAACAGACGGTCGTTACGGTGAAAACCCTAATCGTCTGCAGCACTACTATCAGTTCCAGGTAGTAATGAAACCTTCTCCAGACAATATCCAAGAGCTTTACCTGGACTCTCTCCGTGAGCTGGGTGTTGATCCGCTAGTTCACGATATCCGTTTTGTAGAAGACAACTGGGAATCCCCAACATTGGGTGCCTGGGGTCTGGGCTGGGAAGTCTGGATGAATGGCATGGAAGTGACCCAGTTCACTTACTTTCAGCAAGTCGGTGGCATTGAGTGTTTCCCCGTTACTGGCGAAATTACCTACGGTCTTGAACGATTAGCCATGTACATTCAGGGCGTGGATAATGTTTACGACCTGGTTTGGACTGAAGGGCCTCAGGGCACAGTTACCTACGGCGATGTTTATCATCAGCAAGAAGTGGAGATGTCCACTTTCAACTTTGAACACGCTGATACCAAAGAGCTTTTTCATCAGTTCACTTTCTTTGAAGGCGAATCAAAGCGTCTTGTGGAATTAGACTTACCACTGCCTGCTTATGAATTTGTCCTGAAAGCATCCCACACTTTCAATTTACTGGATGCTCGTCACGCTATTTCCGTGACTGAGCGTCAGCGTTATATTCTGAGCGTCAGAACTCTGGCTCGCGCTGTTGCCAAGGCTTACTTTGATGCCCGCCACCGTCTGGGCTTTCCAATGGCTAGCGATGATATCCGCACCGAAGTACTCGCCCAGCTGGCGCAGGAGGAGTCCAAGTAATGAGCACTAACACACAGGATTTTCTGGTTGAATTGGGAACCGAAGAGCTGCCACCGAAAGCTCTAAAGAATCTTTCCAATGCATTCAGTCAGGGCATTATTAATGGCCTAAAAAATGCTCAGCTCTCCTTCGACCGTTTTGAGTCTTTCGCTGCTCCAAGACGTTTGGCACTGCTGATTAAAGGCCTGGAAACCGCTCAGCCTGACCAGAATCTTGAGCGTCGTGGTCCAGCTGTTAAGGCTGCTTTTGATGTTGAAGGAAAAGCAACTCGAGCCGCTGAAGGTTTTGCTCGCTCCAATGGCGTGACCGTTGAGCAGCTAGAAACTCTGGAAACAAACAAAGGGGCCTGGTTAGTTTACCGTGCTGTTCAGCAAGGTGCTGAAACAACTAGTTTACTGCCGGAAATTGTCAATAAATCTCTCAGCGAGCTGCCTATTCCCAAGCGTATGCACTGGGGTGCCAACCGTATCGAATTCGTCCGTCCAGTTCACTGGCTTGTGATGATGATGGGTAAGCAAGTTGTAGACTGTGAAATCCTCGGCCTGAAATCTGGCAACAGTACACGTGGCCACCGTTTCCATGCCAACAAAGCTATTCCTTTGAGTGATCCGGCAACTTACGCTGAAATCCTGGAAGAACAGGGTCATGTGTATGCTCGTTTTAACGTTCGCCGCGACATGATCCGTAGCCAGGTGACTGAAATAGCCGCTAACCTGGGTGGTGAGGCTGTTATCGATGAAAATCTGCTAGATGAAGTAACAGGTCTCAACGAGTGGCCGGTAGCTCTCTCTGGCCGTTTTGATGATGAATTCCTGAAAGTACCTGCTGAAGCATTGATCTCTTCCATGAAGGGACATCAGAAGTATTTCCACGTGGTTGACGGTGAAGGGAAACTTATTCCCCATTTTATAACCGTTTCCAATATTCAGAGTAAAGAGCCAAAATATGTAGTATCCGGTAATGAACGGGTAATCCGTCCACGCCTTGCTGATGCCAAATTCTTCTTTGAAACAGACAAAAAAACCACTCTTGCAGCTCATAGAGAAAACCTGAAGCCGGTCGTATTTCAGACTCAGTTAGGTTCGGTCTATGACAAGACAGAACGTATCGCCAAACTGGCAAGCTTCATTGCCGAACAGGAAGGTGGTCAGAAAGAACTGGCTGCCCGTGCTGGTGAGTTGTGTAAATCTGACCTGAATTCCGAGATGGTTCTGGAATTCCCTGAGCTCCAGGGAATTATGGGACAGTACTACGCCGCTAACGATGGTGAAGCAAAGGAAGTCAGTGTTGCTCTGAACGAGCAGTATATGCCTCGCTTTGCTGGTGATTCTCTGCCATCCAACTTGACCGGTTGTGCTGTCGCTATTGCCGACAAGATAGACACCATTACCGGTATCTTCGGCATCAAACAGCCGCCTTCAGGCAATAAGGACCCGTTTGCTCTACGTCGTGCCACTCTCGGAGTGTTGCGTATCATCGTAGAGAAGAAACTGGATCTGGATCTGAGAAATCTGATTGAGCAGTCCATCGCGAGCTATGAGTCTCAAGGCATTGAACTGCCTGCAGGGGATAAGCTGATTGATACTGTTCTGGACTTCATGCTGGAGCGTTTCCGTGCCTGGTACCAGGACGAAAATGTTCCTGTAGAAATCTTCTTGGCTGTTAAGGCCCTGAAACCTTCCAGACCTTTCGATTTTGATCAACGTGTTAAGGCAGTGCATGCTTTTAGCAAGTTGGCCGAGGCTGAAGCTCTGTCTGCAGCCAACAAGCGTGTATCCAACATTATGGCCAAGGCGGGTGATCTGGCTATTCCGGATGCTGTTGACCCTGCACTAATGACAGAAGATGCAGAAAAAGCTCTGGCTGCAGCCTTGGCTAATACTCAGGAAACCGTTAACCCGGTTCTGACTAAGCGCCAATACGCTGAAGCTATGGAATTGCTAGCTCCGCTGAAAGAAGCCGTAGACCGCTTCTTTGATGAAGTTCTTGTTAATGCTGAAGATGAACAGGTTAAGCTGAATCGCTACGCACTACTGAAACAGCTGAGAAGCCTGTTCCTCCATGTTGCGGACATCTCTCTTCTATAAAGAGCTGTTCTGTAACAGTACAAACTTGCTGCTTGTCCGAAAATGACTGTTTGTAACAGAACTTCCGGACAATGCCTGTTAGAGTAAATGCGGCCTATGGCCGCATTTTTTTACTATTGATTATGACAAAACTGATAATTCTCGATCGTGACGGAGTCATTAATAAAGACTCTGACAATTATATTCGTAGCCCGGAAGAATGGCTCCCTCTGCCTGGCAGCATAGAAGCAATGGCTCAACTCTATAAGTCAGGCTTTACTGTAACCATTGCCACCAACCAGTCCGGTCTGGCCCGAGGCTATTTCAGTCTCGACACCCTGAATGCTATGCACGATAAGATGAATATTCTACTTGAACAGCAGCAGGGCAGGGTAGCAGCTATAAAATATTGCCCCCATGGTCCGGATAATAATTGTCAGTGCCGAAAGCCTCTACCTGGAATGGTCGAGGAATTGATCCGTGAGTTCCAGGTTGATCCTGCTGAGTGTTGGCTTGTGGGTGACTCACTACGGGATTTGGTAGCGGGACAAGCTGCAGGCTGTAAGGTAGCACTGGTGAAAACCGGTAAAGGTGTACGAACACTGGCTAAAGGTGAAGGTCTTGAAGGGATACCCGTATTTGAAGATCTCACTGATTTTACTCACTTTATTCTTGCTGACTGAAGATTTAATAACAGGTTATAAATGTCGTCCGTTATTCAATTGCTAAGAACAATTCTGTTCTACACCTCACTCACAATCTTCACGATACTTTGGGTATCCGTGATGTTTTTTATTATTCCTTTTGTTGCGACCAATAAACGTCACCCTTTGATGGTGACTAACTGGGCAATCATGGTGATCTGGCTACTAAAAGTCACCTGTGGGGTTCGTTATGAAATTCATGGTAAAGATAATATTCCTGACAAACCCTGCGTGATTATTAGTAATCACCAGAGTACCTGGGAGACATTTTTCCTACAGATGGTATTCACACCACAGTCTCAGGTTTTGAAGAAAGAACTCATGAGAGTCCCATTTTTTGGTTGGGCTTTCTACCTTCTGCATCCTATTGCCATCAACCGGGATGATCCAAG
The DNA here is from genome assembly GCA_004762125.1 of Oceanospirillales bacterium. Classification (GTDB taxonomy): domain Bacteria; phylum Pseudomonadota; class Gammaproteobacteria; order Pseudomonadales; family Endozoicomonadaceae; genus Endozoicomonas_A. The sequence goes on along the minus strand of SIHQ01000007.1, from coordinate 40,356 downwards.
AGCGGCATTAAGGGATATCGTAGAGCTTGGAACATTAGCTCTTAAAGAAGAACGCTGGGTACTCATTTTTCCAGAAGGAACCAGAGCTCTGAAGGGTGGTTTGGGAAAGTTTTCCAGAGGCGGGGTTAATCTAGCCAGAAAGGCTGAAGTTAACATTCTTCCTGTGGCTCACAATGCCGCAGATCACTGGCCCGTTGAAAGTTGGCTGAAAAAGCCCGGTACTATTCACCTTCATATTGGCAAACCTATCCAGACTCATGAAAGAACAGCAAAAGAGCTGAACGATCAAACTCGAGGCTGGATAGAAGAGAAGCTGGCTGCAATCAAAGAGACTGCCTAACTTCTCTCATCAGAATTAGGCAACCATGTACTTTTCAATCAGTTGTATCATGATATGAATAATCTTGATGTGGATTTCCTGAATCCGGTCAGCATAACCAAAATGCGGCACACGGATTTCCACATCAGCCATACCATCCATCTTTCCGCCATCTTTACCTGTTAGCAGAATAACTTTCATTCCTTTCTTACGGGCCATCTCTACAGCCTTGATAATATTACTTGAATTACCACTGGTACTTAAGCCAAACAGCACATCACCTTTGAAGCCAACACCTTCCAGATAGCGAGAGAATACATGCTCGTAACCATAGTCATTGGATACGCAAGACATGTGGCTGACATCGGAAATAGCGATTGCAGGATAAGCAGGGCGGTCGTCACGGTAACGGCCTGTAAGCTCTTCAGCAAAGTGCATGGCATCACAATGTGAACCACCATTACCACAGGAAATCACTTTACCTTCCGCTTTAAATACCTCAGCCAGAAGCAGTGCAGCTGAGTTAATAGCTTCGATATTGGTGTCATCATTCAGAAAGCGTTCAAGAACTTTCTGAGCTTCTTCAAGCTCTTTTCGAATCAGGGACTGGTGCATTGCTCTTTAAATCACATGAGAGTAAAGCGTCATTATAACGCCAATAACCATTCTCGATTATCTAAATATCTTACGGTCTACTCGCAGACCTTTCTATTAGCAGTAGCTAGTGGGAACTCTTCTCTATGGGTATGTACACATCAAAATCTTCAGCAAGTTCTAATTTTTTCTCAATTTAAATGATTAACTAAAATTAAGTTACATGGATTCTAAATGATCTTCAGGGAAACAATAATGCCTATACAGCCACCGAGTGGAAAGACACCTCCAGCGTCTCCTTCTCTTCCTCCTAAAGGTATTCAATCTCAGCAAGTCGAACACAGAAGGTAAACCTATAATTTCCAACGCGGCTAATTCAAGCACAACATCTCCCTCTCCTAAAAAACCTTTATCAGAACGGAGATTGTCAGTTACTTCCACCTCCTCAAGTACTGATTCAGCCATTGCTGAGGTAGGAACGCCTTCACTCTCATTACTAAAAACAACGATATCGGATTCAACTATTTCTGGGAGAGATAAAACCCTTCACAGTCTGGAGCTTTTTAGAAACATAGAAAAAATAGAATGACTCAAATATAAAGAAGCCGGCATTATGCCGGCTTCTTTATATTTTCAAAAAATCAGACGTCCAGGTTAGCTACCTTCAACGCATTGGATTCAATGAATTCACGACGTGGCTCAACATGATCACCCATCAAGGTGTTGAAGATCTGGTCAGCAGCAATAGCATCTTCGATCGTCACACGCAGCATACGACGCACTTCAGGGTCCATAGTGGTTTCCCAGAGTTGCTCCGGGTTCATCTCACCAAGGCCTTTGTATCGCTGAATGTAATGACGCTTGGTTGTTTCACCCATTAGCCAATTCAAACCTTCTTCGAAAGATGATATTTCCTTCTTACGTTCACCTTTTTGAATGAAAGCGGTATCTTCCAGTAAATCCTGTAACTGGCTACCCAGTTTCTTAATATTGCGATAGTCACCGGAAGAGAAGAAATCGGTTTTCCACGTGTATTGGGTTGGAACACCATGGGCAGTAATAGTCACCTTCGGCAACCATACCTGATTTTCACGATCTTCAAAAACGGCGAAATCCAAGGTTCGACCAGCCAGCTTAAGCTCCACTATCTTAGCATCTAGTTCATCCACCCACGCTTGCATCACAGCTCTATCTTTCAGATCTTCATCTTCCAGTCCTCGCAAGTAAACCATCTCTTTTACAATGAAAGCAGGATAAACGCGGGAGAGGCGTTCAATCTTAGCCATTACAGAACGGAATTCTTTTACCAGAGCTTCAAGTGGTCCATCGGATATACCCGGTGCACTCTCATTCACATGCAGAGAAGCATTTTCCAGAGCTGACTGTGTTAGATAATCATCCAGCGCAGAATCATCTTTTAGGTACTGTTCTTGCTTGCCACGCTTAATTTTGTAGAGTGGCGGCTGAGCAATATAGAGGTACCCATTCTCAATCAGCTCTGGCAACTGTCTGAAAAAGAACGTTAGCAGCAGGGTACGGATGTGAGAACCATCGACGTCAGCATCAGTCATGATGATAATGTTGTGGTAGCGCAGCTTTTCCAGATTAAAGTCTGTACGACCAATGCCACAACCCAGGGCTATGATCAATGTGCCGACTTCCTGAGAGGAAAGCATTTTATCGAAACGAGCCTTTTCTACGTTCAGGATCTTACCCTTCAACGGTAGAATCGCTTGAGTCTTACGATTACGACCTTGCTTAGCAGAACCACCCGCAGAATCACCCTCTACTATGTACAGTTCAGAGAGCGCAGGGTCTTTCTCCTGACAGTCAGCCAGTTTTCCTGGCAGACCGGCAATATCTAGAGCACCTTTGCGACGAGTCATATCACGAGCTTTACGAGCAGCTTCACGAGCACGAGCAGCGTCAATCATCTTATTAACAATTAACTTGGCTTCCTGAGGATTCTCCAACAAATATTCAGACAGCTTTTCTCCCATCTCCTGCTCTACAGCAGTCTTCACTTCAGAAGAGACCAGTTTGTCTTTGGTCTGAGAGGAGAATTTAGGATCAGGAACTTTCACCGAAATAATAGCAGTAAGACCTTCACGAGCATCATCACCGGATGTGGATACTTTCTGGTTCTTGGAAAAACCTTCACGTTCGATATAACTATTCAGATTTCGTGTCAGAGCAGCGCGGAAACCCGCAAGGTGTGTACCACCATCGCGCTGAGGAATATTATTGGTAAAACAATAAAGATTTTCCTGAAACCCGTCATTCCACTGCATTGCCACTTCAACAGTTGTTCCATCTTCACGCTCTTTAGTGAAGTGGAATACGTTATTAATCTGGTTCTTATTGGTGTTTAAATACTCAACAAATGCTCTCAAACCACCATCATATCGAAACTCGTCTTCTTTACCCGTGCGTTCATCAAGCAGATGAATAAATACACCAGAATTGAGAAACGAGAGTTCTCTGAGTCGCTTGGCAAGAATGTCATAACTGAACAGGATGTTAGTGAAAGTCTCTTCAGAGGGCTCAAAATGAATTTCTGTACCGCTACCTTCAGTTTCACCAGTGACCTTCATGGGCTCAACAGGAACACCATGAGTATAAGTCTGTTGATGAACCTGACCATTACGACGAACCGTCATCTTCAGCTCTCTGGAAAGAGCATTGACTACAGAGACACCAACACCGTGCAAACCGCCCGATACTTTATAGGTGTTGTCATCAAACTTACCGCCTGCGTGCAGGACTGTCATGATAACTTCAGCAGCAGAAACACCTTCTTCTTCGTGGATATCTACGGGGATACCACGTCCATTATCTTTAACTGTAATGGATTCATCAGGATGGATTATGACTGAAATCTTATCGCAATGTCCCGCTAGAGCTTCGTCTATGGAGTTATCCACCACCTCAAACACCATATGGTGCAGGCCGGTACCATCATCCGTATCGCCGATATACATCCCCGGGCGCTTACGTACTGCATCCAGGCCCTTTAGTACCTTAATGTTGGATGCATCGTAATTTTGTTCACTCATTTTCTGTCTCCAGCGAGTTCAGTCGGCGAATCTTACGCCCAGATTCCAAGTTCACAGTTCCCTGTTTCACGTGAAACATTTTTAAATCCGTTTCGGGTAACCAGCAATCATTCAAGGCACCCGATTCAACGCAGGTTATAAAAACCTGTGTTTTCATCTTTTCCAGCAACCTGCACATACCTTTCCTATGAGGGCCATCAAGTTCTGATGGCAAATCATCCACTAGAAAAACACATTTCTTACCACTAGTTCGTGAATAGAGATGGCCTTGTGCGAGTTTTAATGCACAGACAACCAATTTTGATTGCCCTCGCGAGAGGATATCCACTGCGCTAGACCTACCTACCTTTACTCTCAGGTCAGCTCTTTGAGGCCCAGCTAAGGTATATCCACTTTGAATATCTTTGCTGACATTTTCTCGAAGTACATCTGCCAGCGAACACTCTTTATCCCAGCCTCGATAATAGCTGATATTAATATCACTCAGACTGGTTAGCTCACTCAATACGTCCTGAAAGACAGGCAACAATTGAGTGAAATACTCCAGCCTCAAGCGATCAACTGACTCAGCAGCTCGAGTAAGCTCTTGATCCCAAGCTGGCAGTTGAGCAGTAAGGGATGAGGAACCCTTTATTTTACCATGTCGAAGTAAAGTATTCCGCTGTTTGAGTGCTTTCTGTGCACGTTTCCATAGAGGAAGAAAGTCCTGATGTTTCACGTGAAACACCCCCCAATCCAGAAACTGTCGTCTCTGCTTTGGTGATCCTTCCAATAATTTGAACGTATCAGGATTTATCACCTGTAATGGCAACAGCTGAGCCAACTCTGCTGTCGATTTTAAAGTCTCTCCGGCAACACGAACCTGAAAGCTCTCAGCATTAAGGTTTCGGGACACTCCAACAGGAAGAATCCGTCCTTTACCCACTTCAACCTGAGCAAAGACCGTACTTTTATCCTGTCCATGACGAACAACGGGTTTGAGTTTTGCTGTTCTGAATGAACGGGCAAGTCCCAGCAGATGAATAGCTTCCAGAACACTGGTTTTACCACTGCCGTTAAGACCATAAAGAATATTAATAAAAGGAGAGGGGGAGAGTGTTATGGATGCCAGATTTCTGACATCCTTTACCATAAGCTTATTAATACTCATGCTTCAGTACAGCCCTCAGCTTTCAATAATAAAGAAACTTTGGGCTGTAGAATCATCAGAGTCTCATTGGCATAACAACATAAGTAGAGTCAGAATCTTCAGACTCCTCAAGAAGTGCACTACTGTTCTGATCAGAAAGTGTAATCTTCACAGATTCACCGGATATAACTGACAGAACATCCAGCAGGTAGCTTACGTTAAAGCCAATCTCCATGGACTCACCGTGGTAGTCCATGTTCAATTCTTCTTCCGCTTCTTCCTGCTCAGGGTTGTTAGCCATGACCTTTAGCTGGCCATCAGTAAGAATCAGGCGAATACCGCGATACTTCTCGTTGGAAAGAATTGATGCGCGCTGAAGAGCTTGACGCAATTCCTGACGATCTCCCAAAATAATTTTATCACCACCGCGTGGAACAACACGATCATAATCAGGGAATTTGCCATCAACCAACTTGGATGTGAACATGAAGTCACCGGTTTTGGCCCGCATATGGTTAGCACCAAGAGTGATGTGAACCATCTCATCACCTTCAGTCAACAAGCGGGCCATTTCCAGGATACCCTTGCGAGGCACAATCACTTGATGACGTTCGCTCTGATTAATATCAGCATCCAGAGAGCACATAGCCAGACGGTGGCCATCAGTCGCTACAGAACGAAGTTTGTTCTGGCTGACTTCAAGCAGCATTCCGTTCAAGTAGTAACGAACATCCTGTTGAGCCATAGCAAAACTAGTACGATCGATCAGTCTACGCAAACGAGACTGTTCGATAGTAAAAGTCAGGGAGCCTGCCTCTTCTTCAATGCTTGGGAATTCGTTTGCTGGAAGAGTAGATAAAGTAAAGCGGGAACGGCCTGCTCTTACTTTGACACGTTGCTCATCCTGAGAAAATTCAATCGCTGCATTCTCAGGCAATGATTTACAGATATCCATCAGCTTTCGGGCAGGTACCGTTATTTCACCACCTTCACTGACATCATTCAGAGATACACGCCCGACCAATTCTACTTCCAGGTCAGTACCTGTTAAAGAGAGCTGATTGCCGTCCACCACCATCAGGACGTTGGACAATACAGGTAGGGTCTGTCTTCGTTCAACTACGCCCGCAACCAATTGCAATGGCTTGAGCAATGCTTCCCGATTAATGGTAAATTTCATCGCTTTCCTTTCTCTTGCTGACTGAAAGAAAGCCTTTATGGCTAACCTTCAAAAATTCAATTAAGTTTCTAATCTTTTAGCTTTCGCTCACCAAACTGTCATCAGTTGGTTAAAGATCTCAATAGATTTTTATAATCATCCCGTATCTCACCATCATCCTCCACTAATTGTTTCACCTTTCGACAGGCATGGAGAACAGTAGTGTGATCACGACCGCCGTAGGCGTCACCAATTTCTGGCAAACTGTGACTGGTCAATTCCTTGGACAGTGCCATAGCAATCTGTCTGGGACGAGCAACGGAGCGACTGCGGCGTTTTGAAAGAATATCCGCCACCTTGATTTTGAAATACTCCGCTACCGTTCTCTGAATATTATCAATACTGACCTGTTTATCCTGCAATGCAAGCAAGTCCTTCAAAGATTCGCGAATTAGATCAATATCTATCCTACGGCCCATAAAGTGAGCACTCGCTATCACTCTTTTCAGTGCACCTTCAAGCTCACGCACATTAGATCGAATACGTTGAGCAATAAAGAAAGCCGCTTCATGGGGAAGGTCTACTTTCTGTTGCTCAGCCTTCTTCATTAGAATGGCCACACGTGTTTCCAGCTCTGGAGGTTCAACAGCAACAGTGAGTCCCCAGCCAAATCTTGACTTCAGTCGCTCTTCAACACCATTAATTTCTTTCGGATAACGGTCACAGGTTAAAATCATCTGCTGACCACCTTCCAAAAGTGCGTTAAAGGTGTGAAAAAACTCTTCCTGAGAACGTTCTTTACCCGCGAAGAACTGAATATCATCTATTAGCAACGCATCCACAGAACGGTAATAACGTTTAAAGTCATTAATAGCATTCAGTTGCAGCGCTTTAACCATATCAGCTACAAATCGCTCGGAATGAAGATAAACGACTTTAGCATTACGATTATTTTTAACCAGAGAGTTACCCACAGCGTGCATTAAGTGAGTCTTACCTAAACCAACACCGCCGTATAAAAATAACGGGTTATAGGCTGCACCCGGATTTTCCGCTACCTGCTTTGCAGCAGCAAGAGCCAACTGGTTCGATTTACCTTCAACAAAGGTATCAAAAGTAAACTGTGTATTCAGAGAGCTATGATGTTTTATAGACCCTTCTACTTCTACCTGCCTACTACTGGTAACTATTGGTCTGGGGATGGGGGTTATAATCAACTGTTCCTGCGGCTCTGCAGGTCTCGACACAGGGGCTGGAGATCTCGGCTCTAGCTGACCTCTAAGTGGGTTACTGAACTGTTTACTTAATGGATTTTGAGCAGCAGCAGGTTGACTGTCTATAAGATCCTGTTGCATTTGATTTTCTTTATTGGCTTTAGGTTGTTCCTTCAGACTGGAAACCAGCCCTTCAGTCACTTTTCTTTCTTCTTTATATATAGGTTCTTCCGAAACAGTCTTTGGTTCAGGAGCAGGTCTGGATATTCTTCTAGGAGCAATACGTCGAGTCAGCGATTTTGGTCGCCTGTTGGATACGGCAAGAGCCACTGCTGGTCCTTGACCGTCAGTCAACTCATCAAGTATTTCTTCAATTCTCGGCAAAAACTTTTCTCGGATCCAGTCAGCGACAAATCGATTTGGCGCTAATAGGCAAAGATCGTACTCGTCACCCATGACTTTTAGTGGACGAATCCAAGTATTGAACTGTTGAGATGACAGTTCATCTTGAATCAAATCCACACACTTTTGCCAGAGATCTAAAGGCACAAGCCCTCTCCTGAAAACGGGTGACACGGAAACCTGTCAGCCTGCCTGCTAACGACTTCTGAAAAGGCAGGAAATGAATAGAGTCAATTAGGCCAGAGCAGGATCACCGAAATATAGAAGCCAATTCATAAAACAGTACTTATTGTAACTTTTTACTGAAAAGTTATCCACACTAAGCAAAATTACTTAAAACAATTAAAAACCCAATTTAATACATACTTATCAATAACTTAAAAATATAAATAGAATTACCTGTGAATAAAAAAAATCCTAAATTTCCTGTGGATATATCAGTGTATTAATGGTTGAAAAAGGGGTGTATGAGCTGTGTATAACCCGTTGATGAATATACCCTGTGAATAAGTGCCCTATTTATGCACAGCTAAGCACCAGCAAAATAACAGGTTAATCTCTGCTTTTGTACAGGATAATGCACAGGCTCTAGCCTTAGGAAAATCTAGGGAAAATGGCCTTATCCACAGAAAAAGGGCTCCCTAATAACAATAACAACAATAAAACATCACCACTCAAGTACATATATTCTTAATTTATAATTTACTCGAAAATGAATTATTTTTTGAATTCATCAGTGAATGAAATAATTGGTGATCAGTGGATAACTTGAAATGAGGAAATACGGCGAAGCCATTGCTATGACTTGAAATAAAAACAGGAACATTAGTAATAGATACGGCGTTTTATAGAGAAGAACTTACTGGATAGGAGGCTAACCGTTGGTCGGCGGGGGCAACTCTTGACAACTCCAAATTGACGCTAAACCCTCAATTACTTAGAATGCTCCGTCTTTTTGTAAATTCACCCAATCACGAGTAGTGTCATGAAAAGAACTTTTCAACCAAGTAACCTGAAGCGTAAGCGTTCCCACGGCTTCCGTGCCCGTATGGCAACTAAGAGCGGTCGTGCGATTATTAACCGTCGTCGTGCCAAAGGTCGCAAGTCCCTGACAGCTTGATTCAGGCTGACAGGTGAGCTTCTCTTTTGGTCGCGAACTGCGACTTTGCTCAGCAGCTGATTTCAAGCAGGTTTTCGATCATACGGATATCAAGGTCAGTAACAGACATCTGTTGATACTGGCTCGAGAGAATAATCTTGATCATCCCAGACTTGGTCTGGTGATCGCCAAGAAAAATATCCGTTTCGCTAACGGTCGAAACCGAGTGAAACGTCATATTCGGGAAACCTATCGTCTGAATCAGGACTGTTTGGGTAACCTTGATATTGTCGTTCTTGCTCGTAGAGGCCTAGGTGAACTCGAAAGCTCTGAGATCAACAAACTGCTAACCCGGCAATGGTCAAAACTGCACCAGAAACTGGGAGACAGGCAGGCCAAAGAACAGGCCAGCCAGCAAAAACAGCAGCTTGTGGCGAGCTGAGTGATTGTGGAGGTAGCGAATACCTCCTGTCACTTTTTTGCCAGAGTTCTGTATTGCTCACAAGTCGGCCCAGAGTTTCCGGCACAGCACAGACTGAGTGGAACCGACATGCCTGAACCTGTGATGCACTCCCTTACCCAGTTGCCCAAACATCTGGCTATGGGCCTAATCAAGGTCTATCGCTATTGTCTGAGCCCGTTAATGGCCAGACATTGTCGTTTTTATCCCACCTGTTCCTGCTATGCCCAGGAAGCATTGGAAACTCATGGTTTTCTGAAAGGCAGTAAGCTGACTGCGTTACGACTTCTGCGTTGCCATCCATGGCACCCAGGTGGTTTTGATCCGGTGCCAGGCACTAAATGCCAGCATCAGCAGACAGAATCAGACAATCAACCCCATCACCAAGAATCTTTGGCTCGGACATCATGGATCTGCAAAGAACGCTCTTGATAGGTGCTATAGCCGTTGTTGGTGTATTGACACTCCAGCAATGGAATGAAGATTACACACTGACCCGGCCGGGCAGTGAAGCCGTTGTGGCAAATATCTCTACTGCCCAGGGCGGTTCAGATGTACCCACAATTACGTTGGGATCTTCTGCACCTCATATTCTGGACACTAATGTCCAACCCACTGCCCAGTTGATCAACGTTCAGACTGATACCCTGAATGTTCAGATTGATCCTGCCGGCGGTGATATTATTGGCCTTAGTTTGCCAAAGTACCCAAAGTACTTACCTGAACAAGGTCAAGAATCAGTACCCTTCCAGGTACTGGTCAATAAGCCTGACTGCAACATCGCTGACCAAACCTGTGTATACACAGCACAGAGTGCTTTGGTAGCAACCGACGGCCCAGATGCCAAGAATCAGCGTGGCTTCTACAGCACAGCTAAAACCAGTTACAACCTGAACGAAGGTAACAATGAACTGGTTGTAGATCTGACCCGTACTACTGGCGATATTCTCCTGACAAAGCGTTATATCTTTGAGCGTGGCGCTTATGATTTACGTGTGGAATATCAGGTGGAAAACCGTGGTCAGCAAGTATGGAAAGATCAGTTCTATGCGCAGCTGAAGCGGGATGGTTCTGAAGATCCAAGTTCCAGAACGTCTAACGCACCAACCAACACTTATCTGGGTGCTGCAGTACGTTCAAAAGACGAGCTGTACGAAAAACTTCCGTTTGATGATTTTGCGGATACTCCTTTCAAGGAGTCGGTAACAGGTGGTTATGCAGCAATATTGCAGCACTACTTTGTTAGCGCCTGGGTACCAGATCAAAGCAGTTCACACACGTATTACACTAACGTTAGCGGTGACAACCGATCCTTTATCGTAGGTTTCTATGATAATTCGATTGTCGCTCAGCCTGGTGAAACAGTGACTGTAGGTGCAACCTTGTATGCAGGTCCAAAAATCCAGGCTGATCTTGAAGCTTTGGCTGAAGGCCTACAACTGACTATGGATTTTGGCATCCTCTGGTTTATCGCAGAGCCGCTGTTCTCTTTGCTCAAGTTTATCTATTCTCTAGTGGGTAACTGGGGTTGGTCGATTATTCTGCTGACGGTGTGTGTGAAAGCTGTTTTCTATCCTCTGAATCAGACCAGTTTCCGTTCTATGGCCAAAATGCGTAAGCTCGGGCCAAAGATGAAGGAGATGAAAGAGAAGCACGGTGACGATCGCCAGAAAATGTCTCAGGCCATGATGGAGATGTACAAGAAAGAGAAAGTGAACCCTATGGGTGGCTGTCTCCCGATTGTTGTCCAGATGCCGGTATTCATTGCTTTGTACTGGACCCTTCAGGAAGCGGTTGATCTGCGTCAGGCTTCATGGCTAGGCTGGATCACAGACCTTTCTCAGATGGATCCTTATTTTATACTGCCGTTGATCATGGGTGCTTCCATGTTCTTACAACAAATGCTGAATCCGACTCCTCCGGACCCAATGCAGGCGAAGGTAATGAAGATGATGCCACTAATCTTCACCGTATTCTTCCTCTGGTTCCCGGCTGGTTTGGTTCTGTACTGGGTAACGAACAACGTATTGTCGATTATTCAGCAATACATCATTACCAAAAAGATTGAAGCAGAAGACACATAAGTCTGATGAATCAAGTATAAAAAAACGGCCCATCAGGGCCGTTTTTTTATACGTCGAAGTTATTTTTATTTCAGTGTGTTTCTATCTTCAGGCAGTACTGCATTCAAAAACACTCTGGCTGGCTGATCAGCTAGGTATTGCATAAAGTTTCTCTTGATTTCATACCCTTCACGATCTTTCAGGAAGTAGATATGCTTCTTTGGAGTCTCAACAAGTACGCTTCCACTTTCTTTGTGTTTTCTCTCGTATTGGACACCTAACCTGTGACATCCACTTGAGCCATCCCGAATCATATAGTTTTCATCCGAGTCGAATAGTTTCTGGATGGTTCTGCCAAACCCCTGGGCTTTTACTTGTTGATAGATAGCTTTGACCTGATTTAAGGCGTAGCTGAGACTGGGAAGGTGGGACCTAATCGCTGATAATCCTGACGCCATATTACACTCTTTGATGTTAGATTTTTGTATGGAGAAACACCTCTATCAGGTTCTCCTGCCAGTTTTATGCTCCGGAATAGACCGCACTTCCCTCAGATAGCTGATTTGTATTGCGCTACGTATAAAACTAGCCGCGATAAGCAGTTCTTTCCTTGTGACTTTGGTTTATTAGACGGAAGTCTCGGTACTGCTTTCGTAGTGATCTTTGTTTGAACTGTTAGTAAACTAGCTCTCCAAAATTCAAGGCTCCACGAAGAACCCATGTCAGACCTCAGCTCTCTCCATAAAGACACTATTGCAGCCCAGGCAACCGCTCCCGGCAGAGGAGGGGTTGGTATTATTAGGGTTTCAGGGCAGGACGCTCTGAAAGTGGCAAAAGAAGTATTGAGAATTGAGCCAAAACCTCGTTATGCCCATTACGGACCCTTTTACGATTCCAATGGCACAGCCCTGGATGAAGGTCTTGCCTTGTACTTTCCAAATCCCAATTCATTTACCGGTGAAGATGTGCTGGAACTTCAGGGGCACGGCGGGCCTGTCATTCTGGATCTGCTTCTGAAGCGTATTGTTGCTTTGGGTGTGAGAATGGCTAATCCCGGAGAATTTTCTGAACGAGCGTTTCTTAACGACAAGATGGATTTGGCCCAGGCTGAGGCCATTGCTGATCTGATAGACAGCACTTCGGAGCAGGCCGCACGTTCTGCTCTTCGTTCCATGCAAGGTGTATTCTCGAAACGAGTGAATGAGTTAGTTGAATCCCTGATCGCCCTCAGGATTTACGTTGAGGCGGCCATAGACTTCCCTGAAGAAGAGATCGACTTCTTTGCTGATGGTAAGGTGGGTAATGACTTAAAAGCCGTTACAGAGGATCTAGGAAGGGTTGTACGAGAAGCAGGACAGGGTGCAATCCAGCGCGAAGGGATGACCGTTGTGATCGCTGGTCGACCCAATGCAGGTAAATCCAGCCTGCTGAATGCTCTGTCTGGTAAGGACTCAGCCATTGTTACGGACATTGCTGGAACCACCAGAGATGTTTTGCGAGAGCATATTCATATTGACGGAATGCCCCTGCACATCATTGATACCGCTGGCCTTAGAGAAACGGATGATAAGGTTGAACGGATCGGAGTAGAGCGGGCTTTCAGGGAAATCAAAGATGCTGATCGAGTGTTATTGATGGTGGATAGCTCAACAACACAGTCGACCGACCCTCATGATATTTGGCCAGAATTTGTTGACCGTATGCCTTCCAGAGATAAACTAACGGTGATTCGCAACAAGATCGATCTGACGGGCGAAAGAGCAGGTCTGGATGACTCCGGATCAGTACCTACGGTAAGGGCATGTGCCATGAGTAAACACGGTCTGGATGCCCTTAGGGAGCACTTAAAGGCCTGTATGGGTTATGAGGGCGCTATGGAGGGAGGTTTCTCTGCTCGTCGCCGTCATTTGGACGCATTGCGCAGGGCTAGAGAGTTTCTGGATAACGGAAGGCTACAGTTGGAGCATCTGGGAGCGGGTGAACTACTGGCCGAAGATTTACGGCATGCTCAGAAAGCTCTTGGTGAGATCACAGGAACATTCAGCAGTGATGATCTGTTAGGACGAATATTTTCTTCATTCTGCATTGGTAAATAAGTAAGAAAGGAACGGTGCACGTTTAGATTCAGATAAGCGTGCATCAGTATTGAAATTTTAGTGCACCATGCACGCCTTCGATGAATAACTGCACACCAATAACCGCTAGTATTAACCCCATCATACGACTAATAACTTTTATTGCGCTCTCTCCGATAAAGTGCAAAAACCGTTCTCCAGACAGAAAAAAAATACAGGAAAGAATACACAGTAAGGCGAAGGCTACAACGGTTATACAGGTTTCAATAAAACCTTTATTTTCAGTGAAATTCATGGCTGTGGCAATGGTTCCCGGACCTCCCAAAATAGGAGTGGCGAGAGGGCTGATAGCAACACTTAAATGAGCTTGAAGACTTTTTTGGTTATCTTCATCACTTGGGGTGTGAATTTCCGAAGGTGAGCCTGTCAGCATTTCTTTTCCAATGAGAAAAACAAGAATACCTCCAGTAATTCTCAGTGCAGGAATGGTAATGCCGAAGACATTAAAAATAATATGCCCAAGGAAGCTGAAGCAAGTAACAATAACAAAAGCATAAAAGTTTGACTGGATAGCAATCGTTCGTTTTTCTGATTGACTCATCCCTTCGGTTAAGCTGAGAAAAATAGGCATATTGGCTATCGGATTCATCATGGCAAAAAAACCGATAAATACTGTCATAGCATAAGAAAAAAGCTCAACCATGAGTGAATCATGCCTTGCACTAACTTAGTGCCAGAAGCATAGAGCAAAATCACACTTTAAAATCCATTGAATAAATCTGTCGTTGTCGTTTAAACGTTTTTATATTCAATTTTGTAGTCAATAAAATCATCTAAAGAGTGGAATCCACTAGGAGCGAAATACTCATGTGCTAAATCAGAAAAGAGTTTAATCAGAGTGCCCGTTATGGCACCTTAATCGATAGTTCTAGCTCTCTGCTTTTATTGCTCACTTATGCTGGTTATGGCGCGAAATTCCCTGATATAAGTAAGCCTGAACCTATTTCTCCCGAATTTTTAAAATATCAAACACTGTTACTTTTTGGTGACAGTCTAAGTGACGGTAATGAAACAAATGCAACGTTTAACTTGTTATGAACCTTGAACGGTCAAATGGATATTACCGTTGATGGTGAAAGAGTTCATTCCATAGATATCAGCGACATTATGTTGCGTAAGGGACCACTGGAAAGCATTGAGTTTTCAATGGTATTGAATGCTGCAGTGAATGGAGTGAGAGAGCTGGAAGATGGATTTGATAAAACGATTCTCAATATTCTGAAGCCTTTGGAGAGAATACTGAAGAGCATAGCTCTAATTGCTAAATTTTCCTGTAAACAATTACAGAAATTCAATATTCCTTGTGACACTGCTAACTACCCTATTAAAGAAGACAGTATCTACTACCAGAAACCTGCACGCATTGAACTCTAACCAGCCATTTTAAATACTGATTCATTGTCGTCAAATAACACAAGATCGTGAGAAGTAACCGAAATATCCACTGCTGTATTAACCGGCAGTGGATTAGCATTTTCTACAACTAGTATCTGTTTTTCTATTTGTACTTCAGTTCTTAGATTCTGACCCATAAACTGCTGATTTATAATAAAAAATGGTTTATCCACAGAATTAAATGACGGACTAACCCTAATCATTTGTGGTCTTAAAAACAGATTAGCCTTCTGTCCAGGTTGTGCATAAATATCTGCAGAAGATTCTATAAGCCCGACGGCTGTTGACACTTGTCGTTTATTGATAATTTTACAGGGAAGCAGATTTCCCTCTCCCATTAATTCAGCAACAAATTTATTGACCGGATGGTTATACACATTAAACGAACGATCGTGCTGTAAAATCATTCCCTTGTGCATAATTGCAACTGAGTCAGCAAAGGCAAAACCTTCGTCTTTATTGTGAGTAACGAATAAAGCAGCTACTTTTTGTTGCTTAAGAATATCCCTAATTTCCTGCACTAATCGTTGTCGAACCTGACTGTCGATATTAGAGAAGGGTTCGTCCAGCAACAGTACAGAAGGGTTGTTAGCCAGAGCTCTGCCAATAGCCACTCGCTGCTGCTGCCCGCCAGAAAGTTCATGGGGATAACGCTTCCCCAACCCCTGAAGATTGACCAACTCCAGCATTTCATTAATACGACGTTTAACGTCTAAAATAGAAAGGTCTTTCAGGCCGAAAGCTATATTTTTTGCCACAGTAAGGTGCGGAAAAAGGGCGTAATCCTGAAAGATCATCCCAATCCCCCGTTGTTCTGGTGGAAGAGTTCTTGTTGATGAACTGACAGCTTGACCATGCAGGGCGATCTCGCCGCTGCTTGGCTGTATTAGCCCAGATATGGCCTTGAGCAGTGTTGTCTTGCCACACCCACTGCGACCTAAGAGACAGACGATTTCACCGTCTTCTATCTTCAGGTTCAACCCGGAGAGGATATTGGTATCACTGTAGCGACAGTTGAGCTCTGAAATATCCAGTGCAATCATCGTTGGTTAGACTCCAGGGAACGATTTAACAGAATCAGTGGTATCAGGCCGGCCATAATCAGTAATAGAGCCGCTAATGCTGCCTGCTCCATCCTTTCATCAGAAGCATACTGGAACACCCAAGTGGCCAGAGACTCAAAACCAAAAGGACGAAGCAGTAGAGCTGCGGGCAATTCTTTCATGGACTCAACAAACACCAGTAGAAAACCTGTCAGTATTCCCCTGCGAACCAACGGTAAGTGAACTCTACTGACCATTCTGGCTGGTGTGCAACCCAATGAGCGACTAGCCATATCCAGTGAAGGCGAGATTCTTCCCAAGCTTGATTCCACGCTGCCAACGGCAACAGCAGAAAAGCGAACAGCGTAGGCAAAGATGATGGCAAAGATAGAGCCGGAGAAAATAAGTCCGACCGGGTCATAACCCAAAGACATGATCAAGTTATTTACACCATGATCAAGCTGGGTTAGAGGAATCAGGACACCGATAGCCAATACGTTTCCGGGCAGTGCGTAGCCTGTTGAAATAACGCGTGATGGTACAGATGCTAATAAAGTGGACTGCAACCGTTGATAGAATCCCAGAAGACAGGCGGTTATTACTGCAAAAAGTGCTGCGCCAGTAGCAACTTTTAAGCTGTTCAGTGCATAACTCATGAGCTGAGTATTAAAGGAGATCGCAAAGTTATCTATGGCATAATTCAACAATACAATGCAGGGAAAAATAAACCCGGCAATGACCAGCAGCCAGCACCAGCCTTGGGCAAGATAGTTAGTCCAGCCTGAAAGCTTCAATAATTCTTTTTGTTCCTGACCTGCTGTTTTCTGGAATAGTTTTAAACGGCGACGACTGTATTTCTCAGTGGTTACTAGCAAAGTAACAACCAAAAGCATTATGGCTGATAATTTGGCTGCAGCATTAAGACTGCCATATCCAAGCCAAGTGTCGTATACCGCGGTGGTCAGGGTAGGAATAGCAAAATAACTAACAGTCGCAAAGTCCGCCAAGGCTTCAATTCCCATCAATGAGAGACCGGTAATGATCGCTGGTCTTGCCATTGGCAGAGATACTTTTAGAACGCTTTGAAAGGGGGAACAGCCCAGCAGACGGCTGGCCAATCGATGGCTTTCCGACTGTTCTAGAAGAGCTGTTCGGGCCAGCATATAGAGATAGGGGTACAGCACCAGAGCTAGGATGAAAATAGCTCCTCCCATACTTCGAATATCCGGGAAATAGTATTCGGAAGCACTCTGCCATCCCATCGATTCTCTCAGGAATATTTGCACGAAACCTGAGTATTCAAAGATATCAGTATAAATATAGGCAACGATGTAGGAAGGCATAGCCAGAGGTAAAACGAGTAACCATTGAAGGTATTTTTTTCCGGGGATATCGCAGTTCGCCATTATCCAGGCCGGTGGTAGGGCAAAAATAAGTCCTAACACTCCAACGCCAACAATCAGGATTATGGAATTAACGATGTAATCTACAAGAACGGTGTTCAAGAGATGAGTGAAGATGTCTCCGGTAGGGGCGGCCGCTTCATAGAAGAGTGCCAGCACCGGAGTAAAAAGCAGAAAAGCCAGCAGCCAGCTGCTAGCTTTCCAGTACAGTGAGAGACTGTGTTTCATTTAAGTTCTTGTTACGACCGTACAGAAATTACAGATCGAACTTTACTTCATCTAGCAGCTTCTGTGCAGAGGAATAATTCTCGGCAAGCTTATATACAGGCAGAGAGTCGGATTTAAATTCACCCCAGGAAGCAACCAGTTCGGATGGTTTAACAGCAGGGTTAACTGGATATTCCATGTTCACTTCAGCATAAACACTCTGAGCTTTTTCATCAGCCAAGTATTCCATCAATTTAACAGCGCTGCTTTTGTTAGGTGCATGCTTGGTCAGGACCATACCGCTGACGTTTATGTGAGAGCCACGGCCATTCTGATCCGGGAAGTTGATGTAAACAGACTCAGCCCATGCTTTCTGATCAGCTTTCTTCAGCATGGCACCGTAATAGTAGCTGTTACCAATAGCCAAATCACAAACACCTTCTTTGACCGCTTTTACTTGAGCACGGTCATTACCCTGAGGACGACGAGCCAGGTTAGCTTTAACGCCTTCAAGCCACATACGGGTAGCTTCTTCACCATTGTTGGCAACATAAGAAGCAACCAGACCAACGTTATAGGCATTTTTGCCACTGCGGGTACAGATTTTACCTTTGTACTTTGGGTCCGCCAGATCGGCATAGGAAATACTTTCCGGCTTATCACTGCGTTTGGTGGTGTAGATGTTGCGCACACGAGTAGTGAGAGCGAACCACTCGCCTTTCGGGTCACGGAACTGAGCAGGAATGTCCTCGTTTATAGAGGTGCTATTAACTGACTGGCTCAGGTCTTTGTTGACCATGCTCATCAAACGGCTGATGTCGGTTGTCAGAACCAGGTCAGCAGGGCTTAGCTTTCCTTCACGCTCAACACGTTCAATCAGACCCTTCTTTGCAAAAACAACGTTAACCTTGATGCCGGTCTCTTTGGTGAAGTCTTCAAACAGAGGCTCAATCAGAAAAGGCTGGCGGTATGAATAAACGTTAACTTCCTTGTCTGCCGCGTTAGCAGTGACAGAAGTAGCCAGCAGGGCTGAAGCTGAAAGGGTAAAAAGAGCCGTCTTAAGCATTATTGTGATCCGTAAACTAAACAAGAAACATTATCATTCGCGAAGTGTACTTATTTTTTTTATGAACGCTAGTACTTTCTAAGCAAGGAAGAATTTCTAAACGAATACTTGATTCAAGACAAAAGATAGGGAATTAAAAAGAAAAACCGCCTGTCACAAATGTGAGAGGCGGCTTGTTAAAGCATCAGAAGGGCTGATTACTTTACGCTTTCAATAGCTTCTACAACAGAGGCTACTTCTGTGTTACCGGCCTCACCTTCAAAGGCGTATATCACTTCACCAGCAGCATTTAGAACGGCAACAAAAGCGCTTAAGTCTTCAAGACCTAGAACGTCTTTAGCTACAGCTTTAGTGTCCAGCAGGTAGAAGTTTTCAGGCGCTTTCTTGTAAGCTTTCTTGAACTCGCCTTTTACAAAAATGCCTGCACCCATTGGAGATTCTAGAGTGTTCACCAGGCTGGCAACACGAAGTTCAGGGAATTTTTCTGAAACAGCTTTTACTACAGATTCCATCTTTGGTGGAACAGCTGGATGACCAGCGATAGCGAAAAATACTGTTGCTTGTCCTACCAGCTCTGAAGAACTGAATGGCTCATATTTACCTTTACCAATGTTCTTGCCATCTTTTTCAATAGTGAATGCTGGCAGTTGAGCGCCTACGGTTACGTTAGCCATACTTATTTTCCTTACATCTTAAGCTGTTCTGACAACTGATAGCGGTTCCAATTATTCATCGAACCTCACCCGCAACAAGCTGCCTACTGAAAATCTGGGTATAGGTTTAAAACGAACGCCTTATTAACACTTTGATTTATATCAAAAAATGAAGGTTTGTTTTTTGTGATTCACTGTTTTGGTTTATTTATCCATGAAGTTGGCAATTTCATCCATCAACGCTCTGGAAATTAGCTGACTGACCTTTGTCGAAAGGTTCGAATAGAAAATGTAGCGAAATCAGGAAAAATCTGGTTGTTAATAACTATAGAAATACGGAATTTCAGTATCCACAGGGTTATACACAGAAACAAATGTACTAACAAATAAAGTATTTACCTGTGTATAAGTAGGTGAGTTATCCACTGCTAAGCAACAGGTTAATAAGAGCATTTTCACAGCTCATCGACAGAGTTGTTCAACTTTCAGTGCCTTGATATTAAAGGTGTTAAGTGGCTTATCCACAAAAACTATCAACAGATCGACAATAACAACAGAAAGCATCAATAGGCAGAATCAATAGTTTTCCACAGAAGATACGGAGTGTCGTTACGGGCATTACGACTGAAAGCATTCGAAGGCTGACGATAAGCTGGGTCAGAATCCGCTGGAACATCAACGGATACAAAAAAAGATGAATGTTGTGAATTATCGGGCTGAGGTATAATCACTGGTTCGATACAGATTTAATTAATAAGCAGGTGACTTCCCTTTGGCTGTGGATTTTCCGA
Organism: Oceanospirillales bacterium; assembly: GCA_004762125.1. Lineage (GTDB taxonomy): Bacteria > Pseudomonadota > Gammaproteobacteria > Pseudomonadales > Endozoicomonadaceae > Endozoicomonas_A. The sequence continues at coordinate 20,168 of SIHQ01000007.1, read as the reverse complement.
CTCGGTTTGATGTGATTGTGATTGGTGGCGGGCATGCTGGAACCGAGGCTGCCCTGGCTTCAGCTCGTATGGGTGTGAAAACCCTGTTGTTGACCCACAACATTGAAACGCTGGGCATGATGTCCTGTAACCCAGCCATTGGTGGAATTGGCAAGAGTCATCTGGTTAAGGAAGTTGACGCGCTCGGTGGAGCTATGGCGTTGGCAACCGATCTGGCCGGCATCCAGTTCCGTGTATTGAATGCCCGTAAAGGTCCAGCTGTGCGTGCAACCCGTGCTCAGGCTGACCGTGCTCTCTACAAAGCAGCTATTCGCACTATTCTGGAAAATCAGGAGAACCTCTCGATATTCCAGCAATCCGCTGATGACCTGATTATGGATCAGGGTCGTGTTGCTGGTGTTGTTACCAATATGGGGGTTCGTTTCCTTGCTAGTCAGGTAGTACTGACAGCAGGTACCTTTCTTGGTGGTCGTATTCATATCGGCTTGGAAAACCACAGTGGTGGTCGAGCAGGTGATCCACCTTCCATTAAACTGGCTGATCGACTGCGTGAATTAAATCTGCGTGTTGACCGATTAAAAACAGGAACGCCTGCTCGTATTGATGCCCGTACTGTTGATTTCTCTGTCATGGATGAACAACCAGGTGATACACCGACTCCAGTCATGTCTTACATGGGTTCTGTTGAACAGCACCCGCGGCAGGTAGCGTGTCATATCACTCATACCAATGAGAGAACCCATGATCTGATACGTAATGGCCTGGATCGTTCTCCTATGTTTACAGGGGTTATTGAAGGAATAGGTCCACGTTATTGTCCTTCTATTGAGGACAAAATCACCCGCTTTGCTGATAAAAACTCTCATCAGATCTTTCTGGAGCCCGAAGGATTATCCACCCACGAGCTGTATCCAAATGGAATATCTACAAGCCTGCCTTTTGATGTGCAGATTGAATTTATCCGCTCTATCCGTGGTTTGGAAAATACTCATATTACCCGCCCTGGCTACGCCATCGAGTATGACTTCTTTGATCCTAGAGACCTGAAGTTTTCACTGGAAACCAAAGCTATACCGGGTTTGTACTTTGCAGGCCAGATTAACGGTACAACGGGTTATGAAGAAGCGGCTGCTCAAGGTTTGATGGCAGGTATGAATGCAGCACTGAGTGCCAAAGATCTGGAAAACTGGTGTCCACGTAGAGATGAAGCGTACATGGGGGTGCTAGTGGATGATCTGACTACCAATGGTACTAGCGAGCCTTACCGTATGTTCACCAGCCGTGCCGAATACCGACTTATTCTGCGTGAAGACAATGCTGATTTGCGACTAACAGAAAAAGGCCGTGAACTGGGCTTGGTCGATGATGCCCGCTGGGAAGCTTTCTGTGATAAAAAAGAACGTATAGAACAAGAAAATCAACGCCTAAAAACAGCGTTTATTCACCCGGGAACAGAACAGGCTGAAAAAGTAAATTTAAAACTCAGCAACCCGATCAGTCGTGAATATAACCTGATGGAATTGTTGCGCAGACCAGAAATAACGTACGACGACGTTGCTACTTTAATAGGAGAAGGTGAAACCAATACTCGAATTAAAGAGCAAGTCGAGATAGCGGCCAAGTATGAAGGTTATATCAACCGTCAAACTGAAGAAATCGCTAAGTTAAGACGGTATGAAAATACCCGCATTCCTGAGGCTTTTAATTATGAGAAAATTGAAGGGCTATCCAATGAGATTCAGCAGAAACTACTGGAAACCAAACCTGAAACGTTGGGTAGAGCCTCTCGAATTCAAGGTATGACGCCAGCGGCTGTTTCATTACTGCTTATTCACATGAAGAAATTTTCGAAAGCCTCCTGATTTCAGGAAGCGGGTTGCTGACAACCCGCTTCCTTCCTTTCATTGCAGATTTTGTCGTTCGACTGGCTCTCAGAATTGCCATAAACTAGCTCATCATCTTTTCATTTCTGGACTCTATCCCTGATGTCATTTCTGTCGTTGCGTGATCGCATTCGCCAGGGCGCGAAAGCGCTGTCTGTATCTTTAACTGATCACCAGGCTGACCTGCTGACCCAATATGTTGAATTACTGGTTAAGTGGAACAAAGCGTTCAATCTTACGGCTGTTCGTGATCCCGAAGAAATAGTTTCACGACATATACTGGACAGCCTCAGCATAGTGCCTTTCGTAGAGGGCGAAAATCTCATGGATGTTGGTTCGGGACCTGGGCTACCAGGAATCCCTTTGGCCATCATGTATCCGGAAAAACATTTCACCTGCGTCGACAGTAACGGTAAAAAAACCCGTTTTATGACTCAGGCAAAAACTGAGCTGGGATTGAAAAATGTCAGTGTAACCAATGAGCGCTGTGAAACGTTTAAAGCTGACAAACCTTTCGATGTCATTATGTCCAGAGCTTTCAGTTCTTTGATCGATATGGTTAATGGTACTCAACATCTGCTGGCGAAAGACGGAAAATTCCTTGCAATGAAAGGGCTTTATCCCGAACAGGAGTATAAAGATCTGTTGAAAGAATCCCCTGAAATCATCATGACAGAGAGTCATGCTTTGGAAGTTCCTGACTGTGAAGCCCAGAGACATCTGGTCATTTTGAAGTCAGGTCAGTAAGCTGTTTAGGTAAACCGATTTTTATCTGGTGGACTTGAGGGCTGACAGGAACGGTCAGCCTTGAAATAAAAAACAAGGATCTACGGTAGCGCAGTGGGAAAAATATTAGCGGTAACTAATCAAAAAGGGGGCGTTGGGAAAACCACTTCCTGTATTAACCTAGCCGCTTCCCTGGCAGCCACTAAACGCAGAGTACTGCTGGTTGATATGGATCCTCAGGGCAACGCCACCACAGGTAGTGGTGTCAATAAACATGAACTGGAGAAGTCTGTTTATCATGTTCTGATGGGTCACTGTGGTATTAGAGGCGCTATTCAGAGCCCCGAGAAGTCTGGTTACGATATCCTGCCGGGTAATGCGGACACCACTGCTGCTGAAGTTGAGCTGATGTCTATGGAAGACAAGGAAACCCGCCTTAGGGATGCCCTTGCAGACGTCGCCGACCGATATGATTTTATTTTGATTGATTGTCCACCGTCGTTGAATATGTTGACCCTTAACGCCCTCGCTGCTGCTGAAGGCGTTATCATTCCCATGCAGTGCGAGTACTACGCTCTTGAAGGGCTAACAGCACTAATGGAAACCATCACCGGAATTCGCCAAACCATTAATCCAAAGCTGCATATCGAAGGCTTGCTACGGACTATGTATGATCCTCGTATAGGGCTGACCAATGAAGTTTCTCGTCAGCTAATCAGTCATTTTGGCGAACAGGTATATAGAACCGTTATCCCCCGTAATGTTCGTTTGGCTGAAGCACCTAGTCACGGGTTACCTGTTCTGAACTACGACAAAAATTCCAGAGGAGCGATAGCTTATCTGGCTTTGGCGGGAGAAGTGGTTCGCAGGCATGATGGCAAAGTGAAGGGGCTCAACTCAGAAAGGAAGACAGCGAGCTGATGGCTAAGAGACGTCTGGGAACCAATTTAACTGCATTGATGGGAGGAGCCAAACTGGACGCTTCCATCTCCAAAGATCTTTCTGCACCGGAAGCAGTGGCAAACGAGTCAACTGTTGTGAAAGACAAAGAGTTGAAAGAAATACCTGTTGAGTTTATCTCTCGAGGAAAATATCAACCTCGTCGGGATATGCATCCTGATGCTTTGGAAGAGCTGGCAGAAAGTATTAAAGCTCAGGGAATCATGCAGCCTATTGTGGTTCGCCCTCTGGGTAGTAATCGCTATGAAATTATTGCTGGGGAGCGTCGTTGGCGAGCAGCTCAGATCGCAGGTCTGGGTGAAATACCGGCATTAATACGAGATGTGCCCGATGAAGCGGCTATTGCTATGGCACTTATCGAGAATATTCAACGGGAAGATCTCAATCCTATTGAAGAAGCTATTGCTCTGTCTCGACTTCAAAAAGAATTCGAACTGACTCAGCAGGAAGTGGCTGAAGCTATTGGTAAATCTAGAACCGCTGTCGCTAATATTCTACGGCTGATGTCACTCAGTGAAGATGTGAAAAAGATGCTCGAATACGGGGATCTGGAAATGGGGCATGCCAGAGCACTACTGTCACTGTCTGATATGGAGCAGCTAGAAGCGGCCAGAGCTATTGTTGCGAAAGGGCTCTCTGTGAGACAGACCGAAGCAATGGTTCGCCGTATGCTTCAGGAAAAAGAGCAAAGCAAGAAGAAAACGGTCAAAGTCGATCCTGATACCAAACGTTTGGAAGATGACCTGTCAGACAAAATTGGCGCTAAAGTGGCAATTCAACACAGTGCGAAAGGTAAGGGTAAGCTAGTAATCTCGTACAATTCTCTGGATGAACTGGATGGGGTTCTTGCTCATATCAAATAATCTTTAGTTTGAGTCAGTTATAACCTGGCTCAAACTTCTTATCTCTATCTCTATCTCTATCTCTATCTCTATCTCTATCTCTTACTTCCTCTTCTGTAAAAAGCACCTCTAATTCTATGTTCTATGTAATTTGAAATACTATTTTCACAGCATTGTATTGAGCGAGTTTTTTGTCATAGAAATAGCTATTCCGTAAGAGAAATTTAGCGACATACTATTACCCAATTATTATCGGGTTAGATTAATATATTAAATTAATCCCCGCCTTCCGAAGGAGCAGGTTGTATTAAGGCTCTCATCATTCGACTTCGTATGTTGGCAAAAACACAAAGAGCTGGTTCTAGTGCTTTCATCTCTTTATCGACACCGCCTGAAACTGAGTAGGCATATTCCAGAGCGTCTACATACTTGATCGCAAAAGGAGTCAAAGCTTCAAATGGTATTTTGGTCTTTGAAAATTCATCGGTTAGTCGGGCCAGTGCGTTGAGAGACCGTTTAAACTTTTTGTTTTTAGTCTCTTTTGAAGATTTTCGAATAGCTGCTGGAGCATCCTTTGAATTAACTGTCGAATCGGGTTGGATTTTTTTGTATTTACCAAACAGAAAATCAGTCTTTTCATTAAGTGAATCCATTCTCTCCATAAGTTTATGAGAGTAACGGTTAATCATAGGTTGATTTGTATAAAGCTTGGGTTTAAGAGTTGCGTATTGCTTAGATCCTCCGCTTTCTAGCAACGAGAGCGACATACCACTGCAGTTTTGGTATTTACTGATGGTTTTGTAGTAATGCCTTTTGCTCGTAGGATCTTGTACCTCAGTCCATGTTTTGCGCATAGCATCTAGATCTAAGCCAAACATAACGAACTGTTTTTCCCCGCTTTGAGTTGTGCTGTGCCCGGTACAAGGTAAGTAGACTTTTTGAGCCCGTCTTTCCCACGGGTTTTTTCTCCTATGATCGTCGACCGGAATATCTGGAGATAGCGCATTATTTCTATCAATTATTTTGCTATTTTTTTTCTGAAAGTTGTAGGGTTTCGCTGGACTACCAGGTTTTTCAGAGGGATCAGGTGGAGGAGACGTATGCCTGGCATTACGCAATTTTTTAAATTCAGAGATGCCATCATGAACAACTCTCTTCCAGCTTCTGGGTGAAAATACAGCTCCTAAACCTATTTCTTTAAATTTTGATATTACTTTCTTTCCAGCAGAAGTCAGTGGCTTCTTTGCATCTTCCATTAATTGGGCAAGTTGCTCTACCTTTGCTAAGTCTTGATCAACTATACCTAACTTGTATTGGGCATTGGGGGACATGTAATGCCCTTTCTCCTCTGCATAACTTTTTGCTGTTTCTGGTGGTAATTTCCCAACATATTTTCTGGCAGGGTTGAGTAAATTCCCGATTCTTTGTTTGTACTTGTTTTCTGACATTTGCCAACTATCTTCTCCAGGGTCATAATCGGGCCCCCAAGCTGAATAATCATTGGATTTACTGTCTTTCATTGAAAGAGCTGTGTGAATACTGCTTTTTTCTATATGCGGACTTACCCAGTGGCGTACAACAACCTGTCGAGATAATTTTTTAGCTTGACCATGGCTCCATTTCCAATCTTGTGGAAGATCAAATTGAGTAAGTCTTCTTTTACAGATTCTTCTGTTCGTGTAATTAGTAACCAGGTTTTGTGCATTTTGTATTATTGGATTCGAACTCTCAGAGTTGGCCCCTAATTCTGGAACTGTAACCCTGCGAAACTTAAAAGCATGCCAAGCTTTTCCAAGAGCTTTAAAGCGGCTACCACTCTTTCCTGTGGAAGCTTGTTCCGCCTGCTCCATTTTATAAGCGAGATTGGCTGCTTTGAACGAGTTAGATCTTGAAAAAAGGTACGTCCCTGACTGTGCGCTTCCCGACTCAAGCATATGGATACCAATAATTAGATTTGATTCTAATATTGAGTTTGGCGATAAACTTGGTATCAAGCTTAATGGAATTCGGATAAGCATGACGAAGGGTATAAAAAGGACAGTGGAGAGTAAATATCGTAGATAATAATCTTTATTAGACTGGAAGAATGGCTGTCAGTTATTAGATCTTTTTTTTAACTTCACGGAAAAAGTTATTCAAGACGTCAAAGGTTGTTTGCCTTTGCTTGTTTTTGAGCAAGAAAAACCAACTGCATAGCTTTATTAATCTTCTTTAATTCAACCTATTTAGTGATTGGGTTGTTTATATTACCTGAACCTGTGTCGTTGTGACTCATCGTGTCCCAAGTTTTTGGTAACAAATTAGTTACTCTGACCATTAACTTATTGATTATCACAGGTAACGTACGATCGCGGAGTTGTATAAGTTGATTCATATCACCTTGCGACAGCTGGTTATTTTCCGCGCGGGAAAAGCATTCAGGTACGTTTATGACGTTGAACGATGCTGGCAGAGCTTTATTGCCTGTGGCTACAGAGCTGGAGAGATAGAAAGTCAGTTTATGGATGATGGTTGCTATGAGTGAGGAACAGTAAAAATCCGTGCTAGCTCAATTATCGACAATAATCTGATGCCACATATAATGGTTGACTTTAGCAAAGCCTTTCCAAACATTCGCACGGAAATGCAGATTGATAACTCTATAAATATCAATCAACTGCACTTATTGTATTAATCCAGCTCTACTTTCTATGGAGGTGGATAAAATAAATACATTGAGCCAGTGTCATGTTGGCTCAACGTCTTTTCTTTCACTTCTTATTCCGGAAGTTACTTTATAAAAAAATTATTTGCCTCCAACTATTTTCTAAATAGCTGGAGTGATTTAATTTATATTTTGAAAAGTGGACTGTAGTAGAATTATTTACCTGACACTAAAGTATCCAATTATTATTGGATAAAATTAATTTATTGATTTTCAAGTGAGTAACTTTGAAATATATAAAAGACGATGGATGAAAGAAGTCTTGAAGAATCTCAGGTACATTTACCGTTGTTCTTCTTATATAGCAGTTCAAAAAATACAGAGAGAATTCCATTCTATAGAATGGATATATAAGCTTATTAACCTCTGTTAGCTGCAGGAGAGATTGATGGGTTTTCTTTTGGGGGTTAGGTTTTTTCCGTAGCCATCATCATTCTGCTTCTTAAGTTAGCGAAGACGCATAGAGCAGGCTCCAGCGCTGCCAACTCTTTTTCACCTCCACCAGATACCGAATAAGCGTGTTCAAGAGTTTCAATAAATTTAATCGCAAAAGGAGTTAAAGCTTCGATCGTTCTATCTGTTTTTATGAATTTTTCACTCATTGACGCTAACGTGTACAAGCTGTTTCTGAACTTTCTACTACCTGTCTTTGAAGAGAGGCGAAGAGCTCCGACCGCTTGAGTTTCAGATAAAAGAGTTCTTTCAGCATCAAGAGATTTGAATTTAGCCCGTAAAAATTCCGACTTCTCATTAAGTGTGTCTAGCCTACCCATGAGTTTATGTGAATATTTGTCTACCATTGTCTGAGTGGTATAGAGCTTAGGAGTGAGAGTTGCGTATGTTCTTGCGCCACCCTTCTCCAGTAATGATAGAGACATGCCACTACAGTTTTGATACTTGCTGAGCATTCTGTAGAAATGCCTTGGATTGTCCGGTTTTTTTACTTCATCCCAAGAGTGGCGCATAGCCTCTAGATCGAGTCCAAACATGACAAAACGATCTTTACCCTCCTTAGTTTGATTGTACCCTGAGCAAGGTAGGTAGACTTTTTGTGCTCTTCTTTCCCAAGGGTTTTTTCTACGGCGAGTGCCATTTAGAGGGACGCCAGTTGCGAGTGCATCATTACTGGCTTGTTTTTTTCTATTTTTCTTCTGAAAATTAAAAGCTTTTATTAATCCTTTTGGATCGTCAGATGGCATCTCTGGAGGAATTTCGTGTCTTGCTTCTCTGAGTTTTCTGAATTCCGAGACTCCACCGATAGCAATTTTTGTGAGACCTCTAGGGGAAAATCTAGAGCGAAAACTCATTTTTCTAAATTCGGCCCAAATTTTCCTACCTGCAGAAGCTAGCGGTTTTTTGGCATCTTCAAGGAGTTTTGCAAACTGTTCTGCCTTAGCCATCTCTCTATCAATTCTACCTAGATTCACTCTGGCTTTTGGAGAGATGTACATGCTTTTTTCTTCCGAATAACTTTCAGCTATACCTGGAAGATATTTCCCTATGTAGTTCCTAATAGGAGCTAGTAATTGTCCAATCTTCCGCTTACGTTTGTTAGTCGATACAACCCAGGCATCATCTTTAGGAGTGCAATCAGGCGCCCAGGCTGAGTAATCATTACTTTTCTGATCTTTCATTGATAAAGCGGTATGGATACTACTGTCTTTCAGGTGAGGGCTAGACCAGTGACGAAGCACTACTTGTCTGGTTAAATTCTTGGCACTGCCATGACTCCATTTCCAATCTTCAGGCAGCTCAAATGGAGATAATTTTCTCCTGCAAATATGCTTACCGGTGTAGACAGTTACAAGATTTTTAATCTCTGTATGTTGTTCGATAGTGCCTACTCGCAGTAAATCTGGAATAGATACTCGGCGGTATTTAAAAGCATTAATAGCCTGTTTTAGAGCTATTATTGCACTGGATTTTGAGCCCGTAGCTGTTTGTTTAGCGAGCTCTGTTTTATAAGCCAGCTTTGCTGCCTTAAAAGAGTTTGACCTTGTAAATAGATAAGTGCCCGACGTTATATTTCCTGAAGGTTGCATACGAATACCATCGATATATGAATACTTTCTAGAAGTTTGGCTAATTAGTTAATGGCAGGTTTGATAAACGAGGTGTGATTAGATGAGTGGTGTAAAAGGACGGTAGAGTGCAACCAGAAAGAATGGCTGTCAGTTATTTGATCTGTTTTTTAGCTTCATGGAAAAAGTTATTCAAGTCGCCAAAAGGTTGTTTGCCTTTGCTTGTTTTTGAGCAAGTAAAACCAACTGCATGGCATTATTGATTTTCTTCAATTCAATCCATTTATTGATCGGGTTGCTTATTTTACCTTTGCTTGAGTCTGTATTATATCAATCATCAGTGCCTCCGTTCTCCGGCAAGCAGTCTACTGCTCTGATCATAACCTGAAATAAAAACATTGAATAATCAATAAGTTAATATAGAAGTATAAGGTATAGTTGTACCTATTGAGACTATGGTTTATCACAGATAACGTGCGATCGCGGAGTTATATAAGTCGATGCATATCATCTTGCGACATTCCGCGCTGTTGCTCAAAGTAACTGCAGCAGAATCGCTCTATATCTTGCAACCGGCTGTTAGTATGGCGCTTTCTGAGCTGGAAAAGCATTTAGGCCTTTTGTTCGATCTTTATTCAGGTGCGTCTATGACATTGAACGACGCTGGTAGAACTTTATTGCCTATGGCTACAGAGCTGGTCGATCGAGCTGGAGAGATAGAAAATCAGTTTATGGATGGTGGTTGTTATGAGTAGGGAACCGTGAGAATCTGTGCTAGCTCAACGATTGGGAATAATTTGATGCCTCACATAATAGGAGGCTTCAAGAAAACCTGTCCAAACATTCGTACGGAAATGCAGATTGATAATTCCAGAAATATCGAACAGCGTCTACTTTCTATGGAGGTCGATCTAGCTGTTGTTGAAGGTAGCTGTTTGCATTCGGATATTGAGGCCACTGCTTGGAGAGAAGATGGGGTAGTCATTATTTGCAGTCCTGAGCATTCTCTTTCAGGCCAAACAGTTGAGTTTGAAGAACTGGCAACTGAACACTGGATTCTTTGTGAACGAGGATCTGGAACTATAGCTTTGTTTTATGAGGTTCTGGCAGTCAGCTTAAAGACGCCTCCCAGTATACTAATGAGCCTTAATCGGGCTGAAGCAGTCAAGCAGGCTGTAATGGCTGGGTTGGGTATAGGGTGTATATCACACTTGGCAATATGGCGTGCAAAAGCGGCGGGATTGATCTCAACAATTCACGTGAAAGAGTTACTTCTGAAGCGATACTTTTATCTACTCCATAATAAAAGGAGGTATAAGAGTGGTGTTGTACAAAAACTGTCGGATTTTATTCTTGGTTGGGAGGGTGAAATCCCCAACCATAGTAACGGCCTATCAGGTTTCCGGTTATAATTGCAACGACTTGGATCAATAGTTAATCCAAGTCGCTTAATATATTAGTTGAACGTAAGTACAAGTCGCTTGTATACTTGCGCGCGCTGGAATGAGTGAAAAAAGTTTCAAAATTGTCATTCGTGTGAAGTCTTGTTGGGTCGTCATTTGTTTATAGAACACTCAAGATATAATGCGAACTGGTTTCTCAAGGGCTGATGATAAAGAAGCAGCCAATCTCTCAAGGTAGTGATAGCTGTTCTCAAAGTCTGAAGTCAGGACGTAAAGAGTAACGAAGTACAATGTTTACCTCGAGAAACCAGGCACAATATCCCCATCTTCAGCAACCGAAGATGTATCGGGTTGTAGTTGCTCAGTTGTTAGCTACATTGTGTCTTGCGCTAATGGTTTTACCTTTTGGTACTTCAGAGGCAATATCAGCTCTTATGGGCGGCTTGGCATGTAGTGTTCCAAATGCTTTTCTGGTTTGGTCTGCCTTTCGTTATCATGGCGCCAGATCAGCACAAAAAATAGCTAAGTCATTTTATCAGGGTGAGGCAGGAAAGTTTGGTTTGACTGTACTTTCATTCACTCTGATTTTTACGTTGATACCGACAGTGAAACCACTGCCGCTCTTCAGCACATTTGTTTTGATTCAGGCAGTAAACTGGTTCACACCGCTGATTATTAGACGACGTTGAACGAGTTAACTGGGAAAAGATTAGATAATGATGGTGTACGGGAAAATCCATGGCGAATACTGCATCTGAATATATAGGACACCACCTGCAGAACCTTACTTACGGTAAGCTACCTGCAGGTTTTGAGCGTATCGACGCTCACGGTAATGTGATGGGAGCACTGCAGGCTGACACTTGGACGTTCGCACAAAATGCGGCTGAAGCCAGTCATATGGGGTTTTGGGCGTTACATGTCGACAGCTTGTTCTGGTCTGTTTTAATGGGCGTTCTTTTTCTGTCTGTGTTTCGCATAGTCGCCAAGCGCATGGAAAAAGGCGTTCCTGGCGGTATGCAAAATTTTGTCGAAATGATCGTTGAATTTGTGGAAAGTAGCGTGAAAGATAGCTTTCACGGCAGAACCCCGTTAATTGCGCCACTGGCTCTGACTATTTTCTGTTGGGTCTTCATGATGAACCTGATGGATCTTGTGCCAGTTGACTGGATTCCAGGTCTGGCATCCGCCGTCGGCATTCCATACATGAAGATTGTACCAAGTACTGATCCAAACATTGCCCTGGGTTTGTCCCTGAGCATCTTCGCTCTGATTATCTTTTACTCGATCAAAGTGAAAGGTATTGGTGGTTTTGTAGGTGAACTGACCTTGCATCCATTCAATACTCCTAACAAAGTAGTTCAGGCTCTGTTGATTCCGTTCAACTTCCTGCTGGAATTCGTTACCCTGATCGCCAAACCTATCTCTTTGGCTCTGCGATTGTTTGGTAACATGTACGCAGGTGAGCTGCTGTTTATTTTGATCGCTATGATCGGGTATATGCAGTTGCCATTACACTTTGGTTGGGCGGTGTTCCATATTCTGGTCATTACCCTGCAGGCTTATATCTTTATGACCTTGAGCATTGTTTATATGAGCATGGCTCACGAAGATCACTAAATCTGTAAATAAATTTTATAACTTTTTTATCACACCATCACACGACGCGTATAAGTCGGGAGGAAATATGGAACTAGTAGTTGGTCTGACTGTAATTGGCGTAGCAGTAATGCTGGGCCTGGCAGCACTGGCAACAGCAATAGGCTTTGGCCTGTTAGGCGGTAAATTTTTGGAAGGCGTTGCCCGTCAGCCAGAAACTGCACCTATGTTGCAAACCAAAATGTTTATCGTAGCGGGCCTGCTTGATGCGGTACCAATGATTGCTGTAGGTATTGCACTGTTCTTTACCTTCGCTAACCCGTTCGTAGCACTGGTTCAGTAATAGCTGCAGTTAGTGTCCGGCTTTTGGATGGTTGCAGTAAGGCCGGATGACCCTCAAGGGCTTCCGGTTTCGATATTACTACTAAAGAAAAAAAAGCCGAAAAAAAACCTGACTTTTTTAGCCGTTATGGGCTGACAGGTTTAAGAACAAGTAACTGGAGCATGTGGAGTTCGTATGAATATTAATGCGACGATCATTGGCCAGAGTATAGCGTTTGCTGTATTTGTCTGGTTCTGCATGAAGTACGTATGGCCACCGATCATGCAGGCCCTGAACGACCGCAAAAAACAAATTGCTGACGGACTTGAAGCTGCAGCACGCGGTCAAAAGGATTTGAGACTGGCTCAGGATCGCTCTGGTAAACAGCTGCGTGAAGCCCGTATCGAAGCTCAGGGTATTATTGAGTTGGCCAACAAACGCGCCACTCAGATTGTTGATGAAGCCAAAGAACAGGCTCGTCAGGAAGCTGAGCGTATATTGGTTGCTGCTCAAGCTGAAATTGAGCAGGAAGCTAACAGAGCACGTGAAGCTCTGCGTTCCCAGGTAGCCGTACTGGCTGTGGCTGGTGCTGAGCGTATTCTAGGTAAAAACCTGGATGAATCTGCGAACAGCCGTCTGGTTGATGACCTGGTTGCGGATCTCTAAAAGGGGAAGACCATGGAATTAACCACCTGTGCCCGCCCTTATGCCAAGGCAGCCTTTCAATTAGCAAAAGAGAAAAACCAGCTCAATGAGTGGTCTCTAATGCTAACTTTATCTGCAGCTGTTTCTTCGCATAAGTCCGTAGCTGAGTTTTTAAACAACCCAGCCACCAGTGGTGACAGCAAGACAAACGCTTTTATCAAACTGTGTGAAGGCAGCCTGACCGCTGAATTTGAAAACTACATTCGAATTCTGGTGAACAAAAAACGGATCTCACTGCTGCCCTACATCGAAGTTCTCTTCGAACAGATGAAGGCTCAAGATCAGAGTTATCAGGATGTTGAGGTGATTTCTGCTTATCAGTTGAACGAAGATCAGCAGCAGAAAATTACCAAGCAAGTTGAGAAACGTCTTGGTCGCTCAATACGAATGCATACGCAGATAGACAGCTACTTAATCGGTGGCATCATCGTGAAAGCCGGAGATTTGGTTATAGACAGCTCCGTACGCGCACGATTGAACCAGCTATCTGATGCGATGATTTCATAGTTAAAGATTTGGCAGGTAAGCTATGCAACTGAATCCTTCCGAGGTCAGTGACATCATCAAAAGCCGCATTGAGCAGCTTGAGGTGTCCAGTGAGGCCCGCAATGAGGGCACAATCGTCAGTGTATCTGACGGTATTGTACGTATACACGGTCTTGCTGACGTAATGTACGGGGAAATGATTAAATTCCCTGGCAATGTATACGGTATGGCGTTGAACCTGGAGCAAGACTCCGTCGGCGCTGTTGTTTTAGGTGACTGTGGTGATCTGGCTGAAGGCCAGACCGTACAATGCACCGGACGAATTCTTGAAGTACCAGTTGGTAGGCAGTTGCTGGGCCGTGTTGTTGACGCTCTGGGTAACCCTATCGATGGAAAAGGTCCACTCGAAACGACCGAAACCTCTCCGATCGAAAAAGTCGCACCGGGCGTAATTGCTCGTCAAGGTGTAGATCAACCGATTCAGACTGGTTACAAGGCTATCGATGCAATGGTACCTGTAGGTCGTGGCCAGCGAGAGCTGATCATTGGTGACCGTCAGACTGGTAAGACCGCTGTTGCTATCGACGCGATCATTAACCAGAAAGGCACTGGCATCAAGTGTGTCTATGTGGCTATTGGTCAGAAGCAGTCTTCTATTGCTAGCGTAGTACGCAAACTGGAAGAACATGGCGCGATGGAACACACCATCGTAGTAGCCGCTGGTGCTTCAGATCCTGCAGCGATGCAATTCCTGGCTCCGTTCGGTGGTTGTACCATGGGCGAATACTTCCGCGATCTTGGTGAAGATGCCTTGATCGTATATGACGATTTGACCAAGCAAGCTTGGGCTTACCGTCAGATCTCCCTGTTGCTGCGTCGTCCACCGGGTCGTGAAGCGTACCCTGGTGATGTTTTCTACTTGCACTCCCGTCTGCTGGAGCGAGCGGCTCGCGTAAATGCTGAGCATGTAGAAAAAATCACTAATGGTGCAGTGAAAGGCCAGACAGGTTCTCTGACTGCTCTGCCAATCATTGAAACCCAGGGTGGTGACGTATCTGCATTCGTACCGACCAACGTAATCTCTATTACTGACGGTCAGATCTTCCTGGAAACCGATTTGTTTAACGCAGGTATTCGTCCTGCAATGAACGCTGGTGTATCTGTATCCCGTGTAGGTGGTGCAGCCCAGACCAAGATCATTAAAAAGCTGGGTGGTGGTATTCGTCTTGCTCTGGCTCAGTATCGTGAACTGCAAGCGTTTGCTCAGTTTGCTTCTGACCTGGACGCAGCGACCCGTAACCAGCTGGAACACGGTCAGCGTGTTACCGAACTGATGAAGCAGAAGCAATACGCTCCAATGTCAGTAGCCGATATGGGTGTAGTTATTTACGCCGCTGAAAAAGGCTATCTGAAGGACGTTGCTCTGAACAAGATCCTGGACTTTGAAGCCGCTCTGCTGAGCTTTATTAACTCTGAGTTTGCCGACCTTATAGCTCGTATCAACGAGAAGGGCGATTACAGCGACGAGATCGAAGCTGGCATTAAAGAGGCCATTGAGAAGTTCAAGGCCACCCAGTCCTGGTAAGACAGGCTTATTTGTTATCGGTTGTCCGCCTGGGCATCCGTTAACAGGTAGCTGAGGAATCACAATGGCAGGCGCAAAAGAGATCAGGACGCAGATAGCGTCCATTACAAGTACGCAGAAGATCACCAGCGCCATGGAAATGGTGGCGGCGAGCAAGATGCGCAAAGCTCAGGAGCGCAGGGAAACCAGCAGCCCCTATGCCAAGCGTATTCGTCAGGTGGTAGGGCATATTGCCCACGCCAGAGCAGAGTACAAGCACACTTACATGACAGAGCGTCCTGTTAAGCGTGTTGGTTTTATTATCGTTTCCACGGATCGGGGCCTTTGTGGTGGCCTGAACATTAACCTGTTCAAAAAAACCATTGCCAATACTAAGCATTGGCAAGAGCAGGGTGCTGAAGTAGATCTCTGCCTAATTGGCAGCAAGGCTGTTTCATTTTTTCAAAGCTTCGGCGGAAACGTCGTGGCAGCTACAACCCGTATTGGTGACTCGCCCAGCATTGCTGATTTGATTGGTGGTGTGAAAGTCATGTTAGACAAATATGAATCAGGCGACATTGATCGTCTTTTTGTGGTTCATAACGAATTTGTTAACACCATGACTCAGAAGCCTGAGGTTCAGCAGTTGTTGCCTCTGGTGCCTGATGACGATAAGTCACTGAACAAGCCCTGGGATTACATTTACGAGCCGGACGCCAAGAAACTTCTGGACGGCCTGTTGCTTCGTTATATCGAATCTCAGGTGTTTCAGGCAGTAGTGGAAAACAATGCCTGTGAACAGGCAGCGCGTATGGTTGCTATGAAGAGTGCGACTGATAACGCGGGTGATCTAATAGACGACCTGCAGTTGGTATACAACAAGGCTCGTCAATCTGCGATCACCCAGGAACTGTCTGAAATCGTCAGCGGCGCAGCGGCTGTATAAAAGATTAAAGGGTAGAGGAAAGGCAAGGCTATGAGTAGCGGTCGCATTATTCAAATCATCGGCGCCGTCATTGACGTCGAATTCCCAAGGGATACTGTCCCTAAGATCTACGACGCCCTGAACGTCGAAGGCAAAGAACTGGTACTGGAAGTTCAGCAGCAGCTGGGTGACGGTATCGTTCGTACTATCGCCATGGGTTCCACCGAAGGTGTAGCTCGCGGACTGGTAGCAGTGAACACAAAAGCTCCGATTCAGGTTCCAGTTGGAACCAAGACTCTGGGTCGTATCATGGACGTGCTGGGTAACCCTATCGATGAAAAGGGTCCTATCGGTGAAGAAGAGCGCATGTCTATTCACCGTAAACCACCTTCATACGCTGAGCAGTCAGCCAGTAATGAATTGCTGGAAACCGGTATCAAGGTAATCGATCTTGTAGCACCTTTTGCTAAGGGTGGTAAGGTTGGTTTATTCGGTGGTGCTGGTGTTGGTAAAACTGTAAACATGATGGAGCTGATTCGCAACATTGCGACTGAGCACTCCGGTTATTCTGTGTTTGCTGGTGTAGGTGAGCGTACTCGTGAGGGTAACGACTTCTACCATGAGATGACCGATTCTAATGTAATCGACAAAGTATCTCTGGTTTACGGTCAGATGAATGAGCCTCCTGGAAACCGTCTGCGCGTAGCGCTGACTGGTTTGACCATGGCGGAGAAGTTCCGTGACGAAGGTCGTGACGTATTGTTGTTCATCGACAATATTTATCGTTACACCTTGGCGGGAACCGAAGTATCTGCACTGTTGGGTCGTATGCCTTCTGCAGTAGGTTACCAGCCGACTCTGGCTGAAGAAATGGGTGTTCTGCAGGAGCGTATTACCTCCACCAAGCAGGGTTCCATTACTTCTATCCAGGCGGTATACGTACCTGCAGATGACTTGACTGATCCATCCCCAGCGACCACTTTCTCGCACTTGGATGCAACTGTTGTACTGAGCCGTGATATCGCTTCCAAGGGTATTTACCCTGCGATCGATCCACTGGACTCTACTTCACGTCAGTTGGACCCTCTGGTTATCGGTCAGGAACATTACGACGTAGCTCGTGGCGTTCAGACTGTACTGCAGCGTTACAAGGAACTGAAAGATATCATCGCGATTCTGGGTATGGACGAGCTGTCTGAAGAAGATAAGCAGACTGTATCCCGTGCGCGTAAGATTGAGCGCTTCCTGTCTCAGCCATTCTTCGTAGCGGAAGTATTCACCGGTTCTCCTGGTAAGTACGTTTCCCTGAAAGAAACCATCAGTGCCTTCAAAGGTATTCTGGCTGGTGAGTATGACAACCTGCCTGAGCAGGCGTTCTACATGGTAGGTGGCATCGACGAAGCGGTTGAGAAAGCTAAATCCATGTAATGCCTGAATATGTTCCTTCTATATAAATAGAAGGAACATGTTTCTTAATAGGAGGTGACAATATGGCTATTACAGTTCACTGTGACATCGTTAGCGCGGAGCAGGAGATTTTCTCCGGACTGGTGGAATTGATCATTGCCACTGGCTCTGTAGGTGATCTGGGTATTGCACCTGGTCATGCGCCTCTGCTGACCGACCTGAGTCCAGGCCCGATCCGTATTGTTAAGCAAGGCGGCGGTGAAGAGGTGTATTACATCTCTGGTGGTTTCCTGGAAGTTCAGCCGAACATGATCAAGGTTTTGGCTGATACGGCTATCCGTGCGGAAGACATGGATGAGGCAGCTGCTAAAGAAGCCAAGCGATTGGCTGAAAAAGAGCTGTCTAACCAGACTGGTGAGTTTGATTACTCCCGTGCGGCATCCCAACTGGCAGAAGCTGCTGCTAAGTTGCGTACCCTGCAGCACGTTCGTAGAAACAGGTAGATAGTTTATCCTGCTTTACGATTAAAAAAACCCGACGGCTGTCGGGTTTTTTTATACCTGTGAAAACCTGCTCAGGTTGAATGCCTTCTTCCTTTGTTTTCGTAGTAGTTGAGCTTTTCCCTGAACTCTTCCTTCACGACATCAGCCAACAAATCCCATAAAGGGTTTGCTTGAACATCGAAGCCCGCACTTCTCATTGCACGAAATAACTTGGTCAATTCATCTTCTGTTTTGATGAGTACAGGTGATTCTTGATAGATTCCCAGTGATCGTCGAATATCGGTAGGGAAGAAAACAGTACAAGGGAGGTTAGCGTCCATATCGGTGACTGGATTTTCAGTATCGGCACCATGATGAACCATATTTTTTCCTTCGCCACGATTAAATTCTGTGTTGAGCGAATCGATGACCGTTCTTGTTCGATCAGATAAAACACCAAGTTTTGAATCAAAGGCTCGTTTCTTGTCGGTCGTGGCTAAATCCAGTGATTCTTTAGAGGAAAAAGAGAACAATAAATCAAAGTCTGCTGTTTTAGGTATAACCATAAGTTTCTCGCGAGCCGTATCAGCACCTGAAAAAATATCCCACTGTCCATCACTGCGCTGATGAGCTTCAAAGGTTTTTGTAACACCTCCTTTTGAGCGGGCCTGAAATGATTCTGCTTTTTTGTAACCCTCAACTGGAGCAATCTGTTTTTCCTCTTTGAGAATCCCGAGTTTTTTAAGTTCATTAATACGGAGACTAGAAAGGTGAAGCTGCTCTTGAGAAGCTGACTTGGTAACATGAAGAGCATCATGATTCTTGGCATTAGAGGCAGCGATTTTCTCAGGTGAATCTGCCAGTTTACTAAAAGACTGATCTACCGGAATGAATCCGGCCATTGGACCCCAGTTGGAACTCTTTCCTTTTATATTGAGCCCTTTTGATTCGTAGCCTTCTTCTATAAGGGTGCGACAAATCAGTTCAACAGGTCGAACTGCCACAATAGTGTTCTCCTGCTCGGCTACATTTTGAAAGCCTTGCAGGTAGCTCTTTGGTATTCCCTGGTTTTCATAGCTAGCCACCTTATCCATTCCTATCAACACATGCTTGTCGAGACCTTGACTGCCGAGTGCTTTGCTTATGGTTTTTGATTGAGCAACCTGCTTGGCAATATCGCCAAAGCTGCGTCTTCTCCTTGGGGGAGGTTCTTGTGATTTCGAGCGTTTGAGTTGTTTCCCATCTTCTCGGAGGAAGGGGTTATTGTCTAAATCAAGAGATGCTCTATTGATCTGGCTTGGACTGGCGCTGATCATTTGGTGAGCAGCCATTTGCTCGAAAGGTGTTATTGCTATGGTGGCTCTGGGTGTTTCAGGAACTAGAGGCAATGTGGTTTTTTTTACAGAACGCCCAGTAAGAGTTTTCTCAAAATGTTGAGGATTGTCAAAAAGAGGCGTTTTTGATGGTAGATAGGTCTTTGTTGCATCATCTGAGAGAGCACTGACTGTCCGTCCGAAAGCTCCTCTTTTGGCTTCAGATGCTGCTGCAGACTGCTCTAAGTTCGCTGAGTAGTCTATTGCCTGAACTGAAGTCTTGATTTCTTCAGCCATGAAACTGGTTCCGCTTAGTTCCCTGTCCTAAGGGTAGACAAGCAAACCAAAGTGAATGAACAGAGGCGCACCCTCTTCAAGGTATTTCTTAGAGAGAGAACCCTGTTTTATACAAGGCACTTATTTAAGCTAAGCGAACTGAGTTAAAGACCTTGATCACCTGAAACTTCAATCTGGCAAATTACGTGTAAACCGAGATGGTTAAGATCCGGTTTAAAGCATAATCTATTCCCACTGATTCGGAGCCAAGAAGTAACGAGTCAGCTAGCTTGTTTTGTTATTGCGAAAGCAGATGTTGACAAGATGAGTTAACGCAGTAGAATGCGACGCCGTTGAACGATGATTTCTTTCTCGAGTAGGAAGAGATGTTTGACGAGTTGCCAAGTTCTGAAACATCAGTACTTGACAACAAAAACGGTCGCGGTAATATAGCGGCCTCGCTGATCGGCACCAACCACTAGGTTGAACGCGGTTAGCGACTTCAAGTCCTTCTGGCTTGAAACGTTCTTTAAAAACTTATCAGACAATT
>SIHQ01000079.1 GCA_004762125.1 Oceanospirillales bacterium | reverse complement strand
TTTTTGAGACGCAGGCATTGTGGCAACTTGAGCATAAAACTCGTTAAAACATTACGAGAGTAAATAATAGCAGTTGCTCTACATCGCTTGCGGCATCAGGTTAAAAATCAACGTTGGGGAATTGCTGCAATAACATCAATCTCCATCATGTATTTTTGAGGTTACATGGATTTATCTTCAAACTTTAAAGCATTAGCGCTGTACAACCAGCGAATGAATAAGCAGTTATTGAAGGTGTGCAAAGAGTTGTCTTATGATCAATTGCATCAGGAAACACACTCTTTTTTTCCAACCGTAGCAGCTCATTGGAATCACATTTTATTTGGTGATCTCATCATGCTTCAACGGTTAGTCGCTAATAATTTCGTAGTAATTGAACACTCCGTATTGGAAAAACTCCCTACAGCCAAGTCGGTTAACGATACTTTTTCGTCGACCATTAGTGAGATCCAGATAATAAGGAATGTCGTTGATTCTCTTTACCTGAAAATTACTGAAACTTTTACATCCGCTGATTTCATAAAAATCGTTAAATACACGACAACCGAAGGGTACGTCATAGAAAGAACTGTAGGAGAGTTCCTTCAACACATCTTCAATCACCAGACTCATCATAGAGGTCAGCTTACATGTATTTTAAGCCAATTCGGTTTGGATTATGGGTGTACTGACCTTCCAGTCATTGTGCCAGAGAGTATGTAGATCATAAAAAATCTGTGTAGCCATCCACCACGGGAGATTTGGTATGAAATTTCGAGCAGTATCAATCGCATTATTGGTTCTATTCAGTAGCTACACGGCTTATACGATGTCGATAGCTCATCAATCACTATTGAGTTTTGGCTACCAGCTGATTTCCAGCCCGGATACAGCACAAGTCGTCTTCGATCTCTATATTATGGCGTTTCTGGCTATTGTCTGGATGTATCAAGATTGTAGGAAATCAAATAAGTCATTTATATATTTCTTTCCATTTGCACTGCTAACGCTTGTTTTTGTATCAATAGGACCATTACTTTACTTGGCCCTTAAACCGAATTCTGGATCATCAAAAGTATAAAGACTATTCAATAAGATCCATACAGATCTACTTCGAACAAATACTTTGATCCAAATTTATACGTTCTGACTTTTGTCGACTGGTTAAACGTTAACAATAACTAGAGGTACTAGATAAAATGGCAAGACTCGTTCTTGTTTGTGGTCCTACAGGTGTAGGAAAAACCACTTATTCATTGTCGCTGTCTAAAGATGTAGAAGGCATTCGATTTTCTATAGACCCATGGATGCAAACGCTATTCGCCCAAGACATGACATCACTTGATTACTCGTGGATGATCGAAAGAGTCAATCGATGCTATGAACAAATATGGCAGGTTAGTGAGCAAATTCTCGGCATCAATGGAAATGTAGTTTTGGATCTTGGCTTTACGACAAAAGAGCAAAGAGATCTATTTTCAAAACGCGCCGAAAAAATGGGCATTAACGCTGAGATACACTACCTGGATGCAGCAAAGGATGTTCGCAAACGACGTGTAAACAAGAGAAATATCGAAAAAAAATCGGATGTCTATGCCTTCGAAGTTACCGACATGATGTTTAATTTTATGGAACCGAGATTTGAAGTCCCTGATCAGGATGAACTCAAATACGGCTTAAGAATAAATACGTAGCAAAGCAGAAAACCACACCGGTAAAAGCTACATAATAAAATATAGTGTATCAACCAAAATCAGTATTAGAGCAATAAGGATCGATATGAGTAAATACGTTGTCACTCAGAATGAAATTGAACAGATGGAAGGGGAGAAGAAAACTCATTTCCTGAACCCTAATGCAGTTCGCACAGGCAAGTCGTTGGGAGATCTTACGGGTATTTCAGGATTCGGCTTCCATCTTGTTGAAATTAAACCTGATAATGAATCTACTGAATACCACGTTCATAAATTCGAAGATGAATGTGTTTACATTCTTGAAGGTGAAGCCGAAGTGACAATCGGCACAGAGATTAGCTCAGTATCGCAGGGTGATTTCATTGGTTATAGAGCGTGTGGTTTACCGCACACTATGAAAAACACGGGAAGCAGCACTCTAAAATGCATCGTTGTAGGTCAGAGATTGGCTCATGACGTTGCTGACTATCCGAATAAAGACAAACGGCTTTTCCGCAACCAGGGCCAAGGCTGGGATTTGGTTGATATTAGTGATCTTGAGAAAATAAAATGATAAGAATTTCTATTTATTAGCTCTAATATAATAATTTACAAAATAATCCTTATTAGACGTTGTTCAGTCACTACGTCTAATAAGGATTATTGCAGTGATAGAAAAACAGTTATTCTTGCGTTGACATGAAGCATTAAAAAAACAACATGGATTGCCGCTGCTATATCTACAGTAGCAATTAACTGTTTTGCCTCAGAAGTAGAGCTGGACCAATCGGCAATAGAAAAACTATTGACTGACAATACAATTAATGGCGTTCATTACCAAAAGAAAACCATTCAGTATTTTTCCAAGTCAGGTCTTACACTTTGGGCTGGTGAAGATGACAAAAAACCTTCAGAAGGTCAATGGAAAGTAGAAGGCAATAAGTTATTGCTCTGATTTTGGTAGTGGCTGGGGATGCTACAAAATAGTCAGTGACGAAAAACAGGGGGTCTATTATTTCATGGGTAATGATTTCAGAGCGCCTTTCGTTAGTAAGAAAGGGTTTTATTTTCAATTCTAAACTGTTCATATAGTTAAAAAATCACCTGATTAACCTCGATAATCGAAAGGCAATTCGCTTCTATTTTATCGGGGAGGGTATACTGCTTCATCTACAATAATTAGCCATCAAAGCGATACGGTATTTTTCTATGGAAAAAGTAGCTCTATTTGTAGATGTACAAAACGTCTATTACACAACAAGACAGAGTTATAGACAGAATTTTGATTACAACACGTTTTGGCGAGAAGCCACCGGTGGAAAAGAAGTAGTGAAAGCCATTGCCTATGCAACAGACAGAGGTGATAAAAAACAGCAAGAGTTTCAAAATATCCTGAGAGCAATAGGGTTTGAAGTTAAGTTAAAGCCCTTCATACAGCGAGCGGATGGTTCTGCAAAGGGTGACTGGGATGTTGGAATTACAATAGACGCTCTTGAGTATGGAGAACTGGCGGATACAGTGGTTTTGGTTTCAGGTGATGGTGATTTTGACCTTCTCGCAAACAAGCTTCGAGTTGATAAACATAAGAGAGTAGAAGTTTATGGTGTACCGACTTTAACGTCGAATACGCTGATCAATGCAGCTAGTACTTTCATTCCTATTGAGGGCAAGCTTTTGCTCAATAGCCATTCTGTAAGATGACTCTATTAAATAGTCAGATGGCCCTAAAAAATTTGCCAAATGCTTTCACCTTATTGCCTTGAAGTACAGATTAGGCTTGGTTCTAACTAGCTATTCATCTTTAAACAGGGCTCTAATTTGCTTAGCATTCGGTCTCTCATCAGGATCTGTATTTATCATTTGGCTTACTTTTTCTAACAGACTGATAACCCTTAGATCATCCTTACAGTCATCATGAATGACAGGAGGGTCATTCTGATCTTTTTTCTGTCGCAACCACCCCAGATCCACAGTTCCTATATCTAACATTACCTCAAGAATCGATCGACCTGCTGCGTATATATCTGATTTAAAACTCTGTAACTGTTCATTTTTTGCTTCAGGTGCTGCGTACATGGAAGACCCGGTATCATTCGATGGAAAACCTTCTGAACAGTCTTCAGCTAATCCCAAATCAATAATAGTCAGCTTTTTATTCCTGGAATCTACAAGCAGGTTATCTGGCTTGATGTCACGGTGCAGGATATTTTCCCCATGTAAGTAAATAAGACCATCCATCATGTCCGTGACACTCTTGACTAGTACACTTACCTGCTCTTCTTTTGCCAAGCTTTTTACAACATCTACTAGAGGCGTTCCAGCGTCCTCCATTGCAATGACTGACTCCAACACATTGTCATAATCCTGAATCTCGGCTCCCAGCATTTTTACCAGATTGGGATGGTCAATTTTTACCAGAAAATCGAATTCTTTCTTGGCTTCTTCAATAAACGCTCTCTTTTCTTCTTCAAAAGACTCCTTTCCTTTCTCACCCTTTTCGATGGACTTCATCCGCTCAACCCAAACCCTTCCTGTCTTTTTGTCTGTCCACTCCTGTACCTGCCGTTCATTACTCTCCTCTTCCAGCTCGCCGTCAAAATCAGCAATGTCTGAACTCGCATCACTAATGCTGTCCAGATCACTATCACGGTCTAACTCTGACTCATCAAGGCTGAATTTATCCCTACCTTCAGAGCTTGAATAAACAGAGATATCGTTCTCGTCATCACTCCAATCATCCGCTTCACATATGGCTTTTGATAATTGGGCGTTATCAAAATCACCTTCATCAATGAACTTGCTCACTGCGTTCTTTTTATCCGGTATAGATCCCCAACGTTCCAGAACTGTGCCTTCAGTAGATTCCGAACCTCTGTCAAATTCAAACCCTTCCCAGTCTTCAACATTCGATTCAACATCCAGCTCCTCATCCGATAACGTCGCAGAATTTTGCTCCAGCTCCCCGATTTCACCATAATCGTATTCATATGCCGAAAACTCTGCTGACTGGCTTCTTGTCAAAAACCCAACCATCGCTTGCCCTGAACTGATACTGGCGTCTCTCTCTCCCAAAAGTTTGAAATTCTCAGGATTATGCTTTTCGTTGAGGCTCTCTGAACTGTTGCCCAAAGAGCTATAGCCACTCTCTATGGATACCTGTTTACCCATAATTTTTGCTGATGAAGCCCAATCAGTTACGCTATCATCAAGCGATACCGAACGCAGAACACCCGCTATCGGGGTCATCTTAAACATATTTTCAGTACCTGTTTCCTTAAAAATTCACAAATCGGGCTCACAACAGCCCTGCCTATTAAAATATTCGTCGTAAATCCTTATGGCCTCTTCCACTGGTTTGCCTACAATAGGCACCTTTTTCAGGGCATCATTATGGAATATCGGTTTAAAAAAGATTATCTTGGCAATCCTGTTTCTCAATTATCTACAGGCCATGAGGCTCTAGGCTGTTGGCTGAATGAAGAGCTAAAGCAGAATACGGCTCTCATGAACCAGTTAGAGACTGTTATCAGCGAGTTGGAAGATCATAAAAGGCTGGAATTTTTACTGGAAGGTGTTGATTACAACCTACTACTGACAAGAGATAGTGCGGAAGTAAAAGCAAAACTGATGGCGACAGAAATGATGGACGATCTCAATGAAGACCTCGATTATTACGACTCGGAGTCTTTTAGCCAGTGTGGATTGGATGATTTCAAACAACTGCTAGCGTCCTGGCAGAATTACATTGCCTGAGGAGGACTCTAGATTGCCACAGAAGAGCATAAATCAGTGGTATCTGGGAGCAGTGAGCAAGCACCAGTCAGCACTCTACCAGGAGCTGGCAGAGTGTAACCAACAGGTAGCAAGTCATTAGCCAACCGAGGCAATAACTTCATCAATCATTGCAAATAACACGCCTCTGTCGTAACCCAGAAGTGCTGTTTCTTCTGCAGGTGGCTCATAGCTGACCGTTGCGCCAACACCGGCATACATAATCATATTAGGCAGCAGTGGGTGATCGTCTTCACTCACGTTAATTTCCTGCGCATTGCCTGCACGGCTGAACCATTTTTCCATATATTCTTTCCAGCTCAGGTTGGCATCACCAATCAGATAAGCCTTACCGGATTCACCACGTTCGAGCCCTCCCTGAATAGCCTGAGCTACAGAATGAACTGTAATATGGTTGGTGCCACCTTTAGGGGCAAACACAGGCAGCTCAGTAAGATTGCCCTTGGCGTAGTGAGCCATAGCCGTGATATGAGCAACATCAAAGCCGGGAATCTGACCCAGAATAAACGGGGCGTTAAGGCTGCAGACATTAAAATCGGGAGAACTCATGGCACGGATCGCTTCATCAGCAATAAAACGTGACTTAACGTATGGGTCCACATCAATCTGCTGAGGAGCAACTTGAGGGTAGAAAGTACCCAGATAAGCAACACGTTTAATGCCTGCTGCTTTGGCGTATTTGAAAAATCGTGGAATGGCTTCGCTGTTGCTACGCTGGAAGAAATCTTCTGGAGTGACAGATCCGTCCCAGGGCATTTTGGTAATGTCATTACCGGCGGCAAAAACCATCCAGTCGTACCCTTCCAGGCGACCGTCATCGAAAGATTCTTCTATGTAGTTTCCTGCAACAAACCTCAGGTCACCCAACATAGAGGTACTGGCTGGCTTACTGCGCCCCATGATAGTGACATCATGTCCCTGCTTCTGGAGAAAATCAGCTGTATAACCACCAGCAAAACCTGTTCCACCTACCACCAGAATTTTCATAGTTTTCAGCCTGCTCTCTTTTATTCTTCTCGACGGGTAAAAACTCGCCAGTATCGATTCTGTCTGTCTGGCACTTTATAAGACCTATATACAATCAAAATGCCATATCTGTACTAGTCCGTTTATGCAGGGTTTGATTTTTTTACAACCGCTTCTAATCTGATAATGCTGCCTCATGAGGGTAAGGCGTAAACCGAGTCATCCTTCACTATTATCAGAACTTATATGAACAAGCACCCACTGCTCACTCTTGCACACGCCTACATGCAGCATCACCACAAAAAGGAGGCTGTTTGCATCGTGTCACTGTTTCATAAGGAAAAATCTGTTCACTTCTGGGGCACAGGAAAAGATGAAGAAGGCTTCTCTCTGCCTGACTTAAAAACACAGCTTGAGCGCGACTATAGCGAAGTGTCTGACATAAAACTCACCATGAAGGAACATAGAATCCTCGCTACAGAGCATTCAGGGGTACTGGTAGCAAACTGGCAAGTCCTGTTCCGGATGAACAATTCCGATACGCTCCATGACCTTACAGTGAGAACCACTCTTTATGGTGAACAGTCAACCAATCGCTGGCTGCTGCGTCACGCTCATTGGTCTTTAGCTTATGGGGAGCAGCCAGAAGGCCACTCCTTTCCAACCGGGAACAATTAACGACTTAATAGCTGCCCCACGGCTCAGGCAGCTTGAACTTCCTTACTGTGTATTTGTCTGTTTTTACGGTTGACCAGAGGCTCCATCTTTCTCTGTTTTTCATAGAGGAATTTAAGAACCTCTGTTCTCAAGCGGGCATATTCAGCATCACTGGCAAACTCAACCCTGTTTCTTGGCCTTTGAAGATCAATATCGAGAATTTCTCCAATGGTGGCTTCCGGTCCATTGGTCATCATGACAATTCGATCGGATAGCAGAACGGCTTCGTCTACATCGTGAGTAATCATAATGACGGTGTTATTTAACTCTTGCTGAATCTCCATAAGAGTATCCTGCATATGGGCTCTCGTTAAAGCATCCGCCAAACACTTGATCAACCGCTAGCTCAACATTCTGGTAAGCCGTTAACCAAGGAAACAGTGAATGGTTCTGAAAGACGACAACTCTCTCAGGCCCTGGAGAAGTAACTTCCCTGCCATCCAGGCAACACCCAGTGACAATCGCATACCGGTAAAGATCATAGGAATCACCGAAGGCAGGACTATTTTCCTTATATGCGCCAAAGCAGATAAGCTCAATACCTGACTGACGTTAACCAGATTTTTCTCAACACTTCTAATCCCCAGTGATGTAATGATCACCATGGGCCACAAGCAACACAGGGTGACGGTGATCAAGGAATTAACAAAGGACTTAGCCACCAGCGGATCATTGCTGACTACACAGAACTGACCACCATGGTAACCAAGCTAGAGGTGATACGAGTTTAAATATCTGGATAACCGGATTAATCGCATTATTCAGGGTTTTACTGAGTCCAACGGTTATACCCAGAGGTACAGCGATGACCACGGCCAGAAAAAAAACACTCAGTACAGTGATCAGACTAGTGACTATCTGATCCAGATACGTTTCCTTGCCGGTGTAAGTCCTGATTTTTACAACATAATCTGGATCCTTGGCTAAACGTGCTTCAGTACGATTTTTCCTGTCGTTCATAAAAAGCCTCTTCCTTAACCCCCTCTTGTTTGTGTTCCAGATACAGAGAATCTATTTGCTGCCAGACATTTACTGGACTGGGAAACTCTTGATTAAAATCGCAACGAACGCAACATTCGTTGTTATGATTAAGGCTCAAGTTGCCTTGTTAAACTTTTAAGGAAGACGTTTCTCGCACCGTTAATGTCACGGTCAACAACAAAACCCTCGCCTTTTACTATTTTAGATGAGCCAAGCCGATTATTAATCGTGCCATCCCACGTCCGCGTTTTTGATGTGTACGCTTCATTACAGTCAACTACATGCTTTCCGTACTTTCTAGCGTACCATTTCAGACGAACCTTAAA
>SIHQ01000078.1 GCA_004762125.1 Oceanospirillales bacterium | reverse complement strand
ATAGGATGTAAGAATTGACGTAGGCGTTGGACAGGAGGAGGAGGTAGCAAAGGGAGGGCGAGTAGAGGTGGAAGCGCAAGCGGGAGCGCCGGTGCAAGAGGGAGAGGAAGAGCCAGAGCCAGAGCCAGAGCCAGAGCCAGAGCCAGAGCCAGAGCCAGAGCCAGAGCCAGAGCCAGAGCCAGAGCCAGAGCCAGAGCCAGAGCCAGAGCCAGAGCCAGAGCCGGAAGTTCCTGTTGTTATTGCAGAAGTGTCTCAGGAAGAGAAAGTGGGTTTCTTTTCTCGAATGAAGCGAGGCCTGAACAAGACTCGTAACGCTTTTGTTGACGGTGTTGCTGATATTTTCGTGGGTAAGAAAGAGATCGATGAAGATCTGCTTGAAGAGCTGGAAACCCAGCTGATCATGGCAGATATCGGTATCGAAGCGAGCAACGATATTATCGCAAGCCTGACTAAAAAGGTTCGTCGTAAAGAACTGGATGATGCTGAAGCCCTGATCAATGCCTTGAAGTCAGAGTTGAGAGATATTCTTGAGCCAGCCAACGTGCCTCTGGTGATTGGTGAGCGCAAGTCGCCTTTTGTAATTTTGGTGGTGGGCGTAAATGGTGTGGGTAAAACTACGACTATTGGCAAGGTAGCTCGTAAGCTTCAGTGTGAAGGTAAAAAGGTAATGCTGGCCGCGGGTGATACTTTCCGTGCCGCCGCAGTTGAACAGCTTCAGGTTTGGGGTGAGCGTAATAATATTCCGGTCATTGCTCAGCATACCGGAGCTGATAGTGCCTCTGTTCTTTATGATGCGTTTGAAGCAGCCAAAGCCCGAGGCGCTGATGTTCTGATTGCGGACACTGCAGGCCGCCTTCATAACAAAGATCACTTAATGGAAGAGCTGCGCAAGGTTAAGCGTGTACTTGGCAAGCTCGATGATTCAGCCCCTCATGAAGTTCTGTTGGTGCTGGATGCGGGTACCGGTCAGAATGCATTGAATCAGGCAAAAGTCTTCCATGAGTCTGTTAACTTGACCGGTTTGGCTTTGACCAAGCTGGATGGCACCGCCAAAGGTGGTGTGATCTTTGCTCTGTCGAAACAGATGAAGCTGCCTATTCGCTTCCTGGGTGTGGGTGAGCAGGTCGAAGATTTAAGGCCTTTTAATGCAGAAGAGTTTGTAGAAGCATTGTTCGATCCGATCGATCCGATCGATCCCTAAGCGGTTAATATGACGGTATTGATGTAACGGTAAGGGAGGTGGTCATAACCTCCTCCCTTTTTTGATGAACGGTGTTTTCATAGCTGGTTGACTTATATAGCGGTAACTATAGGGACAAAGCAGGGAACGCCCAATAAGCGCTTTGATGAATGATACATTTTGATAATGTCACCAAGCGTTACCCCGGTGGCCATGTTGGCTTAGACCAGGTTGATTTTCATCTGGAACGGGGTGAGATTGCTTTTCTTACTGGCCATTCCGGTGCCGGTAAAAGTACTCTTCTGAAGCTGATAATGCTCATGGAGAGACCTACTTCCGGTTCTGTTGCGGTTGGTGGCCACGATACAGCCAAGTTGAGCAGAGGGCAGATTCCCTATTTTAGGCGCAATGTTGGTGTGGTGTTTCAGGATCACCAGCTACTCCATGACCGTACCATCTTTGATAATGTTGCATTGCCTTTGATCATTGCGGGTTATTCGAAGCAAGAAAGTGCCGGTCGTGTAAGAGCTGCGCTGGATATGGTGGGGCTTTTGGATCGTGAGAAAAATCTACCGTTGGAACTCTCTGGTGGTGAACAGCAGCGAGTCGGTCTGGCTCGGGCTGTGGTTAATCGTCCTCCATTAATCCTCGCTGATGAGCCAACCGGTAATCTTGATCCCAAGCTTTCGTCGGAAATTATGAAACTGTTTGAAAACTTTAACCAGGTGGGCGTATCGGTTCTGATTGCCAGTCACGATCTTGCTCTTATCGCTCGAATGCAGCGCAGAGTACTGACTTTGAATAAAGGTCGGCTGATTAATGGTCAGGAGGGGATCTGATCATGTTTTCCAGAAAAAAAATTAACAAGAAAAATACAGAGCAAGTGGCGCCTCGAGAAGAGTCGGAACGGGGAGCTGCCAGAGCCAGCAAACACTCCATGGGGTATTTGAAAAACCTGCATCAACAAGTGGCCGTTGAGGCGTTTAAAAATATACTGAGCAAGCCTTTTGCCTCCTTTCTTAATTGCCTGATGATTGGTGTGGCTTTTGCCTTGCCTGCGCTCCTTTACCTTATTGTGATCAATCTTCAGGTGCTGGGGCATGGCTGGGAAGGTCAGCCAAGGATTTCTCTCTATTTGGAAACAGGGCTCGCTGAAAAGCAGGTTCGAGTCCTTCGTAACCAGGCCAGAGACGATCAAGATATAGCCGGTTTCACCTTCATCTCTCCAGGCGAAGGGCTTAGAGAGTTTCAGGAAAAGGCGCAACTAAGCGGAGTATTTGATGCACTTGGTTTCAATCCTTTGCCGGCTGTTCTTGAGTTGGAACCAAGGTCTAGCTTTCCTGTGGATAAGTTAGGTGAACTGCTGGAGAGATATAAGGTCAAAAGTGGGGTCGTAGAAGCTAGACTGGACCGGGAATGGGTTGAAAGACTTGATGCGATTACCGGATTGGTTGAACAATTTGCACTATTATTGTCAAGCCTGCTGGCTGTGATGGTGGTGTTAACCATTGGAAACACCGTGCGGCTGAGTGTTGAAAGTCGGCGTGCCGAGATTCAGGTGATCAAGCTGGTTGGCGGTACCGATGGTTTTGTGGCTTTGCCGTTTCTGTATATGGGAATCTGGTACGGTCTGGGTGGAGCTGTTCTGGCCTTAATGACGGTCTGGTTGATACAGGCGGGAGTCATGTCTGGTGTGTTGGAACTGACGGCCCTTTATGGCAGTAGCTTTGACGTTCTGGGCCCTGATTTCACTCTGGTTCTTTCATTGATTTTTGCTGGTGGACTGCTGGGGTTAACGGGAGCGTTAGCGAGTTGCTATCGCCACCTGAGAGGCATGGAACAGAAAGCACATTAAGCTGAGCAGAAGGGAAACGTATTCGGACTGTAAATGCTGCAAGAATAAGGTAGAGTAGCTTGGCTAAGTTACGATAGATTTTGTTATTATTGCATTAGAAGTCATTTATTTTTCTTTGGAGAATTAATTAAGTTGAGTGTTTCTTTACACTTTTCTGGAGTTGATTATGGGTAGCAGTTTACAACCAGTTGATATGTTAGTCCCTGGCCAGAACATCGATGCGTATGTTCAGGGTGTCAGCCGTATTGCTGTGTTGTCAGTTGATCAGGAACGCAGCCTGGCTGAACGACTTTATTATGACAATGACCTTGATGCTGCACGACAGCTGGTTATGTCTCATCTGCGTTTTGTCGTTCATATTGCCCGTAGTTATAACGGTTATGGCCTGCCACTTTCTGACTTGATTCAGGAAGGTAATGTGGGTCTGATGAAAGCCGTTAAGCGTTTCAATCCTGAGGTTGGTGTTCGTCTGGTGTCCTTTGCGGTGCACTGGGTGAAGGCTGAAATTCATGAATTTATTCTCAAAAACTGGCGTATTGTTAAAGTCGCCACCACCAAGGCGCAGCGTAAGTTGTTCTTTAATCTACGCAGCTCCAAAAAGCGTCTGGCCTGGTTGAATAATGCTGAAGTAACAGCGGTTGCTAACGATCTGGGCGTTAATGAGCAGGTCGTTCGTGAAATGGAAGGTCGGATGGCCGGCCAGGATACCGCCTTTGATGGTTACAGTGACGACAGTGATGATTCTGTTTATGTAGCACCTGCCGCCTATCTTGAAGATCAGGATGCAGACCCTGCTCGTCAGCTGGAAGATTCTGATTGGGCGAATTCATCCGTTAATATGCTGCGCAATGCGTTAGCTAATCTGGATGAAAGAAGTCAGGATATTATCCAGCGTCGCTGGTTGAATGACAGTAAAGCAACGCTTCATGAGTTGGCTGCTGAATACGGTGTTTCTGCTGAGCGTATTCGCCAGTTGGAAAAGAATGCCATGAAGAAAGTCAAAGGCAGCTTGATCGCCTGACAGTAAAATATTTTATTGAACGCGGTAAAATGCCACTGCATAAGTCAGTGGCATTTTAGTATCTGGAGAAGGGCTTTTCTTGTTCTGAGTGATCGCTCTTTCAGAGGAAGTTTCCGCTTTGATAGTCTTTGACCGTCTGAAGTATTTCTTCTCGGCTGTTCATCACAAAAGGACCGTGTTGCACAACGGGTTCATTCAATGGTTTTCCAGCCAGAACAAGAAAAGAGCTGCTGTCTTCTGAATGAAGGTTCAGTTCACCTTGGTTAGAGAAAATACCAAGTTCACCTTCATTAATGCAGTCATCGAGATGAGTAACGGTCCCTTGATAAACAAAAATCATTACTTTTTCCTGGTTTAGAGGAAGTGATATGCGTTGATGTTTTTTTAGCGACACATCCAGCAGTAGAGCATCCTGTTGATTTCTTATTATCGAGGATTCAATAACGGAATCATCCAGCTCTAGCGTCCCTAGAAGAACACGACCAGAAGACTGATCTATTTTAAATTCAGGAATTTGTTCGTGGTCGAGGTCAAGATATTCTGGTTGAGACATTTTTTCCGAGGCTGGCTGATTTAACCAGATTTGGAAACCATGAAGCGAACCGTTCTCGGGTAGAGGCATTTCAGAATGGATGATCCCTTTGCCTGATTTCATCCATTGAATTCCCCCCGACGTTATTTCACGACGGTTGCCCAGATTATCTTCGTGACAAAAACTGCCCTTCAGCATATAGGAAATGGTTTCTATACCTCGATGAGGGTGAGAAGGAAAGCCCCCTCCCAAACCTTCAGCATCATCACTGCTGATTTCATCGAGCATTAAAAAAGGATCCATCAATCGATGGCAGTCTGCAGTCATTACTCTTTTTAGAGAGACGCCTGCTCCATCGGAAGCTGGAACTGCGGGAATGACTGTTTCCAGCTTACGAACTGATTTCATTCAAGCCACCAGTTGGTCAATTTGATGGGTGGCAGTGAGTAAGGCTGCCTTTTTCGCTTCATCGCCCATAGATAAACCTTCAGCGTAGATAAATTCGACGTCAGTAATGCCAATAAATGCGAGAAAATGTCTGATCAGAGGCGTTTGTGTATCCATTTCTGTTCCCTGATATAAACCACCGCGGGTTGCCAGTATGTACGCTTTTTTATTTTCCATAAGACCTACTGGGCCATTTTCGGTGTACCGGAAAGTGATGCCGGCACGAGCAATATAGTCAAACCATGACTTAAGTGTGGAAGGCATGGTGAAGTTATAGAGAGGAACTCCAGGCACTAGTACATCCGCTTCTCTTACTTCTTCAACAAGAGCGTCTGAGAGCGCTGTCATGGATTTTTGATGGTCATTACGTTCTTTTTCCTCAAGCATGAATCCCTGAAAAGTTTCAGCCGTTAGATGAGGTACGATCTCTTCAGCGAGCATGCGAGTTTTGACGTGAGTGCCTTTCTGGCCAGCAGTCAGCTTTTCTACAAAGTGCTCAGCTAACTGGCTGGATTCGCCCTGACTACCGAAGAGGCTGGAGTTAATGTGGAGTACGTTCGTCATGGTCAGTTTCCTTAAGTTCTTATCGTAATTTTATATCGATTTTGACGAACAAAAAGCGCAAAATATCCGTGCAATCAATCGATTTTTTGGATGTATATGGCAAAAGTGACATTAGAGCAATGGCGAATGCTCCATGCTGTTGTTGAGCATGGTGGGTTTGCTCAGGCCGCAGAAGCGTTGCATAAGAGCCAGTCCACCATCAGTTACTCGGTGAACAAACTTCAGCGGCAGCTGGATGTTCAGATTTTGGAAATCAAGGGTAGGAAGGCTGTCCTGACGGATGCTGGTTTGGTTCTACTAAGGCGATCTGAATCTTTGCTGAAAGATTCTGAAGCGCTTGAAAAAGCGGCAGAGAGTCTTGCTCAGGGGTGGGAGGCGAATATTATTCTGGCCTATGATGCCGTTTTCCCTTCCTGCGCTCTTATCGAGTGTCTTAAGCAGATGCCATCTGAATGCAATACCAGAATTGAGCTGGTGGAAACGGTTTTGTCAGGTACTAATGAAATGCTGTTTTCTGGTGAAGCTGACTTGGTTATTACTGGTACGGTGCCTCAGGGTTTCTTGGGAGAACCATTATTACACTTCCCCTTTTTGCCCGTTGCTCGATTTGATCATCCACTGAATCAATCGAATCAGGTCATTACAAACAATGTACTTAAGGGTCATCGGCAGGTCGTGATTCGTGATTCCGGTGCTAAAAGGGTTGATGCAGGGTGGTTAGGGGCAGAATCAAGGCTAACCATCAGTAACATAGCAACGGCCATTGAGATGGTGAAAGAAGGTTTAGGGTTTGCCTGGTTTCCGGAACTGGATGTTAGAGAAGACATTGAATCCGGGCTATTGAAGGTGATTAATCTGGAGTCCAAAGACACTCGTCATATTCAGACGCATCTTATTATTCCGGATAAGGACTTTGCTGGTCCTGCAACATTAGCCTTTGCTGAGGCGATTAAAAAACAATGCAAGCAATAAATATGAATTGATAAAAAAATAGAGTTAGAAAAGCGACTATCCTTACCGCTCTCCTTCTAAGAAGAAAGATAATGAAAAGAGAGTGGGTTCCAATATGGCTGTTCTGCTTTATTGTCTACCAAACGGCTGCTCAAGCGTTTGAGTTAGAGGTGTACGTGCGGCAGTTCGAGCACGAAACGCCTATCGCTGATGGCAAAATATACGCTGTTATAGATGATCAGAACGTGATGCTAGCGACAACAAATGAAGAGGGTCTGGCTACGATTTTTTTAACCAGTACTAACCCCTTAACTCTATTCATTGAAGCTAGCCCCGTTGAAACCAAGATATCAGGGTTTTTCTCATGGTTTTTTTATGAAGCAACAAAAAGCATGGTGCCTCCCTTGTCCGTACTTATTGAAACAGTTTCCGGTTTCCTGTCAACGCCAAGAATTTACTCAGGGCTTATTTACCCGGGAACAAAAAACTACACAGGCGAGTACGGACGAATTACTTTTCAAGTGCCCTATGAAGGCATGATCAATTATTTACACAGCGCTTTGGCTGTGCACTTTTCATCGGAGTCCAAACCGGATCACTGTCACCTTGTGACGACGGTTACGCCTGAAGACAAAAGTCTAAAAGATTGTCCACATGGGCTATCCGGCGTAAAAGTGCTAATGACGCCTCCTCGTTACGAAGCGCGATACTACTTCGATGTACTAAGAAGGGTGCCGCCAGATTATTGCAAAACAGATCTATTTATTAACCTTGGAACCGTCCCTATGTTGATGAGAGGTGGGGCGTTAGCCTGTGATCTGGCATCGACGCTGTTGGGCGTTAACTGTACAGAGGGCATCAGTGATGTCACAAGCTACTTTGGCATTGATGCGGTAGACCGGGAAGTTACTTCAGAAGATGGTGGCGTTATGTTCTTGAATATTCCGGTTCGAGAAGA
The DNA here is from genome assembly GCA_004762125.1 of Oceanospirillales bacterium. GTDB lineage: Bacteria > Pseudomonadota > Gammaproteobacteria > Pseudomonadales > Endozoicomonadaceae > Endozoicomonas_A. Next base: position 1,088 of record SIHQ01000078.1, on the reverse strand, counting down.
ACCTTATAAAATTTCTACTTATAAAGCAGGGTATTTATTCGAAGATATAGAGTTTGTGTGTAGACCGAATGCACTTGTTAATATCAGTCCTCCACAAGGACCTGTAGGTAAGAAAATACTTCAAACCCCTTGTGGATGGTTAGAGCCTTATTGTCCGGTTAACTAACTCTTCTTAATTCACCCAGCTTGCCGTCACTGGAATAGGATATTTCAAAAGTTCCATAAATGCCTTCACGAGTAACAAATTTCAGCAGAATATCGTAGGGGATGCTCATGTTGAACCCTTGACGGGTTTGAACCTGAACTCTGTTCTTCTTGCCCTGATAATACTGCATCACTGATTGTGAATTGAGACTGATAGAAAACACGGCCTTGTTCATAACTCTGGCTCCATTCCTCTGGATTCGAACAATAAATATTTTAGCATTTTTGTTTTCATTCGATAGAGATTGAAGTCTCGGAGACTTCAAATCAGAGCTGATTGAATGCTATTCCTGATGAACGGTAGATTTGTTGATAATGTTAAAAGAATAGTATCTCACTGCTTCATAGAGGAACTGTTGATAATTGATGGGGATTGGTGTTCTTATTGTTCAGCGCCAAGTTCGAGAACAGTCTGCTACCTTTAGTTTCGTGTCCACTTTTTAGTGATCATGATGATCGTAGGAAAGATGAAAATAAGTAAATACCGAGGGTTGTCAGTTGTCGTATAGCTGCGTAGAGTTCGCCACCTCAACGGCACATCGTCAGTTAGCGGCCTCTAATACAGAGGTTCTTAACCGGCACCGTTCAGTGCGTTTCAATCACTTCTTTCTCCTCTAACAGAGACTGAAAACAAGTGATTGACAACAACGGCTGAAACGGTAGAATGCGCCTCCGCTGACCAAGTAAAGTTACTTCGAAAGAAGCAACGAAGCTCAGCGGATTGATTAGCCATCTGGTTTTTCAAAATGTTTTAAATCTTCTTTATAGGATGTTTGAAACGCTTCGAAAAACAAACGGTTGACAACAAAAACGGTCGCGGTAATATAGCGGCCTCGCTGATCGGCACCAACCACTAGGTTGAACGCAGTTAGCGACTTCAAGTC
>SIHQ01000077.1 GCA_004762125.1 Oceanospirillales bacterium | reverse complement strand
ATTCAATGAATTCGGTTCTCTGTATTCAGGCTGATTCAGTCCCTATGAATCACCATCTCATTTCAGCGACCTAGGAATCTCCAAGATAGCTTACTGGTATTGCTCCACCATGAATCAATGATTATGGCTTCGCTGTCTTACAGAGCGACCAAAACATTCAGTAAGATGGAATGAGCTTGGTTCTCTGTTGCGCCCGACTCAATCCCTCTATCTCAATATGAGTCGTCTTGTGGTCCGGGAAACCTTGTCTTAATAAGGTCACCAACGCTCTGCTGGGAAACCATCATTTACCGGGTGTTCAGATGGCATCTAACTTTGAGTGCTGGCCTTTGTCGGTCTCTTTCAAAGAAAGAGCTGATTTACCGGAGTAAATCGTATCCTTACCACCGACGAAGAATTTTACCCGACGTATGTCTTACATAACAACCGGAACCGTTTTGAGTGACGGACACTATTAGTGATTAAATTGTAGTACAGGTTAATTGGTTGATATTAACTTTTTTCTTGTTTGTTTGGGTGCTGTAGCCTGCTCTTGGAAAAATCCGTAAGAAAGGGATTTTTGAGAATGTATAGATAGCCTCTGATGTTTCAGAAGGTCATGTGTTTACTTACAAAGCTCGAAATTAAGTGTGTAGCAAATAGATGAGTAAAAATTAATTATATACTGCCATGGTTAGTTAAAAAGTTTGAGTTTCAAGTCACTTTAGATAACAGGATTTACAGTTAGTTATGAGAAAAAACAACCAATCATTCGCAGATATTTTCGAAGAAGCATTAAAAAGTATCGAGATGAAGCCCAGAGCGACCGTGAGTGGCATCGTGACAGCTATCGATAGAGACTGGATTACTGCACAGACAGGGCTGGGATCTGAAAGTAAAATTCCTGCAACTCAGTTTCTTAACGAGAGTAGTGAACTTACGATTAAAATTGGAGACGAAGTACAAGTTGCTTTGGATACTATTGAAGGTGGCATTGGTGAGACAGGCTAAGTTACCCAAAAAGGTTGATTGAACTAAACTACAATGATCTCCTACTTTGGGAGGTTCTGTTATGCAGTGCCAACCGTTTCAAATAATTTTAGATTCCGTTACGTCATTAACAAAGCAACAGAGACATATCCTGATTAATTCTCTATCAGAACAGGATTCATCTATTGATCTTGGAAAAGCTATTGAATCCAGTTTTTCCCTGGCTCCAAAATGCCCTCACTGTGAGAGCGAAGAACTACAGCGATGGGGGTTTCGGAACAACAGGCAGAGATATCGTTGCAAACGTTGTAAGAAAACCCTGAACGCTTTTACCAATACACATTTAGCTCGCTTGCATCATCCTGAAAAATGGAGTCAGTACCTTGAAGGAATGACACATTCTCTCACGTTACGCCCAGCTGCCAAGGCATGTGGAGTAACACTTAAAACATCATTTCGATGGCGACATCGTTTTTTGCGGATTCTCGAGCAGGATCAGGCCGAAGAACTCCTTGGCATCACTGAACTGGATGAAACTTTTTTCCGTGAATCCTTCAAAGGACAGAGAAAGAACCTGCCTAGACCTGCAAGAAAACGAGGCAGTGATCCAAAGTCAGAATGTCGGCTAGTTCCCGTAATGGTTGCGCGTGATAGAGAGAAACACACAACGGATGCTGTTTTGGAAAATGAGAGCGCTGATGAATTATGCCGTCATCTAAAAGGCCGTATAGATATTGAAGCCGTTGTCTGTATGGATGCTAGCTTGGCTCATGAAAAACTGGCGAGAAAACTAGGCTTTTTATTTAAGGAATTAGTGACATCTGCTGGACAGCATGTATTGGAGGGAGTTTTCCACTTACAACATGTTAACTCTTACCACAGTCACTTGAAGCAGTGGATTACAGGAGTTTTTCATGGTGTTGCAACAAGATATCTCTCCCATTACCTGGGGTGGAGGCGAGCATTAACGGGAGCGACCGCTCTAACTCCTGATCATTTATTCAACAAAATACTGGAACACGTGTACATTCAACCATTAAGGGCAACTTAGCCAGGGTGTACAATGCATCCCCCCATCAAATTGTGGTAATAAGATTCGTTGGATTTCCCTTCGTTTTTTACACAGCACTCATTGCAACGGCATTCTCCAGAATAAAAGAGACCGGTTCCATCGACGGCCATGAGATAACAATCTTTTAAATTCCCGCATTTGAACTCGAAGTTCTTGAGTAGTTTATTTCGCTGAATCAAAGAGAAGAGTTTTTTGAATGGCTTGCGAAATTCGACTGGATCTATGGGATCAAGAATTTCTCTCATGTGGGTATCAGAAGGCACTCTTCCATCTTTTACGTGGTAGAGCGTTTCGAGATTATGCTGAAGAACAGGCTCAGCCTGATCTGTATCAAAAGACAGCATAGAATCATATTTCTGATGCATCATGGCAAAAGCAGACTTTGCAAAGTTCGAAAAAGGAATACCATTGGAGCAGTTGTTAGGGCGGTTATCTGGAATTTGATCGAAACATTTACAAATCTCAAGGATGAGGTTTTTGATACTAAGATGCTTGCTGTATTTATGGAGAGCAGTGGTCATAATCAATTCAACAGCGGCCGAGATCAGGTTTTACTATTTTAGTTTCTTAAGTCTGCGAGCACGTTTTTTTTGATCATGCTGTAGAGCAAGTCTCGCAAGGGGCTAAATAATTAGCGGGAATTGCTGGATCCACTACCGATTTATAAAGTCATATTATTGCCCGAACTTGATAGACCACATATTAATCAAAATAATAATAAGTTGAGGGAAAATACTAGGCGAATAGTGCTGCTGACTTTGTTGTTCTTGCCTGTTAGTGGGGAGAAGAGCAGAATCATCACCAGCTAGTAAATTTAAATTATGCTGCTGCAATATATTACCTTGTGTAGAAATACTGCCTGCAATCCAGTGCCCAAGCCCATTATGGGTAAGAATAATATCTTGCTCATCAATGTCAAAAGGCAGAACATTTAGTACTTCGCTAGAGCTGTCTGGGTTCAGCTGTAAAATTTGGACGCCTCCGCTCTCACTATGGAAATACAACAGAAAAACTCGACGTTGATACACTGAAGCCACCAATAGGGCTTGACCAGCATCCCCCCATGACCCTTGCTCTAATTCTAATAATAATCCATTAAACTGATCACCTGCATACTGTGGGAATTGAGTTTGAATGCTATGGCTATTAAACAATAGGTGATTAACAAGCGCTGAACGCAAGTTGTATTCCGGTATGTTTAATTGCATACCAATAGCGTGAAAAAAGCATAACCCGTCAGCAGGTGTTTCAATGAGTTGTATAGAGTAAGTTGAAAATAGCTGACTGAGCGTTCTATGATAGTTAGGAATAAGATGTGTACTTAGGTAGCCACTGTCGATTTCGTTAGACCATGAAGGCGTATCGGTGAGTAATTTTGGGGTACTGGTTGAAGTTTCGTCTGTTCTTTCAGTGAGTTGCGTTAAAACTCTAATTCGCCTTGATTTTAAAGAGGATAGTCTTGAGTTAAATGCTGAGTACCAGCTTTCTTTTCCATTGCAAGTAACTTGCTCTAAGGCTGGATAAGATAGAAGGAGGTTTATACTTGCTTCGATATCGTCAACTGTTAAATTACTGTTACTCAGATCTATATGCTTCACTGTCTGGCTGTATTTCGAACCAGTATCGATAAAATGTTTAAGTATGTCCAGTACATACACGTTTGACGAAATATCTAACACCTGAAATATAACATCATCAGTTTGTTGACTTGATTCTTGATTGACACTATTTCTAGCGAAACTATTTGCGAAGACACTTTTTAATGCCAGCGCTTTGGCATCAGAAGTCGAAATGCTCATTTTTTGATCCAATTCAACGTCACTTTCATCAACTATAATGTGATTAACCTGCTCTGATTGACTTGAGGCCATCTCTTCAAATGATTCGGTTCTTTGCTCATCTTTGCTAGAGCTACCGGCTGAACTTTGATTGGAAATGATGAAGTACGGCTTAGTCATTGTTGATTTTGGTGTCAAGATACGAACTAGCTTGGGTGTCATAGCTGGAACTTCAGAGGCGTATTGCGCATCAGTACGCTTATAAATATTAAAAAACGTGGATTTTTTTATGTAATATTCAAACTCTTGAAACCAAGGTTCAAACCCTGAAACAATAATATTTTTAATTCCAGCACTGTGCAAATCAGTTAAAAAACGAGTTGTTGATTCCTTATCTGACATCAAAGTCCAGCTTAAATCAACTGACTTGACCGATTGGATTAAAATACTTTTGCTAGCCATCATGAAAGAAAAAATATTTTTTGGGTTACTGCTCATTGATAAATCCAGAGTAGTGAATGGCTTTGTGGGTTCCTTTTTTCTCGTATTACTCTGTTGTATAAAAAAATCAACCTGGTCACTTACAGGCATTGGAGTTAGAAGGTTAAGCTGATTGCCAACAAAATCATTATCTTCGTAAGAGCTCGTCCCACTTTTCGGATGTGTTTTTTCGTGCGGTATGTGAAATATTTTCATATTCCAGCCTGATGATTCAACCATGTAACGATTAAATAGTGGCATTTCATACGTTGTGACATAGAACTCAGAAACTCGACCAGATTCCGCTAACTGTTGTAAAATTTTTAATGCCGGATAAGTACCCGTCATTACTTTATTTTGCAGAAGATCTTGGGCTATCACTATAACCAATTTATTGGAGTCAGGTGCAGTGTATTTTTTTATTATTCTCCCTGCTTCAACTGGATCCTCTGCATGAAAAGATATGGTTGGATAATCCGTCTTAGCTTTATTAATTAAAGTAGGATCAATATCTATACCACAAACATCTATATCTATATCTATATCTATGTCGGACATTTGTTTCATTATCATCTCACTGCCCAAGCACTCTTCCCCCTTAAAATGAAGGCCAAGATAAATAAGCGACATCCCATGTCTTACATTCAGAAATAGAGACGGAGATAAATGAAAGATTTGACTTTTGTCTTCAGCATTCCAAGGGACAATATTTGGAAATAGATGTGGGGTCATTAATTCTGCGCAATGTTCATCACAAACAGAGGGTACATTTTTAAATAAAGATGCAATGGATAAAAATAGCATACTATTAATAAAAGTATACATTTGTTCAAAACGCTCATTATTTTTATCTTGATTGATTTGTTTTTTTGGTTTTGAACAATCATGCAATCTTCTTTCTGACGTTACCTGATCTATTTCCAAAGGTGAGTGAGATACCATTCTTTCACTTTTAGTAGCTACCGCCAAATGAAACATTACTTCCGGAACATCAAATGAGCTCTCTCTTGAGAGTTTAACATGCGTGAGTATATTGAATGATCCATCATATTCATACAGGATGAAGAAAGAATGTATGCTACGACTGTCTTTAACTGTCGATGGGGATCTTAAATTCTGTTGAAAAAATACGTAGTCAACGGATGTTATTTTATTATTCAGGCATGTATATCTAAATGAACAAGGAGGGTTCAGATGAATTATCTGAACTGAATTATTAAAATCGAAAAAGTCTTCATATTCATACTTATGAAGTATTTCAGTTTTACTCAAGATTAGACCAAGGACAACCCATGGATTTGTGCGTATTTTTTCTAGCTGAGTTGAAGTTAATGTAGCCTGACAGATGCCTGTGTAACAGCAAAATAACATAACAGCTATATTGTATTTAATTAACCAAAAGGCACGGAATTGCATAGTAAGCGTCCCATATTTGGATTGGCTCTATTATAGAGCATAGTTCAAAAACATCGGTTTTTAATGAACACCAGACACACGCTACTCGGTTCCGTTGCAAACTGACGTCGATTTATAAATCTGCTACCTTATATTCAGTCACAGTAGTTTAGTTGAGCCTTTTACCATGGGTTTTTCCGGTCGCCACTTTCTCGCAAATCTCATTCTCCAGATCATTCGCTGGTACCTGCGTTATAGCCTGAGCTACCGCAACCTAGAAAAAATCTTAGAAGAGTGTGGTATTGAGATCCATCACACCGCTCCCTATCGCTACAGCAGTTCCCGATGATAATACGTCGATGGTTTTATATAAATATTAAAGCGTTTCAATAAAATATCGATGAGCCAAGCTCTATACTTTAAGTGCATCACTGAACAAATTGTCTACCTTGAAATCTTGGCTACAGAATGCTTCTAAGAAGTATTAATTTTAATTCAACTGGGTTTTATGCCTTTGTTAATTGCATCAAACAATTCATCCCATCCTTCCAGGAACCAAGACAGGAAAATACGCGTAATCAATTTCCACAAATAAGTTCGAACGCCTTTCGATCGTTCTTTCAATGCTTTTTGAAATTCCGGACTCGTCATTTCCTGAATTTGATCCACCATAAATGCCAAAAAGGTCAAACAAGCCAGATTCGAGGCTAGATGATACTTTCCGTGCCCGTAGTTATGATCGATGTTGTAGCCTTGGTTCTTCAGGGTGTTAAATGTTTGGTTTTCTATATGCCAACGGCGTCTTCCTCCTACTATAACGGCTTCTACCGTTTCTTCTATCAATTCAATATCAGTCACCCAGCACCAAGTATGACGACGACCGTCTTTATCGGTCTCGGCATAATCAAGGACATTCACATTTTCAGCAAATTCAGATGCATTAAGTGGCACATTGTTAGCGTAACGGAATGAATGCTTTGTGTTTTTTTCTTTATTGACTGTCTCATGATATTTAAGGTCGTCTTGTTCGCACAGCGCATTCATGGCTTCAATGAGCGATTGATGATTCCCGTCTTTTGCACCGATAATATAGTGCCATCCATAGCTCTTGATCAGCTCAATGGTGGGGTTGTCAGCGTAGAGGCCATCAAGAAGAATGATCAGATTTAGATGAGGATGCTCTCGTTTAGTGTGTGCCAAATAGCGTTTTATTGCATTTTTTTCACAATCATTTTTAGTGGCGCCATCTTGAAGAACGATGGGTTCCGGTGCAAAAGGAATCACTGTTTTTTGATCAGGGTGTACAATGCATCCCCCCATCAAATTGTGGTAATAAGATTCGTTGGATTTCCCTTCGTTTTTTACACAGCACTCATTGCAACGGAATTCTCCAGAATAAAAGAGACCGGTTCCATCGACGGCCATGAGATAACAATCTTTTAAATTCCCGCATTTGAACTCGAAGTTCTTGAGTAGTTTATTTCGCTGAATCAAAGAGAAGAGTTTTTTGAATGGCTTGCGAAATTCGACTGGATCTATGGGATCAAGAATTTCTCTCATGTGGGTATCAGAAGGCACTCTTCCATCTTTTACGTGGTAGAGCGTTTCGAGATTATGCTGAAGAACAGGCTCAGCCTGATCTGTATCAAAAGACAGCATAGAATCATATTTCTGATGCATCATGGCAAAAGCAGACTTTGCAAAGTTCGAAAAAGGAATACCATTGGAGCAGTTGTTAGGGCGGTTATCTGGAATTTGATCGAAACATTTACAAATCTCAAGGATGAGGTTTTTGATACTAAGATGCTTGCTGTATTTATGGAGAGCAGTGGTCATAATCAATTCAACAGCGGCCGAGATCAGGTTTTACTATTTTAGCTTCTTAAGTCTGCGAGCGCGTTTTTTTTGATCATGCTGTAGAGCAAGTCTCGCAAGGGGCTAAATAATTAGCGGGAATTGCTGGTGATTCAGGCATTACTTCAGTCATTATCATCGAACTGAAACGGGATAAAACGCCCCGTGATGTTGTTGCCCAAACTATTGATTACGCTTCATGGATAGTGACAGTGAAGCCGGAACAATTGGTGGACATCTATCAGGCGTTCATTGGTAAATATCCAAAGCAATTCAATGATATTAAACGTGCTGACAGTCTCGATCTGGCCTTTCAGACTAAATTTGGCATGACACTCAGCGGTGTTGCTTTGAATGAATCACATCAAATGGTAGTTGTTGCAACCGAGCTAGACGCCAGCACAGAGCGCATAATTAAACATTGATAAACCCCCGGCTATGCCGGGGGGACTCGCACGGGTTCTACCTTTACTGCGGTACCTATCTTGATGTTTCCGCCAAGAAACATTGAGGTTACCCATGCCAGACTACAAGAGTCTGAGTCATACTCGCTGGGATTGTAAATATCACATTGTGTTTATCCCGAAGAAAAGACAGAAGGTTATTTACGGCAGTTTAAAGAAGTTTCTCGGAGAAATATTTCATGAACTGTCGAAAAGGAAAGACTGCGAAATATTGGAAGGCCACTTGATGCGAGATCATGTACATATTTGCATCAGCATCCCACCCAAGTATTCGGTATCCAGCGTTGTAGGTTACATAAAAGGTAAGGCAGCTATTCTCATTGCCAAGAATTTCAAGGGAAGGCAAAGAAATTTCACAGGTGAAAACTTCTGGGCAAGGGGGTATTTCGTTTCCACTGTAGGGCTTGATGAGGAAGTTGTTAGATCATATATCCGCAACCAAGAGAAGGCGGAAGAACACCGTGAACAGATGAAGTTAGATTGGTAATCGCGCCTATGGGCGCAACAATAGCCCTTTGAGGGCGTCCCCAAATAAGCCTCCGGCTCCGCCGGAGGTCATTTAACTTGCTTGGGACATGCGAGCCCTTTACACAAACACACTAAGGCTTTCAGTACCTCTGGCCCTGATTTAAAAGGTTTATCAACCAGATTACTGAAGACTTCTGCCAAGCCTTTGCATTCGTTATTTTCAACAGAGACATCTGCGGTAGAAAAACAGAAATGATAAAAACGGATCAAACCAGGGTTTTGCTCTGCCTGCTCTTTAAAAGATTGGTATTGCTCGTGAAAAATACTCAACGCTAACTTTGCATCCGCCACAGGATCATTAATGGCGTCTCGCACAAGTTTGTAATCTTTGACCAAGCGGTGATAAGGATTACGAGGAAATGCCAGCGGGGAGAGAAACAGGGTGTCAATAACAGGCTTGGCTAGAAAATCAAGATCCGGTTTTACACTTTTAAGTACCGGAATATCATGGCCAATAAGGTTATGACCAAGGATGTATTTTGAATCCTGACAAAACTGATCAAGCCGGTCCAGCGCTAATAATATCGATTTTTTATTGCCGTCTTTATGTTCAAACCTTTTCTCCCTATCGGTAATGGCCCCGATATGGTGAATATCCCCTCCCAGCAATTCCCCAACGTTGATTTTTAACCTGATGCCGCAAGCGATGTAGAGCAACTGCTATTATTTACTCTCGTAATGTTTTAACGAGTTTTATGCTCAAGTTGCCACAATGCCTGCGTCTCAAAAA
>SIHQ01000076.1 GCA_004762125.1 Oceanospirillales bacterium | reverse complement strand
GTTTCAGCGTAAAAATTATTGATCGGTCATCCAGTTTTCCGCTGGAGAGTGGCTTTTTATGGTATAAAAATTATGGGCTTACAGAGAGCGGCAGAGAGTATTGTCGTTTATTTATGGGGAATTGCTGGCTCTTCTATGCCTGGAAATCATACCGAGGGTTACTCACAGCTGAAAAGCACGTAGTCAGTAAGAAGTTCACTCAAAGAATTGAGCGCAATAACCTGACACTGAGAACGAGGATAAAACGGCTAAACCGCAAGAGCATTTGCTTCTCCCGCTCGGTAGAGCTGTACGACAAAGTGAACGGAGAGTTCACCAGCCGGTCGCACTATCAGCGTGTCTGAAGCACTACCAGGTTATCGAAAATATTACATTCAAAATAGAATTTTTTAATCAGTGTATTGGTTGTTTTAAGTGATTATTAGCTCTGGCTCATCATTTTAAATTAGCAAAAAGTCTGGTTTATAAATATATTTTTCTGATATATAAATACAAACATTAAACTGCCTGAGAGAACCTTCAGATTACCTGTTGCTCACAATAATTGATTCTTGGTGGCATGCATCGCCATGTTTCGTTTAGGTCAAGGGAAACCAGGGTGTTTGAATAAAATCAGGACGTTATCTTGAGGTAAATCTCAAGATCTCTCGGACAGTCTTCATATAGGATATGCACAGCAGACTGATCAGCTGTCACAACCAAAAATATAATAAAAGGTGAGATCAGATGATAAGCATAACAGAATCATCGCGCTCTGAAGTAATGGCGATGATCAATCAGTTAAAAGATAAACCTGGTGCCCTGTTACCCATACTGCACGGTATTCAGGAGAAACTAGGCTACATTCCCGCTGATGCTATCGAACTTGTTGCTACAGCCTTACAACAGACCAAGGCCGAAGTGCATGGCGTGATAAGTTTCTATCATCATTTTCGTACGAGTAAACCCGGCCAGAACCAGTTGCAGGTTTGTCGAGCTGAGGCTTGTCAGGCTCGAGGCTCAAGAGAGTTAGAAGAACATATAAAAAATACGCTCAACGTTGACTATCACCAAACGACTTTGGATCATGAATTCAGTCTTGAACCTGTTTACTGCTTAGGTAACTGCGCCTGTGGTCCTAATGTCATGTTAAATAATGATGTGGTTGCGCGTGTAACTCCAGAACGGTTCGACGCCCTTATTAGTAAAGTCACGACCAAGTCTCTGGAGTTGTTATGACACCGATCAAAATGTTTGTACCCAGAGATACGACGTCGGTTTCTCTAGGTGCTGATTCTGTGGCTGATGATATCAGAACTCAGGCAGCTAATTTCTCATTGGATATTGAACTTATTCGCAATGGTTCCCGTGGTCTGTTTTGGCTGGAACCGCTGGTGGAAGTCGAAACGAAAGAAGGACGTGTGGCTTTTGGCCCCATAGAGTCTGACGGTATAGATCACCTGTTGAGTGTTATTGAGTCCAAAAAGTACGACCAGCATCCTGCTTATCAAGGGCTGACTGAAGAAATTGATTATTTGCAGAAACAAGAGCGCATAACGTTTTCACGGGCAGGAATTACTGACCCTATATCGTTGGGCGATTACATCGAACATGATGGTTTCAATGGCCTGAGAAAAGCACTGATTCTCCCAAATCAGCAAATTATTAGCGAAGTCACTGACTCTGGTCTTCGCGGTCGTGGCGGTGCAGCATTCCCCACTGGCATTAAGTGGCAGACTGTCCATGATGCTCCTGCTGATCAGAAATACATTGTCTGTAATGCAGATGAGGGTGACTCTGGTACTTTTGCCGACCGGATGGTGATGGAAGCTGATCCTTACATGCTGATTGAAGGCATGATCATCGCGGGCCTGGCAGTTGGTGCGAATCAGGGGTTTATTTATCTTCGCTCTGAGTATCCGTTGGCTCACTCAATCCTCGAAGAAGCTATTTCCAAAGCTGAGACTGCTGGTTATCTCGGTAATAATATTCTTGATAGTTCCAAGGGTTTTCATCTTGAGGTTCGATTGGGTGCAGGTGCTTACATCTGTGGCGAAGAAACGTCTTTACTTGAAAGCCTTGAAGGTAAACGGGGATTGGTTAGAGCCAAGCCACCTCTACCAGCTATCGAAGGATTGTTTGGCCAGCCAACTATAGTCAACAACGTACTAAGCCTTGCAGCCATTCCCTTTATTATGGCCGAAGGTGGTGAGGCTTACAGTGAGTACGGCAGAAACCGCTCAAAAGGAACATTACCATTTCAGCTTGCGGGCAATATTGATAAAGGTGGCCTGATTGAATTGCCTTTTGGTCATACGCTTCGCCAACTGATAGACGATTTTGGTGGAGGGACTGCTTCCGGTCGACCCGTAAAAGCAATACAGGTTGGCGGTCCTTTAGGAGCTTATTTGCCAGAATCCTTATGGGATTTGCCATTGGATTATGAAGCGTTTTCTGAAGTTGGCGCAGTGCTTGGGCATGGTGGAATAGTCGTTTTTGATGACACTGTTGATATGTCGGAGCAGGCGAATTTTTCCATGGAATTCTGTGCTGTAGAATCTTGTGGCAAGTGTACGCCTTGTCGAATTGGCTCTACTCGAGGCAGCGAATTGATTCAAAGAATTCGTCAAGGTGAGCGTCAATCAGCCAATCTAGAATTGTTAGATGAACTCTGTGACACCATGGAACTGGGCTCTCTCTGTGCCATGGGTGGTATGACACCTTTTCCGGTGAGAAGTGCAGTGAAATACTTCCCTGATGACTTTAGTGCCGTAACGACAGACGCTTTTTCCCGGGACGGAGAATTGACCAATGCTTGAGTATTTTGACCCAAAACAAGTGTACGGGAAGGATTTTGGTACTCCAGCGGTCAGTTCCGAAAAACAGATCAGTTTTCATATTGATGGTATCGAAGTCACTGTTCCTGAAGGTACATCGGTGATGCGTGCCGCTATGTTGCATGACATTAATATTCCCAAGCTTTGCGCATCAGATAATCTCGAAGCATATGGTTCATGTCGTTTATGTGCTGTGGAAATCGAAGGACGTCGAGGTATGCCTGCTTCCTGCACTACCCCGGCTTCTGACGGTATGAAAGTGACAACCCAGAATGACGGGTTGGCGAAACTACGACGCAATATCATGGAGCTCTATATCTCGGATCATCCACTGGACTGCTTAACTTGTCCCAGTAACGGTGATTGTGAACTGCAGGATATGGCGGGAACGGTTGGATTGCGTGAAGTTCGTTACGGTCTTGGTAAGAATCACCTGCAAGCTGAGAAAGATAACTCCAATCCATATTTTAGTTTTGATCCATCCAAGTGCATAGTGTGTTCGCGCTGCGTACGAGCCTGTGAGGAAGTGCAAGGGACTTATGCACTGACCATTGATGGTCGTGGCTTTGATTCAAAAGTGGTGGCGGGTAAAGATGAAGGGTTTCTGGATTCTGACTGTGTTTCCTGTGGTGCCTGTGTACAAGCGTGTCCAACTTCGACTCTGATGGAGAAGAGCGTTATTGAGCAGGGGCAGCCTGAGCATTCAGTTGTTACTACTTGTGCATATTGTGGTGTGGGTTGTTCGTTCAAAGCTGAAATGAAAGGCAGTCAGTTAGTACGTATGGTTCCCTATAAAGGAGGGGAGGCCAATAAAGGACACTCCTGTGTTAAAGGTCGTTTTGCTTTTGGTTACGCTACCCATAAAGATCGCATCAAGGAACCAATGATCCGTGATGCTATTGACCAGCCCTGGCGGCGTGTTTCCTGGGAAGAAGCCATTGATTTTGCAGCCAGTCGAATTAAGTCCATCCAGGAAAAGTATGGACGGGAAAGTGTTGGAGGTATTACCTCTTCCCGCTGTACCAATGAAGAAGCTTATCTTGTTCAAAAAATGATTCGTGCAGCCTTTGGTAATAATAATACCGATACTTGTGCTCGAGTTTGCCATTCCCCCACTGGTTATGGTTTAAAAGCAACGCTGGGTGAGTCTGCAGGTACTCAGACGTTTGAATCTGTCCTGCATTCCGATACTGTTATTGTTATGGGTGCTAATCCAACCGATGCTCATCCTGTATTTGGTTCATTGCTGCGCAAACGGTTACGCCAAGGTGCATCGCTGATAGTCATAGATCCGAGAAGTATCGATCTACTGCAAACCCCTCATTTGAACGACAGCATCCACCTTCCCGTCAGGCCGGGAACGAATGTGGCTCTCATCAATGCTCTGGCTCATGTCATTATTGATGAAGAGTTACAGGATAAAGACTTCATCAGTGAACGTTGTGATAGTCCGTCTTTTGAGAAGTGGTTGAACTTTATCAAGGACGAGAAGAACTCTCCTGCAGCGGTTGAAGCTCTTACTGGAGTGTCAGCCAGTAGTATTCGTAAAGCGGCAAGGGTTTATGCCACTGCCGGCAACGGGTCTATTTATTACGGTCTTGGAGTTACTGAGCACAGTCAGGGTTCAAGTACTGTTATGGGCATAGCCAATCTGGCCATGATTACCGGAAATATTGGTCGTGAAGGGGTTGGTGTTAACCCGTTGAGAGGCCAGAACAATGTGCAGGGCTCCTGTGATATGGGTTCCTTCCCCCATGAATTACCAGGCTATCAGCATATCTCGGACGATGAAGTGCGCGCCCGCTTTGAACAGCAATGGCAGGTCACTCTTGATAGGGAACCCGGTTTGCGTATTCCTAATATGTTTGACGCAGCTATCGAAGGTACCTTCAAAGGTATGTATGTTCAGGGAGAAGATATTGCCCAGTCCGACCCTAACACCCAGCATGTTCAAGCAGCTCTTGAATCTCTTGAGTGCCTGATTGTTCAGGATATATTCCTAAACGAAACAGCAAAGTACGCCCATGTATTATTGCCAGGCTCTTCATTTCTCGAGAAAAACGGCACTTTTACAAACGCTGAACGTCGTATCAACAGGGTTCGTAAAGTCATGCCGCCGGTTGCAGGAAAGGAAGACTGGCAAGTTACTCAGGATCTGGCCAACGCCCTTGGCTATGAAATGAATTATCAGCACCCGTCTGAAATCATGGACGAGATAGCCAGCTTGACTCCGTCATTCTCGGGTGTCAGCTATGAAAAACTGGAGAAGTTAGGGAGTATTCAATGGCCTTGTAATGATCAGTATCCGGAAGGTATGCCGACCATGCATACCGTAG
Organism: Oceanospirillales bacterium; assembly: GCA_004762125.1. Lineage (GTDB taxonomy): Bacteria > Pseudomonadota > Gammaproteobacteria > Pseudomonadales > Endozoicomonadaceae > Endozoicomonas_A. The sequence continues at coordinate 4,280 of SIHQ01000076.1, read as the reverse complement.
ATTTCCCAATAGGCAAAGGTCAGTTGGCTATCACCGAGTATATTGCCACTGAGGAGAGAGCCAGCCGACGCTTTCCGCTATTGCTGACCACAGGAAGAATTCTCAGCCAATACAATGTAGGGGCGCAAACCCGCAGGACAGAAAACCAAATCTGGCATAGCGAAGATGTGCTCGAGATTCATCCTAACGATGCAGAAGAGAGAGGGATCGTAGATGGTGACTGGTTGGGTATCAGTAGCCGTGCTGGTGAAACTGTATTAAAAGCAATAATCAGTGATCGGATGCAGCCTGGTGTTGTTTATACAACTTTTCATCATCCTTTTAGTGGCGCTAATGTTATTACCACTGACAATTCAGATTGGGCAACGAACTGCCCTGAGTACAAGGTCACTGCTGTACAGATAGAAAAAGTTAGTCGGCCTTCTAATTGGCAAGAGAGGTATCATTCTTTTCACCATCAGCAAATTAAGTTGTTAGATGGTACTGTTAAGGAAGTCAGTTAATGAGTCTGTTAGCTAGGCCGGTCATTGACTGTTCACCAAAAAATCCGATGGTTCAATCCATCGAGGTTATTCGATGGCAAGCTTCAACGAAGGGTTCTGTTCAGAGCAAAAGAGGTGATGACGCTTGGGTTGAAGATACTTTATTTGAAGAGAGCTTAGTTGAGGAAAGATTGGCCGAAGAAGTCCCTGTAGCTCTGGTTTATAACGGTATATCTCACGCGGTTATGATGGCATTGCCTGACAACCTTGAGATGCTGGCAAAAGGGTTCAGTCTGAGTGAGGGAATTATTCACAGTACGCAAGAACTGTATAGTATTGATATTTTCCCACAAAGTAATGGCATTGAAGTCAGAATGACGATCAGTGCTGAGAGAATGCAATACCTGAAAAGTCATCGTCGCAGTTTAACGGGAAGAACAGGTTGTGGACTCTGTGGTACTGAATCTCTGGACCAAGCTATACGGGCGGTTCAATCACTGACAAAACAGCCTTTACCTGACAGTTCGGCTGTTCAGGCTGCGGTAATGGCTCTTACAGAGCATCAGCCGGTACAGAGTCTGACTGGAGCTTGTCATGGTGCTGCATGGTGCGATGCATCAGGTCAGATTGTACGACTTTTTGAAGATATTGGTCGCCATAATGCTCTCGATAAACTGATTGGATATCTTTATACCGAAGGAATGAATACCAGTAATGGATTTGCTTTGGTATCCAGTCGAGCGAGCTATGAGATGGTGCATAAAGCGTTAGCAACGGGTATATCGACACTGGTCGCTGTATCCGCACCCACGACGTTGGCCGTTGATATAGCCAGATCCGGTAATATCAATCTAATAGGCTTTGCTCGTCCCGGGCGTCACGTTGTTTACAGTCAATAACCAGGAGCTACAATGGAATATTCAGGAAAGCTTCAACGCTTAATCAGTATGGTTCAGCAGATTGCCGACAATAATAAGCATCATGGTCATACAGAGGCCAATGCGGAAGTGATTGCAGGTCATATCATTAAGTTTTGGGCTCGACCTATGAAGAATATGATTATTGATCATTTTCAGAACAGTGCTGAACACCCATGTCCTAATATTAGAGCTGCTCTGCAAAAAGTTACCGATCATGGACATAAACTTGCTGGTAACTAAATAGGAAGAATATTGCTGCGTAGACAGCCATCTTTAAGATGACTGTCTACGATACCAGTGTAGATTAAAATTTAATTTACGTATTTATTTCATTAAGGGTCGATATTCAAAATATTGAATACGATTACTTTTTTTATATTTATGATGACGATGGCGTTCATTCTTATAGATCCAAAAAACGGAAAAATATTTTCACAAAACGATTCCGGTGATGCTTATTGGAAACTGTTTCTATAATCGGGAAATTTTAGTCAGATGAATGGATTTGTGTTCTAAGTCTTCAGTGTGAAGTTGTTTTTGTGAATACGTCATCTACATGATAGTGAATTTTTAGTATGGCGTTGTTAGATGGAACTTAATTATTAAAAAATGTGCAAAATCAATAAAAAATAGTGTCAAGTAGAGGGTTTTTAATATTGGCTGTCGTTTAATAAGTAGTTAATGTTCAACATATTTTTTTCGCAACTATATACAACAAGTAACTGATATGTGAATATTTTTACTCAGTAGTATTAGTAACATATTTATCGCTATAGGCTGTGCACTGGTTCTCTTCCAAGTGCGTCACCAGACAACAACAATAATAATGACTGGATTTTTATATGAGTAAATCCCAAGGGGCACTGAGCTTCTTAAACAAGGAACATATAGTCGCCGATAAGTCGTATAATCGCTGGCTAGTTCCACCTGCTTCTATTGCTATTCATTTATGCATAGGTTCTGTTTACGCGTGGAGTATTTTTAATCCCGCTCTTATTAACCAAATCGGAGTTGTCACCAGTGCTGCAGATGATTGGAGCTTAAGTTCGGTAGTTTGGATTTTCTCAACAGCTATTGTTTTCCTTGGATTGGCCGCTGCTCTAGGAGGTAAGTGGCTCGAAAAAGTGGGTCCTAGAAAGGTAGGTGTTCTTGCTGCTTTTTGTTGGGGAGGAGGGTTCCTCATTGGTAGTCTGGGTATCGCTTATCATCAACTGTGGTTGGTTTATCTGGGTTACGGTGCTGTTGGCGGTTGTGGACTTGGACTCGCATATGTCTCACCAGTAAGTACTCTGTTGCGTTGGTTCCCAGATCGTAGAGGCATGGCTACAGGAATGGCCATCATGGGTTTTGGTGGTGGTGCAATGATAGGTGCTCCGCTGAAAACATGGTTGCTTTCCGTGTTTTATCAAGCCCCTGAATACTTAGGAAAAATCGGCGATGTACAGCTTATTACTGAAGGCGGACGTCGTTTTGCTCTCATAGCTTCTGAAAAGATTGAAGTGGTAGTTGCCAGTATTTCCGATATGGCTAAATTGCCAGTGCCTGGTCCTGAAGGTATTTATGTTGTTGGTACTGGTGACACTGGGGCTGCCAGCGTGTTCGTCACTTTGGGTATTATCTATTTCATTGTCATGATTATTGCTTCCTTTTCCTATCGTGTTCCCCCTGAGAATTGGCAGCCAGAAGGCTGGACTCCTCCCAGCGCTGATGAATCAGCAAAGAAAATGATTACTGACAAGCATGTGCACATAGATCAAGCACTGAAAACACCTCAGTTTTGGCGATTGTGGATTATGCTCTGCTTGAACGTTACTGCTGGTATTGGCGTGATAGGCGTTGCCAAAACAATGATGACGGAAATATTCGGCTCTACATTGCCGCATGTGGTCGACGCCAGTTTTGCAGCTACCTATGTATTAATGATCAGTGTGTTCAATATGGTTGGTCGTTTTTTCTGGGCCACTACTTCAGACAGTATTGGCAGAAAAAACACTTACAATTGTTTCTTCCTACTTGGCATGCTGCTCTATGTTTCCATCCCCTTTGTCGCTACTCAAGTGAGTATCGAACCTTCAGTGATGTGGCTGGTACTGTTCTACGGCGCTACCATGATTATCTTCACTATGTATGGCGGTGGTTTTGCTACGATCCCTGCCTACTTAGCAGATGTTTTTGGAACACTACACGTTGGTGGTATTCACGGTCGTCTTCTCACAGCATGGAGTACTGCGGGAGTGTTAGGGCCTTTTGCCATTACTTATCTACGGCAGATATCTGTAGATAACGCTATCGTCGATCTTTCGCAAAAAATAGACCCTGCACTCTTCTTACAGACCTTCGGCTCAGGTATCGAACAGTTGCAAAATCTGGTTGCAGCTAAAACGGTAACTATTGCGAAATTAATGGAAATAGTGCCTGCAGGAACGGTTGATCCAACCTCTAGCCTTTACAATACGACAATGTACGCGATGGCAACACTTCTAGTGATTGCCTTTGTAGCGAACAAAGGTCTGAAACATGTAGAAGATCGACATCATCTTGATAATACTCATCCTGAGCTTGCTAAAGCGAATTAGTATTGAGTTAGCGAACAGGGATTGTCTTAAATCCTTGTTCGTATTTAAGTTGTTGGCCAGTTGAGAGGAAGCCATTAGGCAAATTTTCAGCGTGTTGAATTCAGCGAGTCTTGATAACTTTTTAATAAGACTTATCATTTTGGGGTAACCGAACAAATTAAGGGGGGACTTCCCTTACTTGTCCAAATCTGATTTTAACGGATTATTCCCGAAGCGTTCCTTCCAAATTCTTGGAATCAGCTCCTCTACTTTACGGGCAGGATGCAGGCTGACACGCTGTAGAACGTCAACCAGGTAGGTGT
>SIHQ01000075.1 GCA_004762125.1 Oceanospirillales bacterium | reverse complement strand
TACCGGCGATGTCCACCGATCGATCGACACTGAGGGATTAATTTCCGACTAGAGTGCCAACGACGCATAGTGGAAACGGCCACACCCAACATAGCAGCGGCTTCACCGACACTTAAAAACTGTTTCATTATTGTTATTTTTACAGCTAAAAATACCAATATATCAATAAACAGTAGGACAATGAGTAGGTTTGATCAGAAATCATACCTGCTGCTCACTGCCCGTATTGATCGATAACAGTTGAGACATTGACAGTCGGTTCTGACGCCTCGATCTTCCCCAATAGTAGCTTTCTTTTATTAATTACTGTTTCAATGGCGACCTTATATTCTTGAAATTCTAGCTGGCCTTTGCTCTCATGATCGAAGTCGTATAACGGTTTTGGTGTCGTATAGATTTGTTGGATTTTGTAGTCACCACTGGGAAGTACACTGATACTGTATTTCATTTCCGTCGCGGCACTGTTCAGATCAGGGCTTAACTGAAGCGGAGTCACTGCACTTAATCTGTGTTGCTCAAGTTCATGGGCATAGTTGGTTAAACTGTTTTTGAGGAAGTGACTTAGAGTTTTTCCGGCTGTCCGAGAGCCAGTGAATCTGCCCAACTTGTAACTATTGAGTGCAGCTGTAGCAGGCAATATTTCAATGCCGGAGTCTGGTGAATTGAGGCTGGCTGTTCCCGAGAATGATAGAGTGGCTTTTTGAGGAGAGTTCAGCGCTTCTGCCTCAACCGTTTCTGTTGCTTTCTTCCACTGATCTTTCAGAACCGTTCCAGCACCCAGGTCAGCACCGTTTAACGGCTGGTTTATCATGTAAGAAAGTGAATGAGGAAGTCGTTTGACGCATTGGTCAGCCAGGGAGCTTTGAACTGCAGGCAATTTTTCCAAAAGCCAGTTTTTCATATCAGGGCTTACCTTTGAGCTCTTCATGCCCTTTTTTACCGAACTGATTGTATTATATAGCCGCGTAAGGGCTTTATCGTACTGAGCATCATTGGCTGCGTCCTGATGCAGATCGGTGAGATAGGCGCTTATTCTGGATGTATGTCCTGGCTTCTCTTCCATTTGTTGGTCAGCCTGACTTCTTATGGCATTAACATCTGAATGGAAAGAGGCACTCCAGCTACTTTCTTTTAGAGGTGATGATGGTTTGTGTTCAAGCCATGAGGTATCGAGACTTTTCGATATGGTGCCCAGTAGAGCTGTTTGTGATGGCATTGCTATCGAAAGAATCAATAGATAATTCTGATAACGATCAGCTGTCAGTTGCCCGTTTTCAACTTCATGTCTCAGCATAGAAACGGTTTGCTTTATTTCCGGAACGATTGAAGACTGAGACAGAGAATCAAGGATTTTAAAGTATTGCTGCTGGTTGGCAGGCTTTGGTGTCGCTTTGAGTTGTTCGTTTAATTTAAGACCTGCCTGATAACAAAGACTTAAACTTGATAAGGTTTCTGGCAGGCCGTCATGGCTGGCGATAGAGTCTATTTTTCCGATGTTGATTGCGGCTTCATAATTTGGATTGGCCATAAAAGACAGAATTTCGTAGCGATCTTTTTCAGGTAGTGCCTGTTCCAGTTCCAGGCAGGTTTCCATAAAGTTGTCAGGGGTAATGATGATTGGGCACAATTTGGTAAAGGCGTTAGATGTGGGTTGCTTCTGCTTTGTCTGTTGGTCTTTATCCTCTTCTTCTTGATGAGTTTGACGACTTTCAGCTGTTTCCAGGGCGTCAAGATGGGCCATAGTGACCACTATTTCAGCAGGATGAACGCGACCTCCTGACTCACTTTCCTGCTCAATAGCCAGACCGCTATCAATCAGGTCTTGAATATGAGGATTCTGTGTCCCAAGGGAAGACACAATTAGGAAGTAGAATATATAATCCTTACCCAGTTTTATATCATCCTTGAGCATTTGCTTGCCGCAGCTCACAGGGTTAGTAATCGATAGATAACGGTCCAGGGTTTCGAGATGTTGTGTGTTGAGTTTTGCTGAAGAAAACCAGCCTGTAGGTCTTAGTTCGCCTGGGTCGCCTTTGGCTAGCCCCATCTCGATGAGTAGAAGATCAACCTTGGATGAAAGTATGTCATGATTTTCGTAATCATCTTTATAATGGTTGATAAGTTCTTTTCGGAATTCACTCAGTTGATCTGATTTGAGTTTTTTACCCTGAAAATTGATCAGTGGTTGTCCTGTGGCAGCCGTGACTTTCCACCGATCAAGGGTTTTCTGGGAAAAAGGCTGCTGAGGAGACTGATGAACTGGTGGTACATCAGCAGGGGTGACAGTGCGGCCAGCTGAGCGCCCGCTGGGTTTATTCCAGCGAGCCTGAATACTGTTTCCGATGGAACTGAATAACGCTCTTACTTTCATTGCTGAGTCTTTCGTCCGTGAAGTTCAGCCTTATTCCACTATAGCGGCTGATTAAAGGGATGACTGAACAGCGGTTTAGTCACCTCCCTAGCTTCAATCCTCCAGTTCCAGCATCCAGTCACCTGCTAACCAGAAATCTTTGAGTTGTGAAGAGAGTACAGGCCGAATTTTCTGATCAAACATTTGTTTGCCATCCTCAAACGCCTGCAGGCAATCAGTTTCAAGTACTGGGCCAATCAGTTCAGGTTTCTTACTCTGCTGTGAATCCAGTCGTTCAATGACTTCAGAGGCTGAAAAACCATTGCTGCAGCCCCAGATTTCGTTAACGCCTTTTCGGGTGGAACCGTAGACGATTTTTTCGATATTGAGCCCATAACAACCGCCCCAGAGAATATTGGCCATGGCGCCACTTTCAGGCTCGGCTGTTGTGATCAAAGTCAGGGCATGATCAGCCTTGTAATGAAAATTCTGTGCCAGAAGATGAATGGCCAGCCCTTCAGAACTGAACAACGGGCTGATATGCATAGCGTTGCAAGCGGTAAGTAGAATCTGGCCACAAGGGTCGATAATTGTGCTGACAAAAGGAGCAACCGGGTTGGCATTGATACCGAGCTCGACCAGCTCACCCATCATCTCTTCATACTCCTGCATATTCTGCCTCCCGAGGCATACGAAATATGCATGAAGCATAGCTGTAATGCGGTAAAACAGTACTTTTTTACCGTTACATTTTACGGGGATAAAGGCAGTGCTGTTGTTGATCTAATGGTACCCAACGACAAACAGGTGTGAACCTTGCTGATACACTCAAGCCCAAGTAATTCAGTCATAACAAACTGCCTCAATGCCTGATTATTACTCGCAATCACTTTCAGTAGATAATCCCCATCGGAACCAGTGATAGCGTAGCACTCAAGGATTTGGTTGCTGCTTGTGGAAAGTCAGGGGAAAAGTAGACGGCGTGTTGGTGTTGTCAAATTTGTGGGTGTCCCGTGCTTCGCCGTGCTTCCGTAGCTGCTCACGAGACAGGTCACGCACTGCAGCATAAAGAAGAGAATCCGGGTTTTCTAAAAAGAAATAAACGTATAAAGTCAGCCCTAACGATTGAACGCTTTAGTACTTTGGCTCTTATGGTGACGCCTTTTGTTTTTCTACTGACCCGTGTGCCTCACACAATGCTTATCACTGGGATGATCGGAATTTCAGGCTTGCTGGCTACTATATGGGTAGAGAGCAGTAAGTGTAATTTCTGACCAAACCTACTCATTTACCTGCTGTTTGTTGATATATTGATAGTTTTAGCTGTAAAAATAATAACAATGAAACAGTTTTTAAGTGTCGGGGAGGCCGCAGCCATGCTGGGTGTCGCCGTTTCTACTCTACGTCGATGGCACTCTTCCAAGAAATCAGTTCCTCAGTGTCGATCTGTCGGTGGTCATCGTCGATACAGTGTCTCTCAAGTGCTGGCCATTACTCATCCTGACCAAATAAAGCAGAACCGCATTAATGTGGGTTACGCTCGGGTATCCTCGCATGACCAGAAAAAAGATTTGGAAACTCAAAAGCAAAGACTGGCTGATTACGGGGAGAGGTTTGATACTTTTGAGGTAATAGACGATCTGGGTAGCGGATTAAACTACCACCGGCTGTGCCACGATGTTATTGAGTTGATGACAGTGTTTAGCGCAAGGTTGTACGGAAAAAGAAGCCATAGAAACAGGAAAAGCTTAAAATCTTCCACCATTGTCGCCTGATTAATATTGCGATTGTCGTGTAGCTTGTGTACGTTGCACAACTGTATATATAAACAGTTGCATAAAGCAGAGTATGAGCGAAACCTATCTCACGTATCCAGCCAAGTTGTCGTTGTCTCAGGAGCAGAAATGCTTTCTGGACGACTATGCTGTGCTGTTTGGTGAGGTCTGTCGCCAGTACTACGCTGCCCTGAAAAGTGGCCGCTGTAAATCCCGAAAAGACTATCATGTCTTCACTGGCCAGCGCCTTCCTTACCGCGTTATGCGTGGCGTCGAGCAACATTTGAAAGGTCAGATTAAGTCGCAAGAGACTAATCGAAAGAACTGCATTGCTCAGGACGAGAACAAGCTGGATACGCTGAAGGGCGATATTGCAAAGCTGGCCAAGAAAGTGGTCGGGCAAAAGCGTTCCGGTCAGGATCACTCAAAAACCTCCCAGTCTCTTTTTCAGAAAAGACGTCGATTTAAACGACTGTCAGCTCGTATCGAGCGGATGAGATCCGATAAGGATTCTCATATCTGCTTTGGCGGCAGAAAGCTATTCAAGGCGAGGCATGATGCCAGTACTAAGGATGGGTTGGTAGACTGGACAACAGAGTGGTTAGACAAAAGGCACAGTGAAATTAAGTTGGTTGGTTCCCATGACGAGGTCTTGGGGAACAGTAATTGCCAGATGAAGACTGCTGGTGATGACTTCGCTGTATCCATTGCGGTGCCTGAGTTGTTGCGGGAAAAGTATGGCACCCGTGTAACGGTTGATCGGCTGGCTATCAGGAGCGACCGGCAGGGTTATGTTCGCAATGCCGTGCTGATCAATCAGTACAGCAAAAAGGAAGGCGGCACACCCATTAGCTACCTTCTGAAGCGAAAGAAAGGTCAGTGGTATATTCACGTTACGGTGCGGCTGCCCGAAAAGGAAAGAGTGTCTGACAGTGAGTTGGGTGCAATCGGTGTTGATATAAATGCCGACCATCTGGCCATTTCTGAAACGGACGGTGCTGGAAATCTCCTGAATTACTGGACAGAAAAGCTCCCGCTGAGAAACAAAACAACCGATCAGCGCCTTGCTGTTATTGGCGATGCCGTGAAAGAAGTTGTTTCGATAGCCGAAGCGGCAAGAAAGCCGGTGGTTATTGAAAAGCTCGATTTTAAGCAGAAAAAGAGGCAGCTGCATAAAGAGAATCCGGTGTACGCCCGAATGCTCTCATCGCTGGCTTATGAAAAAATCAAATCCTTAATCGAAGTGAACTGCGCCAAACGGGGGCTGGAGTGCATTACGATTAATCCAGCGTACTCCTCGCAGATTGGGGCAGTAAAATACAAAGAGAAATACGGTTTATCCACGCATCACGCTGCAGCATTGGTGATAGCACGAAGAGGCTTAGGCTTCTGGGATAGGCCTTTAAGAAATTACTACCAGACTAAAGATAGGGTTGTGGTATCCCATCCGGCACCTGTAAGGAAAACCGGATCGGCAATGCCTTACTACCGTGAATTTTTTAGTTGGAAAAGACGACTCTTGCGAGAGATCGGCACTGGTATGCGCTTTGGGGAGGCTGTCGCTCTGACAGCTGGAACGCAAAGGCGAAGCTTAGCTTCCTAGTCCGATGGAGGGCGCTACGTCGTCCTCCTTGAACCCTTTACTGTGGGGTTAAACTGGCAAATGAGTAGGTTTGCGTAGGTTCATAAAAGCGGTACAGTTTCTCAATTTACCTGTAGAAATGGATGCTAGTTTTAATAAGGCTTTGCCGATTCTGGAAGAAGGGTACTTATCAGAGAAAGACATGCCTGCTGCCAGAACGGTATTAAAAGCAGCTGCTTTGACTTATGTGGCAGGAGCACTTGCCAGCATCTTTAATCTTGCTCGTTGGGTTGCCATTTTGAAACGCTGAGCAATATATAATTATATCTACTATTATTTTTGATCACTTTCTGATTGGACATAATAACAATGCTGTTTCTCACGTCTTATCAATATTGTCGAATATCAGTACTTTCACTTTGTATATTGCTCTTTTCTATGACAGCGGAGGCTTATAATTGCACCTATTGTGGAGCTGAACTTCAGATATTAACTGATGGGAACTATTACTGTGACACATGCGAGAGAAATTGTGATATCAGTTCCACAAGCATTGTAAGAGTAAGAGGAGCATGTAAGAACAAACCTGTAGAGCTCCAAACCCCAATGCCTGGTAGAAGGGAGGTTGCGACTATTGACAGTGCAGGTAGCACAACTGGTATTACAAGCGTTGTACCACAGCTCGAAAACAGAAGCATTTGTAAAGAAGATGATGATAAAGAAGAAGAAGAAGCAGAGCCAAAGCGAAAACCTCAACAATTAGCCCCGATGTCTGGTGGAGGGGAGGCTGCAACTGCAGTAAGCTCAGATAGTGGGATCACTCTTGCGGAATGTGTTTATCTGTGTACTTCTTTTGGTATTGATAGAGATACAATAGATTTGATTTTTGATGAATGCAATTTATTGCAAAATGAAGAAGCGGTCGGAAGGGTTTTGTCCCTAATTGAGATAATAGGTGATGTATCTAAAGAAAGAATAGCTCGGGGAATCGTTGCTATAAAAATGATGAAGAGATTAAAAGCTATTTCAGAACGATTATTGATCGATCACTTTGGAGAAACCAAAAATATAGATGATATTAGAAGAAAAAAATATAATGAACGGCTAAGCATTCACGCAGAAATGGCTTTGTCGCTACCAATAGGTAGTTCTCTCACAGCATTGGAGTATGTTAAGCATGCAAACTTATCTTCGAGGATTGGTTCGTTACTTCCGGAACCAGCATGTATTGAGATGTCTGTCTTTGGCATAATGGCCGCTCTAGAAACAGGGCAATCGTTGTTTGCTTTACTTGTTATACCTGACAACGGTGGCTATCTCTCTGTAGAACTTTATCCTCAAACCTCTGATTATGGGGTAAGAACGGTATCCATATATGGCGGGGGTGATCTTATGAGTTTTCAATGGGAGTATGCGGGCCTGGCTTTATTTAGTTTTATTGAACAATTGGGTGTGAAGGACATTGCTTTATTAAAGATTGAGAAATCGACAATTGACGAGGATCAACAACACCAAGCAGCAGCCCTATGAATTTAATAAATCAGGAAAATTATCAAAATCAGTTTATCACTCGTTTAAATGAATGACCCGCTGGTTTGAACTGCCTCTCCAAACCAGCGGACACGGAACACCCACAAAATATAAAAGTCTGAGGCCATAAAGCTCTTTATACTGGATTCTGATCTTGAAAATAACAAGTGGCTGGCGATAAAGCCTACATGGATCTATTGGTTCAGTTTATAAAAGGAGGCTAGGTCATGAATGCAACGGGCGGCAGTTCTGCAATCACAGACGTTAATCCAATGGGGACCGATGGCTTTGAATTTATCGAATTTTCCATGCCTGAGCCTGATGCCCTCGACCAGATTCTTAATCAGTTGGGGTTTAAAGTATCAGGCTCCAGCGATTCGGGGGGAAGAACTCTCTATCAGCAGGGCGACATCAACTTCATAATTAACTCTGACACAAACTCTTCAGGCGCTGCTTTTTATAATGATCACGGTCCCTGTGCCAGTGCTTTTGGTGTTCGGGTTGTTGACGCACAGCATGCTTTGAAGCGAGCACTAAATCTTGGCGCAGAGCAGGGTGTTTCCGAATATAAATCTAATGGCCACGAGATCCCATGTATTGTTGGTATTGGTGGCTGCCTGCTTTATCTAGTTGATGTTTATGGTAATGCAGGTTCTATGTATCAGGATGACTTTCAAGTTGATGAGATCCAGCTGGAAACAGAGAATAATGCTGGCCTTGAACTGCTGGATCACGTTACCCATAATGTTTATCGCGGGAATATGGATAAATGGGCCGGATTTTACGAGAAACTGTTTAACTTCAAGGAAGTTCGCTATTTCGATATTGAAGGTAAGCTGACAGGTCTTAAATCAAGAGCTATGACCAGTCCTTGTGGAAAAATTAAAATCCCTATTAATGAATCTTCTGATGATAAAAGTCAGATAGAGGAGTATCTGCAACAATATCAAGGCGAAGGCATACAGCACATTGCTCTGACCGCCAGAGATATTTATGCGGCAGTAGATCAGTTGGTGCAGAACGGTTTGCAATTTATGACACCTCCTCCAGAAACTTATTATGAAATGCTATCCGAAAGATTACCCTGGCACGGCGAAAATGTAGATGCGTTGAAATCCAGAGCCATACTGCTTGATGGTGCACCAACACCAGACGGTGGTCTTTTGCTACAAATTTTTACTGAGACAGTCATTGGCCCTATTTTCTTCGAGATAATACAAAGAAAGGGCGATGAGGGGTTTGGAGAAGGTAATTTCAAAGCTCTTTTTGAAAGCATGGAGCGGGACCAGGTTCGCCGAGGGGTAATTCAGGAAACTTGATAATGAAAACGATTGCAGTGAAGAAAGCATCCAGTTACGTAGCCCGGAAAATGCAATTTGGTCTTTGCTCTTGATTTAAATCGCAACGAACGCAATATTCATTGTTATGATTAAGGTTCAAGCTACCTTGTTAAGTGTTTAAGTAATATGTTTCTCGCGCCGTTGACGTCTCGATCAACAGTGAATCCATCGCCTTTAATTATCTTTGATGAACCTGGTTTTTTATCAATAGAGCCATCCCAGGTTCGAGTCTTGGATGTGTATGATTCGTTGCAGTCTACAACTTGCTTTCCATGCTTCTTTGCATACCATTTCACGCGCAATTTAAATCCGTAGTGGTTTAAATCGAGCATCTGGCGGCAAGTGTTGCGACGGATTGTTCGGATCTTCTTATCCTTTCGCGTGACCATTCCTCTGGTCTCGAACGATGGCAAAAAGATAACATCATAGTTAGACACAAGTTCGTGGGCCAATCGGTTATGCAGATCTAAAATCAGATCATCTTTTTTGCACTTTAAGCGATTTATCTCACGCTCAAAATAAACAATTCGATCTCTAGCCCATTGAGGCATCTCTGGGAACCTGACGCCTTTCTGGGTGTTCATTACCTTTTGTTTTTGACCAATCAGCTTGTCTACTCGCTTCATCAACGGGAATAGCTTTTCTTTAGCAAAGTTATCACCGACAATCAACGCATCATCTTTGCTGAAGCAAGTTGCGAACGTCCGTACACCCTGATCCACACCAACGCATGTAACCTCACCTTGGATATCGGTTTGAAGTTCAATATGTTGTTGCACTTGGATGAACCAGCGTCCTTTGTCACAAGTGATAATGCAACTTTTCCCAATTGCCTCACTTGGTACGCTTTCAGTTAGGTGGATCTTCCCTAGCGCCTTAACGCAAGGATTCAACCCCTTTGGTAAGCGGTCAACACTAAAAGAATGCTTAGAGCCCTTGCGACTCTTAAATCCGATCTCGCTAAAGCCAGACTTGGCAC
>SIHQ01000074.1 GCA_004762125.1 Oceanospirillales bacterium | reverse complement strand
TCAGCGTAAAAATTATTGATCGGTCATCCAGTTTTCCGCTGGAGAGTGGCTTTTTATGGTATAAAAATTATGGGCTTACAGAGAGCGGCAGAGAGTATTGTCGTTTATTTATGGGGAATTGCTGATGTTATTGCGTGAACCGCTGTATGTTATCTATTTTTGTATAGACTAATTTACCACCGCGTATTTCCAGTAAGGCTGTCTCATTAGTAGTCGAGAATAGTTTCATTGGTCCAAACTGAACCTCTTTCCTTATTTCTCCATTAATACTGGCTACACCGTCAGTAATAGTAATGTTTAAGTTATCTCGTATGTATGAAAATTCTCTGATAATTTTGGCACTTTCTTCTATGGATTTAAGAAAGTTAATTTTGTTTAACTCATATAGTGATTTTTCTTCACCAACAATGGAGGTGACGTTTATAACAATATCGTCAGCTAAGTATTTAGAGAACAAATTAGCATCATTTGTTGAAGCTGCTTGATCCACTGAATGAATAAAATTTACTACGCTTTCTTTTGTGATTTTTAGCTCAGGGTCAGCTTTGGCTGAAGAGATAAATACGTAAAAAAACAGCAGGAATGTAAAGTATTTCAAGGATAAACACCTTTTTTATTTTTGTTTTCAGACATACAAAGCGAGTAATATTATGCTCTGTAGAGTGTTGAGTTGAAAAAATAATTCATATAATTTTAAGTGAACAGATTGCACACAATGTGCTCACTTAAATAAGCACACTTTATTGTCATCGAGATCTCGAAAATTCCCTCATAAAACACAACAGCTTTTGTCATATCATTTGTACCAAAGACAAAGTAATTTATTTCTATTTTCATTTCTATTTTATTAACTTTCATCTATGTTCTTCTAATCTAGTCGGAGTTCATTTCCATTAGATACTTGGTTCTTATGAAGAGAGTAATCATAAATTATTATTTGATATTTATATCAATGCTACAATGCTCTGTAAGCATTTTTATGAGTATGAACTATGAAAGATTGTAATTCATGTGGTAAATGTTGTATCAAGTACGGAGGTAGTGACCTTTCTGCAACAAAAGAGGAAATTGAATTATGGGAAATATTTAATCCCGAAATTTTTCGATATGTTAAAGATAATGAAATATGGTTTGATCATGAATCTGGATTGAGATTTGAGCGGTGTCCATTTCTTGAAGTTTCCTCAAACAAAAATCCATTAGCTAAGAATAAGTATACATGTAGTATCTACCTAAATAGGCCAGAAGATTGCCGTCATTACCCTAGTCTTATTTCTGAAATGGTTCGAGATGAATGCGAAATGATTGAAGTAATAGATTTAGAACAACCAAAGAAAGCTCAAATAAAGCTAGATGATTTAATGAGAGGAAGCCATCACTAAGATTAATCAACAGAATGATAAAATTCAAAAATATTAATCTGAACTGATTTTTCGAAAAATAAACAGCGATATAAAAAAGATAGACGATCCCTCGAATGGGTGTACTCAGGTTAGAGAGTCAAAACACTCGATCTAAGTACACTCTTACGGAATTTTTTGTTACAACCCTATATCCGCTGCAGACCATTTTAATAGAGATATCCAAGTATCGTCTGGTTTCCATGAAGCCAAGATTTCCGACTTTGACTGTGCTTCATTTAAACCCACTATTTTAGAGAGATAGTGGTACATGAACGCTGAAGCTCGATAATTCATAAGGCAATGTACAAAAACCTTTTCACGTTCAAGTGACTGCATAATCAAGCAAAATTGCTTTAACTGTTTGGGCTTCGGATCATTTATGTTGATAGGGATATGGATGTAACTCATTGATAATTGAGTCACTATATAACCTTCGTTAGGTATTGCTCCCGGCTGATCGGGTAAGACTAAATTTATAACCGTACTGTAACCTGAATTATGTAACTCTTTAATCTGTATTTCTGTTGGTTGCCCTGCGCTAGCAATTTTATCCGATACCCGAACAAAATTCTTAATATCTTCAATCATCATTAATCACCGTACAAATCAACCAAGAAGAGCTATCTTATCGGACTGGATGTACCTAGTGCC
Organism: Oceanospirillales bacterium; assembly: GCA_004762125.1. Taxonomy (GTDB): domain Bacteria; phylum Pseudomonadota; class Gammaproteobacteria; order Pseudomonadales; family Endozoicomonadaceae; genus Endozoicomonas_A. Next base: position 7,517 of record SIHQ01000074.1, on the reverse strand, counting down.
AAGCATTAATTAATATAAGAAACACTTGGTATAGTTCAAGATTATAATGATTATTTAGAAGGTTACCTTGTAAGTGTAATTTTATAGATAGTTACATGAAGATCTAAATCGGTTTTACTTTACTGACCAGCATCCCTATGAATTTTGCAAATCGCCTCTGTCTCGTCTCGGGCCTCTTCGCACTTGTCAGTCCGTGCGCTATGACGTAATGGCTCGATTTAGTGAGTGTTTCAAAGAACTGCTTCGCCTTCGGCTCGCTATCCAGTGCTGCCAGGAAGTCCGCCGGCACTTTCATTTCACTGGCCGTATAAGCGTTCTCCCATCGACCGTCCGCTTTGGCGGCACGAACGTGTACGAGCCCTGACTCCATTATCCGGCCCTCGTTCAACAACCGCTCTACGTGCTCTCTGTTCCTTTTTGACCAGTTGCTACGCGCTTTTCTTGGCGTGATCCGCTGGAGATAGGCTTGGTCATCGATTGATTTCTTAACGCCATCAATCCAGCCCCAGCACAGAGCCTCAATCACTACGTCGTTCCAAGTCACGCTTGGAATCCCCGTTTTTATCTTAAATAGCTTCAGCCACAGCTCACTTTCGGTGGAGTGATTCACCTTAAGCCACTGATTAAGATCCTTAGGTGATGCAAAGGTCATGATTTTCGTTGGATCGGGCTCTGGCATAAAACTGGATTCTCTGCGGAAGAACGCTTCATTCAGTGGCAGCTGCTGTAGACGGCTGCCACTGAATGATGGTTTAGGCTGTCGATTTTACAGATGACAACATAAGACCAGCGCCTACAAAAACACCGCCTGTGACTTTGTTAAACACTTTGGCTCGACCATTTTTCATGAGCCAGTTTGATGACTTGGCTCCAAAATATGAATAGAGCAAAAGCCATGATAACTCCATCACTGCAAAGGTAGCCGTGAAAACAACATACTGGGATAGGAGTGGTTGATTTGAAACAATGAATTGCGGGAAGAGGGCTGTGAAGAAAACGATAGCTTTGGGGTTACTTGCACCTACAATAAAGCCTCCTCTGAACAGAGATAGTGCTGAAGATTTTGTCAGCTCGCGCTTGTTGTCCAATAGCTCATAGTTCTCTGATTTTGACATTAGCGCTTTAACACCCAGGAAGATTAAGTATCCTGCCCCAAGCCATTTTATGATGTTAAAAACAAATTCAGATGATGCTACCAAAACCCCCAGCCCGGTAAATGACAATGTCATTATACCAATAATTGCCGTGAGGCTCCCCAAAGCGGTATAGATCGATGACTGAAAACCTTCAGTGACAGACTTCGTTAAGCACAATAAAACACTTGGCCCGGGTGAAGCTGTCAATACCAGTACAGCCAGTGAATACAGTAACCAAGTATCAAATTCCATAGGGTACTCCATTGTCGATTTAGGCAGCCTAACGTCTTGTTATAGCTGAACTAACAGCTACGCCAACATAGCTTTTAAAACGGATTCCTGTTCAGCAGGAATTTCACACATTCCTGAGTTTTTAGTCTTATACCACTTGATAAAATCAGGATCAGTTATTGCTTGTGGAGGATCTAATAATTGCAGATCACCATCTTTTTCGTATTCTACTGTATTTTTATAATCAAATTTCCCGAGCCATTTACCACCTGCTTTTTTAAAGCATTCAGTACACCTGTAGCCATAAGCTAATTTGAAAAAAATTTTTCTACCCACCTTTTCTCTTTCAATCACGTAAATATATGAGCCTTCTGACGCCTGCTCAGCCTCATTCTTTTTAGTGGTGTACGAAAACGGTACTTTCCGGACTTCTTTGTAGATGCTGGTTACAGCTCCCTGTTCTTCAGGAAGGTGCCTTACAGTATAAGAACTCATAATTTCTCTCTAAAAATATAACGCCATTTTCAGGTAACGATCCCCTGGAAATATTGTCAGCTGTTGTCTGCGAAAGCCTGGTGATACTCAACCTTGCCTTCAGGAATGTTATTTTTGAAACGTGAAGCAAGAAAATACTCAGGAGGAACGCCTTCCAACACTAATGAGCTTACAGCTTCAAAGCCGAACCGTTTGTAATACTCGGGCTCACCCAGTAAAACGCACCCTTCAGCCCCTTGTGCCTTTATAGCGTCTATCCCCGTATTGATAAGTTGTGAACCAACCCCTGATTTTTGATATTCAGGGCTCACTGAAACAGGAGCTAACCCATACCAGAAACATTCGTTGCTATTGATTTTGACTGGGGAAAAAGCAATATGCCCTATAACCTTTCCTTCGTATACGGCTACAAGAGAAACAGTTAAAACTGAGCTATCACGTAGTTGAGAGACAATATCGGGTTCTTTCTGGTTACTGTGTAGGTGGTTTTTAAACGCTGACGAAATGACTCTGCTAATGACTTCTGAGTTACTTGGGTTTTCGGGGCGTACAGTTACTTCTAAAAACATGATATTACCTCGATTTCTGAATGTGGCGTTGAATGTCAGAATCCTCAATAACCTTCTGGAAGCTCTTTTATTGTAAGACACTGAAGCTCAGAAATATCAATAATAAATGTCAACTCAGAGCCTATCCATTTAGTACGTTTTTCAAGATATGAGCATGCAGATGCAGAGAGCAAAATAATGTGATTTAAGCGGCTATTCGAAAAAGCACAGTTTGTTTTTGTCTAAATCTCTCACATAGGCAGAAAAACGAGGACCTCGTTGGTTTGGCTCACCCTCACAGGCTCCACCTAATGCAATAGCCTTTGCATAAAGTCTTTCTACTTCTTCAGTGGAACCAAGTTCAAAACCAATCATTGTTCCATTGCCATTACTTGCGGGTTCCTCATCAAAAGGGGTAGCTATTGCGAATGCAAAACTTTCACACTGCCAAAAAGTCATTCTTTCAGTTGCAAAAACCTGGTTAAGTTCTGTTTTTTCGAAAAGTGAATCGTAAAACTTAACCGATGCTTCCATGTTGTTTGTTCCAAGAACGGTATAGCTCATTTTCATGATTTAATATCTCCTACTGAATAGAAAAGAAACGGTTTAATAACACTGCTGACAGCGCTATGAGAATCAATATAAGTGTGTAGACACATACAATCGAATACCTGATCAGTTGTCTGCCCGCTAACGGCGGATAGATAACTGATCAGGTATGTCTGAGTACTTATTGAATAATCTTGCTGAAAGCGGCCGTATAAGTAAATTGTTCTATTTATTTATGACTACCGTCACACATTGGTTGCGATCCGGTCAGCTTACAGCCACAAAAAAACACTTTCTTTGACTCTGTAGCAGTAAATCTGACAGGAGAGAATTCGGAGCCTTTATGAGAACCATCACAAAAAGGTTGTTTTTCACTTTTACCACAAGAACACCAAGAGTATTTTTTACCTTCTTCTACTTCTACTGCAAAAGGCGTATCAGATGCACGTACTGGTTTAGTCATAATAAACTCCCATAATTTGATATAAAAATAACGCCAATTTCAGGGGTAGCGCCGTAGGCGATGTCCCCCCGGAAATTTGTTATGTGGCGGTGTTTCATCGCTTCATTATAGTTACTTACTGGCTGCACCTAGTCCGATACTAAAGCTAATGAGAACACGCTCACTGATTTTATTTAAAATAATATTGTCACTATTAGACAATAACCTTGATTTAGCCATGTAACGCCAATTTCAGGGGCAGCGCCGCAAACAAAGTCCTCTGGGGATTTGTTATGCGCAGTTTGAGAATGAGTATTTGAATTTTTATTTATGAATGCTGTCTTATTAAGGGCATAAGCAAAGAATTAACAAATAAAAGTTATGAAGCTGAAACGATTTGCAGCAATATTTGTCATGTTTTTTGTAAATATTTGTTCAGCAGACTATCAAGCAATATGCGTAAATGAACAGCTGTTTTTTACTATAAATGATCCTGCTGATTCAATAACTAACATTCAGCTCTTAGATAGTGACTCCCAAGTTCTCTATGAATACTCTATAAAATCAGAATTGCATCCTGATGCTGTAATTAAAAGTGTTTTAATTGATCATTCTTACATCATTGGTATAAGCAGTGTTTACACGAATGAGTGTGACGTGAATTTGCCTGCTTAATTCAAAGCACGCTACCGCCCTTCCATTGTGCCTGAAATTTTTAAGTGAGCGACTTCACATGGACTACGACGGCCGCTAGAGGTGGACATAGTAGCATGGCAGATGTTCTGGACGCAGCGCTTTAATGATGACATCAGCTCTCTAGCCCTTGCTGTGCAAGTCTTGATGTTTATGAATGGAGATTCTAGTTGTGACAGGAATATAAAAGGCGGTGCCGTTAGAGTGAAGTGTTTTCTGAGGTTAAGAAAAAGCCCTGTAGATCATGGATCTTCAGGGTTTTTGTGGTGGGCGGGGGGAATTGAACCGTGCTCTGCAGCCCTTGCAGCATAGAGGGTTTTAGTAATTGATTTTTTCTCAGTGTGACTAAAGATGTTACCAAAACGATAGACAGAACGAGTGTCTTGTATATACCCATTAGCTAATTTGACTAGCGGAAAGTTACGGGCAAAAAAAGCACGATAAATAATGAAGAAATACGTCAGCTGAAACAAAACATGTATAGAAAAGCTCTCATACTTATGCAGTTTCGACATGACGTGTATAGAAAGTAAGTTTTTCTATACACGTCATGCTAATCGATTGACTGTTTTCACCTCGTTAAGTTTCAGAACAAACACCCCACAGGCAATGCCACCAGTTTATCCGAGAAGGGTAGGATCTTATCCCCGTTATAAACAATAATTCCCCGTTGAATACTCCCAGCTTCGATCAGCATCTCTTGGGCAGCAAACATCTCTCGCCTAATCGTCATACCGGCTTTTACTTCAATTCCTGTCGCTTGGCCGTCATGCCCTGAAAGAATAAAGTCCACTTCTCTCTGGCTCTTGTCCCGATAGTGGAACAACTGGCAGTTATGATCACTGACTGCAATGGCTTTCAAAAGTTCGGAGCAGACCCAGGTTTCCATTAAAGAACCCATCAGGTTTCTGTCTGCCTTAATGGCTGATTCATTGATGCCTCGGGTAGCGCACAACAAGCCAGTATCCACAAAATGTATTTTTGCCTGTTTGATGGCCCGCTTCAGCTCATTTCGGTGCCAGCCCGGGATACGTTTGACCAAGTAAAGATTTTCAAGAGCGGATACGTACTTTTGAACGGATTTATTATCCATCTGAACCGCTTTTCCAAGGCTGGTGTAATTCAACGTTTCAGAGGAAATAGCAGCTAACAGCTTCAGCAGTTGTGCCATTTCATCCAGCTTCTGCAGTTGAAAGACTTCTTTGATATCCCGACGGATAATTGCATCAGTATAAGAATGATACCAGCGTGTTCGACGGTTGGGTGAACGTTGAAGTACTTCAGGATAGCCACCGCAGACTATGGCCGAGATCACTTCATCATATTCCAAGTGGCGTGTTAGTTCCGGTGTAAAGTCAGGAGACAGCAGTTGATGGATGATGTCACTCTTTCTTTGATCCGTTGAGCTTTGATGCAATTCTGCCTGACTGAAAGGATACAGGGTAACAAATTCGGCTCTACCGGCCAGAGAGTCAGCCAGTGTAGGCAAGGTCATCAAATCCGCAGAACCAGTCAGAATAAAGGAACCTGGTTCTCGATTTTCATCAACCAGTAGTTTAATGGTTCTGATCAGTTCCGGAGCTCTCTGAATTTCGTCAATCACTACAGGACGAGCTTGTTGCCGCAGGAGACCAATAGGATCGGTTCGGGCAATGGCCAGAATGTTTTCATCATCCAGAGTTAAATAGCTGCCTTCAGCCTTTTCCTGTTTGAGATTAGCTAGAAAGTGTTTGGCAAGTGTTGTTTTACCGGACTGCCGAGGACCGGTAATGATAATTACAGGCGTGTCCATAAGGCACTCCTGCAGAGACCTTTCTATGGTTCTTGATGTGTATTGCATGGATCCTTCCCTAACTAATCAGGAATATTTAAGTGACTAATAAGGATTATAGTATAGGAATACATGGATCTTAATAAGGCTTTTTAAGGAATGTGGTATGGACTTTTAAGGATTTTAAGGTTAGATAATTATAAATCGTACTGCCATTTCTGTTTTATCTAACTGATGTTACGCACTTTTAACGAAGGAAGCAGGGTTGCAGAGCAATGACGCTGTTCGCAACCCTTGATGATTCGTAGGGGGTGCGTAACTCCAGTTATGTAATGCAGCCTCTTCACAATCAATAACCCTATATAAATGACTAACTCGTCGTCTCGTCACTTACCTAAGGTAAGTGACGAGACGACGAGTTAGTCATTATGATTTGACCAATGGATAAAGTGCTCCGTTTCGTTCCGAAATCAAACCGTCCTCCGTCAGTTTATTAACCCACTTTGAAAATGAGTTAATATTCAATCCCTGAGCCTTCAAGTCATCCAGAATCACAGCACGAGTCGTCGGTTCTCCAGAAGCAGTGCGACTTCTAATGGCCTGCAAAACAGCTTCATGGTTTGCCGATATTCTCACTGACTTCGGAGGAGTAAAAATCTGTTTATTGGTTTCTTCAAGAACACCGCTGGTAATTTGCTGACCACGATGATCGGTAATGCCGAGATTGATGATACGTAACTCAAAATTTTTCGTTTCAGGACGGTCGGCATCTTTCATTTTGGTGCCCTTTACTGAAATCAGACGGCTCTCCTTCTGTCGTGTGATCATATACTCGGCATCCACAGCAGCTCTCAAGGCGGAAGATCCTCTCCCTCTCTCTGCCGAGGCATACCCGGTATGATGCACAATTAAAATAGAGCAATCCCAAACTCGTCGAATGAAATCAATGTTTCGAATAAACAGATTCATGGCCTGCGCATCATTTTTATTTCCTCCACCAAAGTTTCGCGCCAATGTATCGATGACAATCAAACCGGGTTTCATATCGGGTTCACAGAGAGCGTTCATGGATTTAACAATGCTGGCAACCTTGGGGATGCTTGAAAAATCCCCAGCACCACTGCTCAGATACAGAGGGTAACGTTCGGTATCTATATCGTGTGCTAACTCCCAAGCTCGAAAACGTTTTTTCAACCCCGGAATACCTTCACCAGCAATATAGAAAACTGCCCCCTGCTTTACTTGTAATCCATGCCAGGGAATTCCGGTAGCGACTGAAGCGGCAATATCCACAGCTAAAAACGACTTATAGCTTTCTGGCGGTGCAAAACACAAAGTCAGAGTGCTGGATTCAATGAAGTCATCAATCAACCACGAAGCAGCTTCAAGGTGTTTGGTCAGCTCTCCAACTTTGAAAAACTGAAAACGATTTGGTTCACCTTCAGGCACGTTGCTTGGTATGCCGGGATCGTCGGGTACCAATGAGCTGTCTTCCATGTCTGGAAAAGGTACAGGTTCCATTACTGCAGGATCGTACGATTCAGGTTCGGAGTAGAAATCATCTGTGGGCATGATATTGCTCTCCTAGTTGTGCTCTCTGCTGCATAAGTTCTCCAACCAGGCATCGAATTTCATCGTCCCCATGACCTGCT
>SIHQ01000073.1 GCA_004762125.1 Oceanospirillales bacterium | reverse complement strand
GTTTCAGCGTAAAAATTATTGATCGGTCATCCAGTTTTCCGCTGGAGAGTGGCTTTTTATGGTATAAAAATTATGGGCTTACAGAGAGCGGCAGAGAGTATTGTCGTTTATTTATGGGGAATTGCTGGTGCTCTAACAGCAATGAATATGATTTATCGAGGTCGCAGCTCAATCACTGGGTGTATCAGCAACAGTCAATTCGATAATTTCGGGCAGACAAATGGACTTGTTGTTAATAGTGGAGCTGAGGGAGTGCATGAAGGTTCACCGGGAAGCATTTCAACTTACAACAATAATGTGACTGTAAATACTGTAACGAGGGAGGAAGGTCATTTTGAAATATTTTATTTCAGAGAATTCACAGAACAAACGATAAACAGCCGTTGTAATACTTCACTGGTTTTTCCTATACCTGAACTGATTCCGGTCAGCACTGAAAGCATCATTCCCACTAGCACTGAACGCGTATTTTCAGTATCTTTATCATCCTTTGTGTCTGTTATTGAATCTAACGCTCAGTATCCAGCGTCGTCAGAAGCATATACCACGACGTCCAATAAAGCATCGGTATCGGATTACGATATAAGTCCTACCTCAACATCTGCAGTATTAGCTTCAGTTTTGAGGACAGAAACATCAATTTTTGTATCTGCTTCTCTTAGTGCATCCAACAGTCAGTATCCAGCGTCATCAGAAGCATATACCACGACTATGTCCAATAAAGCATCGGATTCATATGATATAAGCCCTACCTCAACATCTGCAGTATTAGCTTCAGCTTACCTGACTGAAACATCATCTTTTGTGACTGTCAGCTATTGTACTTCTAATAGTCAGTATCCAACAACATCAGAAGCATATACCACCACTACTCACGATAGAACGTCTGTATCCAGTTTTTACGATATAAATCCTACGTCGACATCTTCAGTGTTAACGCCCGGTGTTTTGGCAGTAACAACACAACTAATACCGACACCGACACCAATAAATGCAACTGAAGTCCCTGAGTTTTTTGATGCTTATTATTGTTGTAGAGTTGGAATACCGGTCGCAGTCGTTTTGACTGCAATAGTTACAATACCAATCGTCATGTTGGTTTGTCGTTATTGGGATCCGTTTGAAGTTTTTGATCACGGCGTAGGTGCAGGATTAGATTCTACACACATAGGCATGGGAGAACGCTAAAATGCCTGATTCGCAGCAAGGCTATCACGTTGTTCCTATTGGTTTTCTCGCATATCAGTCATTAGATTCGTTATTATACGAAGCTATTCATATTTTGTAGTTTTGTTAATGAAACACCTTCGAACCACCTGGCATTCTGATATTTCTGATAAAAACGGTTCCCGCCTTCGCCGGCTGGCTGCCCGTGGCATCATCTTTGATAGTGAGCCTAATTCAAAACTCATCCTGCTGATGTACACCGAGCGTTATCACGATTACAGCCTTCCCGGCGGTGGTGTGGATGATAGCGAAGATGTGCAAACTGGGCTTATTCGAGAGATTGAAGAAGAGACTGGCGCGCAGCAGGTGGAGGTTCTGTCAGACTATGGTATTTATGAAGAGTATCGCCCCTGGCATAAGCCAGAACACGACATTCTTCATATGGTTTCGCACTGTTATCTCTGCCGTGTGGCAGCCGTTTTGGGTGAGACCCGGCATGAAGTTCATGAGATTGCTAATGGTATGAAGCCGGTGTGGATTGATATCCGTGAAGCCATTGCGCACAACCGTGAAATTATCGCTAGCAGTACCAAAAAAGGAATGTCAATTGAACGGGAGACCTGGTTGCTGGAACAGATTGCCAGTAACTGGCCAGTAAGTAGCTAATAATTGTTGGACTGATCTCCACAGGACTGACAAATATCTCTGACACTTAAGCCATTCTCGTCATATAAACGATACACTCAAAGAAGGACTTGTTCGCATGTTCTTTAGCAATGTCGTCGTAAACCCTCACCCAATCGGGCGGGGATATAAGACGGGAATGCGGCGAGCATTCCGGTTGAGTATTTGTACAAAGTTGATAAGTTATACTCAGGTCTGCCCCGCAGGGCACCCGGTGACGAAAACCAAGCACTGGACGAAAAATTAAGGCAGAGCTTACTGCCCACCCGCCTCTGAAGAACCTGATAGCCGTTACATAGCATCAGAGTGATCCGTTAGAGCAGCGGCAAACCAAACAAAAGGCCAATAAAATACCGAAGGGGCACCTCGGTACTGCTGATGGAGGCTTCTGTGTAAGTCCGATCGTTATAGACCGGCTGCAGCCTGTGAAGTCAGAAAGAAGCCTCGCCTGATAAGGCGGGGAGTGTCACCTATGACTACAGTTGTAGTCTCATAAAAAATAATACTAAATCGTCATTATGTCTGTAATGACGATTCTATTTTCCTATCATTTACATCTCAGCGTCAGTTGGACTACCAAGATCAAATGTATCGTGAACATGCATGTAGTCATGGTAGTGAACCAGCGTTCTGTCATCTTCCAGTAATACTACGCAATACTGAGGTTCTTCAAAGCAAGCGGAAATAACGTCTGACTGATAAAGATCGAGTACTCCTTGATGATTCGTTCCTCGCAAGGTCGAAAATGCAATACCACGCCACTGCCCGGCGATAGGACGATGATAATGACCAAAAAACAGATGTTTGACCTGACCATGAGATTCAAGCATATCACCCAGTTTTATGCTGTGCTGCTTGTCGAGACTGATTAAATCCATGGCAGGAATGCCCGTATCAAACGGAGCATGATGCATGAAAATATAGACAGGCTTTTTCTTATATTGTGTCAGCTTATTCTGTAACCATTCAAACCGTTCTGAGCTGTACACACCAGCATGAGTACCTGGCTCAACGGAGTCTAAAAGAATGAACGCGCCTTTTTCTGTTTCTATAACCTTTTGAGCAAACCCGTATTCATCCAGCTTAAAGTCGGGAAATAATGTCGAGATAACAGCCCGATCGTCGTGATTACCAATGACCAAATGATAAGGAATGGTCAATTTGCTCAGTGCACTGTGCAAAATTTGATACGCATCAGGATGTCCGCTATGAGCAAGATCACCGGTGATAACCATCATTGCAGCATCAGAGTGTTCGCTATTGATACTCTTAATGGCTTTTTCTAATGCTGGAAGAGGGTCGCGGTTATATATTTTTTGATCGTGATATCCAAGATGTGTATCAGTTAAATGAATAATTTTCATAGTTATCCTTTCTTAAGAAACTGCAGGGACTGACCGGCAGTTTCCTATTCTTTCCAGTAAATTGATTAATAACTAAAGTAATCGGTTGGCTTTTTCAGTCATTTCTTTCAACACGAGCTTTGCCTCATCAGCTCTTTCACCAGACACTACAGATTCTAATTCATCAGCAATTATATCAGTGATTTTCAAACTATTTCGACCAGGATAGGTAACCCAGGTATCCATCCAGGGAAGTTCTGAAACAGCAGTTAGGTGATTAGGTTTATCATCATAGAAAGAACCCAAGTTAACATTAGCTACTTTGTTGGATGGCATATAACCGGTGAAGTGAGGTACTTGTTGATTACCAACAGGGCCGGTAATGTATTTGATGTATTTCCAGGCGGCCTGCTGTTTCTCTTCATCCTTTGTCAACATAACAACAGCGTTACCGCCCACTGGGAGTTTGCCATTTTTCTTAATATTCGGGAATTTTCCAGTCACCAAAGTGAATTTATCGCCAATGGTTCGTGTAAAATAACCGAGGTTTGAAGTGGACGTCACGTAAATACCAATGTTGCCGGCTCCGAAAGATTTTTCGGCGCTGCGTCGTTGGAGATTCGGCATGCCCGCTTTGGTATGCATCTCGGCCAATTGGTTAATCGCCCATTCACCTTCGGGAGTGTTAAACGCGATTTTACCGTCTTTAATGATTTTACCCCCCTGAGACATGACCAATGACATCCATAACCAGTTGCCTGTCACTTTCCAGTCGAAATAAAGACCTTTCTCGCTACCTTTCAGTGCGTTGATGCTGGCTGCTGTTTCAAAAATTTCCTGCCAGGTGCCAGGCAATTGGTTATTCCCTGTTGCCTGCTTTACCAGTTCTTTATTGAAATAAACCACGGGTAACGACACGGCGAATGGCAGCCCGTAAGTTTGGTTGGAAAAATGAGCCGGTGACATCATCGATGCATTAAAGCCATTTTTAGTACGATCTTCATTCGTTAGAAACGAATCCAGCGGCACTGCGATTTCCCGTTCAACCAGCGGTAATATTCGATTCAGTCCCTGAAACGAAACATCGGGTAGTTGATTGGTCATCGCTTCACGCATTACTTTTTGTGAAGCGTCTTCGTAGTTCTCGTAATTAGCCCGAAACTTAATCTTTATGTCAGGATTTTTGATTTCAAAATCTTTTGCGAGTTTTTTGTGAAGTCCATCAAAAAGCTCACCATAAGGGTATTGAACAACCAATGTCGTTTCTGCACAGGCTGACCCAACAAATGCGGCAAAAAGTCCTAGTATACAAAGCTGCTTCTTCATTTTTCTGCTCCCAAGATATTCTTATAATTCATTAATTTAATAACAGCATTAAAAATCGATAGATCTAACTACTTCATACCCGACATTGTTATTCCTTCGATGAATCGTTTTTGCGCAAGCAAATAGGCGATTACCAAAGGAGCGACAATAATTGTGGCGGCAGCCATTAAAGGACCATAGCTGTCACCGGCTTCATCACTTTTGAAGGCCACCACACCTAAAGGAGGCGTTAACATTTCCTGGCTGTTGACTACAATCAAAGGCCAGAAATAATCATTCCAGTGAGCCACGATGGAGAAAATCCCAAAAGAAATCAGAGCAGGAATGGCTGTGGGAACCATTATCTTCCAAACAATGCCTAATTCACTGTAGCCATCCAATCTTGCGGCTGATATCAAATCATCCGGTACCGTATTAAAAAATTGTCGCATTAAGAAGATTCCAAACACCGAGATAGAAAAAGGAGCAACAAGGCCGGCATAACTGTCCAGCCAACCAAATTTATACATCAGTAAATACCATGGAATAGAGACCGCTTGAGGCGGGATCATCAAGCAAGCCAATATGGCAATAAACAGGACTTGCTTGCCTTTAAATTGAAGTTTCGCCAGAGCATAAGCGGCTGGAACAGCAACAGCCACTTGACTCAAAAAAATAGCGACAGTCACAATGAGGCCATTGAGCATAAAGCGAAGAAGCGGTGTTTCAGTGAGAGCAATTCGGTAATTCTCATAACCTGCAAATCGCTCAGGTATAATTCTCAGTTCATTGAGAAATATTTCATCTTCCGGCTTTATTGATGTAACCACCATCCAGATAAATGGAGCCAGAAAAATCAATGCCAATGAAGCTAGAATCAGATGCCTCAGCATGCTGAAAAGCCTGTCATAACCCATTAGTAATGAACCCTTTTATCAATAAAGCGAATTTTGATGACGGTGATTAATAAAATAATGAACAGAAATATCACTGTAATTGAAGCAGCGTAACTGGTTCGAAAAAATTCAAACCCTTCGGTATACATAAGATGCAGTAACACTTCAGAGCTTTTGCCTGGGCCACCCTGAGTGAGCACGGCTACTGTGTCGAAGACTTGAAAAGCTTTTATGCTGGTAATCACCAACACAAAAAGAGTGATAGGGCCGAGCATAGGCCAGGTGATTAATTGAAATCGTGACCAACCGTGTGGGACTCCATCCATGTCAGCCGCTTCATACAAGTGGCAAGGTATTGCTAACAATCCGGAAGTAAATAAAATCAGGTTGTAGCCAAGTTGATGCCAAACACCAATTCCAGCGAGTACATAAATAACCGTGTCTTTATCGTTCAACCAGTTTTCACCACTCATTCCAAACTTACTTAAAACCATGTTAAGCAAGCCGAAGTCAGGCTGAAGAATGTATTCCCAGACAATAGACATGGCGATCAAAGTACCCATGACCGGTAAGAAAAACAGTGTCCGATACAGAGCTTTTCCAGCCATTCTTGTTTCAACCAGTAAAGCCACTAACAGCCCACCGATGACAGAAACCGGGAGAACAATACCGACATACATTAGGGTGTTATTGAATGCTTTCCAGAAAGTAGAGTCACCGATCATTTCCCGGTAGTTATCTAACCCGACCCAGTTAATATTCGTCATACCAAGCTGCCAGTTTGTGAATGACAGAGCAATAACGGAAAGAATCGGACCTATCAAAAAAAGTATCATTAGGGCGATAGCGGGCAAGCTTAATAACCATGCTGAGCGCTGTTCTCTCGACACAGCGGACATGTTCTCCACTAATACAGTGTTCTTAACAGGTAATGACGTAACAGAGGCGACAGACATTTATGCAACACCCTGCATGATTTTTTCCTGGACAATGCGCTGACCTTGGTGATCAAAGAACATCAGCTTTGCGATATCCATAGCAAGAAAAATGGGACCCCCTTGTTCAATATCTGCAGTCACTTGTGACCCTGCTTTAATGGCTAAAGGTCCTTTGGCCCAATCAGCGCAGGCATAGACGATTTTCTCACTTCCCATGTTTTCCACATGCGTGACAATGGCTTTCATGGTGCCTGTTGATACTAATTTTAAATCTTCGGATCGGACGGCAATTGAAATAGAATCATTGGCACGGCTTCTACCAAAACCTATGGATCCAAGCCGTTGTTCATCAAACATGATGCGACCTTCGTTGCTTAAGGTCACCGGTAGAATATTGATTGTGGGACTGCCAATAAACTCGGCCACTTTCAGATGTTTAGGGTTGTTGTACATTGCATCGGGTGTATCAACCTGAATAAGCTCTCCTTCTACCAACAGTGCAATACGATCAGGCATTGTCATAGCTTCAACCTGATCATGAGTCACATAGACAAAAGTGGTGCCTAGGTCTCTGTGCAACTGAGTGAGCTCACCTCGCATATGGACGCGCAGTTTGGCATCCAAATTCGACAAAGGCTCATCCATGAGAAAAGCCACCGGCTCACGAACCATGGCACGCCCAAGCGCGACTCTTTGACATTGCCCGCCAGAGAGTTCACTGGGTTTTCGATCGAGTAAATGTTCAATATGGAGCTGACTTGCAACATCATCGACTCGCCGGTCAATATGTTTCAATACCTTGTGAGCCTTTTTATTGATCTTTCTGACCATTGGCATCCGCTGCCAAAGAGGTGCTCTCATACGAAGTGGAACTTCCATGTTTCCCCGCACGCTTAAGTGCGGATAAAGAGCATAAGATTGAAATACCATAGCGAGATCACGATCTTTTGGACGCTTTGTTGAGATATCTTGATCATTTATCGTGATAGATCCAGAGCTCTGTTGTTCCAACCCGGAAATGATACGTAACAAGGTAGATTTACCACTACCAGAAGCACCAATAAGAGTAATGAACTCGCCTTCTTTAATATCGAGGTTGATGCCCTTTAATACTTCCGTATTACCGAATGATTTAGTGATGTTTGAAAGTTTGATGCCTGTCATTATTTTAATCTCTCACTTTCATTTTATGGTTGTTCAGCACGACAAAATCTGACGATTTAGACCGGTTGCAACTTTTATTATTAATGTTTCTCATAATTACAGGTGCTAATAAAATTTAATATTTTTAGTTTTTACATAGTAGTAATTACCAATATTGGATTGACTGCTTAGGATTGTATGAGTGAATTGTGATAAAAATATTTCAGCAGATGAATATTCATCTGATTGTCATGTAAGAGTGGGGTTCAAGTCATAAGTGCAGAAAATTAAAATGAGAGAGATGTTTATGAAATGCTCTATTGATGTTCATCTATTGCTGTATAAACTGATTCGAGCGTCCAGGGCGACATCAGTCTCGAGCATCAAAAAGACGACTTAAGTCATATAAAAGGCTTCAGCACTCAAAAGCCCGAACTCGCAGGCTCAGCGAGTATCAACGAGAGAAGGTTTAAGTCAGAGCTATTGAATTGATGGATATTCTACTGTTTTTCTGTCAGATGAGGCCGAACAGATGGAACTCAGGTAAATAAATAGAGTCAAACAATGATATATGATCGATAATGAGTAGATACAAATGGATCTCGTCAGAAAATTAAAGTTATTCATAGTTATCATTTCATCTATTTTACCGGCCTACGCAGATGACATGGATCATTGTGAGTATCCTGCACACGAAGAATGTATAGCTTTAATACCAATTCTACCTTCTTTGTTTCAAGAGATAGATTCAGATAATAATGGTTTTCTTTCATTACAGGAGCTGAAGTACTGCAGTGATGTGAATAAATTCAACCCTATAGAAATTTTATTAATTTGGTCTTTTAGAAATAGTTATAGATACATAAGTACCTTATCCGATGATAGTGACTTTTTTGAAGCAAATGAATTGAGTTTTCAAGATGTCGAAAAGTACATAACAGGTGTCGTTCATAGTAAACATAGTAAACGTTTATCTTTTCATCTTTACAATTTACAGAATGGGCTTTTTAGAAGAGGAATTGATTCCATTAACTATGATAGTGTTATCCAAGGGCTTATTGGAGATTGTGGATTAATTTCTTCTATTGCTTCATTAGCTCATTCAAGAAGAGAAGAAATATATGACATGATAATCGAAAATAAAGATGGTAGTTTTAGTGTGAAGCTTCCTGACGAAGAGGTTATTGTAGTCACTCTTGATATTGAAACTCTTGCTATAGGATCTTTAGCTTACTCTGAAGGTATCTGGCTGTATGTAATAGAAATGGCTATTTTAGAAATAGATATGAAAAAAAAACCTTTTGAATCAAGGGTTGTTAATGGAGTATATATTGATGGAATGTTTATTGATATAAATAAGATTGATAGAAAAAAGACTGATAGAAAAAAGACTGATAGAAAAATAAATAAAATTTTTAAAAAATTTCATGGAATAAAATCTTGTTGTTCTATAGCGTACTTGACAGGAAATCCTACGCTGGGTATGAATTTAGATGTTTCCTTAAATCAAAAAGATATAAGTAATCTCAGGCAACTATTGGATTTTGGTAATAATCATAAAAAGATAATGACTGTCATTTTAAAAGACGCGTATTGTGATAATTCATGTTTAAAGAGTGATGAAATGATTGATATGATACATGATGACAGAGGTAATCTTACGCCAATAAGGAAGTGTGATAAGAATTTAATAACACCCTATCAAAAACTAAGTGGCTCGCATGCATATAGTATTTTATCTTATGATAAAATAAGTGATATTGTTGTAGTTAGAAACCCTTGGGGTTCATCAAAATGTTTAAATGGAAAAAACAAAACTATAAGCCATTTGTTTCCAGAAGTAGAGCCCGAAGACCCAGAGACACGACAAGCAATAGACGGCGTAAATGATGGTATATTTGAAATGGAACTCAATACCTTTGCAAGGATTTTCGATCAAGTAAGTGTTGAAGATCATTACTTCCGACAGTTTCATGCAGCTATAGCGCCGTAGCTGCTTAGCTAGGCGTAGACCTGCATAACGTTCTTGTCCTTCAGGTCTACCGCTCCTATCAACCTGATCAAACCTACTCATTGAGGTAGTCAGGTCGTCAGCCGAGCAGTTCTGCTGACTCGCATGGCGGGATTGCGCCGCCACAATGAAGCCTAAAATGGCTGGCTAGTATCAA
>SIHQ01000072.1 GCA_004762125.1 Oceanospirillales bacterium | reverse complement strand
TTCTTCGTTCAAAGGCGGCCCAGTTGAGTGTTTCAGTGACAACAATCCCCATAATCAGAGCGGTCAGGACTGTTTTTTGGATCGTTGTGAGTTGAGCAGAGGGAGTAATGCTTTTCAGTGAATCGCTTAAAGAGTCCAGAAATACAGTAACAACAGAAAGAGGACGAATCAGCACTAACGACATTTGACGGTTATAAAATTGAAATGCAATCTGACCCTGTTAGTCTGCTGTTGTGTCGTTGATCGTATCTCGCTGGGCTTGATGCAGGAGACGCAGCAGTAGTCTGGCTTTGGTATTCACATCAAAGATATTCTGTCAAACGCTAAAAACTGCAGCATCGAGTGTAAGGAAAACCGGATCGGCAATGCTTTACTACCGTGAATTTTTTAGTTGGAAAAGACGACTCTTGCGAGAGATCGGCACTGGTATGCGCTTTGGGGAGGCTGTCGCTCTGGCAGCTGGAACGCAAAGGCGAAGCTTAGCTTCCTAGTCCAATGGAGGGCGCTACGTCGTCCTCCTCGAACCCTTTACTGTGGGGTTGAACTGGCAAATGAGTAGGTTTGCGTAGGTTCATAAAAACGGTCTCACAGACGCGCATGAGGTTCTTAAGGGTGCGTTCATGGTCTGACTGTTGCTTTTTTGCCTGCATCTTTAATTATCCCGACAATATAAGACGTAATCCTTATAACATGAAAAATCTTCATGTTTATTACATTTCTTCAAATACATCTGTATAGTGAAACTGAATAATATTTCTGTTTTAAGTGTACAGTATTGTAAACCAGTATAAAAAATAATAAGAGCCGAAGAGGCGTAAGTTGTGCGAAGACTGACCACTAGAGAAAAGCTAGTCTACAGTACCGGTAATCTAGGTACTGGTATATCCAACGGCTTGAGTGTTTTCTGGCTTGTTTATTTTTTCTTTCCGCCTGAGTCCGCAGGGATTCCCTATGTTATTCCGCAAGATTCTATATTTTTGGGTCTAACGGTTATTGGTTTAATTCTAGCGGCTAACAGGTTGCTTGATGCTTTTACTGATCCGTGGGTAGCATCTATCTGCCATAAAAGTAAGAACCCCAATGGGAAGTATATTCCCATGATGCGTTGGGCCAGTTTTGGCGTCATGCTGTTTTTAGCCGCTATGTTTTACATACCTGATCCAGAGAATATTTCTACAATCAATGTTGTTTGGCTTTCTCTGGCGATTGCGCTCCAAGCTTTCTTTGCGACCATGTACAATATTCCCTACTTCTCGTTGCAGGTTAAGTTAGCACCTCATCCTGATGATATTGTCGATATAGGTACTATTGCCGGAGCTACCTGGTTCACCGGCTTTGTCATAAGTTCTTTTGCTAGCGTGTTTTGGGAGTTTTACGGTTCTGCGTTTGATCTCGATAAGCAGTCAGCCATTCAATTGACTATCATGACATTGAGTTTTGTGGGTTTTCTAGCTTATTTAGTTCCTGCTTTCCTGCTGAAAGAGTCTGATTATAAAGCACTGGGTGACACTGATAACGACACCACCAGTTTTTTGGATACGATTAAATTTATTTGTAACGACAAAATATACGTACGCTTCCAAATGATTATTGGGCTTTATGGTATATCGACGTTTATGTTTGAAACGGGTTTGATTTATTTCCTGACTGTTCTTGCAGAAATGCCTGAAAATAACGTGGGCCTGATTACCAGTATTACCGGAGTATTAACACTGCTTTGTTATCCGATTGTTAACAAACTAGCCAAGAAGTACGGAAAAAAATCATTGCTGTCCAGAGGTTTCTTTATATTCGGATTCTGTTTGATATTTGTTTCCCTTATTGGTATCGGAAGTATTCCTCCTGTAGTTATGATTGGCTTGCTGGTACTACTTGCACCTTTTTCACAAGCCATTATGGCTATTCTTCCTGGCGCAATAGGTACTGATATTTCTGCATACGCTTGCAGAAGAAGCGGTAGTGACAAAAGCAGTGTTTATACAGCGGGTACTCTGTTTATTAATAAATTAGTGGTAACAGTAGGTTCTCTACTGTTCACTTCATTCTTATTGTTCGGTAAAGATATTGGTGATGACTTAGGCATACGTGTAATCGCTTTAACCAGTTTAAGTCTCTGCTTTATGGCTTACTTTTTATCGAAGACTTATAACGAAGAGGAAGTGATGAGATTTCATAAAGGCTACAAGGGCGACGAAATTCCTGAACAAGGAATAGTTAGTCACGCATAAAAAATATTTTTAGTTCAGTAGACGATCTAGATCAATGATTTAAATCGCTCTTTTGTTACTGTGCGAATATCGAAGATGTTGAAAAATAGGGACGATTTTTCAGAATCTTCGATCGAGCTTTACTGTTAAAGATGTAAGGAAATTGACAATTACATAATAGTTGGAAAAGCTAATGGTAATAAACAAAGTAAAGTTAATTGCAGTTCTAATGGCCTCTATGTCGGGATTAGCAATCGCTGATACTCTGGAACAACGAACCGCGGCTATTCAAGCTCGAATAAATGTCTGTGAAACACCTGAGTGTGCATCTTCAGCTTTTGCGGCAGCATTAGCTATATCTGCAGTGGTTAATGCTGCGGCAAAAGCTGTTTCGGTAGCAGAAGAATCTGTGAATTCCCTAGCCCAAGGCTGTTACGCTATACAGTCTCCTGCCACAGGGAAATACGTAACTCGCGCCCATAGACCCGGTTACCTGATGGACGATGGTTTAACTTACTCCATACTGGGCAGTAGCGTAACCGAAGCAGAGAAATTCTATTTCAAACCGACTTCTTTTTCACAGTTCATGCTCTATGACACAAGGGATCGATACCTTGCAGGTCATCAACCTCTTCAGCTCTCCTCAGGGTGGTACGCCGGTAAATACGCTGAGTGGCGTATTACTGCAGTTGGTGGGAGTTCAGGATCCCCAGAGTATCGCCTTGATAATATAGGTATGAACAGGACACTTCGTCATGCGACGTGGGACGGAGGTATGTTCTACTCTCGTCTTGTGAACGGCGAACAGACATTTAAGTTGATCCCCGCTGAAGGTTGCCACTCATACCCGGAAGCAGAACTCAATGCCACTCGTACCCAGCAGCCTGATATTGATCGGTCAGTGTCAGATGAAGTCGTAGGTTTTGCTGATGTGCATACTCACTTGACATCTTTTCAATTTATGGGTGGTAAGTTTCTCCACGGACAGCCGTTTAACCGATACGGTATAACCCATGCGTTGAACGACGGTTTGGGTGTTCATGGCTCTTGGGGTGCGCTGGATATCATTGGCAACCTTATGGGTCATGATGATGTTAATGCACGACACGATACCCGAGGATATCCTGAGTTTCCGTCCTGGCCAGAACAGTCAACAGTGTCTCATCAGCAGGCTTATTATCGTTGGATAGAGCGGGCTCATAAAGCGGGTCTCAAATTTATGGTGTCGCATCTCGTTGAGAATGAAGTGCTCTGCAACGTTCAGAAGACAGTCAATCCTCTTAGCTGGGTACCTTCTAACACTTGTAATACCATGGGCAGTGTAGTGAATCAGCGGCAGACGCTGACTGATATGGAAAATTACATTGATGCTCAAGCAGGCGGGCCAGGAAAAGGGTTCTTTCGCTTAGTGACATCTCCGGCACAGGCAAGGGAGGTGATTAATGAAGGTAAACTGGCCGTATTGATTGGAATAGAAACATCTGAGCTATTCAACTGTGGCTTTAAAGACGCTATTTGTACTAAAGAGTACATTGATCAGCAGTTAGATTTTGTTTACAGCATGGGTGTGAGGAGCCTGTTTCCGATTCACCGATTTGATAATCAATTTGGTGGCACTCGTATTGAAAACGGCTTCATTAACTTAGGGCAGGCACTGGCGAAAGGAGTTCCCTTCGTCACCAAAGAATGCAAACCCGGTATTGAAGGCCAGGTGATGACAGGCGGTTTCCCTATTCTGGGTGATGTACCCGTGATCAAAGATATTATTAACAGTATCGGGTTGGAGACGAATTACGATGAAAGTCGGAGGCATTGTAACCGTTATGGTTTGACTGATTTGGGTACTTATCTCGTCAACAGAATGATCGACAAGGGAATGCTCATTGAAGTTGATCACATGTCTTATGATTCGTCCGACGCTGTATTGAAAGTTGCTGAAGCTCGTAATTATTCAGGTGTCATTACAGGCCACAGTCATACCCAGCGAGATGAATACGACGAGTTGAGTGATCTGCATAAGCGGATTGCTGTTCTAGGTGGCATATTGTCTCCTTATAATGTCAACTCAACGGCTCTCAGTACCGATATTGACAGAATGGCCTCTCTGGTCGCTCAAACGCCTTATCATTTAGGCGTAGGGCTCGGCAGTGATGTTAACGGCTTGGGCAAGCAAGCCTTAATCAGAGACGATATTGCAGAGAATCCGATAGAGTATCCTTTCACATCCTTTGATGGGTTGTATTCTTTTGATAGGCAGACTACCGGTAATCGTACCTTTGATTACAACAATGAAGGCGTCGCTCATTACGGTTTGATGGCTGATCATATTGAAGATATGCGACAGGCTGGTACCGATAGTGCCTATCAGGCATTGATGAAATCTGCAGAAGCTTATCTACAAATGTGGGAGCGGGCGACAAGCTCTGCTCACGGCTCGTTTGTTGATCCTAATCTGGGCAAGCCTTTCTCACTGGTCGATCAACGAAGTGGAAAGTGTCTTGATATTGCCGGTGATGACAATAACGTAAGAAGAGACGCCAATATACAATTGCGTTCTTGTGATACAAAAGCCAAAGATCAGAAGTGGGTTTATCACCCGATTACAGGCAATATCAGTAATCTCTCTAACCCTCGCTACTGTATGGATAACGAAGGTTCAAGGCACAATGGTGCGCCCATGAAATTATGGGAGTGTGTTACTGCTCATCCAAATCAGACCTTCGACTTTGATGGTTTGGTTCTGAAACCTCGCAATAATCATGGATTCGCCGTTGATGCCTATGGCTCGCGCAATGGCTCCAATATTGGACTGTGGCAGGTGAATGGACAATTACAACAGTCTTTTAGACGTCAATATATCAGTGAATAAATAAGCTTTGATGTTCTCTTCTCCGATACATTTGCTCGGAGGGGAGAGACAACGGTATCAACCTGAAGTAGCCAATAAATACCACAAATCAGCCCTGTGGAGTCCAAGTTATTTTGCTGGACGTTGTAGTGGAGCACCATGTGGGTCAGGGCACGGTTGTTGAAATTTAGGGAAGAGCCTTTTTTTCTAAATCCGATGTAGTGCCCATTCTGATTATAAAAATCCAGAATTGAGTCTGCCAGATTAAAAACAGGCTTTACTGTATAGCGTTATATCCTGAAAAGTTAGGCTTCTTGCCGCAAATAACAGCACTTGCGGTGACAATCACCACAACGAGAACGGTCCCACCCACTGCGATGGCAGAGATAAGCCAAGTAGATAAATATTCAGGTACATCTGCTGGCGATGACTCAAACTCCCGGCTGTCTATGAAAAGGTAGCGATAGCCTGCCTTTCTTCCCGGTTCACTCACCAGTCTGGGAGAGCTGAGCTCTGTATTGATGATTTCAGAACGGACAGGGCGCCACAGATAGTCCACAGTGGAACGAACATCGCCAACATAAAGGGCAAACTTTCTACCAGCTCTCTTCCAGCCTAAATTGTCTTCGAGGTAAAACAGGTAGAACTCCATGGTTTCGTTATCTGCCTTCTTCTGCCATAGGTTAAAGCAATTCTGCATGAATTTATTGCTCAAATAAATGATTCGGTTTGGTCCAGTGGGGCTACAACCCCAGCTAAGATGATTCTTTGACTGATTGATGCCACAGTCGTTCGAATTCACATACTCGTTATTAAGGGTGAAAATATCTTCCCCTATGTAATAACCCAGTGTCCAGCATTCCCAATCCCCAAGTGCCGACAAAGCAGGATCAACATACACTTCAAGCCCTGTTTTGACAGCATGATTATTAAAGCGCTGGCGAGCTGAGGACTTTATTGCATTACCATGAAGGGGGATCTCGGTCATTCGCCACTGCTGCCCGTTACCCGCTAGAGCCACAATGCGATTGCTGGTTGCGTGAGTATGAGTGACTGTTAAATTCAGTCCGCTGAAAGCGGGTGTAGGAAAGGTTTGGTCAAACTTGAGGTTGCCATCATTCTCGGTATAGAAATGAAAAATACCCTCCTGAGCCGTATAGTACAAATGAATGCTCTGCTCAGTTGAGTTATCTGATTGCAAGTCTTCCACCAGTATTCCGGGGGTCATTGTTTTTGCCATTGTGAGGCCATTGACCGGAAGCTTTACTGTCTGATGGGCAGCTATATCATCTAGAGAGAAATGCCAGCCATTCAAGACAGGTTCTGTACCGGCGCTGAGGGCAAAAATCGACATAGTATTGCCATCATCCTGCCCGGTAAAGGATCGCATGCCCGTTTCTATCATAACCGGTACTGATAAAGAGCCGTCGGCATCGAATTGCCAGAATCTGTCAAAATTCAGTATCTTGTTATTTTTAGAGATAGCATAAGCCTCCACATGTCGCTCGTTGGCAATAATGGCTCTGGCTGAATATCCATTGGAACCCAGTTGGCTACTGATAATTGCTGGATGATAAGGCGGTGAAAAATCAGCAGGCAGATTTACACACTTCTCGACTTTAAGCCCCGGCTTCATTAAACAAACCTCCTGGTATCCGTCGGATGTCTCATTTGATGACAGAATCAGCATTTCATCCAGAATTCCAGCATAAGGTGGAACGCCTGAGTTAATCATGGGAGCGTCGACAGAAACTGCTGTAGCAATAGCTCCATTCTCAACATGAGGTGTATAAGCAAAAGTATCAGAAGATACAATCAAGTCGGTTTCTCCTCGACTTATCCCACACTGATGATAGAACTCAATAGGGTTTTGATGCTGATCTGAGACTATATAGTTATACTTTCCCAGCTCAGTCGGAAAAACATCATATAAAACAAAATATGCATCATAGTGTTGTACTAACGTTTCCTTACATTCAGCGGACGATGATTTTGTTACAGGGCTTTCCTTTTGAAAGAACCCAAGGAATGTACCCAGAAAACCGCTGCTAGCGAGATTGCTAATATTGCTGAGAGTTGGTTTAGTGGCAATTAATTGTGAATTATTCCAATCCAGCTGGCCATCTTTAATGGGAATATGTTTGACCGTTGTTTGATTACCTTCCATATTTTGA
The DNA here is from genome assembly GCA_004762125.1 of Oceanospirillales bacterium. GTDB lineage: Bacteria > Pseudomonadota > Gammaproteobacteria > Pseudomonadales > Endozoicomonadaceae > Endozoicomonas_A. Next base: position 2,622 of record SIHQ01000072.1, on the reverse strand, counting down.
TAAGCCAGAGTGACACTCTCATCCGAATTAACAAGGAATGTAGGGTTAATTCCATCAAAAGAAAGGGCGTTGAATTCTGTTGCGTGCAAGAAACAAGTTTGCAATAAGCCAGTCAGCAATAAACAGAAACAATATGCTCGACTTGATGATTTTTTTATAGACATGCATCCACTTAAAATTGATGATAAAAGAACATACAGATTATAGTCAGAATTTTTCAGTCGTTTAAAAATAAAAAATAAAAAACAAGGACAGCCATAGATTCAGAAGAACATTCGTACAGGAATCGCAGCTCCACTTTCAGACCCCCTACGCTCAAACGCTCACTGATTCGATCACAGATCACCACTCCAGAATCGTCGTTTGCAGCGATCTTCTTTGTTGGCTTCCCTTACAAGGTTTTCATTCAGGCACCTCATAAACCAGCTGACATCCAAAAGACGACGGCGGTAATTTTTTGAAAACTTTTCTGTTCTTTGAATTTCTGCTTCACTCATCGTATTACTGGCAAAGAAACGCTGTACCAACAGATGTTGGGTGAAAAGCTTTGTCCATTGCTCTAGCACTTCCCGGGTATTCCAGGATTCACCCTGCTCCCGATTAATGTGCAGCACCACATGGTAATGGTTGGGCATCACCGCATAAGCACAGATTTCAATGGCAAGGTTACTTCTGGCAGCTTTGGCCCAACCATTGGTGCACCTGTGTCCATGGCTTATGTTGATGAAACATACTCTGCACTGGAGACAGAAGTTTTTGCTCTGGTCCGTGGTAAAATTATCAATGACTGTAAGTCGCATGCCGTTTATCGAGCAACGTTATTTTCGCAGTTAACAGATTTTCCAAAAAAACGTTTAGAGAGCGGGCTGCCGATCTTGATAATATCAAGGTTGGTCAGCCCGTTTTTTTATGTCTTGTTGTCTTGTAGGTAAAGAATGTTTATTGAGTCGATGGATTAGGTCAGAATATTTTCATATCAATACGATTAGGAGTCACACATAAAAGCATTTAACAAAAAGCTTATATTAGTCAGCGGAGTCATTGGTTTACTCTTGCTCGGCGCAGGACTATGGCTTGTTCCTATAGATGAGTTGATCAGATATTGGATAGAGCCGGCGGCTGCGGCACAAAAAATTCAGGCTGCAGGAAGTTTAGGAGTGCTGTTCTTTGTAATAGGGTCCAGTCTTTCAGTGGCTATTGGTATGCCAAGGCAAGTGATCGCTGTGACAGCAGGGTATGCTTTCGGTTTTATCAGTGGTTTACTGATTGCTCTTTTCAGTATCAGTGTCGGAGCAGTCATTACTTTTTCGTTAGCTAGAACCCTGGCACGGCCCAGAGTATTGAAGCGTTTCCCTAAGGCTACAAGTTCGATGGATCAATTGGTAAAAGAACAGCCGTTTTTGAAAATTCTCACTATAAGGTTTTTACCGGTTGGTACTAATATGCTGACCAACTTAGCGGCAGGCACTAGCAATATACGTGCAATGACGTTTTTCTGGGCGTCAGTCGTCGGCTTTTTACCGCAGGCAGCGATCTTTGTATTAACAGGCAATGGCATTCAGATGAATTCGAATAACCAGTTGTGGTTGGGAGTTGCTTTATTTGCTGTCTCACTTATTCTTGGTCGGATTATCTATAGCAAGCACAAACGTTTATCCGGAGCTGTCGAGTGATCAAAAAAATTGGCTTTAGGCTGCTACAAATAATGATCATTTTAATCTTACTTGCTGTCACCGTATTTTTTGTTCTCCGTTACCTAGTCACAATGACTCCTGCTCACCAGATCTATTTTAATGGTCACATTATTACGCTGGATGCTGAAAACACTGTGGTTCAGGCTATTTCAGTCCGTAATGGAAAAATTGAGAAAGTCGGTACTAACCAACAAATTTTGCAGCTTAAAACCAGCAGTAGCGAATTAATTGATTTACATCAGAAAACCATGATTCCAGGTTTTATCGATGCCCATAGTCATTTTCCTTCGTCAGGGCTGGTGACTCTTTCTGCGGATCTACAGCCTCCGCCTGTTGGTTCTATTCGATCTATCCCCCAATTGTTGCAGCAAGTTGAGCAGCAAACAAAGCGAACGGCTGAAGGACGATGGGTGCTTGGTTTCGGTTATGACGACTCTTCTTTGTTGGAACGACGTCACCCCACAGCACAAGAGCTGGATCAGATTTCGATCAGTCGACCTATTTATCTATGGCACAGTTCAGGTCATATGGGCATTGCTAACTCTGCAGCACTAAAATTGCTGGATATCAATGAAGAGACTCCCGATCCGGATGGTGGGGTAGAGAGCAGTAGGTGTAATTTCTGACCAAACCTACTCATCCGCTTGCTGTTTGTTGATATATTAATAGTTTTAGCTGTAACAATAACAACAATGAAACAGTTTTTAAGTGTCGGGGAGGCCGCAGCCATGCTGGGTGTGGCCGTTTCTACTCTGCGTCGATGGCACTCTTCCAAGAAATTAATTCCTCAGTGTCGATCTATCGGTGGTCATCGTCGATACAGTGTCTCTCAAGTGCTGGCCATTACTCATCCTGACCAAATAAAGCAGAACAGAATTAATGTGGGTTACGCTCGGGTATCCTCGCATGACCAGAAAAAAGATCTGGA
>SIHQ01000071.1 GCA_004762125.1 Oceanospirillales bacterium | reverse complement strand
ACCTATAAATCACTTTTTTAGTCAGGTCGCTCCATACTTAAAGGTTGTATTTGGGCTGAATTCTCCCGGTAAGACTTTGACATCACTGGTTTCACAAAAAAAATCCTCCACTGCTTTAAATTCCGACTGTTTCTCTGCACTTCTACTGTCCCAATAGTTTTCGCACCATTGATTAAAGCTTTCCGGCACCTGCTCGGGGATGTAAGGGCTTATAGTATTTTTCTTGTTTCGTGACAGTCTTTTTCCTACGACATTATCACTATGAGCTTGGGCTCTTTGAACGGCATAGTGACTCATGCGCTCCAGTGATTCCTGCTCAAGAGAATAGTGCCACACTCGTTTACCCTCTGCATCGCGAGCTTGTTGGGCTTCAGTATTGAGCCCTATCTGACTTAATAAAAAATGAACAAACCGCTGATTGGATTTGGGTCGTATGATTTTCTGGTGTTTGCCTTTTCCCATAATCATGGAACCTGGCATTAACCCCAATCGCCTTTGAGCCCAGGGATGTTCTTTCTCGATTCGCATCGCCCTGTCTACGACTTGGCTGGCCTCTTTATCTGTCCATGAAGGCAACCAGTCATTGTTGTCGTTTTTTAATGGAGAGAGTAAGTAGCCTAAAAACTGCTGTATCAGAGTTTCATATTTTCGATGGCACAGAGGAGTTTTTGAGTGTTCTGTTTTTGGCAGGGAACTTAATGCCGTTGGGTCCAGTGTCAATGCGAACTGCTTTAGTTTTTTCAGGCCGGTATCCAGCCAGAATTCACAGTCTTTTGTTTTCAGTTCCAGAGGTTTGATGCCCATCTCCTGACACATCAGACTCCTTTGGTAACTGAGTTGTTGATCTTCATTTCTAAAGGCGTTTTGTTCACTATTTTGTGCGTGCTGCACAATGGCGGCATCGATGATTTGTTGAGGTAATTGTTGTCGTTTCTTCTGCTCGATGGATTTAAGCATTTCTTTGGTTTCAGTGTTATCTTGCTGGATATCCAGTCGTTCAGACAGCGGATGCATGTGTATTTTTCGTTGTTCCATACAGTGCCATAAGCCATTGGCGCCCAGTTCACTGACCAGGGCATGATTGGCTCTTTCTTCTTCGATAAATCCGTCGTACTCCGATAGATACCCAATGGGCGTATAATCAGTTTCTCGCGTATAGCGGTACTCATGTTGATTCATGCTATCAAGGCAGTGCAGCCGGTTAAGGGAATCTTCACAGTCTTTATTGGCAGGAATAATATCGCCCACCACAGTAAACGACCGCGTCTTTCTGTAGCGCCGCATCTGTTGCATGATTTGTGGCGCTGTTAATACGTTGTGACTGAAGACATAAGTGTGATCTGGCGTAACACTGGTCACTGATAAACCACCCACAATAGCTGGTGAGTAGAGCACTGCGGTATAGTTCAACGCTCCCGTTTCGGGGTTGTCTAAAAAAGCTCTTTGCTTAGGCTGATTGCTGTTGTCACCGTGAATATGTAAGGGACAGACGCTGGAATCCGGATGCAGGGTTTCAATCATTTCGAACAGGTTTTCTACTTGTTTTCGGGAGTCTGACACGACGGTGATTTTTTGACCCAGACTCAGAGCGCAGTGCATATCCTGTACTACGGCATTACGGGCTTTGATGCCCGTACCGAGCCAGGCATGTATATCTTCGTCTTCAAAAGGCTTGTGATAAACATTCATCTTATCGATCAATTCGGGAAACCATTCCCGGAACAGGCTGATATGCCGTCCGCATAAATCGGCATCCATACACAGTACTAACCCACCACTTTTCACGGTGTGCTCAATCAGTTCCAGCAGAGTAAAAAATACAGCATCCGGCTTATCTACTTTACCGTTTTTGAAACAGCTTAATATCTGAGTAATTTCATCGAGAATCAGGACATTAAAAGGCTTGATGGAGCCGTCTGCATTATGGTGTACCGGATAAACCTGTGGCTTGTTCAGACTGTGAACTGTCGTGGCCAGCTTGTTCACCAAGCAGGCCGTTTCCGGAACAATCGCCTGATAGTGATCTAATCCGAAGCTTTCTGCGGTTTCCTGAGTCAGAGAGCAGTTTGCTCCGATAGATAAAATACGACTGTTCGGTACTTGCCAAAGCCCTTGTACCAGAGCCTTTGCGGTCTTGGTTTTTCCAGTTCCGTGACCGGCTTTGATAAAGATGATTTGCTCTGGTGCCAGATCCACGGTTCGAGGGCTAATGTCTGTGGAAACCAGATGGTAATGGCTGTTTAACTTTTTTTTCAATGAAGCCGAAAAATCATCGTTTTCACGGATAATATTTCTTGATTGCTGCCCTAACCATTGCAGCCTTTGCTCAAGAGCCTTAAACGTGTCTGGATGAACATGAAAACAGCAGATTTCCCAAAGTGAGCGAATCAGTGATGCTTCACTCATCCGGGCCGGTGTTTGCCGATGAAAGCGATTAAGAATCAGCACTGCCGTTGATACTATTTGCTTTGCCAGTCGGTCAAATTCTGTTGGCTCATGGGGTATTTTTTTACAGAACAAAGCCAGTGTTTTCAATGCTTGTTGGAAATTCTGGCGATAGAGCGTTGCAACCAATGCCCGGTCCGGCTGGCAGCGGTGAAGCTCAATGGGGTTTATCGCTTTTTGTGGTTGCCTTTTTAACTGCTGCCTAAGGGCTGCCAACCCTTTCTGTTGACGTACATCACTCCAATCCATGCCCGGATTTTCCGGTACCATCCAGGGGCAGTGGCTACGAAAGCAGGCACTGATGCCCGCACGGTCGTGATCCAAAGCCACCACAAAATGGTTTTTCAAATGAGGCCATGCTTCCGTAAGCTGATTAACAATAGCCGCGGCATTATTCTCACCGACAATGCACACCACGGGCTCCCCTGTTGCGAGATACACACTGACGGCATCGGCCAACCCACCCACTATTCGCAGAGAATGGAAATAATAAGGAAGCTCAGCCAGAGTGATGCCAATCAGAGCAAAACTCTCGGACACTTTCGTGCCTTTGGTGACTTTTTTATTGTCTTTTTTTGAAAAATGATCCGGGCAATGTTGATGTAATACGCCTCTTGGGAAGATGCGCTCGTAGCCGGTTATTTCGCCTTTCGTATTGGTGAGTGGGTATTGGTAGCAAGAGCCGAACCAATAGTCCGTCACTTTTTTCAGTCCAGTCAGTGCGTGTATAAAATCAAAATCGAGTTCTTTTTCCCGAAGATAATCGTTTCTATCCAGATCAATCGTCACACAATTCATAGCAGGACATCTCATCAGGATTAGATTAGTCAAAATCAATCACCTGACAGCTGGATGCGCCATTGAATAAATCGATACTACGCTCAAAAACACTGCGACCGATTATTCTCAATGAAAACATCGGTGTTAATACAGCCAGTTATTTCTTTCTTTGAAATAACCTCACAATAAGTCGTCAGTGTTAATGAACAGTCAAACAGCATGTCGCTCGTTTTAATAAACGATCGACAACCAATAAATCGCGCCATTCGAATTCAAATAACAAGAAATGATGAGTAAGGGACAATATGCCGAGAGGTTCCAGGCATTCCCCATTGAATTCATTAATACGAATGTGCCGATATTTAAAGGCCATCATGATTCTCTCCTTTGAGCTATCATGTCGATGTCTCATCAGTGAGTGACTTCGCTCTATTTTGTCACGAGTGATAAGACTTCGTGTGTATGTTGTATCGTTCAAAGCGGTATGAATATTTTGAAACTCATTTCCCGATTAAAAAACCATCCTTTATTTAATGTTGATATTGATTGTGACTTATTATCCAATCTCTTCTCTTTTTGATAGGGATTGAATGTTACTCACCCCATAAAAATCAGGTTTATAAAATGATTAGTGGTTCAATGCTCGATGCAATGAATACAAAAACATCGTCCATACATGTTATGAGCAGAGATCATCGCTGTTATTTCGTTAATGACTATTGGCGACAATTGCATACACTCAATAAAAAAACATCAGTGGTTGAAGGATTGTCTTATGCTGATATTCCTCATAAAGCCTTTTACAGTTGTTCCGAAGTATTCGCTGCACACGATGAAACTGTTTTTTGTTCCAGAGCGACCCTTTCTTCATTAGAAATTCATGAATATGACAGTATGGGAGGCTGGCTTACTTTCTTACTGAGAACCCAGCCCATCATTCATCATGACAAAGTTGAAGGTTTGATCGGCGAAGCAACTCTACTGCCCTCTTATCTGGCTCACTATTATCAAAATCTAAAACACCAAATCACTGTTTGCTTTGATAAACACAGAGACAATAAGTTACTGCTAAGAACGCCGAATTTTCTCTGTGACAGTGAATTTGATACGGTTTACCTCCTGATGCTGGGGCTTAAACCCAAACAGATTGCCAACCTTAGAACCACTTCAATCAACACGGTTTACACCATACTCAACAACCTTCGTTTCAAACTGTCGTTAGAGACCAATCGTCAACTCGTCGAGTACGCCATGGAGCAACGCTGGTACAACTGTATTCCGCCCATGTTCCGGTATAAGGAAACTACGCTTCGCATCAAGTGATTGTGTGGCATTGTTTTCAGCTCGAAATTAGAACGGGTCATCGCTCGATTCGTTCTAATAATTTCCCCAACAATAAAGCAATGACAATACTGGAGCTCCAAATAACAAGGTTATGCACTATCCAGCCTTTCAGTAAATTATCCATGATCAGCGTATTCTGGTAATTCACACCCAATACCCATAAAAAACGATCAAGTACATCGGTGTAGGCAATCCAGTAAAATGCCGTACTGCCCGTCAATGTTGCAGCCAGATTACTGAACCACATTCTGACATAAGGTTTAGCGCTGATGCGTCGAGCCAAGCGGAACACCAAAAGATCCATGAGCCCGCCAAGGTTCACTGCGACAAAGGCAGCCAGAGTAATATTCGGTGGCAAACTGCCCATGAATGCAAACACCAAAGAGATTATAAACGGGCAGAACAGCATCAAACTGAACGCTTGTCGTACGGTTAATCTGGATTTTTCTGAGTAATGCTGTGCGAATGAACGACTGACATCAACCAGAGGAATGATGGTCAACGTACTCAGAGGCACCCACCAACCAGACCCCAAAAGAAAACTCAAATCCACAGAGATCTTGCTACCAAACTGGCCAAGCAATGAAAACAGTGAATAAAGTAACAGCCACAAACTGTACATTTTTATTTCAGGGCTTATTGCCCTGAACTGATTAAGAGAAACGGGCATTGGACATCTCTTTTTTATCAAATTCACGGCATGTAAAGCTATAAGATATAGCCAGCTCGGCAGCCAGACAGGCATTGTGGTGCAATAGTTGAACATTCGTATCCAATGACTGCCCTCCGGTCATATCATTGACTCTGTCCAGTAGATACGAAGTGCATGCCTGACCACTGATACCGTGTGATTTCATCTTGGTCAAAGCCTTGCTTATATTGATGTCCATATACCCGGTCTCAATGGCTGAAGAGACGGGCGCTGGATTGGCAACAACAACCCCTCCTCTCAAACCAGCAGACCATTTTCTTTGGAGTACCTTGGCCACTTCGCTGACATCATCCATCCGATAATCCAGAACATACCCGGAATCACGAACACAGAACTGGGGAAATGTACTGGTTTGGTAGCCAATCACGGGGACCCCCTGTGTTTCCAGATATTCCAATGTTAATTCCGGATCAATAATGGATTTAGAGCCAGAACAAACCACCGCTACATCTGTTTTGGTCAACTCTTGTAGATCCGGTGAGATATCAAACGTTTTGTCCCCTTCCCTGTGAACCCCTCCCAAACCGCCTGCCGCAACGATGCGTAAACCGGCTAGATCTGCCAAGATCATTGCGGCCGTCACGGTTGTGAATCCGTTATATTGAGAACCCAATAAAAATGGAAGATCCCTGCGACTGACCTTTCTGGATTGGCTTTTCTCAGAGGCAAGAAATTCCTGTTCTTCTGAAGTGAGACCGACTTTCATTCTTCCCTTAATAATCCCAGTTGTAGCCGGTATAGCGCCAAAACGACGTATCGATTGCTCACACAATTGCGCCGTACTTGCACATTCGAGATAGTTTTTACCTCCATGACGTAATGTATTCATGCTTTCAAGCACCACCACAGGCTGTGAGTTACTGATGGCTTTTTGAACTTCTTCAGAGATATCCAGAAATGGATTGGATACGGTGACTATTTCAAATTGGTTAGTTGATTTCACAACGCAACGCCTACTTCGTAACAAAATTGTCAAAATCATAGTTCGCCAATTTATCGAACGCCCTAAAATTACAGCGCATTTAAATTAAAGTTGTTATTTTCTGCTAAAACGAAAATCCCAAGTTGATACAACCTACTGTTTTTTAAATCAATTAAAAAACGATACGTACTTTCCACTAGCAGTTTTAGTTCTTTCTTTTTTACACAGTTGTGCTTTAATCGTTTTTGCAATTCAGTCACTTATTTTTTAACGATCGACTTTAACTCAATATTAGTTTTTCACAGCCTATCTTTTAATTCAGTGTCCTTTTTATGGAAATGGCGGAGCTATATATACATCTGAATTCAAGTTATAAATAATCTATTTCAATTTATTATTAATACATCGACGTCTTAGTACAGCTAACTATCGATAAATTCATCTAGGTCATTTATTTAACTTACGTATTTCTCATTGTTAACTTAAATCAATCAGCATAACTATTGATGAGCGTTTAAATGATTATTAATACATTTCACTCCACTGATCATGCACAACACTGTCACATCATCAAAGAAGGTTATAAAACCAAAGAGGCTGCTTCCAATCTACTTAAATCCGGGTGGTATCTGGTCAGAAGTAAACCCAAAGGAGAATGCACGGCTATTACTCATCTTACGAGTCAGTGTGTCACCGTGTATTGCCCCTATTTGGATCTGACCGAAAAAAAACAACCGATGTTTCCGGGTTATCTATTTGTCTACTTATCAGCAGACCCATCACACCAATATCACTGCGTTCGTTACAGTCCGGGCGTTAGCGATTTCGTCAGTTTCAACATCTCCCAAGCATCGAAGAGCTGTTTACCCCAGCCCATTCCTAATGGTGATCGTATCATTGCAGATGTTAAAGAAATTGCTCGACAACAATCTCTTCAGGTTCACCTCCATCAGCCCACTGCCACGCTATCTCCAGGAGACAGAGTGACCCTAAAAAATGAACTGTTTAAGGATTTAATAGCAACCTTTATCAGGCCGACGAACACTGCTCGCGGATTAATATTACTGAGTTACATCCAAAAAATAAGAAGACAGGAAACGGTTATTACCCAAAGCATTGCTGAAAAAACCATTGAATTACCGCTCTCTCAAATGGACAAAGCGGATGGTTCAAAAAAATAATTCATTTCTGAAAGATCTAAAAAAGGTGGTGCTTGATGACAACCGCTTATTCTCACCCCGCTCTTGAAATCCAGATTCCCCTCATGTCTAGCCAGGCCCAGACGATGAAAATTTGGTTATCCTCCAATTTAGGCGGAATGTTCTTCATGATGGAAGTCGTCTTTTCAGAAAAGGCTGAATTTTACGACGAAGTACTGAAAACCATGGATGACATCACCAAAAAACTGAATGATCTTGATGCCTCCATTCAAGTCTGTATTGATGAGCAGACCTCTAACAAACAAGGTACACGAACTCAATTAATAACCGGAATGAACCCCTCCGTAAGGTACAACAACAGCAAAGAAATGGTGTTGCATTGCACCACGCCTCAGATTCAATGTTGTACTCGATTACTGCTTCACTATGACCAGTTAGTGCAATGGTACGACCGTCAATGGCTTCTCAGAGAAATGACTCGCAAAGAGCATCAAGTTGAAATTGCTCAATGGACCGCTCGAATATCGAAAGTTTTACACGACTGCTATCAACAATATCGATTGCTGCGGATGAAAGTTATGGCGGACCCAACAGAGAAACAGAAAACACCTCAAGATAAATGACTCTACATCATGCCGTTTTTTATAAGCATTCTACTTCTGCTTAGCGTTCAACTGAACGCCAGCACCCTTCAAAACGAACTGAATCAAATGCTTAACACTCTGTCCAGCCAATCCGATCCTGCTGTCTATGAAACCCAACGCCGAGGCGTGATTTCAGGAGGCGCTTTTCATGCACGAACCCGTATCAATGAAACCAACCTTGGTGGTTTTGTGCCCCCTGATTTCTCAGCCGGTTGTGGCGGTATTGATCTGTACGGTGGCTCGTTCTCGTTTATCAACAGCGAGCAGTTCAACAAACTGATTCGGGATATTGCCGGGAATGCATCGGGCTACCTATTAGGGCTGGCGATCAGTGCCATGAACGAAAAAGCCTATCAGCATATTGAAGCTCTGCAGGAGAAAATCATGCATTTGAACAGTCTGTTTTCTAACTCCTGCAATATGGGACAAGGGCTAGCCAACAGTATGCCCATGCCAGCCGCCATGAAGAAATTCCAGACTGATGCGTCTTTAGGTATCAGCCGTGCCAATGTCGCTGATACTTTTCAGTCGTTTACGGGTACTGGATTAGCAGGCAGTGATCCGGTGAAAACCTGGCGGCAATCAGCCAGCCCTTACGACCAACAAAAGTTATTGGGCAATCTGGTCTGGAATGCTTTGCAGAAGTCCTCAGTGATTCTGGGTAATGGTTATCGTGAGGCGGTAATGAGTCTGACCGGAACCATTGTCATCTCCATGAATTCTGGAGAGTCCCAGCCCACGTTGTTCAGTTATATTGGCAATCAGTTGAAGGTGGAGGAACTGATTTACGGTTCAGAGAACGTCAGTCTGTATCGCTGTAAAGCTCATTCTGATTGCCTTTCACTGTCTCTGGTCAGCAAACAAAAGCTGTCAGGATTATCAGAACACTTGGTGCAGTTGTTGAACACCTTGGCGGATCACTGGCATCAAAACGCAAAAGGTTCTCTGCAAACAATAAACGGTGTTTCAGCAACGGCACTGTTGCAGAATTTACCTGTAGGCACCGGAGCAATGATTCGCAATTTGACGGCAGCAGACGTTCAGCTAGCCAAACTGTTTATTGCCCAAGCCTCACCTCATATCGCCTTTTATATGGTGCATCAGTTTATAGAAGATTTGCACCAGATCACTCAGTCATTGATTACCATGGAAGGTGATTATCATCCCTTTGCCCGACAACTGCAGGATACCCTGAAAGCTTCCAGAACTCAGTTACACCATGAGTTGCACCGACTGGGTGAACGTTATGGACGCTTTGGTGAGTTGATTCAAGATTATCGCCATATGCTGTCGGTGGCTGAGCAGAAACGGTATCAAGCACTCCCGCTGGAGCCAGATAAAACCGAGCATTACCACCCCTCAACCAAGTCCCTACACTGATGGATACCATTTACTCCATCGGTGATGCACATTTCCTCTACACCGTGCTGAACGGTTTAGTGATGATTATGAGCGCTCCCGACTTTTTAATGACCATCAAAATCGGTTTCACAATCGGTGTCTTTTATCTGGTTTTACAGGGTTTGATGGCCGGTAAATTTCCAGCTTTTCAACACCTACTATTAAGCCTGATTATTTATTCAGCACTGTTCGGATTACCCACAAATGGGATGAAGTACAAAGGCATCGACGTAGATATTTATGACGTGTACACCGACACTAATCGCAAGGTAGACAATGTGCCATTTGGTATTGCTCTCACCGCCAGTATGCTTTCAACCCTGACCTGGAAACTGACCGAGACTTTTGAGCAAGCTTTCCATACAACAGATGCATCAAAGCTCACCCGCAACGGTTATCTCTCCAGCCTGACCCGATTAATGGAAGCACGCAGCACCGCAATGAAACAGTTTCAAAACAATCCGCCTTTGGTTCAATCGTGGCGAAACTACATCAAGGAATGCACTTTGATTGGTATTGATCTGAAATTCAAAACTGTCAACGACGTGTTCAATACGGCGGACGTAA
>SIHQ01000070.1 GCA_004762125.1 Oceanospirillales bacterium | reverse complement strand
CCTTGCGCTAAACACTGTCATCAACTCAATAACATCGTGGCACAGCCGGTTTTCGAATGTCTCATTCACTTCCTCCAAAATCACTACTTCCGTCCCAAAGTAAGCGCATAGCTGGAAAATGATTTCATTACCAAACCGCAACAGTCTATCTTTATGAATCAAGACCAGCTTATCTATTTTGGACTGGCAGACCCTTTGAATCAGACGACGAAGACCCTTTTTTCGGTAGTTTAATCCGCTACCCAGATCGTCTATTACCTCAAAAGTATCGAATCTCTCCCCGTAATCAGCCAGTCTTTGCTTTTGAGTTTCCAAATCTTTTTTCTGGTCATGCGAGGATACCCGAGCGTAACCCACATTAATGCGGTTCTGCTTTATTTGGTCAGGATGAGTAATGGCCAGCACTTGAGAGACACTGTATCGACGATGACCACCGATAGATCGACACTGAGGAATTCATTTCTTGGAAGAGTGCCATCGACGCAGAGTAGAAACGGCCACACCCAGCATGGCTGCGGCCTCCCCGACACTTAAAAACTGTTTCATTGTTATTATTTTTACAGCTAAAACTATCAATATATCAACAAACAGCAAGCGGATGAGTAGGTTTGGTCAGAAATTACACCTACTGCTCTCTACCCCAGACTGCCCCGGTTCATCGTCAAATAGATGTAGGGCAGGGCACCTTTATCGAAAGCTTGGTTATTGCTGCTAGCCATCTGCGATTAAGAGCTGAAGTCGATTATTTTCCTGAAGGTGAATACGACAACCAAGGCACACAGTCAGTGCCTGTTGCGAATATGAAATTACTGAAGCTTCACTCAACGGCGAGATGGGTTTGGCTTGGCGCAAAACGGCGTTTCAGGTATAAAAAAGATGGTGGTTGAATACTTCTTTATTAGTAGAGATAAGGCTTAAAAAGCGCCTGCAGACTTTGGTAAAGAAGGTATCAAACTAGTAAGAAATGTTGTTGCTTCAACACAGTATCACGCTTGGCTATCCAGCCCAGATAACAGCCGCAAGTCACAAGTCAAAATAAGAAGGCTCTATAACAAAGTGAACTTGACTGCGAACGCACTCGGTATTGCTCAGCACCCAATGAGTCAAATACTGGAAGAGTATGATGATATACTGCCACTGCAAAAAAAGTTTAAGGCGTATTTTGGTATTGCTGAATCAGACACTCTTCAGATGTTGTTTCGTCTGGGTCGAGCGAGTAAAACACCTACGACGCCAAGGCGTGAAGTAAAGGCAATTGTTGTGAATGGTTGAGTGTAATAGACCTGAGTGAAAAGTATGTAACCTTAATCGAGAGAAGTATAAACTTAAACACGAACTATGCTTTGTATACTCTCCAACTACAGGAATAATAAAAATGTCGAAGTCAGCAACAAGCTGTCTCTGTGGTAGCGTAAAAATAACCGTTGAAAATGTTAACCCACAATTTACAGTCTGCCATTGTGAGTCTTGTAGAGCTTGGGGTGGCGCTCCCTTTTTTGCGGTGCAGTGTGGAACAGACGTAAAAATTGAAGGCACTGAAAAAGTAAAAATGTACAACTCATCCGATTGGGCAGACCGTGGTTTCTGCACTGACTGTGGTACGCATTTATTCTTTAAATTCAAAAAATCGGGCGAATACAACATGCCAGTAGGTTTGTTTCCAGATCTGAAAGGATTGGAGATGAGTATGCAATATTTCAGTGATCAGCGCCCCGACTATTACTGTTTTTCGAATGAAACAAAAGAACTGACCAGAGATGAGATCATCAGTTACTTTGCATCGGAACTTTGATGGTATCTGGCCAGTAGATGAGGCTTATTTCTTAGGCATATTCAATAAATGGACCATGTGGGCCAAAACATAGATCAGTACAATAGCCGGAGTTTCAATTAGACAACTCTGGCACATGAACACATGACAGTATTATCGGTACTTGATCACTCTCCTATTCGTGACGGGGGAACAGCCACTCAGGCTATTAACGAAAGCATAGAACTCGCCAAGCATGTTGAAAATCTGGGGTATCACCGCTTCTGGGTGTCTGAACATCACAATCATGATGGCTTGGCGGGCGTTTCACCAGAAATTCTGATGACACGTATTGCGTCGGCCACAGATTCCATTCGAGTGGGCTCAGGCGGGGTTATGCTGCCCTATTACAGCCCGTTAAAAGTGGCAGAAAACTGTAAGCTGATGGAGGCCATGTTTCCTAACCGAATTGACCTTGGTGTAGGTCGAGCGCCAGGCAGTGATGCAGCAACAGCCAATGCAATGGTTTATGGCGGACGTATGAGGTCGGAACTGTTCCCTGCAATGACCTCGGATCTTGCAGAGCTCCTACAAGGAAAACCACCGAAGACAGCAGCATTCTCAGCCGTTAGAGCCACACCCATGATTGAAACGGTGCCAGAGCTATGGATGCTGGGCACCAGTGAAAGCAGTGCGATGCTCGCCGCAGAACTTGGATTACCTTACAATTTTGCGTATGTAATCAATGCCGAAATTCGCAGTGATATTCTCGATATTTATCGTGAACACTTCAAACCCTCCGCTGTTCTCGAAAAACCACTGACGTCCATGGCGGTATTTGTGATTTGTGCTGAAACAGAAGAAGAAGCTCAGTACCTGGCAGCAAGTCGTGACCTCTGGTATGTCCGCTTTGCTCAGTATCCGTTGGGAAAACCAGTACCGACACCAGAAGAGGCCAGCCATTACCCATACAGCCGCCAAGAGATGGAATACGTAAAATATAATCGAAAGCAGATGATGGTAGGAACGCCTGAGCAGGTAAAAGACAAGTTGCTGAGTTTTCAGAAGCATTTTGGTTGTGACGAGTTAATGATAGTGACGGTGACTCATGATTTTGAAGCAAGAAAGAAATCCTATGAGATGCTGGCAGAGGTATTCGAGTTAAACGGTAAATAACTCATTCGTTGAAAATAGAATTTCTTGAGTAAAAACGATGTTAGCTCTAATGAAAAACCCTTTCGTATCAGAGCTACATACTCTGGGAGCCTATCAATGACGCAAGAGCAGATAGGCCTTAGATATGAGCCGTGATAGTATTTCGGTAATAAAGCGACAATAGTAGTCTATAAACGTCGCAAGCCCTTATTCTTGCTCGCATGGAAGGGCGGTAGCGTGCAGGTTTATAGCGCATTTCGTGCTGTACAGTTTGCTTAGACGAATAATATTCATTTCATGCAACGTGAACTGAAAAATATACAGGAATCTCTCTCCATAGGTGTATGGGTCGTTCAGTGCTGGGGGTAGCAGAAGAGAAAAGACTAAATACGCGTTCATGGTTTATATGGGCGAGATTAAAGCCGTTTTCACTATAAACTCATGGCACGAAGTTGGAGCAACTATATACCATAGTAGACCGAACAAGGATGTATGCATACCTGGACGTTGGGAATTCCATGGTTGTAAACCTTCTCGTTTTATTCGTAATAAATACGTTGGTGGTTGTGTCTCACATTACTTTCAGCAAGGTAATTCTGACCCTATTTATTACGTGATCTGTTAAGACTGGACACGTAATTAATAATTCAATAGGGCAAATGCTATTTGGCTTTTGTTACTACTCTCTAAATTTTAGACAAACACTATTTGCCCGTTAATTGGGTATTAGCAGTTTATTAAAAGCTAAATATATCATTCACATAAAGAGGGTGAAGATAAATTAATTTTGACAGGTTCTGGAGCAAACTCATTTTCAAAGGTCATAAGCCCTGATTTTTTTTCGACTGAATATGTGATGGTTATATTTGAAGAAAATTTTTCCTCTCTATATACTGCAACCGTTGTTTTTTCTCCTACAGCCTGAACTTTACAGATTATTTGATCTTCTCCAGAACACTCACCAGAGAAATACAACAAGAAAACAGAATTTAAGTCACCTAGGTCATTTATTTTTAAATACCCACCTGTCGCTGAACTATTTTTAGGGAAAATGATCCTCATATGTCCAGAAGGAAAGTTAATCGAATCTGGAGAGCTAAAATTTAGACAAGAGAAAGAATTCTCAGAGACTTGAGCTGTTGCTGTAGTAGGAAAAACCATAATGTTAAATAAGACAAATAATATATAAGTCTGAATATACGATTTCACGATAATAAATCCTTTGTAGATCCAGTAGTTAATAACTGATATGTTTTTTTGTTCAGCTCATGGATTATAGTCAACGCAGCTAAAAAATCTATGCGACTACGGCACGGGCTATGCGGGTGTTATGTGCTTTCACGTAATAGAATTATTAGATTTTAGAAATGAGAATATTTTGAGTAAAATCACATTAACGTTTATATTTATAGGGCTTGTTATTGGCTTTTCAAAAAGTGCTGGAGTTCTCACGCTAATTAGCATTCTTGGTTCTATGTGGGTAGGAAATTCAATTTCAGGCGTTATCACCGGAGAGATCCAAACAATTGCGGGCATGCATGCTGATGTTAAGCGTATTGTTTGTAGAGTAGAAGAGCCATTTGATTTTCATATTGAAGTCATTTTCGAGTTTGTTATTGGTGCCATGGCATTAACGTACTTCTTCAAAAACGTTTAACTATGCACATAATTAAAAAATCTATGTAACTGTGGGAAGTCTACCATCGTCGGCAACGTATGATTTAGGCGTTGTATTTAGGTGGGTAACACCCGTGTTTATACAAAAATGTCGGAGATACAAATGTCAGAAGTAGAGATTAGAAAAGCAGATATAGATGACTCCAGTATTATCCTTAACTTTGTAAAAGAGCTTGCTTCGTACGAAAAAGCTGAATATGAAGTCATAGCCACTGTTGAAGATATAGAAAAAAACTTATTTGATAAGAATACGACAACAAAAGCTGTAATCTGTCTTTCAGACGGTAAACCAATAGGCTTTGCTGTTTATTTTCTAAATTTTTCAACTTGGCTCGGTAAGAATGGACTTTATCTTGAAGATTTGTATATCAGTCCGGAATTCCGTGGTAGTGGTGCAGGTAAAAAAGTGCTTAAGTACTTAGCTGTGAATGCTATCGAAAATAATTGTGGAAGGTTTGAATGGAGCGTCCTTGACTGGAATGAGCCAGCTATTAAGTTCTATGAGTCCATTGGTGCAAAGGCTCAAAGTGAATGGGTAGGCTATCGTTTGCAAGGCCAATCTCTAATAGATTTCGCCACAAATATAGATCATATATAGGCTTCACCTCAACAATGATGCGCGATGGCTATCCAATAAAATAGTTAATGCAGTAACTATTTTAAAATCTTACGGTAGTGTAATCGTTAACTATGATTATGTTCAGTTGCTGCTTGTTTCTAGCAGTTATATCGAAATGATCTCTGGAGCTCTCGTGCAAAGCAATGAGGAATTGTGGAAAGAGTATTATTCTAAAATTCTTTCCTCTCCACACAGGGTACAAACTGAAGTTGCAGAAACTCTTAATTTCTCAGGAAATTATACTGCTATAGACTGTGGTTGTGGTACTGGTAATGATATTAATTTTCTCGCACTTAAAGGTTATCATGTTCACGGTTTTGATATTCATGATAAAGCGCTAGAAATATGTAATGAAAGATTTATAGGTAATTCTAGAATAACGATTACAAAAAATAGTTTCAATGAATTTAATTATCCGAAGTCAGGTTTGGTTATTGCAAACTTAAGTTTGTTCTTTTGTGATCCAAGTGAATTTTCAGTTGCATGGTCAAAGATTGACGCATCAATTTCATCTAATGGTGTCTTCTGTGGTGACTTTATCGGACACAATGATTCATGGGTCAAAAGCGATGAACATACAGTAGCCCCTTTAACAAATAATGAAGTTTATGATTTGTTTAATGGATACGAAATTGAAACAATTACCGAGCGTGACAGCGAAGGACTTACAGCTCTTGGTAAAATGAAACACTGGCATACGTATCAAGTCATAGCAAAAAAAAGCATTCAATAGATAACTTCAGTTGGCACAAAAGGTACAGCTGAGGGAAATGTTATAGAACATTGAAAGTAGGCTAAGAATCAGAGGTTGATACGTTACTTGTTTCTTAATTAAGTGATTTTTTGTCATCGGAAAATAATGGTCATCGAAAACCTCCGATGACCATCGAATGTTTAGTTTCCTAAAACATTCGTTGTATCTTTTTTAGCCGCCTTTGCCGCTTTCTTTTCTTTCGCGGTCAAAAGGGGTTTCTTTTTACCATTTTTTTTGCTGTCTTGCCCTTTGCTCATGATACTTTCCTAGTGAGGTGGCTTCATGAATTTAAAGTCAGCTTGAGCTAACTTAAGGCCGAAGCAACGCGGTGACTATCATGCAAATAATCAAATCGATGCGTAGCAGTATCAGTATGGCCCTATGGATGAGTAATTGACAGAAATAGCTTGCACAGGCCTATAACACTGAATCAGGTAGCTTTATAACATGTCAATGCATCAAATATGCTGCGCTCTATAACGGTCGCGGCATTAGTCTCGATTTGTACACCAACTTGCAACTATCTTGGAAGCTAAGCCCTGTGTTATCGCTTAAGCTTCCTTTTAGACGGTTGTAAGGATCGTTTAAATCAAATAGCTAGTAGATGTTGATCTACTAGCTATCTCTGTAAATAATTTAGTCTTCATGGAACCTGTTATTTTGATACTGAATAAATTTGTCGAACTTACCTTATATGTTGAGAATTATTACGACATTTGATCAAAATGCTGGCGCAAATCCGCTTCTTTAGGAGCGAGTAGTTCGCGGAAGACATTCTCGGAGCTGGAGATTCGAGAGGTATTTCGCTACGTTCTACATTAGCCATTTATACTTGACCTGTTTTATACGTGTGTCCTCGTTCAGCCCTATACACCATTGCAGTTTTGTATGACTGAGAGATTGTAGAGATTATGAGCCCTTTAGAAATAGCAGAATATTATTTCAAACTTTCCAATGACAGTAACTTTGACGAAATCACTAAGCTGTTCTGCGAGAGTTCTACGTTCCGCTCGGGAAAGGGCGAACTCTTTCTCGGGGATAACGACATCATGTCGATGCAGAGAGTCCATCATGGCAGTTTTAGCCAACTTGAGTGGACTGTGAACAGCGTCTCAGAAGTTAAACCAGGAATCATTCGTTTTGCCTTTGATTTTAAAGGTGAAACACAATCAAGAAAGAAAATTGAGTATTCAGGGTTGGAAGACGTCGTCATATTCGATGGTAAAATCCAGCATATTCAAGTTCAGCTTATTGAAGCCTGAATGTGTAAGCACATAAAACCTGAATCACTCAAATGTAGGAGCACAGGAATGGTGTTGAACACGTATCAAGCTAAGTCCGGGAGCTTTGTTTCCGTGTGGACGATTGAAATTCAGACTCCCATTGATGACGTGGATAAAATTCTGGATGCAGTCATTGCAGTACATTCTCTTAAATATAGACGTTATCAGCGGAATGCCAGTATCTCTGGTCAAGGTATGGAAACCTCACAACCTGAAGAAGGTTCAACTACTACAACCCATGTAGAAACCTATGCAGCAGGTCAGGCTGAAACTTATCCAATGGTTGAATTGAAGCTATCTATTGAGCGTGACGTTGCAGTGCTGGAAAAAGTAATGGACGCGATTCATTATGCACACCACTATGAAGAACCGGTTATTTTTCTACGAGAAGATTGGGCAAGCCGAGCTGCTTATAACCCGAACAGTAAAAACCCAAGCCGTTGGTGGAACAATGGGCGAGGAATGCCAAACAAGATTGAAAGCACTGATGGAAAGACACCCTAAAGTACACCCTGTTTTCCACTTCGCTCCTGGGGCAGGACTTTCGACAGTTCAATAGATTCATGTAAATCTTATAATGAAGTTTGCTCCAAATGACTCTTGCCACCTGCTTCTGCTTTCTCGGAAATAAGCATTGTGTGCTTTATCAGCATCAGAGATTTCGTGAAATTATTACCATGGCTAGCAAATGAATCGCTTCGATAGAGTTACTTCACTCTTATTATTGCTGCAAACCCGTACGGTTGTTACGGCGCAGTATTTATCTGAGCATTTTAATGTCTCAGAACGCACAATCTATCGTGATATAAGAACCCTTGAGACGGCTGGTGTTCCCATAAGTGCAGAAGCAGGTGTCGGATATTTTCTTGAGAAAGGCTACCACCTTCTTCCTGTCACTTTTACGCTTGATGAAGCGGCTTCGCTATTACTTGGAGAGAAGTTATTAGTTTCGAGCCTTGATGCTGATTGATTACAGGATTTTAAGCAGGCTTTAAATAAGGTTAAAGCCGTTATTAACCGATCTGACAAAGACAACCTAAGCTCTTTTGATGATGATATCAAAGTGTTGCCAACGGGTAACCATTTCCCAATTAACGAGATCAATCAGGAAGTGTCCTTGGAATACGCTCCGCTAAAAATTGATGTGGAGGAGGCCATGAAGCACTTTGATGTGCTTTGTAGCCGGTTTGGGCCAATTAATGCGAGCCCACCTATGACTTTATTAGAGGTTACTCAACTCGCTATCCCAGGGCTCATGTTTGAGATTGAAGCCACTGCTGCCGACTGATTTTATTTTCTATACGTAGTCTAGGAGATAAGTCGCATGACACGTCAATCAGTCGTCTGCCTACAGCGGCGGCTGATTGAGGCATTATGGCTCACAGTTAGTGGTTTAATCACGATTCGTACGGATATTTAATACGACAAACTTGAGGTAAAATACAGAATTCTTCTCATTGATTATATGCATGAATACTAATACAGAAAAATCATCAGAATCAGAAGTGACGTGTTCAAACTGTCAAGCTTGCTGCTGTCGATTAGAAGTTATGATTATCACTGATACAGGTGTTCCTGCTAGGCATATTGCTGTTGACGAGTGGGGAGCAGAAACGATGCTGCGCTTAAGCGATGGCTGGTGCTCAGCTTTAGATCGAGATACTTACATGTGCTCAATCTATGAGAATCGTCCTTGGATTTGTCGAGAGTTCGAAATGGGTTCTTACGAATGTATTAATGAAAGAAAGATAGAGATGGTGAATTTGAGCTAACTGTCTAGGAAGTGAAGCTAGGTTTTCTTATAAATAAAACACTATCCACCATAAAAAATTTTTTACTGATGACTGTATGTACACACGCTTGATGCAGACATCATCCTCAAGGATAGAAAACATGAATAATAATGATCACTTCAAAATTTAGAAGGCATGTATGCTACAGCACCAATGAATGACTTCTATATGCCTACGATGACAGTCTCTGAAGGTGAGGCTGTTATTGAAATCGACTGGTAAAGTTGTGAACAGTAATAAGTCTTAATTCATTGCTGAAGCTGTCGTTTATGATTTTGAGAATAATGAAATTGGCAGAGGTAATGGCTTATGTGTTCGCAGTAAGAGGCTGTTGTCAGAGACCCCGGGTTATAGTGCATTAAAAAATAAATTTCTCTCAGTCAAGCAAACACCTCATTTCTGATCGAAAGAGGTGCTTTATGAGTATTTCGAGGGCTGTCTTGTAGCAAACAAACTCAATGTGTCAGAACACCTGAACCATCAGTGTTCCCAGTGAGATAGAATTAATAAATTCAACAGCCAAGGTTTGCATAAATACTTAGTATAAAAAGTTAAAATATATTGAATGAATGCTTGCGAAAAATTAACGCTTTGAACCACTTTTCTTTTTCAGAATATTGACTTTACGAGCAATGGCCAGCAATTCTGGTGAAATATCATCTGCCCCATCTTTCAGTAATTTACTGACATCACCTGATGAAAAGTACGTGCCTCGTTCAGACTTTATGTCTAATGCTCTAAAGTGTTCTTTCGTTTTTCCTGTACTACCAGTATCGATATATTTGAAAATAATTTCTTCATGGAAGTTTTTAGGCTCTTGTTCTAAAGTCGTAATTTCATCGGTAATTACTTGCTTCTTGGCTTCTAATAATTCAATTAATTCGGCAATATTGTTATATGACTTCATTAAATATAACTCTTTTCGGAGGGCTGTGGTGCTGCAAAAATTCAGCGTTATTTAATGGGTATTATAACGTTAAAATGAGAGAGTAAATAGGTTCTGTTTTCTGAACAATCGGGTAGTGGCTTAGCTGAGTATCTCTATCTCAACAATCCCAGTTCTGACAGTAGCTCTGATTGACTCCATATATGAATCTGAGCCGCCATCCAGACAGTGCTATAGACGCTCATCAGATGGCACCATTGGTTCAAACATGGCGAGAGGATAGTTCATTTTTTCCTTTCTCTGAAGCTGGCTAAAACTGAGCTGATATCATGTGTTTAGGGTAAGTGGTAATGATGCCTATTCTGGTCAGCTTGAACACTCATTCCGGTTCATTTGAACACCCTGAACCACTTACACATTGCCCACTCTGATTTTTAGTCCAAGTGTTCATTTGCTTCCAGTTTTCCAAGCTTCTTTCTCA
>SIHQ01000006.1 GCA_004762125.1 Oceanospirillales bacterium | reverse complement strand
GGGTGTGTAAGCGTTGTGAGGCGTTGAGCTAACCAGTACTAATGACTCGAGAGGCTTGACCATATAACGCCAAAGCGATTTACCATGCCATACGCATGAGAGTGTTAAGCAAGAATTAATAACACAGCTTATTTAATCAGGATTCTATGTATGTGGAGAGACAGTCCGTTTTTAGCCATCGTTGGCAAAACGGCATAAGTATTCCATGTACAAAACCAGTTTTGCCTGGTGACCATAGAGTATTGGAACCACCCGATCCCATCCCGAACTCGGAAGTGAAACGATACATCGCCGATGGTAGTGTGGGGTTTCCCCATGTGAGAGTAGGTCATCGCCAGGCATTGAATTAAAACATTGAATAAGTTATTCAATGTTTTTGTTTCAAAGCAATAAATTAAGACTTTGAAGTAATCAGTTTTGCTTGATGACCATAGAGTATTGGAACCACCCGATCCCATCTCGAACTCGGAAGTGAAACGATGCATCGCCGATGGTAGTGTGGGGCTTCCCCATGTGAGAGTAGGTCATTGTCAGGCACTTAGTTATCTTGAATATACTCAATCTATGAGTCTATTTAAGAAAAAGATAAAGCCCGGTTGAGAAATCAGCCGGGCTTTTTTCTTCTCGAAATGTTTGTGTTTATCCAGCCTGCGAGAAGCCCCCTACCGAGTGTCGTTGTTCATCTCGTCATTCCGGTTCTTATATTCAGAATAACGCTTATTTGCACTCCCCGAGGCAGACCTGCTGGTTAATACCGGCTAATTACAGGTAGCTGTTTGCGGCGCATTTGTTATTCGAATTTCTTACTGCGGATCTTAAAAAAAGATCTAACTTCAAAGTTCATCTATTCATTAGTTGTAAAGTGACACCTATGACAGCAAAAGATTCATACGCTAATCCGGCCCCTCTCGGTTTGATGGGCTTTGGTATGACAACGGTATTGTTGAATATTCACAATGCCGGTTTCTTTCCTCTGACAGCCATGATTTTGGCCATGGGGCTAGCGTATGGCGGTGTGGCTCAGGTGATTGCCGGTATTATGGAGTTTAAGAAAGGTAATACTTTTGGTGTTACTGCTTTTACTTCCTACGGTTTGTTCTGGATCAGCTTGGTACTCCTGCTAATTTTCCCTGAACAGGGTATTGGTCAGGCGACATCGGCCGGCTATATGGGTTGGTACCTGGTGATGTGGGGAGTCTTTACCACATTTATGTTCTTCGGCACGCTTAAAGCTAACCGTGTATTGCAGTTTGTATTTGCATCTTTGGCAGTGCTGTTTTTCTTATTAGCCGCTAAAGACTTTACAGGTTCAGTAGCTATTGGGCACTTTGCCGGTTGGGAAGGTATTATCTGTGGTCTCAGTGCTATGTATCTTGCTATGGCTGAAGTTATCAACGAACAGCTGGGCAGAGAAGTGCTGCCGATTGGCGCTGTAGCCTGATATTAGATCTTATTACTTCAGATTTTTGAACAGGATCTGAAGTGATTTCGGTTTCTACTTGTTCTGAAAATTTTTACTTGCATGGTCGGCGGCTTTCCTTATAATCAGCCGCGTCTTTAGGGAGAACAAGTTCTTCCCACAAGAATGAAGTGGTGGGCGTAGCTCAGTTGGTAGAGCCCCGGATTGTGATTCCGGTGGTCGTGGGTTCGAGCCCCATCGTCCACCCCACTTTTAAAAAAAGCTGATTGTTTATTCAATCAGCTTTTTTTTACTTAAAATTTTCCCATTGGTTTTCTGTATTTCATCTGGTCCTTGTCGAGTTTTAAAAGCACTCCAAGTTTATTCTCATAATAAGCTTCCTTAGTAAAATCTGTGCGTCATTTTTGTTTGCTACTGAGATAAATAGTTAGCACAGTGTCCTAGTGTTTTCTCAATAGCATTCAAACTGATGTCTATATGAGTAACAAGGCGCATACGCTGACCTCCACCAATCATAATACCCTGAGTTTTTAAATAGGCTCTTAAACCATCAGCCATTTCAGGTGTTTGAGTGGAGATATACACAATATTGGTTTGCACTTCATTGGTATCGCAAGTGATTCCGGGAAGCCCTGAAAGCCCTTCAGCGAGAATACGAGCATGGTGGTGATCGTCTTGAAGTCGTTCGATATTATTATCCAGAGCATATAGACCTGCCGCTGCTAAAACGCCTGCTTGACGCATGCCGCCACCCAGTATTTTTCTCCAGCGTCGCGCATCATCAATCAATACTTTACTACCACAGAGTACAGAGCCCACTGGTGCTCCTAAACCCTTGCTCAGGCAGATAGATACGGAATCATAGTGACGAGTGATATCTGCAAGGGTAACACCCTGTTTTACAACGGCATGAAAAACACGAGCGCCGTCTAAATGCAGTGCCAGATTGTGTTTGTCTGCGAATGTTCTGGCTTCCTGATGATATGAAAATGGTAAGACCTTACCTCCGTGGGTGTTTTCGAGACAAAGCAGTCGAGTACGGGCAAAGTGGAAATCGTCCGGTTTTATTTTTGTTTCTATTTTTCTGAAATCCAAGGTGGCGTTTTTTTCAAACTCTATAGGCTGAGGTTGAATACTGCCCAGCACCGCGGCACCCCCCGCTTCATACTTATAAGTATGAGCTTCCTGCCCAGCAATATATTCATCTCCCCGTTGGCAGTGACTGAGCAGTGCCAAAAGACGGAGGTATTGATCTTGATGCTTTGGGTTTAGCGTTATCTCAATGGCCTGTGAATGCGTTGGTGTTGACGCCTAATTTCAGTAATCCTCTAGGAGCACGTGTTCCTTATAGTCACTATGCAAAACTTGTGGCTCTACTGAATCAATTTGAAGTCACTCTGATAGAGGACGATGTGTTCGCAGAGTTGAGCTATGACGGTAGTATGTCATTGCCTTTAAGTAGTCTATTGCGAGGGAGCAGTTTCTTAAGTGTTACGCCCGGAGTATTGTTTCCGCCTCAAGATAATTTCACGCACCATGTGCGACTAAACTATGCGAGCCTCCACCTTTTTGATGCAGAGAGGGCGTGCAGAATATTGAGCGAATGTGTTACAGCATTGAAATGATATCCACAGCTATTCAGAAATACATGGGTCATTACAAATTCGTTGCCATTGAAAATCTTATAATAGACACTCTATAACTTGTGTGAATGGGTAAGAGCGGAAGTGTAAAAATGATTATGGATTCGGTGATTGGTCATCGAGGTATTGCAGCTCTGGCTCCGGAAAACACTCTGGCCAGTATCCGCAAAGCGGCTGAACAGGGTGTTAAGTGGATTGAGCTTGATGTGACTTTGATTGGTGATGGTTCTGCCATTATTTTTCATGATGCCAGAGTTAACAGAACCACTGATGGTCGTGGTCATCTGAAGAAACAGAGTCAATCAACGCTTTCTGAGCTTGATGCCGGAGGATGGTTTTCTCCCGAGTTCAAAGGTGAGAAAGTGCCTACCTTGCAAGATGCGCTTTTACTGATTATGGCATTGGGGTTGAGTTTAAACCTTGAGTTGAAACCCAACCGGTGCAATGTGACGCGTTTGGTGGAGGTTACTGCCAATACCTTGATGAACATTGCTTTTCCAGAAGACAGATTGCTGGTATCCAGTTTCAATCACAAAGCATTGGTGTTGTTCAGAGGGAGATCAAAAGCCCGTATTGGTTGTCTCTATAAATCCTTACCTCTGAACTGGCAATATAAAGCGCGTCAGGTACAGGCATCGGCTATACATTTGAACGGTTCGAGATTGACGGAGAAAAAAGCTGAAAGTGTTAAAGCTGGAGGCTATGAGCTCTATTGCTATACAGTCAATAAATGTGAGCAGGCAGAACGATTGAAAGCGATGGGGGTCGATGGCGTCTTTAGTGATAATCCAGCACTGATCACCGACTGAGAAGACGGCAGGATAACCTGCCGTCTGTACAGAAATTAAAGGCCGTCGACTTCACGAAGAAATTTAAACAGCTTTTTAGACGAAGCGGGTGGCTTCTCCAGTTTTACTTCTTTCTGAGCATTTCTAACCAATTGACGAATGTGCTGATGATCAGCGTCCGGGTATTTTACCAGGTACTCAGTCAACGCTTTCGGGCCTTCATTAATCAAGCGGTCACGCCAGCGCTCCAACTGATGGAAACGACGGTTGAACTCTTCGCTGGAGGAGTCAAGGCTGTTCAGTAAAATCGTGATAGGTTCAAGATCTTGCTCTTTCAACAGCTTACCAATATAACCAAGATGCCGTTTACGAGCATTGAAGCTAGTGATGCGCTTGCTTTCGTCCAGGGCTCTGCGGAGACGATCTTCCAGAGGAAGTTTATCGAGCATGGATTGCTTCATGTCTATCAGGCGTGAACCTATGACTTTGAGCTCATCCATATCCCGTTTCAGTTCGGATTTACTAACGATGATGTATTCTTCATCGTCTTCAAGGTGAGAACGATCTTTTCTTGCCATTGCTTATGTTGCTTAAAAGAGAATTGAGTGCATTCTACTTCAGTTCGAACAAGGTGTTGAAAATAATTTCACTCATAGCTGGTCAACAGGCACAATAATGTGAATAGCAACCAAAAGGATGGCAGGTCATTCATGGCTGACACCGGAAATGCGGTATTAGATCCTCGTGCTGAAGAGGATCGTCTGAAAAATCTTGTCAGTGATATTCTGGCAGAAGCAAAAAAACAGGGAGCTGATGCCTGTGAGGTTGGCGTTAGTCTGGATGCCGGTTTGTCGGTCGGTGTTCGCATGGGCGATGTGGAAACGGTTGAGTTTAACCGTGACCAAGGTTTCGGAATTACCGTTTATCAGGGGAGACGAAAGGGCTCTGCCAGTACTTCGGACAGCACTTCGGAAGCTATACGTGAAACCGTAAAAGCAGCCTATGATATTGCTGGTTATGGATCTGAAGATCCTTGTGCAGGACTGGCTGATGCTGATCTGATGGCGACCAATCTACCTGACCTGGATCTTTATCACCCCTGGGGCGCTGATGCCGAAGCCGCTATAGAGCTTGCACTAAAGTGTGAAGATGCTGGGCGTAAGTTCAGTAAGAAAATTACTAATTCTGATGGCGCTAATGTTGGTACTCATCAAGGGTGTAGAGTCTATGGCAACAGTCATGGCTTCATTGGCGGCTATGTTTCCAGTCGTCATAGTCTGAGTGCCGTCTTTATTGGTGAACAGAACGGCGAGATGCAGCGTGATTACTGGTACACGGTCGCTCGTGACGGTAACGATCTGGATTCAGCTGTTTCTGTTGGTGAAATGGCAGCGCAAAGAACGATTGACCGATTAGGGCCTCGCCGAGTTAAAACCGCTCAGGTACCAGTGTTATTTGCTGCAGAAGTCGCCTCAGGTCTTATCAGCAATCTGATGGGTGCCATCAGTGGTGGCAGTCTCTATCGTCAGTCTTCCTTCCTGTTAGATCATCTGGGTAAGAAAATCTTTCCAGATTGGGTGCGCATTCACGAGCAGCCTTATCTGAAGAAAGCCATGGGCTCTGGCAGTTTCGATAATGACGGCTTGGCTACTCGTGCTAAGGATTTTGTGACGGATGGTGTGCTGGCGAACTATTTGCTGGGTACCTACTCTGCCCGCAAACTGGGTATGGAAAGTACAGCCAATTCCGGTGGGGTTAATAATCTGTTTCTGGACAGTAATGCAGGTGATCAGCAGGAATTGTTGAAGCAAATGGGAACAGGCCTGTTGGTTACCGAACTTATGGGACAAGGAGTGAATACCGTTACGGGCGATTACTCCCGTGGAGCCGGTGGCTATTGGGTAGAAAATGGTGTCATTCAGTTCCCTGTATCGGAAGTCACCATCGCCGGTAACCTGAAAGATATGTTTATGAATATGGTGGCTGCAGGTAATGACTATGACCGACGTGGCAATATGCAGACAGGCTCTGTTCTGATCAGTGAAATGCAGCTGGCCGGTGAGTAAGCCGGCCGGAATTTAACCGTAGAAGATGCTGGCGAGTCCAAGGAAGGACAGAAAACCTATAACGTCGGATACGGTGGTAAGAATAATAGTTCCTGCCAGTGCCGGATCGATATTAAAGGATTTAAGAATGACTGGCAGTGTGGCTCCGGCCATAACTGCCACGGTCAGGTTGATCACCATAGCGCCGGCGATGACAAATGATATAATCGGGTCGTGGAACCAGAGGTAGGCAATCACAGCAACACAAAATGCCCATAATAAGCCATTCAGAAAACCTGAGATCAATTCTCTGCTTAATAGCCAACGAAGGTTGGTACTGCTGATCTGACCAAGAGCCATGCCTCGAATAACCAGAGTTAACGCTTGTCCACCAGCATTGCCTCCCATACCAGCAACGATAGGCATGAGCACTGCAAGAGCAACGACTTTATCGATAGTGGCCTGAAACATACCGATGACAGAAGCTGCAATAAAAGCAGTGATCAGATTGATACCAAGCCATACTGCACGACGGCGGGCTGTTTTTAAGGCGGGAGCAAAAGTATCCATATCATCATCGAGACCCGCCATGCTCATCATTGAGTGCTCGGCTTCTTCACGGATAACATCAACTACATCGTCGATTGTGATACGACCAAGCAGGTGCCCGCTTTCAGAAATAACCGGTGCTGAAATCAGATCTTCTCGCTCAAATCTCAGAGCTACCTGGCCGTCTTCCATATCGGCAGGAATAGCTTCTAGACCCGATTGCATCACTTCATACACGGTGGCCGCCGGATCAGTTGTTAATAAAACAGTCAGCGGTAATGAACCGATGTATTGATCGTGCCGGTTAACGACAAACAGGCTGTCAGTGGTATCAGGAATATCCTGATGACGCCTTAAATAGCGCAGAACCACATCTACAGTGTTACTGGGGCGAACGGTAATGACGTCCGTATTCATTAACCCGCCAGCAGTATCTTCCGGATAGGAGAGAACATCTTCAACCCGCTGACGATCTTGCCAGTCCATGGAGTCCAGGACTTTGCGGGTAATCGTATCCGGTAGTTGCTGTAGAAGGTCAGCAATGTCATCAACATCCTGACCTTCGGTAATCGCTTTAAGTTCGGCGATATTCATCTGATCCAGAAAGAACTGGCGAACTTCATCGCTGAGTTCTTGCAAGACGTCACCCTCGATCTCCCGGTCGATCAGGCGCCAGAGAAGGCTCCGGAGTTTGGGGGGAGATGATTCCAGCAGGTGAGCTGCATCGGGAGCTGGAAGGGTGTTCAGCATGCGTCTGAGCTCGGGGGACACCCCGTGCTCAAGAGATTCGGTCAGCTTTCGTAGCTCTTTGTCGCCAATGCTCAGTTGCAGTTGCTGAACCATAGGACTCACACCGGGTTAGAGAAGAGGTTACTCACCTTCATCAAAATAATTATTGATCAGTGCACAGAGGGCGTCACAGGCCGTCTGCTCATCACTGCCACTGAAGGTCAAAACCAGTACCGAGCCTTTGCCAGCTGCCAGCATCATAACAGCCATGATGCTTTTTCCGTCAACTTCCCTACCATTGAAACTGACCTTTACCTGGCAGGTATAGGATGAGGTGGTAGAAACAAACTTGGAAGCGGCTCGTGCATGAAGCCCTAGTTTATTGATAATTGTAATTTCTTTTTGAACCATTACCTGGATAGCTCCCTATGTCGCACTTGTACTCGCTCAAAACGCTCTTTCAGCCACTGCCCGAGGTGTTCACTGATAAAAACAGAACGATGCTGTCCACCGGTGCAGCCAATGGCGATGGTTAGATAGCTGCGCTGGCCAGATTCAAAGCGAGGAACCCACTTTTGAGAAAAGTTTTTCAAGTCATCCAGCATGTCGTTAACTTCTGTTTCTGCTGACAGAAAATCCTGAACAGGTTGTTCAAGACCATTATAGGGTCTCAGGGATTCCACCCAGAACGGATTAGGAAGACAACGAACATCAAAGATGAAATCAGCATCGGTCGGTGTTCCGTGTTTAAAGCCGAAAGACTGAATCATCAGGGTCATGGATTTTCCGGCTTCACCACAAATACGTTGGCAGATCTGCTGGCGAATATCATGGACAGAAAGTGGCGATGTATCGATGCGGATATCGGCTTCTTCTGCCAGCGGAGACAGTAACTGCTTCTCCAGATTGATCGCTTCAGTCAGTGACGTCGTATCATTACTCAGCGGATGCTTTCTACGAGTGGAGCTGTAACGCTTCATGAGCGTATTACTGTCGGCGTCAAGGAAGACTACCTGGCAGTTAATGCCCTGATCTTTCAGGTTGGCCAAGAGCGATGGGAAATGCTCAAGCGAACCAGGTACATTTCTGACATCGATACTGACTGCCATTTTAGGGGGTTCATCGCTGCCTGATTTGAGGCTGACAGGCAAGTCTTTGAGCATACTGGCTGGCAGGTTATCTACACAGTAGAAACCCTCATCTTCCAGTGCGTGCAAAGCAGAACTTTTACCGGAGCCAGAGCGTCCGCTGATGATAATCAACTTCATGGTGTATTTGCTTCCCACGGTTGGGCTATGCGGTCTCGATGGATTTTGAATGGCGGCAAGTCTATCAAAACCAAATGAGATTAAAACCAACTGCTCTTTATTCTTTAGCGAATAGTTTCAAGCATAGGTAATAGCTCGGCAGGTTTCTATTCATTTTTAAAGCCAGTCTCAATAACTGGCCAGGTGGCAGTCTGTTCTGAAGCAGTTTTGAAAACAATGGCGAGGAGTAAGGACGACTCCGGTATAAATCAAACCGGAGCAGTGATCAGTTCAAAAAGCTTTTGAGGGGATTCAGCAGAGCGTAGTTCTGCCAATAATTCGGTGGATTGAAACCGTTCTGCAAGAGCCTGCAGTATCGTAAGATGCTCCTGAGTATTTTCTTCAGGTACGACGAGAGCGAACAGAAGATCGACTGGCTGCTTGTCCACAGAGTCGTAATTCACAGGCTCAGCCAGTCTTACCAGAAAACCTGTCGGTTCCTGGCACGCTTTGATACGGCAGTGAGGCAGTGCAATGCCAGATCCAAGTCCAGTAGTTCCCAGCTTCTCGCGAGATACGAGGCTGTTGAATAAATCCTTGCCATTGATGGCAGGAACATGCCGACTGATATTCTCGGCAATGACTTCCAGGACTTTCTTTTTACTGGCCCCCTGAGCATCACAGAGGATACGCTCAGGGGTAAGTACGTTTTCAATAATCATACAGCGATGAGTGAGCTACAGATGGCCGGGGGCACCCTGAGCACGATTAAGGGCCTTTTCCTTGTGTTTAACCAATTGCCGATCAAGCTTGTCGGACATATTGTCGATGGCAGCGTACATGTCTTCGGACTCGGCGGCAGCATTAATATCAGCTCCTCGCACGTGTAGACTCGCTTCCACCTTCTTTTGCAGTTTTTCAACGCTCAGGGTGACCTGGACATTGGTTATGTTGTCAAAATGAGCTGCAATGCGGTCGAGTTTTTTGGTGACGTAATCTCTCATTGAATCAGTCACTTCTACATGATGTCCACTGATGTTGACTTGCATGTAACGCTCTCCTGCTAATCCCGATTCTCGACGTTGACCTGTTCCCGGGATCGTCTGAACAGGTTCGATTGAAAGTTTACCACTGTCATGGCCACTTAGCTCTGTCCTGAAGCAAAAAATATCAGGTGACTTTTGTGGTATAAATAGCTAGATAAGTTGCTTCCGCTCGTTAGACGGAGGAATGTTCAGTGCTTCCCGATATTTTGCGATGGTTCTGCGGGCAACCTTGATTCCCTGTTCATCGAGAAAAGCGGCAATTTTGTTATCACTTAATGGTTTTTTCGTGTTCTCTTCCAATACCAGTTTTTTGATCAGGGCTTTGATGGCTGTAGAGGAACACTCTCCACCAGAGTCAGTATTAACATGGCTGGAGAAGAAATACTTCAGTTCAAAAACACCTCTTGGCGTGTGCATGTATTTCTGAGTAGTGACTCGTGAAATAGTCGATTCATGCATCTCTACGGCCTGTGCAATATCAGCCAGTATCAAAGGCTTCATAGCCTCTTCGCCCTGTTCGAGAAAGCCCTGCTGAAACTCTACGATTTTGCTGGCTACCTTCAGAAGAGTGTCATTGCGACTTTGTATGTTTTTCATAAACCAGCGAGCTTCTTGCAGCTGGTTTTTCATGAAGACATTGTCGCGACTGTTGTTGGCCCGTTGAATCAATGAAGCATAGCCGTTATTGATGCGAATTTTTGGCAAAGATTCCGAGTTTAATTCTACAACCCAGCGTTCCCTGGATTTTTTTACAGAAATATCCGGCGTTACGTATTCGGTTTCGCTCTGACCTATGTCTGCCCCTGGTTTGGGGTTGAGCCCCTGAATTAAAGAAAGCGCTTCTTTCAGTTGGTGCTCTTTAAGGCGTGCCCGTCGCATAATTTGCGAATAATCACGGCTACCGAGAGCTGCGAGGTAGTTATTTAGAATTAACTTGGCTTCACGCAAAAAATGAGTGTCTTCCGGTAACTGTGCCAGCTGAACTTGCAAGCAGTCCTGCAGATTTTCACTGGCACAGCCGACAGGGTCAAATTGTTGTATTCTGTGCTTAATAACCAGCAGCTCATCCAGATCGAGTTCTTCGAGTTGTGTAGCCAGGGACTGGTAAATTTCATCAAGAAGAGAGTTGAGGTAACCGTCATTGTTCGTTGCTTCGATCAGAGCTAATCCCAATATGCGATCGCGATCTGACATAGGAGCCAGGTCCAGTTGCCACTGCAAATAATCCTGAAGCGATTCTGAACTGTGTGAACGAGCTAATGGATCATACTCGTCGTCACTGCTGGCAGGTAGACTGGAATAAACTTCATCCCAGCCTGAATCAATGGGAAGGTCATTTGGAATATTTTCAGCCCATTCGCTCTGTTCTGGCTCTGCCGGTGCTTCCTGGCGTTCACTGAAGTCAGTAGGGTGCTCGCCTTCAGCGTTTTTCGAGTGTTCCTCTCGGACGTTCTCATCCGGTTCCAGCATTGGATTGGATTCCAGTGCTTCCTGAATTTCGTGCTGAAGATCCAGAGTTGACAGCTGTAGAAGCCTGATGGCCTGTTGCAGCTGAGGCGTCATGGTCAGCTGCTGGCCCATTTTTAGCTGTAGGGATGGCTTCATAAGAACAACCGTATACCTTCACTTGGATTTTACACTGAAGACAATTCGCTGCGGCTTCGTTTTTTTACGAGCGCTGCAGGAATCCGCTCCTCTGTGTTGCTCATTATTCTGATGAGGCTGGGTTCAGTGTCATTCGGATTTAATCACAACTGCCAGTCGGGGGAAAGTCTTGAGGTTCAGTGGAAAAATTTGGTAGAGCCTGCTAGAAATGGCAGGCTGAATAGTGGTAAATAATGTTAGAGGCTAAACTGGTGACCCAGGTATACATCGCGTACTTTTTGGTTAGCCAGTACTGTCTGACTATCACCCTCGGCAATGATCGTGCCTTCACTGACAATGTACGCCTTTTCACAGATATCCAGAGTTTCCCGAACATTGTGGTCAGTAATTAGAACTCCAATGTCGCGTTTCTTTAGATGAGTGATGATGTCCTTGATATCACCAACGGAGATAGGGTCAACACCAGCAAAAGGTTCGTCCAAAAGAATAAATTTTGGATCGGTACATAGAGCTCTGGCAATCTCTACACGACGCTTCTCGCCGCCAGAAAGACTCATACCGAGATTAGAACGAATATGACCAATGTTAAATTCTTCAAGCAAGGAGGCTGCTTTTTGTACTCGTTCCTTTTTGGAAAGATCCTTGCGGGTTTCCAGTATGGCCAATAGGTTGTCGGTGACAGTCAGTTTTCTGAATATGGACACCTCTTGAGGGAGGTAGCCGATACCTGCTCTGGCGCGCCCATGCATGGGTTCCAGCGTCAAATCCTGCCCGCTCACCTTAACACGACCACCATCGGCCTTGACCAGTCCTACGATCATGTAAAAGCAGGTGGTTTTACCGGCACCGTTAGGGCCTAACAAGCCAACGATCTGACCACTATCAACTGACAGAGAAACGTCTTTGACAACCTGTCTGCTTTTATAGCTTTTGCTGAGATGTTCTGCCTTGAGCGTAGCCATTCAGAAAAAAACCTTTACCTGTGACCTGGTATGCAATTAATGGCTTTCCAGGTCTGAATCAATTCGTACAACGAGGGTATGTTGTGATTAGTTGGATTTTTCAGTTTTGGGCTGAATAACCATCTGTACACGACCTTTCTGCTTATCGCCTGTGGCGTTAACCGTTTGCAGCTTCAGGTCATAATCGATGCGCTCACCCTTGAATACATCGCCCTGTTGTTTCAGTTGAGCATTTTTTAACAGGTGAACTTTGTCACCCTTGATACTGTAATCAATAGTATGGCCCCAGGCTTGCATTAAACCTTTCTTGTTGGCTTGTTGCTCTTCATAGTAGGCACGCTCTTTTTTGCCTTCAGCAACGACTTTATTTACTTCTTGGTTTACAGAGTAAATAGTAATTTTATCACCGGTAATTCGAGTGCTGCCCTGGGTCATGACAACGTCACCCAGATAGATGGAAATTCCCTTGTTATTGTCAATATCTGCTGTGTTTGACTCGATCTCAATGGGTTTATTCCGATCGGATGGCAGCGCTGAAGCCATTGTTGGAACAAGAAGAAAGAGGCTTAGTAGCAGGTGTTTAGTCATTTTTAATTAAGTACCGTATAGGGTTATTCTCTGGCAATAAGCCTGTATATATTCAGGATATACAGTAAAGGTTTCATTCTCCTTTCACTGGATCCTTAACAGCTATGTGCAAATAATCATTTCATAGACATCTGCAATGAAATGATTTTCTCAATAAATGTTACTGAGGGGGAGTGTGGCTTCCCCGCACTCTGGATTTCAATTTAACCCGTCCCTGCTGATAAAACGCTTCCATGCCAATAGCACGAGTCGTTCCTGTTGAAGTAGTCAGTACAACAGGTCGGTCAGTAACAGCCAGAGCCTTTTCAGAGTGTATGGTTAGAAAATCGGTATCCATACGCTGCTGCTTGTCATTCGTTTTATCCGTTGCTGTCAGAATGACCTGATCCCAGAGTTCTATATCCTGGTTACCCGGCAGCATCTTGCCGTTAAGGGCGTCGGCCACTACTCGTTTTTCAGGATTACCGAAGTTTTCCAGATGAGGCAACTGCACCAGCGTGGTGTCATTATGAGGATAATGAGTGATTGCGTTGGCGTTCAGCGTGTAATCCAATTGCCCGCTGGCATTAAACTGTGTGATATCTGCATTTAGCAGGTAGTAATCAGCATTCTTACGTATGGTCGAGTTTTTTTTCTGAAGAACTATATTCAGACCGCTGTCATAAGACCAGTAACCGGCACTGACCAATGTCAGCAGTAGTAAGGCTAGAAGTAAAGAGTTCCGGTTGGGCATCCGTAATATAGCTCCGGGAAATACACGAGCTCAGTGATGAAAAAGTGAGCCACTTGATAGAATTATATAAGTCTATCATCAAATTTAAACAGTCAGGTACCGATGCCAGAAGAGATTGGTACTGCTCGATCACAGACTGCGCGAAGCAGCCTGATCTCATATCTGCTTGAAATGCGTCTACTCAAATAAGTATCCACATAATATCATCGACTTAAACAACACCAGCCTTCAGTAGATCGTGCATATTAATAGCACCGACTACTTTTTCTTCGGTATCAACACAGATCAGAGCGTTGATTTTTCTGTCGTCCATTATTTTCAGAGCTTCTGCCGCAAGTATGTCAGGGGTAATTGTCTGGCAGTGGGCTGTCATAACGTCCTCAATAGAGGTGGCTTTTGGGTCGACCCCTTGATCAAGTGCGCGGCGCAGGTCGCCATCGGTAAAAATGCCTGTGACCTTACGCTGTTCATCAATAATAGCTGTCATACCCAGGCCTTTGCTGGTGACCTCCATTAGAGCATCGCCCAGTGATGTACCTTCCATAACGGCAGGAATTCGCTCACCGGCATGCATGATATCTTTCACTTTTAACAGCAGGCGTTTACCAAGAGAACCGCCTGGGTGAGAGAAGGCGAAGTCTTCTTCCGTAAAACCGCGTGTTTCCAATAGAGCGACGGCCAGAGCATCGCCCATGACCAGTGCTGTAGTGGTACTGGAGGTGGGGGCCAGATCCAGTGGGCAGGCTTCTTTCTCAACACCAACGTTCAAATGTGCTTCGGATTCTTTAGCCAGAGTGGAATCAGGATTTCCGGTCAGACTGACCAGAGGGATTCCCAAGCGTTTCAGTAGTGGTAGCAAGGTGACTACTTCAGCCGTTTCACCTGAGTTGGAAAGAGCGATAACTACATCTTCTCGAGTCATCATGCCCATATCACCATGGCTGGCTTCGCCCGGATGAACAAAGAAGGCTGGTGTGCCAGTACTGGCTAATGTAGCAGCAATCTTTCGACCAACATGGCCGGATTTACCCATGCCTGTGACGATGATACGTCCGCGGCATTCCAACATGATTCGGCAGGCTTTGGCAAAACAATCATCGACTCTGTCGACCAGTGTTTTTACTGCTTCCAGCTCCATCAGGATCGTGCGCTTACCAATGGAAATGAATGGTTCGTCAGTCATTGTTAATATCTTTCAGTCAGGTTATGCCCAAGGTACTTAGAACCGGAATTCTGTATCTGGTTCCATATCACCATAGAAATTGTTTCATTTACCATACCTGCTGGCTACAGGGTGATAAACAGCCAGGTGCTGTAGAGAGCGTAAATTGTCAGTAAAAGGATGCCAGTTAACCGACTTAATGATCTTGGCTTTTTTCCAACTAGGCACAAAAGTGCAACTAACAACGTCATGCCGAGCATTACAGGATAATCCCGAACTACCACGGCTGATTCCAGAACGGTCGGTGCAACCAGTCCAGGCACAGACAGTACGGCCAGCAAGTTGAAAACATTGGAACCAATAACATTACCCAAAGCAATATCGTGATGTCCCTTCAAAGCGCTGGTAACTGAAGCGGCCAGCTCTGGAAGGCTAGTACCAATAGCAACGATGGTTAGGCCGATAATGAGATCACTGACACCCAACATTTGAGCTATCTCTGTAGCGCCCCATACCAATAGTTGGGAGCTGCCCAGTAACAGCAATAAACCTGAAATCAATAAGAACCAAGCTTTTCCGGAAGGCATATCAGGGATGTCGTCATCATCAATTAAGGGTTCTTCGGGATGTTGTCCCTGCCAGCGAACCATTAACCACAGAGTGGCCACTAAACCTGTCAGAAGAATAATGCCATCAGTAGCGGTAAGAGCGCCATCCAGCAAGCAGGCTCCGGCTACCAACGTGATAATCAATAGCAGAGGGATTTCCCGTTTAGCCAGAGCGGCTTTGACTGGCAGTGGAGCAATAAGGGCGGTGACACCCAGAACCAAACCTATGTTGGCAATATTGGAACCCAAGGCATTACCAACAGCCAGTGCAGGGAAACCCTGCAGAGCTGAGGTTAATGAAACCAGTATTTCTGGTGCTGATGTTCCAATAGAGACAACAGTCAAACCGATCAGCATTGGAGAGATGTTCATATTGCTGGCTGTTGCCGCTGCTCCTGCGACGAAGCGGTCAGCACTCCAGGTAAGAATAAGAAAGCCGGCCAGAATGGCTAACAGTGCAATCAGCATGTATAGATGTACTCTATTAATTGGTTATTACTAATACTGAGGATTTGCCGAAAAACAGTGAGTGTTAATCATTAGGTTGCGAGCTGGTTTCACTCGAACAGTTCGATACTACTCAGTAGTGACGTAAATACATTTCAGTAGTGACGTAAATACATTGAAAAAATGTAACTGGAAGGTTACCGAATGAAGGATAATATTGATAGCTCTATTGCTAGTTCAAAAAATGTGTAAAAAGCGACATAATTACCTGAATGGATATTTTGATGGCAGTCCTTGTCAATTAAGGTAGCCAGCTCTTTTGGAATTAAACCAGAGGAGATGTTTCATTGGCAATACTTATGACAGTGCTCAGTCAGTCTTATCAGGGAGAGAGGCGAGTCGTTGAACACTGTACCACTACGATGCAAGGAATCGCCTGCTAATGTCTGAGGCTAGTGAGAATTTTATCGAGATTCGCGGTCTATCTTTTTCTCGCGGGAATCGAGCTATTTTCGACAATATTGATCTGACTATTCCCCGTGGCAAGGTGGTCGGTATCATGGGACCTTCGGGTACCGGTAAAACAACCCTGCTGCGCCTCATTGGTCGTCAGTTGCGAGCCGATGCTGGTTCTATCTATGTTGATGGGCAGAATCTGGATGACCTTTCCAGAGAAGAGTTGTTTAAGGCTCGCAGAAAAATGGGCATGCTGTTTCAAAGCGGAGCTCTGTTTACCGACCTTTCTGTGTTTGAAAATGTGGCATTTCCCATTCGAATCCACACAAAACTTCCCGAAGCCATGATTCGGGATATTGTTTTTATGAAGCTTGAAGCAGTAGGTTTGCGTGGTGCATGGTCATTGATGCCAGCTGAGTTGTCAGGGGGAATGAATCGTCGAGTGGCATTGGCCCGAGCCATAGCGCTTGACCCGGCTATGGTCATGTACGACGAACCTTTTGTTGGACAAGACCCTATCGCCATGGGGGTTTTGGTGAAGCTGATTCGAATGTTGAATGAATCTCTGGGAATCACCAGTGTGGTGGTTTCCCATGACTTGCATGAGACAGCGTCTATTTCTGACTACCTTTACCTGATTGCTGATGCTGGGATAATAGGGCAGGGTGCGCCTGATGACTTGATGAATTCAACAGAACCAAGGGTTAAGCAATTTATGAACGGGCTGTCTGATGGCCCCGTTCCTTTTCACTATCCTGCCGAGGACTACCGGTCGGCTTTATTAGGGCAGGAGAATTGATTTGACTGGTTTGAGTGAACGACTGGCTCAGCTGGGGCGCTTTGGTCTGGAGCATGTGCAGTCAATTGGGCGTTCAGGGGTTTTTCTGTTTCTGGCTATTTTTTCCAGAGCAGGTTTCAGTAATCGTTTTTCACTACTGACACATCAGCTTTACAGCATTGGTGTGCTCTCTCTGCTTATTGTCATAATGTCCGGTCTATTTATCGGCATGGTTCTGGCGCTGCAGGGTTATAACATTCTGATTCGTTACGGCTCTGAAGGTGCTGTTGGTCAGATGGTAGCATTGAGCCTGTTAAGAGAGATGGGGCCTGTAGTAACAGGCTTGCTGTTTGCTGGTAGGGCCGGGTCGGCACTGACAGCAGAAATTGGCCTGATGAAAACTACTGAACAACTGTCCAGTTTGGAAATGATCGGTGTGGATCCGCTCAAAAGAATCATAGCTCCGAGATTTTGGGCAGGTGTTATTGCCATGCCGCTACTAGCTGCGATATTCAGTCTAGTAGGTATTCTTGGTGCTGCGATGGTTGGTATTGACTGGTTGGGAATTTATGAAGGTTCTTTCTGGTCCAGCATGCAGTCTTCCGTCAGGCTGGTGAATGATATTGGCAACGGCATGATCAAGAGCCTGGTATTCGGCTTTGTCGTGACGTGGATTTCTGTTTATCAGGGTTATGATGCGGTGCCTACTTCAGAAGGCGTGAGTCGTGCGACAACCCGAACCGTTGTGTATTCCTCCATGGCCATTTTGGGACTGGATTTTATTTTGACCGCTGTCATGTTTGGAGATCTCTGAGATGCGGATGAGAACAATCGAAATTAGTGTCGGCGGTTTTATGTTGGCAGGGGTGCTGGCGCTATTGGTACTGGCTCTTAAGGTTAGTGGTCTGTCACTGGATTCCAGTAATAAAACCTACACTGTTTCAGCCATGTTTGATAATACCGGGGCGCTTAAGCCAAGAGCCAAGGTAGTCATGGCCGGTGTCATTATCGGGCGTGTCACAAATATTGAGCTGGATCGACACACCTATATGGCAAAGGTTGAAATGGAGATTAACTCCAAGATCGACAATCTACCACTCGACAGTACAGCTTCCATTGTGACGGCCGGTCTTTTGGGCGAGAAGTACGTTGGCGTCAGTATTGGTGGTGAAGTTGACTATATCAAGAATGGTGGTCGATTCGAGGATACTCAGTCAGCCGTTATACTGGAAGAGTTAATAGGCAAGTTCCTGTTAGGGTCAGTCAACAAGGACGACCAGTAAAACGGGCTTCTCAATAGCAGTTTGTTGGTGAGGGATAATGTATGAGACTGATCAGCGTATTTCAAAAGTTCTTATTAGCTACTGTTCTGGCATGCCTGACAGTAAAAGCTATGGCGGCTCCAGCCATTCAGCCGCCTGAGGTGGAAGTTCGGCAAATTACCGAAGAGTTACTGAGTATTTTCCAGAACAACAAACAGGTCTACAAAAAGAATCCCGATGGTTTCTTTAAAGAAGTTGATCGCCTGTTGTCACCGGTAGTGGCCTTTGATCAGGTGTCTCGCTACGTTATGGGCCGCTACGCTCATCGAGGCCCTGATCAGGTAGAGAAATTTCAGAAGGTGTTCAAAACCAGCCTGATTCGCTTTTATGGTAAGGCTTTGCTATCTCTGGATGACACCACTCTTGAAATCGACAGTGTGGACAAAACGTCTCCTGAAGTCATGAAACAGTATCAGGAAGGCAAACTGGGTCGTATACCTGTCAAAATGAAGGTTAAAACCAGTAACCGCAGTGTCGAACTCTTTTATTCAATGGTTTATGCCGATGGTCAATGGAAAGCGCGCAACGTAACTATTGAGGGCATTAATATTGCCAAGCAGTTCCAGGGGCAGTTTGCCGATGCTATGGATAAGTACAAGAAAGTACCTTATGTAGTTGATCACTGGACTGAGATTCTTGAAGATAGTGACCACAAAAAGGATGATAAAAGCTGATGGCGCTGGGACGGATTGATGCAGGTCGCTATTTGCTTAAAGGCTCGGTTAATTTCGATAATGCTGCCGATATTGAAAGTGATGGTAAACGGCTGATGGCTGATGATCTGCAGCAGGCTGATGCTATACAGATTGATATGTCGGAATTGAAAAAGGGAGACAGCTCTACACTGTCTCTCTGTTTATCGTGGATTCGAGAAGCTCGACAAAACAATACGACTCTTTGTTTTTTAGCGGTTCCCGATGAACTGGCCTCTTTGGCCAGAGTATGTGGTCTTGAGGAAGTTCTCCAGGACTCCTCCTGTTCGGCATGAGCTATTAAGGATTTGCGCTGATCTCAGCGCAAATCCTCGATCAACTGACC
This sequence comes from Oceanospirillales bacterium, assembly GCA_004762125.1. GTDB lineage: Bacteria > Pseudomonadota > Gammaproteobacteria > Pseudomonadales > Endozoicomonadaceae > Endozoicomonas_A. The sequence continues at coordinate 186,811 of SIHQ01000006.1, read as the reverse complement.
GTCACTCTTTACCTTTCCTGTTTCAAGCTGGGTAACCTTTCCTTTTAATCGACAGATGTTATTAAGGCTTGCTTCAACCTGAGGTATGTCAATATCTGTTTCGCTCTCGCATACTAAAGTCATGGCATCACGGCCGTCAAAACGCTCGACCAGTAACCGTGCCTTACTGATCTCTGGGTGACGTTTAATCACCTCCGTTATCTGGTTGGGGTGAACAAACAGTCCTTTTACTTTAGTGGATTGATCCGCTCTGCCAAGCCATCCTTTTATACGACGGTTGGTTCTACCGGAATGATCAGGTTCAAGAATTTCTGCTGTTAAATCACCGGTAGCAAATCGAATTAACGGATACTCCTGATTAAAGTTAGTGACCAGGATTTCTCCGGTTTCTCCAAGTTTAACCAATTCACCAGTACCGGGTTTAACGATTTCCATAATAATATCTTCGGCAATGAGCATTCCCAGCTCATCAGCCACTTCGTAAGCAATCAAGCCGGCATCGGCGGTGGCATAGCACTGTAAACAAGAGATGTCGCGATCAATAAAGTACTTTCTCAGTGATTCTGGCAAGGGTTCACCCGTCACGAGGGACTTTTTGATTGACGATACATCAATGTTGTCAGTGTCCGCTTTATCCAGAAGAATTTTAAGAAAGGATGGTGTGCCAGCATAACCGTTTGGCTTAAGTGAAGAGATCACCTGTAACTGTTGCTCTGTCTGACCAACGCCAGCAGGTATAACAGCACAGCCACAGGCTCTTGCTCCCGAGTCGAGAATGAATCCACCGGGGCTTAGGTGATAAGACAAGGTGTTATGAACAATGTCACCTGGTCTGAATCCTGCCGCATAAAAGGCTCTGCCCATACGCCACCAGTCCTCACCTTTACCTTCAGGTTCATTGATAGGGCCGGGTGATTGAAAAAGGCGAGCAACTTTTCCAGGATCAACACTATTTAGCCCACCGAAAGGCGCTGATCCTTGCTGCTGGTGGATCAGATCGGATTTTCGGGTGACCGGTAACTGTTGTAAATCTTCAATACTGTGCAGAGACGCAGGGTTCAATGTACCAAGCACTTTCTGATAGTAGTCAGTCTGCTCTAATACCAGAGTAAGAGTTTCCCTGAGTCTTCCCAGCAAATACTCTTCTCTTTCCTGCAAATTGAAGGTTTCTTTTTGATCGAAATACATTACTTAACCTCCATTACAACCAGCGTTTGCGTCTTTTATAAGACTTAAGGTTTTTGAAGCTTTTACGTTCATCGGAACCGCCAAGATAAAACTCTTTTACATCCTGGTTGTTCAGAAGTTCTGATTTAGGGCCATCCAGTACCACTTTGCCAGATTCCATGATGTAGCCGTAGTCAGCGCATTTAAGAGCAAAGTTGGCGTTCTGCTCAACAAGGAGCATGGTGATACCCTGCTCCTTGTTGATCTTCTCGATAATGCCGAATACTTCTTTCACCAACAGAGGGGAAAGACCCATGGAAGGCTCATCCAAAAGAATCATTTTGGGCTGCGCCATCATGGCTCGGCCAATCGCCAGCATTTGTTGTTCACCACCGGACAGATAACCAGCGAAGCCGGTTCTCTCTTTCAGGCGAGGGAAGTAATGAAAAACTTTTTCAATTTCATCTTTAATATTACTCTTTTTACGGGTGTAAGCTCCGAGGCGAAGGTTTTCGACACAGGTCATATCTTCAATAATACGACGACCCTCCATTACCTGAAAAATACCGGAACGAACAATGTCTTCAGCGTTCTTCTTGTCGATGCGCTCACCCATAAAAGTGATTTCGCCTCGGTTGACCTCACCCTCTTCCGATTTTAGTAATCCGGAGATAGCTTTCAGGGTTGTGGACTTACCAGCACCGTTAGGGCCCAGTAGGGTAACAATTTCACCTTGCGGAACATTGAGGCTGACACCACGCAGAACAAGAATTACTTCGTCGTACACGACTTCGATATTATTGATACTCAGTATCGGTTCCGCTGTTTTAATTTTTTTTGCGGCTTCCATAACGCACTCCATGGAGCCGGAACCGGACAGGTTCCGGCAAGGTCATTTCCACGCTAAATGATCAGTAACTAACCGTAGCAACCAGAATCAGTAACCGGAATCAATAGCCCAACCAGTCGTCACGACGTGGCAGCTCTATCTGGGAGATTCGATCAACGTTGATATCACCACCATTCCATTTTGCCTGATAGATGTTCACGGTGTTAATGCCGCGATGATCATTGCTGGTCCAGTTAGCAGGGAGGCAAACGTCATCCATTCCTTCAGGTACCCAGTTCTTCTTGGCATACATACCTTTCTTGACGTTTTCTCCAGTGATGCCACCGTTAACTTTGGCCCACTTCATCGCTTCGGCCATATACAGTGTGGTACAGACTCCACGTATATAATGGTGAGGCTGGAAGCTGACATCCCGGCTACTGTTACGAGCGATCTCACGAACATTTTCCAGAGCAGGCACATTGTCTGTCCAGAAAGGTGTCATTGCAGGGAATACATAGTTGTCTATTCCTTTGCCTGCCGCCTCGAAGATGAGCTTGTCACCACCCCAGATATTAGACATAAACTGTATGTCTGTTCCTACGGTCTCGCATGACTTTATCAGTGAAACAGCTGAGCTACCGAGATTGGCAACGTAGCCATAGTCAGCGCCACTGGTTTTTACAGAAAGGCATTGGGCTTTGAAATCACCGGGTTTCATTGAAACCATTACTGGTGGTTTAACATCAAAACCAATTTCTTCAGCGTATTCAGCGCAAGCTTTTTTGGGAGCGTTAGGGTAGGGATGATTATCACCGATGTGAATGAACCCTGGCTTACCTGACTTACCTTTTTGATCCCAGTCATTCTTGGCCCATTGTGCGAGAGCCCGACAGGTATCTGAATAAGAGGCACCGTAAAAAAAATTATAGGGAGCCGGTTTCTTTGTTTTTGGGTTTTTACCTGTGGGGTCAGTCAAATGCCCCGAATAGGAAGCAGAGAAAATCGCAACCTTGTCCTTGGCAGCAAAAGATATCAGGGCTTCTGTATCAGCCGTTCCCCAGCCTTGCATAGCGACCATATTTTTTCTGGATGTCCATTTTTTATAATTGCTGATGGCCTGGGGCACTTTATAGGCATAATCAATAGACTCGAATTCAAGCTCTGTACCATCAATACCACCGTTGCTGTTCAGCCATGACAGGGTATCTTTGATACCATCAGCATAGTGCTTTCCTACGGCTGCGGTTGGGCCAGAGTAATCAGCCAGGTGGCCTACAAAAACCTTTTCCTTGGCGTTTGCGTTTGCGTGCATGGTAAGCAAAGTACCTACTGCAGCCGCAATAACGGAAGCCTTTAGAATTTTGGTTTTTTGCATCGGAGTTTCTCCTTTTATTATTTTTGTTTTGCTTTTGGTTATTGATGGATAACTAGTAAGCAAAGGGATAAAACTTCCAGTACGACTTGATCTGCTTCCAGCGATGAGCCAGACCATCCGGCTCAAAGATAAGGAACAGGATAATGACCAGACCGACAGCCATTTCCTTGAAGTAGGCAAGGTTTTCAACCAGTGTGCCTGCATCCATCAGGCCGGTAGAACCAATCAGTGATACCGTTGCTTCCAGTACTTCCGGTAACAGTACGATAAATATAGTGCCCAGTAATGCGCCCTGAACAGAACCCAGTCCGCCGATAATGATCATGGCAAGGAATTGCACTGACATCATCAGGGTAAAGCCTTCTGCAGAGACGAAACCGAGATAATGACCGTAAAGTGCACCACCGATTCCTGCGTAGAAAGACGACACACCGAAGGACAGCAAGCGATACCAGGTCAGGTTAATACCCATGATTTCTGCGGACAGATAATGGTCACGAACAGCAACAAAGGCTCGACCATCTCGACTGCGCATCAAGTTCGTGCCCCAAAGGTACATAAATACCAGTGCGAACAGGGCAATGTAGAAGAAAGACTGATCACTGTCGAAGTCCATGCCGAAGAGACTGACTGGGTCTGCGGCAGCACCATAGGAACCACCAGAAAACCAGTCGGCCCGTGCAAAAAAATCTTCGATAATGAACTGCGCCGACAGGGTGGCAATGGCCAGATACAAACCTTTGATCCGGGCTGCGGGTAAGCCGAACATCATGCCCACGGCCATGGTTAGTACACCAGCCAGTGGAATTGATAACCAGACCGGAATAGCAAAACTGTTGCTGATCCAGGCTGAGGCAAACGCGCCAAAGCCGAAGAAGGCTCCATGACCGAGGGATATTTGTCCGGTAAAACCCACCAGAATATTTAGCCCCAGAGCTGCAATACCCAGATATGAAACCTGAATAAACAGAGTCAGGTAGTAAGCATCCAGAAACAATGGCGCAAAACAAAGCGCTACCACGGTCATAATGGTTAATAACAGAATAAAGCGGGTTTCGAATATCCGCGTATCAGCCTTGTATGTGGTCCGAAAGTCACCGCAGGGACGCATGGATAGAGTAATCATGTTCAACAATCCCTGTTATATACGTTCAATGTCTTTAGTGCCGAACAGACCGTATGGCTTGAAGGCCAGAATGATCAGCAACACATAAAAAGGCGCAATGGTGTAAAGGTTGCCGATATGGAGGTACTGACTGTCGATAAACTCGGCGAGGTTTTCCAGCACACCGATAATCACACCACCAACGACGCCGCCAACAATGGAGTCGAGACCACCCAGGATAACCGCAGGGAATACCTTGATACCGATGAACGACAGGGCGTCAGACACACCGTTTACCATACCCATCACGATGCCGGCGGTAGCTGATACCATGGCAGAAATGGCCCAGCTGGCTGCAAACACCTTGGATACTGAAATACCTAGGCTACTGGCTACCTGCTGATCAAAGGCTGTAGCGCGCATGGCCAGTCCCATTCTTGAATAGCGAAAGAACCAGTAAAATCCGGCCATCATCAGGAAGGAGAAGATCAGGCTCATGATATAAGCCAGCTCAACGTTCAGGCCGCCGATGGAAATAGTGCTGGTTTCAAAAACCTGTGGATAAGACTGTGCTGAAACACCAAATATCCATTTCATTAATGCCTGAAAGAAAATCGACAAACCAATAGTGACCATAATGACCGCGATAATAGGTTCACCGATCATGGGTTTTAAAAAGACCGCCTGTATCAAAATGCCGAACAGGGTCATAAAAGCAAGGGTCAGAATAAAGCCAAGCCAGAAAGGCAGCTGTAACCAGACGAGTGTAGCCCAGCAAACCCAAGCCCCGATCAACAGAAACTCACCCTGGGCAAAGTTCACTACCTGAGTGGACTTATAGATGAGTACGAAACACATAGCGATAACGCCATACAGCAAGCCAACTATCAGGCCATTGATGGTCAGCTGAAGTAACAGTTCAGTGTTCATGATGCCTGCCTCCAGTCGTTCTTATTGTTGAGTTTTAAACTGCTTTTTTCTGTAGAAGACTCTGTAGTGTGAAGATTGACAACATCCAGGGTTGTTTGAATACGGCTTTGGCTACCATCCTGGAAGGTGATCATTGTATCGATATCAACAGTCTCCTGACCGCCATAAAGTGCATCAATGATATCAGCGTATTTTTCGGCAATAACACTACGACGTACTTTACGGGTTCGAGTTAATTCACCGTCATCAGCATCCAGCTCTTTATAAAGCAGCATGAATTTGTTGATACGTTGGCCTTCCGGCAGAGACTCATTGACTTCGTCGACAGCCGATTTCACCAAGGCTCCCACAGCCGGTTGTGCGGAAAGGTTTGTGTAGTTAGTAAAAGAGATGCCTTTGGCTTCAGCCCATTTGGAAACAATACTGAAACGTATGCAAATAATGGCCGTCAGGCATTCACGATCTCTTCCCAGTACAACTGTTTCAGCAATATAGGGTGAGAACTTCAACTTGTTCTCTATGTATTGAGGAGAGTAGCGAACACCAGATGCCGTCTCTGCCATGTCTTTGATTCGGTCAATCACGACTAGGTGGCCATTATCTTTTATATAGCCAGCATCACCTGTGTGCATCCAGCCATCACGAACATCTTCATCGTAGGCTTCTTGATTTTTGTGGTAACCGGTGAACATGCCCGTTGTTTTTGAAATAATTTCTCCGACACCGTTTTTATCGGGATCAAGAATCTTAAGTTCAGCGTTGTCGAACACAATACCGACCGATTCATAATCGATATCGTCAGTCTTGTGTATGGTGTAGGCTCCGGCCATTTCTGTCTGCCCATAGAGTTGTTTCAGAGGCACCCCCATGGCATGGAAGAGCTTGAAAGTGTCAGGTCCCATGGCTGCGCCGCCAGTAGCTGCGGAACTGAGATTGGAAAAGCCAAGGCGATCTTTCAGAGCATTCATCAATACCCAGTCTGCAAGAATCGAATGCTTACCTTCTTCCTTGGCTTTAGTCGCTCTGTCCATGGCCCATTTAAACAACTTCTGCTTCAGAGGTTGGGCATCCATCATGCGGGAGTGCACTTCAGCGGCCAGGTTTTCCCAGACTCTTGGAGCCAGTAATACAAAGTTTGGACCTATTTCCCTTAGGTCTGACATCATAGTTTCCTGAGTTTCAACGAAGTTGATTATTTGTCGTTGAATCAGGGCCTGACCGACGGCGTATACCTGCTCCATAATCCATGGCAGAGGCAATACAGAAACGTAGTTCTCACCAGGCTTCTTTGGGTCAGCCCTAAGGTATGCAGAGCAATGATCCAGAAAATGTCCAGAATGCAGCTTTGCCAGTTTCGGGCGGGAAGTGGTACCTGATGTGGTGCAGAGAATGGAGAGTTCTTCACCCGTAGTGAGTGACAGCATCTGACGATAAAGATCAGGCAGTTGGGAATCAATCTGTTTACCGTGTTCGATGACGTCTTCTATGTCAATCAGCCGAGAATCCTGGTACTTCCGCATGCCTCGTGGATCACAATAAACGATCAGTCTGACGTGGGGAATAGTTTCTTCCAGCTCCAGCAGTTTGTCACACTGTTCTTCATCTTCAGCAATCACCACTGACGCTTCAGCAAAGTTAAGAAGGTATTCAGTCTCTTCGTGGAGGGAGTCCTGATAGACACCCATGGAATAGCAGCGCAGAGCGTGGATAGCAATTTCGCTCCAAAGCCATTCCGGGCGGTTCTCTCCCTGAATAGCAATGACCTCATGATCTTTAACACCAAGATGCTTAAGGCCCAGAGCCAGCCATTTCACTTTATTGTGATAGTCCAGCCAGGTGTACTCTTGCCAGATTCCGAATTCTTTTTCCCGCATGGCGGTATCATTAGGAAAGTGTTCAGCATTCCAGGCTAGAACTTTTGGAAAGGTATCGTGGATTTTTACATCGACGATCGTTGAGTTAGAAGATTGTAAGGAAGTTGATTTAAGGCTTGTAAGTGACATCACGCCTCCTCCATTAATAATTCATCTTCTTCACCCAGATAGGCTTTCTTTACATGCTCGTTAGCCATGATCTCATCGGGCAGTCCTTCAGCAATTTTTCGACCGAAGTCTAATACCATTACACGATTTGAAATGCCCATGACGACACCCATATCGTGTTCGATCATAACGACAGTCATTCCAAACTCTTCGTTTAAATCCAGAATAAAACGAGACATGTCTTCTTTTTCTTCCTGGTTCATTCCAGCCATAGGCTCATCAAGAAGAATTAAATCCGGTTTTAAAGCAATTGCACGAGCGAGTTCGACTCTCTTTCTTAAACCATAAGAAAGCGTACCTGCCTGTTTTTTACGAATATGGGATATTTCCAGAAAATCAATAATGTCTTCCACTTCACGACGATGGTTTAATTCTTCTTTTTGGGCACTGGAAAACCAGTAAAGAGGGCCTGTGGCAAAATTGTTATCCAGCAGGTGATGTCGCCCCACCATAATATTATCAAGAACACTCATATGACCGAACAGAGCAAGGTTCTGAAAGGTTCTGCCAACCCCCAGAACGGAACGCTCGTTGGGTTTAAGGTTAATCAGTTCTTTGTCTTTAAAACGAATAGAACCATTTCCCGGATGATATCGTCCGGAAATACAGTTCAGCATGGATGTTTTTCCAGCCCCATTGGGGCCAATAATTGAGAAGACTTCACCCTTGTTGACCGAAAAACTTACATCGGTCAGTGCTTTGACTCCGCCAAATGCCAGGGACACATTCTCGATGACAAGGAAAGGATCCTTTTGACTCATCGTTACGCCTTTTGTTTTTTGTTTTTTGTTATTTTTTTTTTGTTCTTTCAGGAACGTTATTTTTCAGTAACATTCTTTTTTTGTAACAATTCCGGCTAATGAGAATGGACTGCATATGTAGATCAGCCTGATTATTTATTATTATTATTATTTTAAGTCGCTACTGAGGCTAGCACAGGGCTTTGTATTGGGTAAATGCTGATCAGAGTGAAACTACCTACGACCATGGTAGTAGGAGGTAGAGGTAGTCGTTAGCTGGAGTGAGAGCAATGAATTTTAAATCAGCCCATAAACCGTTATTAATTAAGAGAAAACTGATTTATAAGATGACTTTGATTTTTTAACTGAAGCTTGCGACTTAAACGCGTCATTAGGAAGGTGTTGACACACAGGCTAATTTTTAAGGTAAGGTTTGTCATAAATTACAACACCTGAACTGAATAACAATAAATACAGGATGCATTATGACTCATCAGGTTCCACTCTTTATCAATGGCGAGTTTATCCAGTCTACCAGCACTCAAAAACTTCCTGTTCTTAACCCGGCTACTCAGCAGTTACTGGCTGAAGTACCCATGGCGACACCTGTGGAAGTTGAGCAAGCCATAGCGAGTGCAAAAGAAGCGTTTAAAACCTGGCGAAATGTTCCTGTGCCGGAAAGAGCTCGTTTGATGATGCGCTATCAGGCGCTCTTAAAAGAACACCATGATGAGTTAGGTGAGCTGTTATCACAGGATACCGGTAAGACGTTTGAGGACGCTAAAGGTGATGTCTGGCGTGGTATTGAAGTGGTTGAGCAGGCGGCCAATATTCCATCCGGCATGATGGGAGAAACAGCTGAAAATGTTGCTGGTGGTGTTGACACCAATAGTTATGTTCAACCGCTGGGTGTGTGTGTCGGCATAACCCCTTTTAATTTTCCTGCCATGATTCCACTCTGGATGTTTCCACTGGCTATAGCGTGCGGTAATACTTTCATTCTTAAGCCCAGCGAACAAGTGCCGCTGACGCCTGTTCGCCTCATTGAATTGTTGGTAGAGGCGGGCGTTCCCAAAGGTGTGGTTCAGTTGATACACGGTGGTAAAGATCAAGTCGAAACTCTGTTGAAACATCCGGATACCAGAGCGGCTTCCTTTGTAGGCTCTTCTGCTGTCGGTCGTCATATTTATGAAACCGGTACCGCCAGCATGAAGCGGGTGCAATGTATGACAGGTGCTAAAAACCATTCGGTTATCATGCCTGATGCCAATAAGGTGCAAGTATTGAACAGTCTGGTGGGTTCTTCTGTCGGTGCAGCAGGGCAACGATGCATGGCGATCAGTGTGGCTGTCTTCGTCGGTGACAGTAAAGAGTGGGTGAATGAACTTAAGGATCGGTTAGCAGAGATACATCCAGGAGCCTGGAACGATTCCGCAGCGGGCTATGGCCCTTTGATTAATAAAGCAGCAAAAGAGCGGGTACTCGGCTTTATTAAAGCGGGTAAAGCAGAAGGGGCTACCTGTCTGTTGGACGGCAGTGATGTTGTGGTTGAAGGATATCCTGATGGTAACTGGGTGGGCCCAACTCTGTTTACTGATGTTAATGAAGAAATGAGTATTTATCGGGAAGAGATCTTTGGCCCCGTACTCTGCTGTGTCACCGTCGATACGCTCGAAGAGGCCATTGCACTGGTGAATCGAAATCCTTATGGCAACGGTACTTCCATGTTCACCCAGTCTGGTGGTGCGGCTCGTAAATTCCAGCATGAAATTGAAGTCGGTAACGTCGGTATCAATGTACCTATCCCTGTACCTTTACCTTTCTTCTCCTTCACTGGCTGGAAAGGTTCCTTTATGGGTGATCTCCATGCCTATGGCAAGCAAGCTATACGCTTCTATACCGAAACCAAGACAGTGACCTCCAGATGGACTTATCAGGAGACCGAAAGCAAACAGCTGAACCTGACTATTAATCTGAAGTGAAACTGTCACAAGTGAATCGAATAAACAGGAGGTGCTATGGACTTTTCATTAAGTGAAGATCAGCAGGCATTTATAGAGTCCGCCAAAGCCTTCTCTGCAGGCGCACTGGCTCCAAACGCAGCAAAGTGGGACGCGGAGCATATTTTCCCCAAGGATGCTTTGAAACAGGCGGGTGAACTGGGTTTTATGGCACTTTACGCTCCTGAAGATATCGGAGGGTTGGATTTGCCAAGACTGGATGCCAGTCTGATTTTTGAAGAGTTGTCACAAGGTTGTACGGCGACGACTGCCTTTATGACGATTCACAATATGGCGACCAACATTATTGGGCGTTACGGCAAGACAGCTTTGAAAGAGCAGTGGTGTCCGGATCTGGTGACGGGTGAAAAGCTGGTCTCTTACTGTCTGACCGAACCGGGGTCCGGCTCCGATGCAGCATCACTGCGTACGTCAGCCGTCGCTGATGGTGATCACTATGTAATAAATGGCAGCAAGGTTTTTATCAGTGGTGCTGGTGATACGGACCTGCTGGTGGTGATGACCCGTACTGGTCAGGATGGCCCAAAGGGGATCAGTGCCATTGCCATACCAGCAGACTGCGAAGGTGTTTATTACGGTAAGGCTGAAGAAAAGATGGGCTGGAATGCTCAGCCGACCCGAATGATAACTTTCGAAAATGTGCGAGTGCCCAAAGCCAACCTTCTGGGTGAAGAAGGTATGGGGTTCAATATCGCCATGGAAGCCCTGGACGGTGGTCGTATTAATATTGCCACTTGTTCCATTGGTACTGCTCAGGCTGCACTCAACCATTCGGTTGAATACTGCAAAGATCGAAAACAATTCGGTAAAGCCATCAGTGATTTTCAGGTAACTCAATTCAAATTGGCTGATATGCAAACAGAGTTGGTCGCTGCTCGGCAAATGGTTCGTCTGGCGGCTTACAAACTTGATCAAAATGACTCGGAAGCTAGCATTTATTGCTCCATGGCAAAGCGGCTGGCGACAGATCTGGGGTTTAATATCTGCAATGAAGCTCTGCAGCTTCATGGTGGTTATGGTTATATTCGAGAATACCCCATAGAGCGTTATGTTCGTGATGTCCGCGTTCATCAGATTCTGGAAGGCACGAATGAAATCATGCGGGTCATTATTGGACGCCGACTGCTGATGGATGGAACACTGGATAGAATCCGTTGATCGGTTCGTTAAATTGACCCGTTCGTTAAATAGATAACCATAAGCCAACAATGAGACGGAATAGCAAGGAAGAGTGACATGGCAAGAGTAGCATTTATCGGTCTGGGCAATATGGGCGCACCAATGGCCAGAAACCTGTTGAAGGCAGGGCACTCACTCAAGATTTTTGATCTGAACCCTGCGGTTGTGGATAAACTGGTGTCTGCTGGTGCGGATTCTTCTGAAACAGCACTGTCTGCTGCTCAACAGGCTGATATCGTCATCACCATGCTGCCTGCGGGGAAGCATGTGGAAAGTGTTTACCTGGGAGAGGAAGGTCTTTTGCAGAGGCTCTCTTCCAGACCTTTGTTGATAGACAGCAGTACCATTGATTCCGAAACGGCTAAAAAAGTAGCGGCTGAAGCAGAACGTAAAGGCTTCAGTATGCTCGATGCGCCGGTATCCGGAGGCGTTGCTGCAGCGGCTGCAGGCACACTGAGCTTTATGTGTGGTGGTTCCGACTCAGCATTTTCTCAAGGAAAGGAAGTGCTTGGAGCTATGGGTAAAAACCTGTTCCATGCTGGTGATCATGGTGCTGGGCAAACGGCCAAAGCCTGCAATAATATGCTGCTGGCGATATTGATGAGCGGTACGTCCGAAGCTTTGCAGTTGGGCGTGGATAACGGCCTTGATCCCAAAGTACTGTCCGAGATTATGTTGGCGAGTTCCGGTAGAAACTGGACGCTGGAAGTCTATAACCCTTATCCGGGGGTGATGGAAAAAGCGCCTGCCAGTAATGACTATCAACCTGGATTTATGGTTGATCTTATGGCCAAAGATCTCGGGTTGGCTGAAGAGATGGCAGTAAAGAGTGGTTCTGCTATTCCTATGGGTAGTAATGCCAGAAACCTTTATGTGGCTCATCAGAAGAAAGGCAATGGCTCTAAAGATTTTTCCAGTATTATTCAGGAACTTAAGTAGCGTCTTGTTTTATTTAGGATGGAAGCCAAAACCGATATCGGTAGGCATTCCGGCCTGATCCATGCAGTTGTTATAGGCTTCCATGGGGAGCTTATGACAGTTCTCGTGTATCAAACTCTGAAGAAACCCGTACCATAGATATTGTGCAGAACATCCACTCAACATGGATTGTAAAATTACCATTGTCGCCAGTACCAGAAATCGCTTCTTCATTCAGTTGCTCTCTCCTGAGCTATTAACATAGCTGTCCATGTTTCCCCGATAATATTTTTTTGCTTTAAAGCACTCTGTTTTAGAGGAATTTATCTATAGCTAAAGGAGTCTTTATTCTTTGATTTGAGGTTTTTTAAAACAGAACCCGCAGGTATCAGTCAGTCTCTTATTACGACTCATACCCCACTGGCGTCCATTGTTGCTGGTCAGTGTGGTCATTGTTCGATATTATTTCCCGATTTCCCCGCAATAATGTCCGTTTTCTGTTAATAACCAGAGAGCTTCTGTGTAGGCGGGACAAACGGTTCAAGAGGTAGAGGCATGCAAGCCACTGAAGTGAAGACGTTATTGGAAGACAATTTTTCTGAAGCTAAGGTGCTGGTAGAGGGCGAAGGTTGTGATTTTCGTGTGACTGTTGTCTGTGAGCAGTTTCAGGGTGCCATGCCAGTGAAGCGTCAGCAGATGGTTTATGCTCATCTCAATGCACATATCGCCAGCGGTGCCATTCATGCCGTTACCATGACTCTGCTGACACCGGCAGAAGCGCAAAATAAAGGCCTGGAACTGGCTTAATCTGACGGGTAAAGGTAATTCATTATGATGGATAAACTAATTATCACTGGTGGTGCCCGTCTGGACGGTGAGATTCGTATCTCCGGTGCCAAGAACGCTGCATTGCCTATTTTGGCTGCAACTCTGCTGGCAGATGACCCGGTCACTGTTTGCAACTTGCCCCATTTGCACGATATTACTACCATGTTCGAGCTGTTTGGCTGCATGGGTATTGATTTGATGGTTGACGAACGCATGAACGTTGAAGTTCATGCCAGTACTATCAAACAGCTACGCGCACCTTATGATTTGGTAAAAACCATGCGTGCGTCCATTCTGGTTCTGGGCCCACTGCTGGCCCGCTATGGTCGTGCTGAAGTGTCACTGCCAGGCGGTTGTGCCATTGGTAGTCGTCCGGTTGATTTGCACATTCGTGGCTTGCAAGCCATGGGTGCATATATCGTCGTGGAAGATGGTTACATCAAAGCCAGCGTTGAGAAACGCCTGAAAGGTGCCCGTATTTATATGGACACAGTAACCGTAACCGGTACTGAAAATATCCTGATGGCTGCAACATTGGCCGATGGCGAAACCATTATTGAAAACGCTGCCCGGGAGCCGGAAGTCGTCGATCTGGCAGAGTGCCTGATTGCTATGGGTGCAAAAATTGAAGGAGCGGGAACCGATATCATTCGGATTCAGGGCGTTGAACGTCTGCATGGTTGTACTTATTCAGTGCTACCTGACCGTATCGAAACAGGTACTTATCTGATTGCTGCTGCAGCCACAGGTGGGCGGGTTAGATTAAAAGATACTCAGCCTGACATCCTCGAAGTAATTCTGCTTAAGCTTCGTGAAGCTGGAGCTACTGTTGAGTGGGGTGAAGACTGGATTGAATTGGATATGCATGGCAAGCGACCTAAATCGATCAGTTTGGAAACAGCGCCTTATCCCGCTATGCCGACAGATATTCAGGCCCAGTTTACGGCACTGAACCTGATTGCAGATGGCGTCGGCTGCATTACCGAAACTGTGTTTGAAAATCGTTTTATGCATGTTCAGGAAATGAACCGCATGGGCGCAGATATTCAGGTTGAAGGGAACACCGCTACCGTCAAGGGTGTTGATAAGCTGAAAGCTGCGCCTGTTATGGCAACTGACTTGCGTGCTTCAGCCAGCCTTGTTATTGCTGCACTGGTCGCTGAAGGTGATACGATGATTGAGCGTATCTACCACATTGACCGTGGTTATGAATGCATTGAAGAAAAACTTCAAGCCATGGGTGCCAAGATTCGCCGAGTGCCAGCATAAGCAACTATTTTCAATCTGGCGCAAGACAGCGCCAGATTGAATGTTTTTCAGTTTATTCGTTTAACGAAATTGTATTTGAATAGAGCACTTTGCATTCAAATTCTGTTGTAAGTCCATAACCCTTATTCTGCTTGATACTAAGATTTGTCCAGCTCAAGTTGTCTTTAATAATTCCAACAAACTAGCGAAAATCGCTCCTCCTATGAGGTTCTGTTTTTTTTCGAGACTATTTGCCTTTGTTCACGCTGCTTATAAAAGTAGTAAGTTGCATTTTTTTTTCCAAACAGAATCGAATCTTTATTGCTATTGGAGACCTTGCTGCTGTTACCCGCAGGGCTTAGCTGGATGTTATGGCTGACATGGCAAAGGGAATCGTCCTTTACGTTCTCAGACCGCTATTATTATTCACTTCCGCGGCCCCAAAAATCAGACTGACAACCATTGGTTTTCTGCAATACATTGCGCCAACGATGGCATTAACATTAGGGCTGTGGGTGTATGGGGAACCGTTCGGGCGGGACATTCAAATAAGCTTTGGTTTTATCTGGGCCGCGTTGTTAATTTTCTCATTCAACGCAGCCCAGACTAACAGATGAAAAAGTTAAGTTTTCTCATTCTTTTTATTTTTACTTCTACTTTTCAATCCGCTTGGTTCTCTTTTTTGTTTTGGAGACTGAGTCATTCTGAGCCAGTCCTAAAATGCCTTCCTTAAACTCACGACTGACTGGGTTTTCACCAATCCAGACCGTCAAAAGTGCATTGTAGAAATCTTTACCTGGAATAATACCTCGGTTTTCACCTTTCATGATAATACGCGTCCCGACACCAGGAATGTACTCAGCCACCCCCTGCTCTCCACGTTTCAAACGACCTTGAAACAGCTCCGTTAACATATCCAGCTTCTCTTCATAGGCTTCCAGCTCTGCCGCTGAAACATTCAACTCCAACGCTTCATTCATAACGGAAGCTATACGACGCCCACTGACTTTGCGCGTCATAATATGAAAGACCATGCGCTTATAACCATCATCAGCAAAGATTTGCTCTGGATCGGAACTGGGATTCTCTAAATAAAGTTCGCCGATGTAGGCATCCACGAGTAAATACATAACTCGCATTGAAGCACCATTGAGCTTTAGCGCAGGGCGGCTTTCATCAGCAGGAAGAACTTCGGGGATGTCAACGCCCTTCAGAATAAGGGCATAAGTATTGAGAGATAACAGACAACACAGCAGTGTCAAAAAACGCAGTAGTGGCATAGTGACTTCCTTATTATTATAATTTTTGCCAGTATCCCATTACATAGTTTCAACGACAGGAAATCAACCTTACCAACTTATATCCCTTATACACCGAATAAAATAGAGCATTTCTCTGTCGCTAACAGTCACAGCAGCTCTGCTTATTTCAGCCATAACTTCCCTAGACCGTTTAAAAAACTCATGACCGTCACTATTTAATTCACATGAGCCATTTTTCCCCTGAACTGCAGACTGTTTTCCACTTGCCAGACACTATCACTCACGATGTGAATGGCTAAGTTGAAACAGATGCCCATACGGTGTGTGAATCTTATTTATGAATGAAGAACACGACGCTTCAGAAATCATCAACAATGATTCGGATGGCGAGTCCAGCGGAACAGGATTAATTCTTCCACACCAGAACATGCCTGATAAGTTGTACCTGATTCCTGCCACGAATCGCCCTTTCTTCCCCGCCTAGGTACAGCCTCTGGTCTTTGGCGCTAAGCCTTGGGAAGAAACGCTGAAGTGTGTCGCTCAAACCGACGAAAAGAGGGTTAGATTCAATGATGGACCTAATCATTTAAGAAGAGATCAATGCGCTCTTATATATATTTTCATGTGCTTTCTTTTTGTTTATGAAAGTAAAAATGGCATAGAAACAGATGAATGGTAATTTATCTTTTCAGGCTCAATGAGTACTGCGCGACTGTTAAATCACAGCTTTTGCTATAAAATGTCGTCCCTCTGACCTGTAATAACTAAAAGGAAGGCTGAGTCGGATGTCCAGACAGATCACTATCGCTCTCTCCAAGGGGCGAATCCTGAAAGATACCCTGCCATTGCTGAAGGCTGCCGGTATTGAACTGGTTGAAGACCCGGCCAAAAGTCGAAAGCTGATTATTCCGACTACCCATCCAGACGTAAATTTACTGATCGTTCGTGCCAGTGATGTACCTACCTATGTAGAGTACGGTGCGGCCGATGTGGGTGTGGCTGGTAAAGATGTTCTTCTTGAGCATGGTTCCACTGAACTCTACGAACCTCTGGATCTGAAAATAGCCCAGTGTAAATTGATGACAGCTTGCAGAACAGGGTATGAAGTACCTGAGCAGGGGCGTTTAAAGGTGGCCACTAAATTTGTTAATGTCGCCAAACGTTACTATGCCTCTATTGGTCGTCAGGCTGATGTCATTAAGCTCTACGGTTCCATGGAGTTAGCGCCACTGGTTGGTCTGGCTGATATCATTGTTGATGTAGTCGATACCGGCAATACCCTCAGAGCTAACGGTCTTGAGCCCAGAGAGATGATTGCTGAAGTCTCCTCCAGGCTGATCGTCAACAAGGCTTCCATGAAAGTTAAATTCGAAGCGATTAATCAGCTGATTGATCAACTCGGTTCTGCAGCTGATGCAGGGCAAACTGCTGCCGGGGAGTAAATCTTATGGTTAATCCTGCACAGCTGGAATATGGCAGTAGTGATTTTCAGGAACAGCTGAAAAAATTGCTGGCATGGGAAACAGTGTCAGATGATCAGGTTCAGAATCGGGTAAAGCAGATTATTGCCGAGGTTCAGCAGCGTGGTGATCAGGCATTGGTTGATTTTACCTGTCAGTTTGATCGAGTTTCAGTCAGTTCTATGGCTGAACTGACTGTTAGTGAAGAACAGTTGGAACAAGCGCTTGATCGAATTCCTCAAGAGCAACGAAAGGCTCTTGAGACCGCTGCTAATCGCATCCGTGGCTACCATGAACGACAAGTTCAGCCTTCTTGGAACTATAAAGAAGACGATGGAACTCTGTTAGGTCAGCAGGTGGTCGCTCTGGATCGGGTTGGGCTTTATGTGCCCGGCGGTAAGGCGTCCTATCCATCTTCTGTATTGATGAATGCCATTCCGGCGCATGTTGCGGGTGTCAAAGAGATCATAATGGTCGTGCCAACACCCGATGGCGTGGTGAACGATATGGTGCTGGCTGCTGCTGCGATTGCGGGTGTGAAACACGTCTTCACTGTAGGCGGTGCACAAGCTATAGCCGCTTTGGCCTATGGCACGGAAACCGTACCCAAGGTAGACAAGATTGTTGGGCCGGGTAATATCTATGTGGCAACGGCCAAGCGAGAAGTGTTCGGTCAAGTAGGCATCGATATGATTGCCGGTCCATCGGAAATTATGGTGGTTTGCGATGGCAAGACCAATCCTGACTGGATTGCTATGGATCTCTTTTCCCAGGCAGAACATGACGAAGATGCCCAGGCCATTCTGGTTTCTCAGGATAAAAACTTTCTGGAACAGGTAAAGGAAAGTATTCGTCGTCTATTACCTACGATGGAGCGCAAGGACATTATCAGCGAGTCGCTGAATAACCGCGGTATTCTTATTCATGTTCCGGACATGTCAGCCGCTTGCGAAGTTGTTAACCGCGTTGCGCCAGAACATTTGGAATTGTCTGTGGATAAGCCTGAAGACATGCTGGCTGATATACGTCATGCCGGTGCTATCTTCATGGGGCGTTATACGGCAGAAGCGTTGGGTGATTACTGTGCAGGGCCTAACCATGTTCTGCCAACGTCGGGTACCGCCCGTTTCTCTTCACCTCTCGGTGTTTATGACTTCCAGAAACGATCCTCTTTGATCTATTTCTCACCAGAAGGTGCTTCTGAAATGGGTAAAGTGGCTTCTGTTTTAGCAAGAGGTGAGTCTTTGACGGCTCATGCTCGTTCCGCTGAGTATCGCATCAAAAAGTAACTTCTAGCTCTGTCCTTTATTTGTGTATGCGTTGAGAGGGTGAAAGCCTTCTCTGCTTTCATCGCTCATCTTCCATCTTGTCAGTAGTACTAACTCCTCAGTCATGAACTTCAGGTCTCTGAGCGTATCTAAAAAGCAAATACTATTACAGGGTGGCTATTATGGATCCGATTTCTACAGAGGGAGCTGGAGATAAATTTTACAGTATTCCTGCAACACCTGAGCCTTTATCAAGAGCATCAGGTTCTGCGATGGCGCTTGGTCATAAAGTTCAAGAACTTGGTCAAGTTTCGTCATTGGTAGCAAAATTTGAGTCGAAGGCAGTTACTGCCCCCGAGACTAAGAAAGAGCGCACAGTTGCGCCTTTTCCCTCAACAGTTAAACCAGCACGACTTAAATTGATTGATAAAGGTCCTCGGGAGTTCTCGGAACGTTGGAAGGCTCTCGATGGGTTTCTGAATCTTGAAAAAGTAAAAATGCTTGATGAAGGTAACTTCAACAAAGTGTTTCTTTGCAGAGATAAGGTAACCGGTCAAAAAAGTGCGGTAAAAAGCTGGAAAGATGAAGTACTCAAGAAAAAGCCTAATACAGAAAGCTTTGCAAATTTATGCAAAAGTGAAGTGTCCGCGTTAAAAATTTCTGAACACCCAAATCTAGTAAAAGTACATTCGATTATTGCCAAGTCAAAATCCTCAGGTGAATTTATAGTACTTCAAAGTCAGGAAGATCTTGATCGTATTCCTGCTGGGAAGAAAACAGATTATCTGTTGAATTTTGTTGTATGTGATTATGTGCCGGGTGAATCTTTGGTAGATGCAATGAAGAAAAAAAGTGCGAATTGTTATGGGCCTCATTCAGCAAATACTGCGATCAAAGCGAGTTTGGGTTTGGCGAAAGCGATCAGTCATTTACACAATGAAGGTGTTGTCCACAGGGATGTTAAGCCAGATAATATCATGTGGGATGGGGATGCTTTAAAACTGCTTGATTTTGGTTTGAGTAAGTCAATGTTAGAGGAGGATGTTACACATACACCATGTGGTAGTCCGCTCTATGCAGCGCCGGAGCTTTTTGAAAGGAAAGACTGTAACCATAAGCTCGATGTCTGGGCTTTAGGCAGTGTTCTAATGGAGTTGGCTACAGAACTCACACCAGCTTCATGTGGTGATAGTGGTTCAAATAAGAGAGAGGTTAACCAATTTGTTAATAGGAGAAACACCTTACGTTTTTCTGACATGTCAGACGAGGGTAAGCAGAGCTACTTCCAAAAACATTTCCCTGCTCTTTGTTTTGATTCACCGGGGCTGGTGGATCTTCTGGTGCTTATGTTCAGGAAAAAAATCAGTGAGAGAATCAGTTCAAAGGAAGCGGTTGACTATCTTGAGCAGTTACAACTCTCTTCAAAGAAGAGATTTTTAACGCAGTAGATAAAAGATGAAAGGCGAAACGGTACATCAGGTACAATCCCTGATTTTTAAGGATTCAAATTGTCAGATGCCGTTCAGCCAACTTCTTCTTAATAATAAAGGACGTTTTACTGGGTACTTTCTCATTGGGCTTATTCCTCTCATTTTTAGCTCAGTAGTGACCACATTGATTCTTGATCAGTATGCTTCCATGGACGCATTATCACTCAGTCACTGGATTGTTTTATTTTCACTGAGCATTTTTACGATGGCTCTGGCTCTAACGCCCAGTACGTTTATCGCTATTGTTTCCGGGTTTTTTCTTGGTTGGCAGGCTGTCCCGATGATGCTTCCAGCTTATATGCTGGCATCAGTATCAGGCTACCTTATTGGCCAATGGCTGGATGGGGGCAAGGTTTTGGATGCCGTGAAATCCAGCCCTAAAGTGTATCAGACTTTAGAAAATCTGAATCAGAATAACTGGAAGCTGATGTTCCTGATTCGGCTTTCTCCAGTGCTACCTTTTTCCCTGATGAACCTTTTGATGCCCGCGATTAATATGCCTTTGAACGTATTTCTGGTGGCTGGTTTTGTAGGTATGTTGCCGAGAACACTTTTGTCTATCTGGATAGGTAATCAGGCAGCAGACCTGATGGGCGCATTACAAGGGCAAGGTAACAGTGAATTGATCATTATTGGTTTACTGATAATGGTTTCTGTTGTTGGTTTGGTGCAGATATTTGTCAGAGCTTTTAGAAAAGCCCTGACATGATCAGTTGTTACTGATTAACAATATTCGGCCGTGTTGCCACTCTGGCTTTAACAGACACAGGTTTGTTATTACGGATGAGTCCGATAGTCAATTCGCTGCCCGGAAGTTGCTGCGCCACCATGTTCATAACCTTTTTGCCATCACTGGTGTTAACGCCATTGATGGCAGTAAGAATATCCCCTCGTCGCACACCTGCCTGATCGGCAGGACCTCCATCGTAAACACCGGATATGAGAATGCCGACATTGGTATCAACACCATAGGCATCGGCCAGTTGTTTGGTCAGAGGTTGGGATTCAATCCCCAGCCAGCCACGAATAACTCGGCCATGTTTGATAATGGATTTTGTTACAAACCGAGCCATGCTGGAGGGAATGGCAAAGCCTACGCCTTCATTACCACCGCCACTTGAAAACAATAGGGTATTAATGCCAATCAATTCTCCCCTGGCATTAATCAGGCCACCGCCTGAATTACCGACGTTTATGGCTGCATCTGTTTGAATGAAATCTTCATAGGTATTTAAGCTCAGATCGTTTCTGCCAGTGGCGCTAATAATACCCATGGTAACGGTCTGACCCAGGCCAAAAGGGTTACCAATGGCGAGAACCACATCACCGACTTCCGCTTTACCTGAATCGGCAAGACTCAAGTGAGGCAGATTTTTAAGGTCAAGTCGAAGTACGGCCAGGTCGGTTTCAGGGTCGGTACCAGCTACTTCGGCAATAGCCTCACGACCATCTTTGAGAACGGCAATAATTCTGTCCGCACCGGCGATGACATGGTTGTTGGTCAGTAAGAAACCGTCAGAACTGATGATGACACCTGAACCCAGACTTTTTTCTGACTTCTCATCCTGGTTATAAGTCGAAAAAGCCGGGTTATTATTTTTGTTGTTAAGCTCCGGTTCAGAACGATTGAATGTGGTCGTGGCAATGTTCACTACAGCCGGTGCAGCTCTTTTGACTGCGGTGCTGTAAGTTACCTGTCCGACGCCAAGTAGTTGTTCGCCTTTATCAACCAGATTAGAAAAACTCAGCTGAGGAATTCCCGACAACGCAGGAAAAAAGAGCAGAACCAGAATCCCCAGCGTAAGGCCGGTCAAACCGGGAAGCAGTAAATGCTTGAAGATTTTTTTCATTATATGAGTATTCTGTGATCCTGTTTTTGTAAGCACATAGCCCTTTCTTAGGCTTGATACACTCTGTATTCTTTAATATTACCCATATTATCAGGTTGACAGATAGGGTTAACCCTCGGAGCCATTATGAGTGTGTTATTAAATGATCTGATTACAGCACTGGATGACGAGCTGAAGCCTCAGCTGTTCAGGGACTACTGCCCAAACGGCTTGCAGGTCGAAGGCCGCAGTAAAGTGCAGAAAATAGTCAGTGGTGTGACAGCCTGTCAGGCGCTGATTGATAAAGCGGTTGAAATGAAGGCTGACGCCATTCTGGTTCATCATGGTTATTTCTGGAAAGGGGAAGAAACCAGTATTGTCGGCATGAAAAAAAGACGTGTCGAAACCCTGTTGGCTAATGGAATCAGTCTAATTGCTTATCACCTGCCGCTGGATGGTCACCCAACCCTGGGAAACAATGCTCAGTTGGCAAAATTGATGGGCTGGCAAGAGAAGGGCGGTATGGAACCAGGGAAGTCACGCTCTGTTGGAAGTTGGGGTGAAGTAGAAAAGTCGCTGAGTCTTGATGAGCTGAGTCGGATGCTGGAACTTAAGTTGGGTAGAAAACCATTGGCTATTTCTGGCGGTGAGCATGCGGTTAAGACTCTGGCATGGTGTACTGGTGGTGCTCAGAAACTGATTGAAGACGCGGTTAGATTTAAGGTTGATGCTTACATCAGTGGTGAGATTTCAGAATCGACTGTTCATTTTGCCCGTGAAAATGGCATTCACTATATCAGTGCCGGGCATCACGCGACTGAACGTTATGGCGTACAAGCATTGGGGCAATGGCTGGTGGATCAATTTGGTATTGAACATTCTTTTGTGGATATCGATTCACCGGTTTAATGATATTAAAACAGCCATAGAATGGTTGTTTTTAACGTGTGAATGATTAGTTATTTTTTTTTACTATTCCACATATCTATTATCTGAACTATATAAACACACCTGCTCATTCATTATTTATAGGCTGTTGTATATGCATGTAAAAAGCTGGATTAATATCTTTGGGTTATTGTTTTTCTGGTCAATTTATGGGCATTCAGACGAATTCAAGGAAGCAGAAGAAGAGTGTTTTGACGAGCCAGATATTTCCGTAATGTTTGGCGTTTTAATGCAAGAATTAAAAATGATGAAGCCTGATGGACATGAATTAATTGAGAAGTTCGGCTATCAATATGCATTTATCGATAAAGCTGTGGAAAATAAAAATACGGTTTCATTTGAATGGCTCTTAGCCCGACTGAGTATTATCGATTTTATCCGGTTAGAAAATGAAACGCATCAATTAAAATCATTCCTGTATCCTAGTAGTGAGAGCTATCATCTGTTTGTCCACGATAGAATTCTTCAAGAACTGAAGAATACAGTGGTAAAAGGGCAAAGTGAGAGTGCTGCTGCAGTTAGGGAAATAGTATTGACACATATGTACAGTGCTTTTATTGATAATAGTAACTCAGTTGATATTTCAAGAGTGGAGTTCGATAGCGCGGTTAAGAGACAGGCTATAAAGTGGCATTTAATCGCTAGTAGCTCGTCAGACCAAATGGCAGCACTTTGCCAGATAGTTGCCGGCAGAGATGATGACAGTAATATATGTGCGTTACAAAGCCCACTGTTCAGTCAATTGAATGGTGGTGGATTATGTGATGATACAGCACTATCGTATTTTTTAAGGGAAAATTACCGTAATTACTTACCGATTTCTGATGAAATCCCTTCGATTGAAACAAGGAATCTTAACCTACAAACCTTGGCTATGATGAGTGATTCTGATGCAAAGAAGTTGCTTGAAAGACTCACGTTAAGGTTTATAGATGATGCTACCAAGTTAGATGAAATACTGTCTGTTCTTCTGTTGAGTATAATTCTTAACAACACTGAAGAGGATGGTTTAACAGTGATCGTGAGTATGAGCGGAATATTAAATAATTAGTAACCTCCCGAGAAATATTCTGAGTCATAATTCTGTTTAAAGGTCTGACCTTAGTTAGATCTTTAAATAATAATCCTTGCATTCCATCTACGTTGAAACGATTCACACTCAATGAGTCTGATTCGGTCAGTATATTGTTATAAGTTATTGATATAGGATTTTTGTTTTATATATCAAAACGACTGCTAGTATTCGACTCATATAAGTTCCAAAGATCGGAATTCCACAAGAACAAGTCCAAAGCCAGTGTCGGGTCGGGTCTATGTCAGTCAATAACAGGTCAGCCAGTGCCAGCCAACTGTCGAGTGAACGTCTTAATCACTTGAAACAGCTGGAAGCAGAAAGTATCCACATCATTCGGGAAGTTGCCGCCGAGTTCGATAATCCGGTGATGCTCTATTCCATCGGTAAAGATTCTGCTGTCATGCTGCACCTCGCCATGAAAGCGTTCTTCCCGGGTAAACCTCCTTTCCCTTTGATGCACGTGGACACCACCTGGAAGTTCCAGGAAATGATCGCGTTTCGTGACAAGATCATCGAGAAGTACGGTTTGGATCTTCTGGTGCATATCAACGAAGAAGGTGTTGAACAGGGCATTGGCCCCTTCACTCATGGCAGCGCCAAACACACTGATGTGATGAAAACTCAGGGGCTGAAGCAGGCCCTGAACAAATACGGTTTTGATGCTGCGTTTGGTGGTGCACGTCGTGATGAAGAAAAATCTCGTGCGAAAGAACGAGTGTATTCGTTCCGTGACACTAACCACCGCTGGGATCCAAAGAACCAGCGTCCTGAACTGTGGAATATCTACAACAGTCAGGTAGAAAAAGGCGAGAGCATTCGAGTATTCCCGCTGTCCAACTGGACTGAGCTGGATATCTGGCAGTACATTTATCTTGAAGACATTCCCATCGTACCTCTGTATCTCTCCAAAGAACGTCCGGTCGTTGAGCGTGATGGTGTGCTGATCATGGTAGACGATGAGCGTATGCCTATTGAAGCGGATGAAGAAACTCAGATGAAGAAAGTTCGCTTCCGTACTCTGGGCTGCTACCCGTTGACCGGTGCGGTTGAATCTGAAGCGGCTACCCTGCCGGAAATCATTCAGGAAATGCTGCTCACCAAAACCTCTGAACGACAGGGGCGTGTTATCGACCACGACAGTGCCGGTTCCATGGAGAAGAAAAAGCAAGAGGGGTATTTCTGATGAGTCACCAGTCGGATTTGATCGCCAGCGATATTCAAGAATACCTGCGTCGCCACGAGCAGAAAGAGATTCTCAGGTTTCTGACCTGCGGCAGTGTGGATGATGGTAAGAGCACATTGATCGGCCGTTTGTTGTTCGATACCAGTATGATTGCAGAAGATCAAATGACTGCTGTTGAAAGTGACAGTAAGCGGCTTGGCACTCAGGGTGAGAAAATTGATTTGGCGTTGCTGGTGGATGGTCTTGCGGCCGAACGTGAGCAGGGCATCACTATTGATGTGGCCTATCGCTACTTCTCTACCGAGTCCCGTAAATACATCATTGCAGATACTCCGGGTCATGAACAGTATACTCGTAACATGGCGACCGGTGCTTCTAACTGTGACCTTGCCATTATTTTGATTGATGCCCGTGAGGGTGTTTTGACTCAGACCCGTCGTCATACTTATATTGCCAACCTGCTGGGTATCAAGCATCTGGTGGTAGCGGTTAACAAGATGGATCTGATGGGTTTCAGTCAGGAGCGTTTTGAAGAAATTCGTCGTCAGTATCTGGATTTTGCTGAACCACTGGATCTGGGCGATGTGAAGTTCGTTCCCATGTCGGCACTGGATGGCGACAATGTGGTGAATCGCAGTACTCAATGTGATTGGTATACTGGTCCGACTTTAATGGAAGTGCTGGAAACGGTTCAAGTGGCTAACGATCGCAATATGAACGACTTCCGTCTTCCGGTTCAGTACGTTAACCGTCCTAACCTTGATTTCCGAGGTTTCTCTGGAACCATTGCTTCCGGTATTATTAAACCGGGCGATCGTGTGAAAGTGCTTCCTTCCGGTCTGGAAAGTGATGTGGATCGTATTGTGACTTTTGACGGTGATCTGGACAAAGGTTTTGCGAGTCAGGCCGTGACTCTGACACTGAAAGATGAGATTGATATCAGTCGTGGCGATATGCTGGTGAAAGTTGGAGATAATATTTCTGTCTCCAGTCGTCTGAATGCCAATATTGTCTGGATGGCGGAACAGGCTATGAAGCCGGGCAAGCAGTATATGGTGAAGTTCGCTTCTGCCAAGGTTACCGGTAGTTTTTCAGTGATTAACCATCGTGTTGATATCAATACGCTTGAGCAGCATCAGGCTGGCGAACTGGCGTTGAATGAAATTGGTTCCTGTGAACTGTCCCTGACTCAGCCCGTCGCCTTTGATCCCTACAGCAATAACCGTCAAACCGGTGCTTTCATTGTGATTGACCGTCTGACCAATGCCACGGTTGCGGCGGGTATGGTAGAGGGGCAGGTTGATAGCAGTCGTAAGCTGGAGCCTGTTTCTGAAACTGAAAGAGCCAGTCGACTTGGGCATAAGTCTGCGACAGTGTTGGTCAGCTCTGAGTTGAGTCTTGATCAGGTTGAGCGTGAACTGTTTGATGCTGGCGTACTGGCTGTGCAATTGGCTGACGGTTCTAAACGTCTTGCATCACAGGCTGCCGTTTTGAACAAGGCTGGATTGATTGTTCTGGTGGATCAGGTAAACAGTGGGTCTCTGGTCGATCAGTCTCTTTACAGTCTGAAACAGTTGAACGAATTGCCGCAGCTTATTAAAGAGCTGACGGTATAATCATCAGGGAGCATTGTTCTTGATGATTAACAAAACAGTTGGTAAACAACGCTGGATTCAAGCAATAAATATGTAAGTTTATATGTTATTAGCCTGCCGTAGAGCGGGCTAATAACTGATTATTCTGCTTTTTTTGATTGTTTTTGTTTTTGTTTTTGTTTTTGTTTTAGTGAATAGGTAATAGCTTTACGGGTAAAATCTTCCAGGTTTTTCATTTCAGTGAAATTACTAGACACTTTGTAATCGGTGAGATCGAAAGCTCTGCTTTCTATTTTCATCTCAATGATACTCTCCGTCAGTCTGTTTTCAGGAGTGCTGTGAGGAAGTGGCCAGTTAACCAGAAGGTCGATCTGTTCCTTGACGACAATGCCGTAAGGTAGCATCTGCTTTTGCAACTCCGGTTGCCAGTCTCTATGTGGATAGATCAAGGCTGTAATACGGCCTCTCATCTGATACAAATAAGCTATAGTACCATATTTTTAACATGGCTGATTTCACTTAGCAGTGCGTAGCTATTTGAACCCGTTAACATTCTGTTGAAAATGTGTATATGTAATGAAAATAGGTACAAGTGCTGGTACAGCGTAGAAGATTCCTGCTCCACTATTGCGCTTCATCTACAATTGGGTGTTGATTCACCTACTTCACTTCTTGCGGAGCTGAAATGAAACCCGATTTTTACGCTGGACTGCGTGAGCAGCTGGAAGAGCTGAAAACTGAAGGACTGTATAAGTCCGAACGGATTATTAACTCGCAGCAGCAGGCGGATATCACCGTCACTACCGGTGAACAAGTTGTTAACTTTTGCGCCAACAACTATCTTGGTCTAGCCAATGCGCCGGAACTGATTGAAGCCGGTAAACTGGCTTTAGATAAATACGGTTACGGTATGGCTTCCGTACGTTTTATCTGCGGTACTCAGGAAGTCCATAAAGCTCTGGAAACGCGTATTTCCGATTTTCTCGGGATGGAAGATACTATTCTTTATTCTTCCTGTTTTGATGCCAATGCAGGGCTGTTCGAAACGCTGCTTGGCCCTGAAGACGCTATTATCAGTGACTCCCTGAACCACGCCAGCATCATTGATGGCGTTCGTCTGTGTAAGGCCAAACGTTTCCGTTATGCCAATAACGATATGACAGATCTGGAAACACAGCTGAAGGCCGCTACTGAAGCAGGCGCCCGTTATAAGCTGATTGCTACTGACGGTGTTTTCTCCATGGATGGCGTGATCGCCAACCTGGCCGGTGTCTGTGATCTGGCGGATAAATACGATGCCATGGTCATGGTGGACGATTCCCACGCAGTAGGATTTGTGGGTGACCAAGGCCGTGGTACTCATGAGCACTGTGGTGTGATGGATCGCGTAGACATCATTACCGGTACTCTGGGCAAGGCGCTGGGTGGTGCTTCTGGTGGCTACACCGCTTCTCGTCATCCGGAAGTTATTGACTGGTTGCGTAACCGCTCCCGTCCATATCTGTTCTCCAACACCCTGTGCCCGACTATTGCCAGCGCTTCTATCAAGGTTCTTGATATGCTGGAAGTGGGTGGTGACCTTCGTCAGAAACTGCGAGATAACTCGACCCGATTCCGTTCTGAAATGGAAAAGTTGGGCTTTACTCTAGGGGGTAAAGATCATGCCATTATTCCTGTTATGCTGGGTGAAGCACCTCTGGCAGCAGAGTTTGCGGAACGAATGCTTCAGGAAGGTATTTATGTAGTAGGTTTCTCCTTCCCAGTAGTGCCAAAAGGTGCTGCTCGCATTCGTACTCAGATGTCCGCGGCACACAGCCCGGAGCATATGGATAAGGTAATTACAGCTTTTGCCAAGATTGGGCGTGAGCTTGGAGTGATTTCCTAATGAAAACCCTAGCAAAATTGAAAGCCGAAAAAGGCATCTGGATGGCTGAAAAATCCAGACCGGAAGCAGGCTACAACGATGTTTTGATCAAAATCCGCAAAACAGCTATTTGCGGAACTGATATGCATATCTATAACTGGGATGAATGGTCTCAGAAAACGATCCCGGTAGGGATGCATGTTGGTCATGAGTTTATTGGTGAAATCGTTGAAATGGGCGAAGGCGTCCGTGGATTTGAAATCGGTCAGCGAGTGTCCGGTGAAGGTCACATCACCTGTGGTCACTGCCGCAATTGCCGTGCGGGTCGTCGACACCTCTGCAACTTTACGGTAGGTGTGGGTGTTAATCGTGACGGTGCTTTTGCAGAATATCTCTCTATTCCAGCAACCAATGCGTTTCCGATTCCTGATGATATCAGCGATGATCTGGCGTCTATTTTTGATCCGTTTGGTAACGCAGTTCATACTGCTTTATCTTTCGATCTAGTGGGTGAAGATGTATTGATCACCGGTGCAGGCCCCATTGGTATTATGGCGGTGGCTATCTGCAAACACGCAGGTGCCCGCAATGTTGTTATTACCGACGTAAATGACTATCGCCTGGATCTGGCACGTAAGATGGGCGCTACCAGCGCTGTCAACGTAGCCAAGGAAGACATGAAAACCGTCATGGAAGAGCTGAACATGGTGGAAGGCTTTGATGTCGGTCTGGAAATGTCAGGTAACGGTCGTGCATTCCAGCAGATGTTGGAAGCCATGAACTATGGCGGCAAGATAGCTCTTCTGGGTATTCCTTCCAGCGATACAACGATTGACTGGAATCAGGTGATCTTTAAAGGTCTGGTTATCAAAGGTATTTATGGTCGTGAAATGTATGAAACCTGGTACAAGATGACCAGCATGCTGCAGTCTGGCCTGGATATCTCTCCGGTCATTACTCACCGCATGTCTGTGGATGACTTTGAGAAAGGTTTTGAAATCATGGGTTCAGGTCAATCTGGGAAAGTGATTCTTGACTGGACCTGATCAGTCGCGTCACAATTCTAAAACGCTGCTTTTATCATGAAAGCAGCGTTTTTTTTAGTTTTGGCCTTTCATTATTCATATAAAAAAACAATAAATTAGTCGTTAGTTGCACTATATTGACCACATAATCGTTTGCCAGAAACTGCCCTTCTGGAACAGTCTTCTGCAAGAAAACGGAGAAACAACATCTGATGCCTGAGTCTCTCAAAGCCGCATTGTTCGATATGGATGGTGTCATTGTTGATAATAATGATTTTCACCGTAAAGCTTGGCAGCAGTTTTTAAACCGTCATGGCATGGAGCTTACGGACAGCGATTATAACCGTCGTATATCCGGACGGGTAAACTCTGAGCTGATGCGTATGCTGTTTGGAGATCAGTTGTCTGAAGAGGAAGTCATCGCACTGGGTGAAGAGAAAGAACAAATCTTTCGTGACCTCTATGAACACCACCTGAGACCATTAAAGGGATTGCGTGAATTCCTGAAACTGTTGAAGAAGGCAGGTTTTAAACTGGCAGTGGGTACTTCTGCGCCGGTCTCCAATATGGACTTTATCATCGATGGTTTGGGTATTCGGGGACTGTTTGATGTTCTGGTGCACCAGGGCATGATTGAGCGAGGAAAACCTGATCCGCAGATCTACCAACTCTGTATGGAAAAACTAAGTGTTACGCCTCAACATAGTCTGGTATTTGAAGACTCATTGGCCGGTATACAGGCAGGTATCGCCTCGGGTGCAGAGGTTATTGGTGTCACCACGACCCATCATGGCAGTGAGTTGAAAGGCACACTTTTTAATATCTCCGATTATCAGGATACTCAGCTGGAATCCTTGTTTCCGCAGTAAGCTGGCTTGACGTACGGGTCAGTGTTTGGAATGATCCTATGTGTATCCAACACAAATAGTAATAGTTAACTGACTGAGCTGTATCGTCATTGATATGAAACAGACCGATTCACTCTGCCTTGGCTTTTGGTACGTGATTGACCAGTCACGTGTCACCGTTCACCTAAACTTTTGATTCTGTCCCACAGACTTTAACCAGATTGTTCCTGTCGTGGGAGCACCTCATAAGTAACCATGCATACGAATTCACATGTCATTTTTCCGTCTGGGGCGGACAAATGACTGATCAGATATTCATTTGCCTGTGGTTACACACTTAAGATCAAGTGGACTTACAGAACAATGAAAAAAGTATTGCCACCACCATTCCGTATCAAGATGGTCGAACCTATTCGTATGACTACCGCTGAAGAGCGAAGAGAAGCATTGAAGACGGCTGGGTATAACCCGTTTTCGCTGAGCAGTCAGGATGTATACATTGATCTGCTGACGGACTCTGGTACCGGTGCTATGAGTGACCGACAGTGGGCAGGCCTTATGATGGGGGATGAGTCCTATGCGGGTAGCCGGAACTTTCAAAACCTTGAGCGAAAAGCCAGAGAGATCTTTGATTATCAATACGTGATACCTGTTCACCAAGGTCGCGGTGCCGAGCAGGTGCTGTTTCCTTGTCTGATCGAGCGAGTCAAGGGCGATAAGCCGGTCTTTATTTCTAACTATCACTTCGACACGACTGCCGCTCATGTAGAGCTGAATGGTGCAAAAGCCATTAATACCCTGACGCCCATGGCTATGGATACAGGTAGTTGGTATGACTGGAAAGGTAACTTCGATCTGGCCGCTCTTGAGCAAGTGATTGAAGAGAATGGAGCGAAGAATGTGGCCGCGATTGTTATCACCGTCACCTGTAACAGCTCGGGTGGTCAGCCAGTCTCCATGACTAATATCAGAGCTGCCAGTGAAATAGCCCGCCTGAACAAGATTCCTGTGGTGATTGACTCTGCACGCTACTGTGAGAATGCCTGGTTTATCAAGCAACGTGAAAAGGGTTATCAGGATAAAAGTATTAAGGAAATTATCGCTGAGATGTACAGCTATGGCGATATGCTGACTATGTCTGCGAAAAAAGATCCCATGGTCAATATCGGTGGCTTGTTGTGTATTCGGGATGATGAAGAGCTGCTGAGAGCCTGCCAGGTTCGCTGTGTGCCTATGGAAGGTTTTATCACGTACGGCGGCTTAGCTGGCAGAGATATGGAAGCGCTGGCCATTGGCCTTGAAGAGGCGATGGATGAAGGCATGCTGGCCTATCGTATTGGTCAGGTGGAGTACCTTGGCGAATGTCTTCGTGAAGGTGGTGTGCCTATTCAGTATCCTACGGGTGGTCATGCTGTCTTTGTTGATGCAGGGAAAGTGTTACCTCATATCCCCGGAGATCAATTTCCTGCTCAATCACTGGCAAACGAACTCTATCTTGAGAGTGGAGTCAGAGGTGTAGAAATAGGCTCACTATTACTGGGACGTGATCCGAAAACAGGTATACAGAAGACGTCTTCTATGGAGTTTCTGCGACTGACCATTCCTCGTCGTGTCTATACCAATGATCATATGGATTACATTGCAGAGTCTTTGATATCGGTTTATCAACGTCGCGAGAGTATAAAAGGGCTGACGTTTGATTATGAACCTCCAGTACTGAGACACTTTACAGCCCGTCTTGTACCGGTTTTATAAAGCCAACTTATGAGCCCAAGCTGAAAGAGCTTGGGCTTACTGAGGAAAGTTAAGTGTTATTTACAGCTTCTAGCCAGCTTCTTGAATACTGCTTTGCGCAGTTGGGGTTTGCCAACAAGGCTGAATTCAATTTTACCGACACCGTACCCGATAGCAAAATTGGTTTCAGCGCCATCCATTTTGTGCAACAAACCACTCAGTTTCAGAATACCCTGGTATTTTTTCTGTTTTTCTCTTTTATAGGTTTTAGCAAAGTAGTGATAGCAACCTATTTCGTTAGAACTGCCTTCAACAAAAGATTCGACCTTATCCATATCAGGAACACTGTCAGCATAGATTGGTGTGGTCATGCAGCTGAGTAAGGCAATGGCAGGGATGAAGTGCTTGACGAACATCGAAGGGTACTCTGTCAGTAGCAATAAAAAAGAACAGACTCTAGCAGACAGGGTAGCCGACAATATCAGTCGTGCTACTACTCAAATATACGGCATTTGACTCATAAATGGACGCTCATAAAATGATCGTTTAGTCACAAAGAGCCTGAGTAGTGGATGGGTCTAAACCTGTCTCCATCAGTATCTTATTGGCATGCGATGCTGATTCGGGAGCAGTATCAGGTGTCTGTTGTGGTGTAGTTTCGTTGAGCGTATTCCTGTTCAGACATTCTATTCCGATGCCTCAGCCCCATATCAGCAAGCATCGCACTAAAAAAGAGTCCAGGTTCAATTCCAATCAGTTCGAGAACTTTTGTATCTTTCAGTAGTCCTATAGCTCACTCCTTATGATTATTCGGATGAATCAGCTGGTCTGCCTTTTTAGGACTGTTTGAGTGGGGAGCAGATTGTTGCCATTCACGGCTACTATTGTGAGGCGCGCCAAGGTTTCTGTTGTGTATGGGAGTGAGCAGTATTTATGAATAGAACATTAGTGCTAATTGTGTCTTTACTTTTTATGAGTCCATGGGTCTTGGCGCAACCAAAGGTGGTTTTGGTGACAGGAGCCAGTAAAGGAATAGGTAAAGCTCTGGTTAACTTGCTTGCAGATTACCCTGAACAGTATCGTGTGTACGGTACTTACAGAACATCGGTGCTGGCTGATGAGAAAATGATTGAACGTCTCCCGATGCTTTATCTCAACCATTCCAGCCCAGGCAGCATGACATCGGCCATCGAAACGATTCGAAAGAAAGAAGGCCGGCTGGATATTCTTGTCAACAATGCCGGCATGGCTGTTTATGGTCCCCTTGAAGAATTACCGGATGATGAAATAAGGCGACAGATTGAAGCCAATCTCACGGGCCCCATGATGTTGATAAAACGAGCGCTTCCTGTCATGAGAAAAAATAACTACGGTCGCATTATTAACGTAACGTCTATGGCTGGCGCGTTTGGTGTTCCCATGATGGATGCTTACTCAGCCACCAAGTTTGGTATGGAAGGTGTTTGTGCCTCTCTGGAGGGCTATCTCGGTGCCATGAAACGCTCTGATGGGCAGTCTTGGGATCTTCATTGTCAGGTAGTGGAACCGGGCTTTACCAGAACTGATATCAAAAAATCAGCCTGGCTGGCAGATGATAAAAATCTACCGGACTATTTTCATGCAGAGTGGCAGGGTTTTCGTAAGTCGCTGGACAAAGGTTTGAAGAATGGCCAGCCAGCCCTGAAGGTGGCTGAAGTCATAAAAGGCATGATGGATGATGAGAAAAGCTGGAAACACTTCAGAACCCAGACCAAACCGGATCGGGAAGAATACATAAAAAACAGATACGGTCTGGAGCTCGATGCAACGGGCAAATCGCTGGTCATACGACCTGCTGGTTCAGAAAATCAGTAGTCTTTTTTCCTCATCAATCGAAGCGCGTTCAGGGTGACGAGAACCGTACTACCTGTATCGGACATAACCGCAGCCATCAGACCGGTAATACCAAATACGGTAGTGAGTAGCACCAGGGTATTGATGCCGAGAGCAAGAATAATATTCTGACGAATGATACGAGCTGTTCTACGAGACAAGCCGATCATATTGGGCAGTTCGGTCAGTCGCTCATGGGTCAGAGCAGCGTCGGCTGTTTCCAGTGCCACATCGCTGCCTTTACCCATGGCAATGCCTATTTCTGCAGCCTTAAGAGCGGGAGCGTCATTGATACCATCACCGACCATTGCTACTGACTGATTGTGAGTGTTTTGTATTCGACGAATAGCGGCAACTTTGTCGTCTGGCATCAGCTCCGCTTCAAAATCGATACCGAGTCTGTTGGCAATAGCTGCAGCAGCGCGATGGTTGTCACCAGTCAGCATCACGCATTGAACGCCCTGCTTTTTCAAACGCTCTATGGCAATAATCGCATCTTTTCGAAGCGAGTCAGCCAGAGCCAGCAATCCAATCACAGCGTTATCGCAGATTACGACAACAACCGTATTACCATCCGATTCGAATTCAGTAACCTGTTCAGTCAATGGATTTTCAATATCGACATGGCGGGGAGCAAGTACTTTAATGACCTGACTATCTACGCAGCCTTTAACGCCACGGCCCAGAAGAACTCGAACCTCTGTCGCTTCGGGCAGTGCAATATTGCGTTGTTCAGCTTCAGCGATAATGGCTTTTGCCAGTGGGTGGCTGGAACCTTGCTCAACAGCACCTGCCAGTCGAAGCAGAACATCCTCATTGCCATTGATGGCATGAATGCCTGTGACTTCCGGTTTGCCTTTGGTCAATGTTCCGGTTTTATCCAGAGCCAACCATTTGACCAATCTCATTTGCTCCAGTGCCGCGCCACCTTTGATTAATGCGCCAAAGCGGGATGCTGCCGTTAATGCGGACGTTACGGCTGCAGGAATGGAAATAATCAGGGCACAAGGGCAGGCAATCAGCAACAGAGCCAGAGCTTTGTAAGCCCAGGTGTTCCAGTCTCCGCCGAACATCAGAGGAGGCAGGAGGAATACAAGTCCTGCAACGGACATGACCAGAGGTGTGTACCAGGCACTGAAACGATCGACTATTCGAGCAATAGGTGCACGACGTTCATCGGCTTCTTCAATCAGTCTGATGATACGATCAATAGCGCTGGCTCCAGGTTCTGACACAACCGCTAAACGTATCGGATGATCAACCACCAGACAGCCTGCAAGTACTTTTTCACCCGATTCACGATTGACCGGAATAGATTCGCCGGTTAGTGCGCTCTCATCAAATACGCCCATTTCACTTAGCAGACTGGCATCTACCGGCAGTCGATCACCAGGTAATACTTCGATGACCTCACCCGGCATCAGAAAATCAGCCGGTACTTCTACTCTCTTTTCGTCTTCTATTCTCCATGCCGTATCAGGTGTCAGCTGCATAAGGCCCTTGATGCCTGCTTTGGCTTTTCGACCGGCAAAACCTTCCAGCAATTCACCAATAATAAACAGAAAAAGAACCAGAGCGGCTTCGGTAGTTTCGCCCAGTATCAGAGCGCCGGAAGCGGCTACAGTCATTAAGGTTTCTATACCGAACCAGGTGCCATTTCTTATTTGAGCAAAGGCTTTTTTGGCAAAAGGAATCAGGCCTGCCAGTGTGGCAACCATAAAACCTTTAGAGCCCCAGTCCGGGTTGATCAACATCAGAATACCGGACAGGGTCATTAATAGGGCCATCAGGAAAAAAGTAC
Source organism: Oceanospirillales bacterium (assembly GCA_004762125.1). GTDB lineage: Bacteria > Pseudomonadota > Gammaproteobacteria > Pseudomonadales > Endozoicomonadaceae > Endozoicomonas_A. The sequence goes on along the minus strand of SIHQ01000006.1, from coordinate 151,172 downwards.
TGTGACTTTTCCAAATAGGTTCTTCTTCGTCAGGTTGGCCAAAAGTTCTCAGACCAAAACCAAGTCCTTTGACAATCGTTTCAATGACTTCTGGCTGCTGGTTTTTGTCAAGATCGACCAGTAACCGCTCTGTAGCAAAAGCGACTTTTACCTGAAGAACACCGGATGCTCCCTTTACTGCCTTCTCAATCTTACCGGCGCAGCTAGCGCAGTCCATGCCGGTAATGTTCCATTTATAACGAGTGGCAGAATCTTCCAGAGAAGTCAGGGTCTGGTTTTTGGCTCCTCCGGAGCAACAGGTTTTTTTGGCAGAGCAGGCGGTCATAATGTGACCCTCGTTACACATATAAATATAACTTTATATGTTATGCTCATTTCAGAAAGAGTCAATGAGATTCTATGCGTGGTCAGGCGGATGGTTTTCCAGTGTGACCAATGGGTTATTTGAAGATAAAAACAGGATGTTTGCGAGAAAATATAAGCTTGGTAGAGGATCAGGGTTTGTAAAGAGAACTAATGGAGAGGCATAAAAAAACCCGGTATTGCCGGGCTTCATGAACGCTTCAATAAATCAGAATCAACTCCTGATGAATTGCAGGAATTCTTCACGGCTAGGTTGATTATTTCTCATCATTCCGAGCATGACAGAAGATGTCATGGAGGAATTCTGCTTCTCGACACCGCGCATCATCATGCACATATGTTTAGCTTCAATGACTACGCCGACACCCTTAGCACCAGTGGCTTCGACAATAGCGTCAGCTATCTGCTTGGTCATGTTTTCCTGAATCTGCAGGCGACGAGCAAACATATCAACGATACGGGCAAATTTGGACAATCCCAGTACTTTACCATCGGGGATGTAGCCAATATGGCATTTGCCAATAAAAGGCAGCATGTGGTGCTCGCACATGGAGTAGAGCTCAATATCCTTGATGACGACCATTTCGCTGATATCGGATTCGAACACAGCGCCATTGACGATTTCTTCCAGGCTCTGGTTATATCCCTTGGTCAGGAATTGCATGGCCTTGGCGGCACGTTTAGGGGTGTCCAGAAGGCCATTACGGTGAACATCTTCACCGATGGATTCAATAATGGCCTTGTAGTGTTCGCTCAGATGCTCAGTCATGTTGTAACGGATCGCTTGTTAACTTCTGCGGAAGTGCGAAGTTTACCACAAAGTCTATTTCGGTAAATGCAGTTGTCTTTTCTGCATCAACACGGAAAGCGACTATTCTTTTCGCCAGTCCAATAAAAAGAGCGGTAACTCCATGAGGATTCTAGCTGCAGTGAAGCTGGTAAGCCGATTATTCTTGATCGTGACTTTACTGTTAACCCGAAATCTTTCCGCAACAGAAGACGAAGCAGTGAATATCTCTTGGGACGAAGAACTGGCAGCTGGTATTGATCTCATGGAATCGCTAGAGCTATTTCATAATACTGGTTTCGAAATTCGCTTTGAGCACATTACTACCACTGTTCCCAAACGAAGTGACATTAAGCATTCTTATAGTGTTGATTTGGTTGACGGTTGTGCATTTTTTAAAGAAATACCCGTTACGATACATCCTGAAAATGTTTTATTTGGAGCGGCATTAGCTTTAAAAAAAGTTATTTCAAACGATTTTTTCATGGGTTTTATAGATAAGCTGGATTTCTCGAAAACATTGGTTCCAGATCGTTTTGTTGAGATCAATATACTGGAGGATCAAATATCTAAAATTAATCCTAATGTGAAAATGAAAAAATTGCAGAGGGAATGGGCAGCACAGGTTCTTAGGTTCCTCAAAAACGCCGCTAATTCCAGTGAAGTCAGAACAGAGCTATCAATACTTCTTGGGAGACGGCCAGGGCTGGCTGAAATCCAAAATAAAAAAGGACTATTTAGTGTACGAATGATTGTTAACTTGCTTCTGAGTTCAACAGAAAAAGTTGTTCCTGAAGCTCTGGGGGTCTGGAATGATGATCGTGATGGCGGAGAGATTAGTGAGCCTGACTATTCCGGGGGAGCATGCGTTAATGTAATGAATCCTCAAGGAGGATTACCAATTGGAGAAGTAGAATCTACAGTTTCTGAACAGCAGGCTGATGATTCTACTCCTGCCATACTGACCGACGCTCTAATCCACCAAATTCTTATAGAAGTAGATTATAACAAAGAGACTCTCTACGAATTATACAAAAGATTAGATGTTGAACAGCTAATGAATAGGGATGATTTCTTTCAGAAAATTATGTTAGAAGGAGACTCTTTAGGCCGCATTGATTCGAGGGCATTCATTGGATTGTTAAGTTCGGCTACAAATTTTTTAGAAACACTGAAACAGTTTTTTAATCTGTCAGTGTATTCCCAAAGTCGTTTAGCTCAAATCCTCAATGAGAAAGGGTCAATCTAATGCACGAAATGGCTCTACAGCGGCATCTGAGTAGTAAATTCTGTTGCCTGAAAGAGCCTGTCAGGGTAAGGTTTGGGCTCGTAAAAGAACAATAAAAAGGGAAATAATTTCTTATGTTAAAAGCACTTGTCAAATTAACGCTTCCTGCCTTGCTTCTGACTTCCGCTGGCCTACAAGCAAATCAAGCGGGTAGCACTCTGGAAACAGTTAAGGAAAAAGGTTTCCTTAGTTGTGGTGTTAATACCGGTTTGCCAGGTTTCTCTAGTCCTGACGATAAAGGTAAGTGGTCGGGTATGGATGTAGATTTCTGCCGGGGACTTGCTGCTGGTGTGTTGGGCGATGCAAACAAAGTAAAATACATTCCCCTGACAGCCAAAGAGCGATTCACCGCTCTGCAGTCTGGTGAAATTGATGTACTTTCCCGTAACACTACCTGGACTTTGACTCGTGATGCTTCTCTCGGACTGAACTTTGCCGGTGTTAGCTATTACGATGGCCAGGGCTTTATGGTCAGCAAAGATTTAGGCGTAACCAGCGCTAAACAATTGGATGGTGCAGCGGTTTGTATCCAATCAGGCACAACATCTGAGTTGAACCTTGCTGATTACTTCAGAACCAATGGCATGAAATATCAACCGGTTGTATTTGATACATCTGACGGTACTGCAAAAGGTTTTGATTCCGGTCGTTGTGACGTACTGACATCAGATCAGTCTCAGCTTTATGCTCTGAGATTGAGATTGTCTAACCCGGGAAAGGCGGTCGTTCTTCCTGAAGTTATTTCCAAAGAACCTCTGGGTCCTCTGGTTCGTCAAGGTGATGATCAGTGGTTCAACATTGTGAAGTGGTCCCTGTCGGTCATGATCAATGCTGAAGAGCTGGGTGTGACGTCCGCTAACGCCGACAAGATGAGGAGTTCTGCTAACCCTTCTATCAAGCGCCTTCTGGGTGTTGATGGTCCAAAGGGTAAAGGCATGGGACTGAATGATGACTGGTCTTATCAGGTTATCAAGCAAGTAGGTAACTACAGCGAAGTCTTTGAGACCAATGTTGGAGAAGGTTCTCCGCTGAAGATCGAACGTGGCCTGAACGCTCTCTGGAGCCAGGGCGGCATTCTGTATGCACCTCCAGTTCGTTAATTGTTGATTATTTGACATGTACCTAAAATAATTGGAGATGTGGGAGCGAAGGTCGCTGACCTGGATTTTCCAATTACTGCGGATACAGGAGTCTCAAAGTGAGACTCCACGCTCCTGACAATATCCGATGCAAGCTCTATTCGACTCGCATCAAAAAATAAAAAAATAAAAAGAAGTTATATGTTATTACGACTCTGGCGAGATTCAGCCTGGCGGGCTGTGCTCTTTCAGGTGTTACTCATCAGTCTGGTGCTATTGTTTGGCGGCTGGATTGTTGATAACACACTGACCAACCTTGAAAACCGGGGTATAAGTACCGGATTTGATTTCCTTTCTCAATCCGCGGGATTCGGAATTATCCAGTCCTTGATTGAATACAATGAGTCTCTTAGTTTTGGTCACACATTTGTCGTAGGATTACTGAACACGCTTCTGGTATCTGCGCTTGGCATTGTGTTTGCCACGTTGTTGGGTTTTGGAATGGGCGTAGCCCGACTGTCATCCAACTGGCTGTTGGCAAAAGTTGCGGCTGTTTATGTAGAGGTATTCAGAAATATACCTTTATTGCTGCAAATATTTTTTTGGTACTTTGCTGTCTTGAGTGTTCTTCCGAGCCCAAGGCAAAGTCTGTCTCTGTTTGATATATTTTTTCTCAATATACGTGGCGTTTTTTTACCAGAGCCGGTATTTGATGCTGGTGGCATGATTGCTGTGTGGGCCTTTGTCGTTGCAGCGGTTCTCACCGTTGGTCTCGTTTTATTAAATAAACGACAGAGAAAGAACACTGGGCGCCCTCTGCCGTTTTTGAAAGCAACAGGGGCTTTGCTATTGATTGGCCTGCCTGTTGTTACTTTCTGGCTGGCTAATGGCTCACTGCATTGGGATGTGCCGCACCTGAAAGGCTTTGGCTTCAAAGGTGGTATTGAACTGCTGCCTGAGCTGCTTGCCTTATGGTTTGCCCTCACTGTTTATACAGCAGCCTTCATCGCTGAAGTAGTGCGTTCGGGTATCGAGTCTGTCAGTAAAGGTCAAAAGGAAGCTGCTGCTGCCCTTGGTCTGCGTCCAGGCAGAGTGATGAATCTGGTGGTCATTCCTCAGGCGATGCGAGTCATTATTCCTCCCCTGACAAACCAGTATTTGAACTTGATCAAGAACTCTTCACTGGCAACCGCTATTGGTTATCCGGATCTGGTGAGTGTATTTGCTGGAACCACGTTGAATCAAACCGGTCAGGCGATTGAAGTTATTGCCATGACCATGGCTGTCTACCTGACAATCAGTCTGACGGTATCCATGTTGATGAATATGTACAACCGTTGGGTTGCACTGGTTGAACGTTGAGGGCTGAATAATGCAAAAAGAGATGATAGAAGCCCGAACGCCACCGATTATGACGGTGGGGGCTCTGGCCTGGATTAAAGGCAACTTATTCAACACGGCCACCAATTGTCTAGTGACTCTGGTAATCGCCTATGGACTGTTCGCACTGATTCCACCGCTTATTCAGTGGGCTTTCATTGAGGCAGTCTGGACTGGCGAAAGCAGTGCAGATTGTACGGCTGATGGTGCTTGCTGGGCATTCGTGAATGCACGATTGGATCAATTTATTTATGGCTTTTACCCACCGGAACACACCTGGCGTGTAGACATATTCTTTGTTCAGCTTGCAGTCGTATTGGCCTGGTTGATGATTCCGGCGATTCCCGGAAAGAAATACGGTCTGGTCTATGGACTGGTTGCCATGCCTATCACTTCCTGGATTGTCTTGTCTGGAGGTATGTTAGGACTGACTCCTGTTGATACCCACGACTGGGGTGGCCTAATGGTGACTCTGGTGCTGGCAATGTACGGAATGCTGGCATCATTGCCTATTGGTGTTCTGCTGGCACTGGGTCGTCGTTCGGAGATGCCGGTAGTAAGAACCTTTTGTACGGTCTATATCGAATTGTGGCGCGGCGTGCCGCTTATTACTGTGCTCTTTATGGCGTCGGTAATGCTCCCTCTGTTTGTGCCTGAAGAGATTGTTTTCGACAAATTGATCAGAGCCATGATTGGTATGGTTATGTTCCAGTCAGCTTATATGGCAGAAGTAGTCAGGGGCGGTTTGCAGGCTATCCCCAAAGGTCAACAGGAAGCCTGTGACAGCTTAGGAATGGGTTACTGGAAGAGCATGCTTCTGGTGGTATTGCCACAAGCGGTGAGAATGGTTATTCCGGGCATCGTGAATACCTTTATTGCTCTGTTCAAAGACACCAGTCTGGTATTGATTATTGGTTTGTTTGATTTGTTGTCGATAGTGCAGGCGGGCCTTAATGATCCGGTTTGGCTGGGTACATCAACAGAAGGGTATATTTTTGCTGCCCTGGTTTTCTGGATTTTTTGTTTCGGGATGTCTCGCTACAGCCAGAGCCTTGAAAACAAACGACAAGAACATTAATCATTATCGTGACAGAGTTTAGGTAAAGCAAATGCTGAATATTAATAACAATAAAGATGCACTGGCGCCTGTCATCGACGTGTCGCAGGTGAATAAGTGGTACGGACAGTTTCATGTTCTTAAGGACATTAATCTCAAAGTAATGCGCGGTGAAAAAATAGTGATTTGTGGGCCTTCCGGTTCCGGGAAATCGACATTGATTCGCTGTATTAATGCATTGGAGGAGCATCAGCAGGGCGATATTGTTGTAGACGGTACTGAGTTGACTCGCGATCTCAAGAATATCGAAACCATACGTCGTGAAGTGGGTATGGTATTCCAGCAGTTCAATCTTTTTCCTCACTTAACGGTATTGGAAAACTGCACTCTGGCGCCTATATGGGTGAAGAAAGAGAACAGAGTTGAAGCTGAAAAAACGGCTATGGCTCTTTTGGAACGAGTTAAAATTCCAGAGCAGGCTGATAAGTATCCAGGACAGTTGTCTGGTGGTCAGCAACAACGTGTTGCCATTGCCCGAAGCCTTTGTATGAACCCTGAGGTTATGTTGTTTGATGAGCCGACCTCTGCCCTTGACCCGGAAATGATCAAAGAAGTTCTGGATGTCATGATCGAGCTGGCTAATGAAGGTATGACCATGATCTGCGTGACCCATGAGATGGGCTTTGCCAGAACGGTAGCCGATCGAATGATCTTTATGGACGATGGACAGATTATTGAGGAAGGGCCTCCTGAGACGTTCTTCAACAACCCTGCTTCAGAGCGTACGCAGCAGTTTTTGGGGCAGATTCTCAGTCATTAGAGACCTCTGTTAAATGAATAACTCCCCTCCTATGAAGATGTTAGAGGGGAGTTATTAAGTGTTTGAACTCACATTCCTAAGCCGCGCCACGTTGACTGATCTCTACCTGCAATAGTTTCTGACATTCTTCAAACAGTAAGCCCCTAAGCCACATATGAGCAGAATCCTGATTCATCAGACGATGCCAAGTCAGTTGATAATGGGAGAATAATGCTGCCATTTCATCGGGCAGAGAGACCGCTTTCAATTGATAACGATCCAACAGTAGATAACTGAGAGAGGTGGTACCAATCATCAGCGCATCGGTTTGGCTGACAACTTCAAAGGCCAGATGAGGATCACCTGTAGAAAGCATGATATCCCGGTTTGCCAGCATCATGGCTATTTTACTGGCAAAGGGATTTTCGGCGTATTCAGCAATAGTCAGACTGACATGGGGGTAGGCAAGGTATTGTGCTCTGGTCAGTTTTTCAAGTCTGGCGTAAGGGTGGTTTCTGGACACGAGCACCTTGGCGGCAACAGGCCCGACTACTTGTCGATGAAGGTCAGGTCGCTCCAGTGGAATGATATTGATGCTCATGTCTAGCTTACCCGTCGACATATCACTCAAGCTGTGATGTGACCAGGGTGAAACCTGTACTTTGACGTCGGGCGCTTCTTTTCTGAGTCTGGCTAACAGTGGTGGCATTATTTGCATGGAGAGGTGCTCCATGATGCTCAAAGTGAACTGCTGGCTGCAACGAAAAGGATCAAATTCGGGAGGAGCGACCACTCTGGAAACCATTCCCAGAACATCGGCTAACTCTGCCTGAAGTTCTATAGCTCTGGTCGTAGGTTGTAAACCATGAGGGCGTCGTATAAAAAGTGCATCCTCAAATATATCCCGAAGACGACCCAGAGAACGACTGATGGCGGACTGGCTGAGATGAAGGCGTTCTGCTGCACGGCTTACACTGCATTCATCCAGCAATACGTGCAGGATAACCAGTAGGTTTAGATCATAACGGCGCAGATTGTCAGGCTTCATATACAACTCCAAAAGCTTGAGCCGTATAGAAATATCTTCTTACAAACGGCCAAACCCGCTTATCCTAACCGGAGAAGCGGGTTTGGTGTTTAGGTAATTTCCGTAGCCGAGACTGCGGTTACACCATCAACTGACTAGAAAGTCTGGTTGTACTGAATACTGAAGATGTGGGCGTTGCCGCTGGTGACTTCGCCATTGATAGTATTGGCACCGGCATGATCTTCGATCAGGGCCTTGTCTGCTTTCAGGAAGGCGTATCCAAAATCAACACTTTGTTCATTGCTGATTTTGTAGTTTGCACCAACGCTGTACCATTGACGATCAGTATCCGGAATACGGAAGCTGCGGTCAATATTGCCTACAGGACTGTTGTCGTAAGCGTAGCCCGCACGTAGCGTCAAGGCATTGTTATAGTTATAGGTGGTACCTACAGCCCAGCGAGAGCTGTCATTGTAGCCTTGTTTATCTTCTGGTACCTGAGCACCATTTTCCAAATCAATTTGGATAGTTTCAAAGCTAGACCAGCCAGTTTTCATATAGCTTGCATGGACAGCGACTTTGTCATTGATTTGCTGGAAGATAGATAATTCTGCGACGGAAGGTAGTTCAAGATCTACAGAACCATCATAGTTCCAGACTGACTGAAGGTCTGATTTAGCCTTACCTTCAAGAGTGCTTTTTACAGAGGAACGATAGCTTGCACCCAAACGAGTACCAACTACAGGCTCCCAGAAAACACCTGCATTCCATCCATAAGCCCAGTCATCACCTTTGACATCCATGATAGTCATAGAATTCAATGAGCTAGTCAGTTGTGCTTTCAGATATACAGCATTAGCACCAAAGCCAATACTCAAGTTATCTCGCAGTTTGTACGACAGGCTACCGTTCAGGTTGTACGTCGTAACTTCTGAATAGTCTGCTGCAGCTGTTACACCTGAGCTATTGCTGTAGTCAGTTGTAAAACCAAAGTTTGTAAAACCGCCTACGCCATAGCTCAACTTGTCATTAACAGGAGCAACATAGTAGAAGACAGGAACAATAGCTTCATTGGCTACAGCTTTGTCTTTGCCGAGAGCAGTCTCAACTTCAACAAGAGGCTTAATATAAGAGACAGCGCCAGTAAACATAGGACTGTCAATAAAAGACATAGCTGCAGGGTTACGGGCAACTACAGATGCATCATCAGCAATGGCGGCTTCACCGGAAAAAGCACGGCCCAAGCCAGCAGCACTGTGTTCACCTACCTGAAAGCCTGCAGCGTTTGTCTGCATTGCTGGGATCATGGCAGCGAAAACTGCTGAGAAAGCGAATAATTTTGTAGTCCCGTTTCGGGTCATGTAAGCCTCGGTGCGAATGCGTCAGACGAATTTTTTATTGATCAGGTTTATAAAAACCGATCTTTTATATCGTCGCGCACTATACGCAAGTGACTTATATGCATCCAATGACATATTTAACTATCAGAGTTGCGTTTGGGTAATATGGTGTTGGTCGTCTAAAAAGAGCTGCCCGAGAAAATAAGGCGAGCTCTTTAAGCAAGAGCGATGTCAGGCGCGGGACATGAATTTACCGGTTTCGGTATTCACTTTGATGACTTCGCCGGTGCTCAGATATTCAGGAACCTGAACTTCGAGCCCGGTACTCAGTACGGCTGTTTTAGTACGAGCCGCTGCGGAAGCACCTTTAATGGCCGGAGAGGTGTCAGTAATCTCCAGAGCAATAGCTGTCGGCAGTTCAATCGCTAAAAGTTGCCCTTCAACGATGAGCGCAATCAACCCTTCCATACCGTCATTCATGTAGGGTAACTGATCTTCAATGGTGGCAGAGTTAACCAGATGTTGACTGTAGTCCTCACTGTCCATAAAGGTGAACTCGTCACCTTCACGATACAAGAATGAAACACTACGGCGCTGCAGGTCGACATCGGCAAACTGATCGTCGCCGGTGCAGGTCATATCCAGCTTCTGACCACCCGGTACGGAATTGAAGCGGAACTTATATAAAGTCGAGGCCCCCCGAGCGGAAGGGCTTTTACATTCTTGTTGGCGCAGAACGTAATATTGGTTTTCAATCTGAACAATTTGACCTTTTTTCAGGTCTCTGGCGTAAGCCATGGATACAACCTCTATCAATAAATGAGGCTATTTTATCATAGACTCGTCGGCTTTGAAGATGTGAGGTCGTTGGCTACACTCGGTAACTGCTCCTGCGTTACTCTACCTCCTGCATCCATGCAGTCGTCGTTCACTCCAATCACCTACTTTTCGTAGGCTCATGGAACCCGAAGGCCTATAAACTTTGCTCTTTTTCCGCCTACTCACATCTCCAAATCCTTTGGGTATAACTATTGAAAGAAGCTGAATCAGTGACTGGCGCAGTTAGTTATTTTTGCTGTTTTTATAATCAGATAAGCTGATCACTGTTGAGGTTCGATCCTTAGCTGCTTCCAGATGATACTCGGTTTCGAGGATCAGGTTGGAAGACGGAGAATCCTGCTCTTTTGCGGCATAATCCAGATCCATCATTTTAAGTCGTCCACCCAGAAGTTGAATATGCCCCGGGTAACGGCGAATGCCGTCATTGGTGAATTCAAAACTGAAATCACGGCACAAAACCATTTGGCCACCGGGAGCTCGCTTTGGGCGAGTCGAATAGCGGACTACGGTTCCGTCCAAAAATTGCAGGTTCATATCCTTGCAGGCTCGTCGACCATGTTGAATGGCCATTTCGCGGGCTTTACTGGTATCAGACCAGTACCATATCACTACCGCCCCAAGCAGTATCCAAATTAAGACATCCATGACTGCAGTCTACTTGAAAGCTCAGAGGGTAAACACTTTTTTGCCAGCCTTTAACTTTGGTCAGCCTTTCAACGCAGCGAAGAGCCTGCTGCTATTCAGCGGTGGTCGTTGTTGCCAGAAAACAGAAAAACCGTCACGCCATGAGAAGCGAGAGCCATAGAAAATGGTTGGAACGGCTTGGTCATTGTTATCCATAACGTCATGACCGGCACAGCCACTGATATGAAGATCAATCAGGCAGAGAAGAAGTAACTGCTGTCTATTACAGCGTTTTCCTGATTGGTATTAATTCCACTTTACCAGTCAGGAAAGCTATCAGAAGAGCTATCAGAAGAACTGTTAAAAAAGTTATCCGATATCGAGTACGAGTCACTCATACGAATTAGTGAAGCAGCTGACGAGCGTGCTTCGAGCGACCTTTCAGCTTACCGTCAGTATCGATCAAAGTGTCTCGGGCATCTACCCGGTAAATATGGCGAAGGTATTCCGACTTTAATGCTTTCTCATCGGTGAACTTCTTTACGTCTACGCCCACGCGATCGAGATATTCCAGCATACATTGAGGGTCGGTCATTTCAGCCTCCTGCTTGTGACATCAATAAGGGATCCAGGGCAACTCTGAGTAGTGAATGTGACAATGTGTTACTAAACCCGATGAATGAAACGCGAGAGCTGCATTGGTTTCGGCGAGTAGAATAGCACCGGCATATTACGGTTTTTTGACATGAGGCAGTTTTTATTGCGGTTATACAGTCTTTACACGATGCTTAACGTGGTAATTGTTAGGTATTGGTAACGCTCTTTTATGACTACCGATGTTTTACTTTGTGAAAGTTTTAATTGATAGTGATATTTGCTTAAAGAAGTCTTAATACAGTGACTTTTTCTGGCGAAAAGACTTTAGACTGGAACATAAGTCCAAAGAACAACCTCGGTTGGAGAAGAATATGCTGGTAGGTGTGCCGAAGGAAATCAAGAACCACGAGTATCGTGTAGGTCTGACTCCTGCTGCTGTAAAAGAGCTGACTGATAATGGTCATCAGGTTATCGTTGAAACGCTGGCTGGTGCCGGTATCGGTTTCAGCAACGAAGACTACGAGAAAGTAGGTGCCACTATCCTGGCCACTGCTGAAGAAGTATTCGCTAAAGCGGAAATGATCGTTAAGGTAAAAGAGCCTCAAGCTATTGAACGTGCTCGTCTGCGTGCAGACCAGGTGCTATTCACATATCTGCACCTGGCTCCTGATGCTCCACAAACTCAAGACCTGATCAATTCCGGTGCTACTTGCATCGCTTACGAAACCGTAACCGACAACAGTGGTCGTTTGCCTCTGCTGGCTCCAATGTCAGAAGTAGCGGGCCGTATGTCCATTCAGGCTGGTGCACACTGCCTGGAGAAAGCTCAGGACGGTCGTGGCGTTCTGCTAGGCGGCGTACCGGGCGTTGAGCCTGCGAAAGTCGTTATTATTGGTGGTGGTGTTGTAGGCCAAAATGCGGCAGCCATGGCTGTTGGTATGGGTGCTGAAGTTGTTGTTCTGGATCGTTCCGTGGACACTCTGCGTAAACTGGACGACCAATACGGAAATCGTATCAAGGCCGTTTACTCTACTCAGTATTCTATTGAAGAGCATGTACTGTCTGCTGATTTGGTCATCGGTGGTGTATTGCTGCCAGGTGCTGCTGCCCCTAAACTGGTTACCCGTGATCACATCAGCCGTATGAAGAAAGGCTCCGTTATTGTTGACGTAGCAATTGACCAAGGTGGTTGTGTAGAAACTTCCGTGGCCACTACACACGCAGAGCCTACGTTCATTGTTGACGGCGTAGTGCACTACTGTGTAGCTAACATGCCTGGTGCGGTTGCTCGTACATCAACTCTGGCTCTAAACAACGCGACTCTGCCATTTGTTATGCAGTTGGCTAACAAAGGTGCTCGCAAAGCACTGACAGACAATGCTCACCTGCTGAATGGCTTGAACGTAGCCAAAGGTGTTGTGACTTGTGAAGAAGTTGCAGAAGCACAAAACCTGCCTTACCGTTCTGCTGCTGAAATGCTGAACGAGATCTGATTTTCAGTTCTACCGAACTCAGGTTTAAAAAAAGCCCGGCACTTGTGTCGGGCTTTTTCGTTCGTATCGCTCTCTTAAATGGCATCCGTAACCAAACAGTCTATCTTTTCAGTTACTTCCAGTACTGAATATCATCATGAAATCATTATTTTGCTGTGTCACTTTGATTCTTGGTTTAAATGCCAGTGGACTGCTGGCAGATATGAGCCTTGATCGTTCCATTGTCTATTTCGATAAGAAAGGCTGGAAGCGGCAGGACGTACAGGTCAGCAATCTTGCTAATGAAACGCTTTATCTTCAAACAGAAGTCTACCGAGTACTCAATCCGGGAAGGCCAAATGAAGAGAAAATTCTGGCTACGACGTCTGAAGAAATGAAGTTGATGGCTACGCCTCATAAATCCAGTATCAAACCTCAGGGTGAGCGTGTTGTGAGGTTGTTCAATCGAGAAAATAATCTTACGGAAGAGAAGGTATACCGTGTACTTTTTCGACCAGTGACGGGGCCCCTGAAAGAACAGAAACAGAAACAGATGGTTAAGCTGCTAGTCGCTTATGAAATTCTGGTGTTTGTTCGACCAAGCCAGCCGGTTTTCAAGGTGGATGGAGTCATAAGAGGAAATAAGCTTGAATTGTCCAATACAGGGAATTCGAATGTAATGCTTCGTCGAGGCCGACAATGCGCCAGTAAAGACGAATGCACGTCTATATGGAAGAACAAGAGGCTCTATACAGGGCAATCATGGAGTGTTGATCTTACTGGAGAGGGAGAGGTTAAATTTGCTATTTTTGACGGTCGTTATGAGACATCGAAAACCATAAAGTCCGTGAACGATACTGCTTTGCTCAAGGGCAAATAATAGTACCTAAATCCAGAAAACCTTCTACAGCCTTGCCAGAATCAATGGGGACAGAACAGCTTTGAGTTGCTCGTTTAAGCGTGATACTGGTTTCTTTGTCTGACAGCTCAGCCTGAAACAACCCAAACTCATTGGAGCAGGAAATAAACTCTTTAGAGTAAGCGCAGTAATTTGCATTGAAATTATTTTTACTGTCCACGATCTGGCCAAACAAAGTGATACTTTTCCACACTTGAAAAGAGAAATGCTCAATATTTCCCGGATAAAGAGTAACGGTTGATTGTTTGCCCGAGAACTCGTAAAGGCTACCATCGGTGTTTTCCAGTCTTACTCGATAAGTATTGAATGGGCTCAGAGGAATGGTTGTAGCAGAGTTTCCTTCGGCAAAGCCTGCAAACTGTTCATTGACTAAAACTCTGAACACGTCAGATGAACTGGAGTTCTCAATATAGACAGTAATGGCACTGTTGGTTCTATCAGCCCCACCCAGTGCGATTCCCTTTTTGCTGACAGACAAAGAGGTACTGAAAGAACCTGAATATCCGAACACGTCAGAGCTGTTTTCCTGTTGGGAGTGGTTGAAAGCCATCGACAGGTTGCCGAGTCGAGATGTGTTGTCGTAGGTTCCGAATACGTTTCTACTGTTTTCCGTTATATCAATGCCAAATCTGGCTGTTTGATCGGTATGCCTGTCCTGATTGCTGTCTTGCCATTCGCTCTCATAGGTTGAGCGAAGTTCGCGACTGATCTGCTTGTTTGTTTGGACTTCGGCATATTGTGCTCTGGCCTGATGATTCAGGTTGTAGAAATCCAGTACCAGGTTCAGAGACAGCTGAAAGCTAAGCCTGTTTTCCGATTCAGTAAGACTACAATCCATCCGCAGTGAATTGCTGCGGCTTTTTAGGAGGTTACTATGAAAAGTAAGTGTCTTCAGGTGTTCACTGCTGCTAGGATTCTCCCGATAACTATAGCGAGCGGTGATATAACCATTTCTGACAGGTAAACCAAGAGTGACCGTATCGAACACTTTTTGATAACTGATCAGTTTCTGTTTGTGAGTATGGATAGTTTCAGTCTGATCCACCTGATGCCACAGCCTTCTGGATTCAGCGTTAAGCCAGACCGTTCGTGATCCGTTCCAGTCAATGGACAGGTAAGTTCCCAATTGTTGTTGAAGTCCTGTCAGCACTCCCGAGTTTAATGAGAGTCCCGGAAGAAAGTAGGCAACAGCTACTTCTGCAACCTGCTCTGAACGTGAAGAGGCAAGTGACCAGCGAACGCCTGTGTTCTGGGTCAATCCATGTTCATAGCCGGCTCTGATAGTAATCTGTCTGGATGTTTCAGGTAGCAATGAATTTGAGTAATGGAGGGTCTGGCCTGCTTCAAGAAACCAGGCTTTATCATCACCGGTTTTGATTCTGCTTTGCTTTACAAACATTCTTTTTTCACTTCGAAGGGTCGCCCCCCCGGTCGTTCTGATTTTTATCTCTACTTCATAGGTTCCGTTGGGAAAACCACTGGTATTGATCGCTTGGTAGCCCGCATCCAGAAGCTCGCTGTGAATAAGTCGCTGATCCCTGAAAACCTCGACTATGCCTCTATCAGGCATTATTACTTCCAGTGGCGTCGAGCTGGAGTGGTCTTTACTCAGTAATGTGTTATCGGAACTGCCAAAGCTGATGCCAGCTAAGTCATGGCTCAATAAAAAACCGGAACTGGCAAAACCTGATCGTAAATAGCCAGCCGAGTAGCGCATGCCCATGTTGTCGTAAGCCCACAGAAGGCTCTGGATCTTTAAGTTTTGTTGTTGAGCGATACTCCAGCTGCTTTCCAGGTGTTCCTGTTGCCAGCCAATCAGCGTATTGGCTGACAGATTGTAGGTTTGACCATCCGCTTGAGAACTTTCTGAATAATTGAATACAACCCCTTGCAACAGGCCTATCTCTGAGGTGGAAGCGGGCAAGTAGACAGACGCTTTCTCCACAGATTCTAGAAAATTCGGATTAATGAACAGGTCAGCCCTGAATGATTGGTCGTCGAAAATAACCCCGATGACATCCGGTGTGATTAACCCACAGTCTTTCTGGGTTGGGGCGTAGCATAGATACCTTGAGTGGCTAGATATCCAGCCAGACAAGTGTGCGAGAACAGTGTGTTTGTCTTTCAAATTTAAAATTTGAATTAAAATAGTATCGGG
This sequence comes from Oceanospirillales bacterium, assembly GCA_004762125.1. Lineage (GTDB taxonomy): Bacteria > Pseudomonadota > Gammaproteobacteria > Pseudomonadales > Endozoicomonadaceae > Endozoicomonas_A. The sequence continues at coordinate 135,442 of SIHQ01000006.1, read as the reverse complement.
TGTTGCGAAGAGAATAGTGTCTGAAGTAAATGTGGCGGATGCAGTAGCTAATAGCTGCCCTTGAAAGTAAACGTCAATGATAGACGTCATTGGTTGATTTAAAGATTCAAACCCTGCCGGGACTTCGGTTAAAACGGTTTCAGCAATAACTGTTCTGAGAAAAAACAGAGATAAACAAAAAGCAGTTGATGTAATCAGTCTCACAATAAAGCGAATCATGTACTAGTTCTTACTCGTTTTTTTTTCTTCTATAAATATGTTTTTATATCAGTAAAACTACAGAGCTAATCAGGTTCTACAATCAGGGTCACGATATCCGAATAAACACCGCTCAGCATTGTATGCAGTAAAGAGTCATGGACTACCGCTTGAATGTTTGCATTGGCATTGAATTCTGTGCAAAAAGAGAAATAATTATTCGAGCCAGGTAGGGAATTACTTTTATGTCCAGGATGATTGAATTTAAATGATTTATTTGAATAAGCTTGATAACGGATCTCGTAGGGAATGTTAGCAAATTCGCAATCTCTCTCCTTTTGACCTGAACATAATTGATAACTACCGTTCTGGAAGTTATTGCTTTCTGCTCTTATTCGATACTGCCCTCCATCGTTGGTGTAGACACAGGCGTTTGTTGCACCAACCCTGTAGCCGCCAGACGATTTATTATTTATATTAATGTCTCCGGAAAAACCAATTTTGACCAATCTTGGTATCGTTAATTTGACTTGAAAACGTCGACTTAAATAGGTTCCTTCTTCATTCTCAACAAAAAAATCAAAGTGATTCTGATACTCTCCGGGAGAAAATCTGATCAGTTCTTTCTCTGAAATAAAAACCTGAAAATTAAAATCTTTGATGGCACAGTTTGATTGTACATTAGGTATTCGAATGTAGTGACTCGAGTGCTCGAATACTGTTTTCTGATGATTGGAGTTTTGAGCAAACGCTATTTCTATAGGTAGTATCTGTTTGTCATCATCAGAATGTTTTAGCCCATAAGGGTATTTTCCAGAGTGATAACTTTGTAAACGAACACGAGCAGTAGTAACTGCTTCGTTACTGTTAGTGTCGCTGGAGTTGGAACCGAGGCATATTGAGTCAGATTGCCGGTATACATCGTGTTTACCATTCCAGCGTTCCAGATTCATGATGTGTGGAAAATTTTGCACATAAAGATGCTCATGATACTCGGATTGTGCAAGATTTTGATATGCAGCAGCGAGGATAAACAGGAATAACCTGAATGAAGGCACTTCAGTTTCACACTGTTTAATCATATTTAGTGTGAACTTGAAGTGCCTGAAAAACAGAAAAGGCACTATTCGGTACTTACTACCATGGTTAAGGTGTCTGTAAATGTACCAGATGCAAGATTACTGGCATTATTAACGGTCAGTTTCATGGATGTGGACACTTCTTGTCCTGAGGAAGTCTGCACCGTTGATTGCAGCGCTGATGCTTTTGCACCGTGCTTAACATTTACCGGATCGCCGTCTCCGTTTGCATTATCAAACAGCTCTATTGTATAGGGAAGTAGTGTTGTATCTGGATCAGCACCATCATCAGCATCAATACTAGTACCAGTACCACTTAGATAAAAGCCGCTTTGCCCATCTGCGCTTAGGTTGGCTGATGTGAAAGTGATGTTGTAGTCATCGCCTTTCTGGTTACGATAGACACTGAACGTTGACAAACTTGAGACAATCTCACCGTTCTCCCTATTTTTCGCAAGAGACATAGTAACGTCCCTGAGATTGTATATTTTGATTTTATCGGCAACGCTGAATTCAACGGCGATTGAACCTGAAGAACCACCCTCTGCCGTACTGGCTAAAGTGCCTTGTGATGCGGCAAACGCAATGCTACTAACTGCGCACAATGGAACAAGGATACTTCTTGCGATTCTCTTGTACATAATGAGCTACCTGATTGGTTGAACCTCAGGAAAAAGTAGTTGGCTTCACATAGTCGGCTATAGGGATAAACCGTAGTGGATGGGTGGCTGATCTTTTGCTACTAGGGGAAATTGAGTGTGATTTCGGCTTTTTGTTAGCTTTTATTTCTGCGCTTTCATTGTAGCTATAGCAAATGGATCTATTTGACAGTCAAGACTTAGTTCTTTCGTCCATCGATAATTTGAATAGGAGTGACTTTGTATCGAGTATTCTGATACCGGTTTGTTTAAAAGATACTCACTGAAAACAAAAAAAAGTGACCGGCATATTCATCAAATGAGTGATGACATTCGTCAACTGTCTTGTATGATCAACCGTTCATACAAACAACCAGACATCAGGGAATGGACATGAAGCCGGAAACTCTTGCCCTGCACGCCGGATATGAAGGCGATGCGACGACTAATGCTGCGACTACTCCTATATATCAAACGGTTTCCTATACCTTTGATGATACCCAGCACGGTGCTGATTTATTCGATCTGAAAGTACCTGGAAACATCTATTCCAGAATAATGAACCCGACCAATGCTGTTCTGGAGGCCCGACTGGCCGCACTGGAAGGCGGTATTGCGGCATTGAGTCTGGCGTCAGGCATGATGGCGATTACCTACGCTATTCAGACCATTGCCGATGTTGGTTGTAATATTGTTTCTACTAGCCAGGTTTACGGCGGTACCTACAACCTGTTTGCTCACACGTTTCCAAGACAAGGTATTGATGTCCGTTTCGCTTCCCATGATGACTATGCCGGTCTTGAAGCCTTGATTGATAAGAACACCCGTGCGGTGTTCTGCGAATCCATTGGTAACCCAGCCGGTAATATTGTTGATATTCAGAAACTGGCTGAATTGGCTCATCGCCATGGCGTACCACTGATTGTCGATAATACCGTAGCGACACCGACACTTTGTCGTCCAATAGAGCATGGTGCCGATATCGTGGTGCACTCACTGACCAAATACATCGGTGGTCACGGTACTACTCTGGGTGGAGCCATTATCGATAGCGGTAAGTTTGATTGGAAAGCCAATAAAGAGCGTTTCCCCATTTTGAACGAACCGGACCCGTCCTATCATGGTGTTGTTTACACCGAAGCACTGGGTGCTGCTGCATTTATTGGCCGTGCCCGTGTGGTGCCTTTGAGAAATACCGGTGGAGCGCTTGCTGCACAAAGTGCATTCCAGTTGATGCAGGGTTTGGAAACGTTAGCTTTGAGAATGGAACGTCACTGCGAAAATACCGAAAAGGTAGCGGTGCATCTTGAACAACATCCGCAAGTCAGCTGGGTAAATTATGCGGCTTTGGAAAGCAGCCCTTATTATGAAATGGCTCAGAAGATTACCGGTGGTAAAGCATCCGGTGTCGTTAGTTTTGGTATCAAAGGTGGTAAAGAAGCAGGCGGTAAATTTATCGATGCCTTGCAGATGATTTTACGTTTGGTCAATATTGGCGATGCTAAATCATTAGCCTGCCATCCGGCTTCAACCACACACAGACAGTTGAGCCCGAAAGAACTGGAATCAGCGGGTGTCAGTGAAGACATGGTTCGACTCTCCATTGGTATTGAGCATATCGATGATATTATTGCGGACATTGATCAGGCGTTAAAAGCCAGCTTTTAACCGGATGCGTCTATTTCTATCTATAATCTCTACTTATACCTATAGAGAGTGACTGAAAAATTGCAGTGTTCTTTATCGAATAAGTACTCAGACAGGTAAATTCATATGTCATTTGCCCGCAGCAGGCGGGTAAATGACTGATTAGATATTTGATTACGTATGTCTGCACACTTAGATGTGTCACTGTGAATAAATAGCCAAGTATCTTTCTACAATTTTAATTGGATTGTTTAAAAATGTACCATCGTTTATTGACTTCAGGTGATGATCGAAATCATCGATATCATTCGGATTATATACGTTTCTTGGAAGAAGCCAGCCTGCAGAAATAACAATAGATAAATAAGCGAAATAAGAAAACGCTATAAAAACTTTTTTTGGTAGTGCAGCTGGTTTATTTGAACTGCAATCTGAGAGTAGTATAAAAGGCACAGAGAGAGCGACTGGAAATGCTATGGATGCAAGTTGTAGTTGGTTATGATTGTTACGGTTTATATCTAGCCGATGTTTATAGGCTGTTACAGTGTAAGCTAACAGAGACAGCGTTTTTGGATCGCAATCAATAGAAATGCCCCGGCTTTTTCTGCACTGTTCTCTCATCTGATTCAAGGCGGTTTTTATTGGATATTCTAAAGACAGACTATCAATATCGAATTTTCTATGAGATGGCGAGTGATTGACGTATGCAGTCATTAGCTCACCCCACCGAACGAGATTTTTTTCATGTATATACTGATCGAGAGATTGTAGAGATACTGCACTATTTAATGCAAAGCAGTTTGTACAGATTAATGCAAAAAAAATTGTACAGATTAATGCAGAGCAGTTTGTACCGATGAGTAATGAAAATAAGGTTCGAAAAGTATTTTTTAGTTTGATCATGACCATAAGTATTTTGGTTTTTGAGTATTTTGTGTTCCCTGACTTGAAAAAGTTTAGAAGACTTTTCATGACCTTCTAGTTTTAGATCAAAAATTGATGAACGCTAACATGGTATTGTTCACACCCAAACACTGGTTGACGCTAAATTTATTGGCTGTACCCGTGCTGTACCTCTGAGAAATACCGGTGGAGCTCCTGCGGCACAACATGCATTTGAGTTGATGCAGGGTTGAAATCATTGGCTTGACAGCCTTCTTCAACCACGTACCGCCAATTGAACCCTCAGGTGATTGAGTCAGCGGGTGTCAGTCAGCCTTCTATAGAGAATTCGATTTCAAATCTGAGGGAGAAGAGGTAATGCTGCTGAATTACTTTCTGGATTTCGCCATGTGGCAATTAATGTGTTGAACAATACAAAAAGTTTTAAAGCAGGTTTGAAGCGGAAGCAAAAAAAAAGACCATGAACACTAAATACTTATCTAAGATACTGGCAGGGCAAGGGGTTTGATGATTTTTCCCTGCCCCAACCTCTTGCCTGCGATGAGCAAGGCGTCTGCCCAGCGAATCAAAGACAAGATAAGGGCGTTGGAAATTCCCACGAAACGATCATTGTACTCTCTTGAAGAGCTTGCAAAATTGATCAATCCACATGTTCAGGGCTGGAGAGAGACCAGTCCTTACCCGATTTAGGCTGCGTTGAGTTATTGCTCTTTGCTTTTTATTATTACTCTCAACTTCAATGCTTCATGATCTTTTACATATTCATTTATAAAATCTAACCACCGTTGATAGCTACGCATTGCATCAGCAATAGAGTTGCACTGGTCACAATCTGGAAAAGGTGTAGGATCTGCAATTCGTGCAAAAGGATTATAAAAACTTTTATGAATATTTGATTGATGGTTGAACATATCAAGACCATTTAATCCTAAAGGATAAGTTGCTTGAAGTAAATAATCATAACTATTAAACATTGAAAAAAATACATTTGATAAGACTTGGTCATTATCATCAAGTAGTTGTACCTCAACGTTTAATTCAGAGAGAATACTTTGACTATCTGAAGGAAGCTCTCCAGTTAAATGAATAAAGTCTGAACTAGATCCAGGATCTTCTTCTAAGTCTCCTAGAAAAACCACTGTAGAATCTGGTAAAGGTTCTGAGGTTCTTGCTATTGGCCATAAAGAAAGACCTTTACGATCCTTCCAATACCAATGCAGAGATATTTGAAGAAAACCTGATCCCTGTGTGAGAGTCATTCGGTACCAAGATGAATTACCAGAGTTCACCAGTAAATCTTCTTTTTTCACTTGAAATGTAAAGCTAATAGGTGCTTCTCCTGCTTGTACAACTTTTTGCAGAGGAAATGGTAAGCATTCTGCTCCATAAGGCTCTTTTTTATCATCTTCAGGAGGCAAAGGCGGTTCATCATCACCTTCATCATCAGTATGCTGATTTTGTAAGCTACCTTGAGTGCCAGTAGCTCGACCAATAGTGCTAGAACTATCTGAACTACCTCCTTTATTGCTTTCTTTCGATTTCCTCACATCTTCTTGTTTCTCACCACCCTTGCCAATCGGATATGATATTAATAAGTCAGAAGATGTATATATTGAGTAAAAGAAAACCAAAGGGATAAGGTTTAAAGCCCTATTTTCAGCAGAACCATAACCTGCAAATGTAACTGTACTTTTGCACACTATCAATATAAAGAGAACTGTACTTTTCTTCAGCATAAGCTAAGCCTTTCTTACTATCAATAATGAGCCTTGAAAGTAGTTAAGAATATATCTTCTTGCAACAGGGGAAATCATGAAACCACTTACAACCACTAGCCTCTAGGCTTTTAGAGAAAGCGATTATATGGCAATATAGATATTCAATGTCTTATAATAAAAAAAGATTTGGATGTCTGATAAATGAACGCACTGGATTTGATGAATAAACTTTCTGTTATTTATGACCCACGCCAAGATTGGAAATTGGAAATTGGAAATTGGAAATTGGAAATTGGAAATTGGAAATTGGAAATTGGAAATTGGAAATTGGAAATTGGAAATCGGATGTTGGAATGAACGAAGATGATTGTCGAATTAGAAGAGGTAATGCTGCTGAATTACTTTCTGAATTTCGCCATGTAGCAATTAATATGTTGAACAATACAAAAAATTTTAAAGCAGGTTTGAAGCGGAAGCAAAAAAAGAGCGGCCATGAACACTAAATACTTATCTGAGATACTGGCAGGGCAAGGGGTTTCATGATTTTTTCCCTGGCGAAGCTTATGAGGAAGATAGTATCCCCCATATTGCAATGTGGTTGAGGAATTACTGCCAACAAAGAACTGTAGCCGGTAAGAGCGTGTTGGCAGGGCACAATGTATTTTAATTTAAAATGTCGTCAAGAACTGCTTTATTCGAAAACAGTAAAGATCTTCTCGGCAACAACCTTTCCCTGCATTTCCAGAGTCATTCGCCAGTTTCCGGTTTTATTGCTGACTGGAGCCCAGATAGTATCACCCAAATAGAATTTCCACTCATTGTCGTCTATATGCTCAATTCCTTCAAAGGGAGGCATTACTTCGCCATCGTCATCAGGAATATCTGGATGATAAATACAAAAACGCACCTGCTCGCCCTTTGCTTTCTTGATTTTGACAATAAAGCCAAATTCCTTATCAAGCTGGGCAGGGATAAGAGTGGTGAATTCCTGTATTTTTGGTAGTTCTTTGGATTTTGAATCCCAAGTGGTGTAGATCCCGTAAGAGATCATATCAACTGAGCCTGAACGTTTAGCCATTGATGTTAAGTCGGTCGTTAGAGATGCTGCGAATACTACTACTCTGTCACGGTTTTGAGTACCTGGGATGGCGTCGCATTACGCAATGCCTGGCAGGCTTGCTGATTCTTTGCCAGTAAAAGTCCGGCAAACCCAAGTGAATTAATGGATACTCCTTCAAATCTACCATGGGTTCTCGGTATCACCATTAACCATTCTGCTGTCATTAAAAGATTGTAAGGGCCGGGGTGGCCATCAGAATTCAGAATATCAAGTTGGTTGAGCATTTCCAGGTACAGAGCGTAGGCAGAGCTAACAAGATTCTTGTGATCAATTCTGCTGATCAGATGTCTGAATGGCAGAGCTTTCAATTGCTCCGGGCTGTTAGGCAGTGCTCTCAATGCTTTAGCTATGGGGAGGTCAGTGACAGGCATAGCCTGTAGATGTCTATGGGGTTGGCTGGCCCCTGCATCCCGACCGGAGTTGTAAAAAATGAGTTGTGGAAAAGCAGGCATGACTTCAGCAACCGCCTGAAATTCTTTTTCTGCCAACAGGGCTTCCTGCTCTTCATATTCCGGAGTCACTATCAGGTAGTGGTTATCTACAATACAGAATTTGTTCAACAGCAGAATATGGCTTGATTCTAAACTGGCAACGTACATTTCCGGTTCATAAGGTAGAAACGGATTTTGAACAGCACCTCTCTCAACGTTGCCTGATGGTTTGTTTCTGAACGTTTTCAACACCCTTAACTCATATCGAAAGCCGTCATCACAATGCTCCAGAGTCGTCAGGCCTGTCTTCAGGTGGCCAGAAGCGGATGCAGAGTCACTGGTCTCTGTTAGCCATTGTTGTAACTGTTCGACCTGCAGGTTTCTTGTTGGATTCATCGTCTGACGGCCCGAATAGGTTGTTTCTTTAAGCATAATGGATTCTGGGGCGTAAAGTGAATGAGCCGATTGGAGTAATTACTCTGTGAATCGCAGATTGTTTTTGATCTGCATCAAGAGTTTTTTGATTTAAGCTGGTCGCCAATAGCTTCGTGGGAGTAGGCTCAGAATAGAGAGTGAAAATAGGGAGGCAATATGGATAAATTAATCGAACGAATCACTGTTGACCACGAACATATTCTTAAATTGTTGCAGGCTGTTGATTACGAAATCAAGGGCTATGACTCAGACAGTGATCGGATGCCCAGGCTGATCATTATCATGGACGCTCTGGATTACCTGCAAAACTATCCGGACAGTTTCCACCACCCACTTGAAAGCCAGCTGTTGGAAAGACTGAAGCCAAGAGTAACTGATAGCGAATTGTTACAAACAATGGCTGAAATCGATCAGGAACATGATCGAATTAAAGCGTTAACCATAGAGTTAGTGGAAATCGTCAAGGCCATCTCTGAAGACCACCCTGTTCCGGTTAAAAAATTGATCAATAGTTATGAGGATTATGTGAGTCTACAGAAATCTCATATTCTGAAAGAAAATCGTGTGATGATTCCTGCGATGAAAACTTACCTGACCACTAAAGATCTGGAGCTGGCACAGCAAGAGCTTTTGGGTAGTTCTGATCCTCTTTTTGGTCACAAGCTCCGGGAGAGTTATGAAGGGCTTTATCAGTACCTGCTGGAGACTAATGTCAGGCAGGAAGCGGTGGTCTGATTGCCCTTCAAAAACGAGTTATTTATGCGGTCAATAGAGATATGACTGAGATCAATTGGATGGAAAATCTTTGTAGAGCGAATGTGTAGGGGTTTTATAAGCTAAGAGCAAACTAACAACATCTTTTACTAAGCTCGCTAGAGGAATGACGATCGTTACTCTGGCGTACATTAGGTGTATCACGTACCGCACAGGTGTATTGTTTGAGCTTCTGATAACACCTGCTATATCAACGAGTGGTTTAGGATTTTCTTCTAAATTCTTTATTTCAGCGATTTGTTGAGGCGTTGCGCCTGAGCGCTCTAAATCAGCAATTTGTCGAGATATCAATCCCGGATCGATCTCTAGCCACACAACCTGATGAGATAAATGATGGCGTAACATGTCAAAACTGGAATAAATGATATCAAAGTTCACACTGTGCTGAGGATTTTGATCAGTATCTTCACTTAGTGCATAAGACGCTGGAGTTCTACAATTCAATATCGCACAATTTAGTGTTGTAAGAAAGTTATGGTTAGATCCTGTACCAGAAGAAAACATGATTTCTTTTAAGATAAGATGAAGAGCTGTCCCTATGAAATACTCCATACTTTGATTTGATTGAAATCTCTGTAAGCCTTCCCGTGTTATGAAATACGCTGAACGCCATAGAGCTCTAAGAATTGTTGCATAATTTTTTTTGTTATCGGGCATGCCTTGATTGTAGATTTCTGCAATAGGGTAATACAGTTGCAGTAAAGTTTTGAGTTCTCGATCTGTAAATAAAAGATGATATTCTGTATGGATATGGTGGCTTTCAAATTCCATTGATGGGAATGGGAGCCTCATGTCCGTTGGATATTGAGCTATAAAACCTTCGAATAGAGCCAGCACGGGTTCAGAGTAATGAATAGACAGTTCACTTCCGCCATCAGGATAGCCACCTTCAGGAAGCTGTGTATTTTCGATGTATCTACTAAAGAGATTGTCACCTTTTTCTTGTGATGTATCCGTTACTTGATTCGCCTTTTTTGCTGCTGACAGTAACTTGCTTGATAGTTTTGAGTGAACTTCATCCAGTTTTTTGTCGCATTCAGAGCAAAATTCCTTGTTGTCTTGATCCCTGTTTTCAATTAGCTTTCCGCAGTTCAGGCATGCGGCGAATGTTGCAGAAGGTAGAATTAATATGAGCAACGTTATCAAAAAAGTAAACCATAACACCGGCCGCTCAGGTTTCATCACAATGCCTAATTAAATTATTACTGAGTTGACTGAAGCGTAAGTCGAAAAAATAGAATAGCAATTTATTTTGCTTGATTTTTAGCTGTTGAGTGCCATCAACAGTAAATAAAAACAGAATGATGAACAAGCTGAAGAAAAAAGCGGAAGATACGGGTTTTGCTTTAGTGCCAGTTGGAGCTACTAACGAAAATTCGTAAGATCTGGGAAGTTACTCAGAGCTACCTGCTGGAGACTCATGTCAGGCAGGAAGCATTGGCCTGATTGTTCTTTATGAAGGGCTGTCTGATGGTTTGGCTTTCAAGGTTTGCGTCATAACCTTTAATTGTTCACAGGCGTCCAGTGCTGAAATGCGAGAACCGGGATCTGGATCGAGTAAGCGGTTAAGAAGCACTTTCATCGCAGGTCGGTGCGATTGATTAGCGCCAGTTAGACTCTCATCGATAAACGCCTGCACTGTTTGCTGACAATGAGTTTTGAGTTCGGACAACTGTTCTGGTGTTAGCTTGTCGAATGAGATGCCATTTTTCCCTTTGTCCTTCAGGGGCTGGTTGTTTATGCGATTAATGTAACTCTCAGCTTTTGCCGGGTTGAGCATTTGTAGAACGACAAGGCCGCCTGCCCAGATATCAGTAGCCGGAGTGGGTTCTTCATAAGTTAGGAAGAAAGGTTTTGTAGCACCTGTGCCAGCCCTTCGCTCTGACATGGTTAATTGATTTCCGTGAATACCCATCGCCGCAAAACCTTCATGGCAGGTTGACTCACCAAAGTCGGCAATCCAAAGGGTATTGTCTTTAAACAGCAAGTTCTCCGGTTTAAGATCCTGATGAACCAGTTGCAGGGAAGCGAGACAGGAAAGGCCGGAAAATAGGTCTTGAGCAAAGCCGAGCGTTTTGTCAAAAGGCAGAGGTTTTCCTGGTATTTGAGGCTGTTTCGGATCTTTTGCTTTTTCTAAAAGTTGCTCTGAGAGGGCTCCATCCGCTCTGGTCAGCAGGATCAGAGGTTCCCCTATTGATGTAACGCCAGAACCACGAAAAGGGACAATGTTTTTGTAGCCAGGATGATCGCTGGCCATATTTTTTAAACCGGTGAGAATACCCGCCTCTCTGGATATAGCGGGGGCGGAAAAATAGACAGTGTAGGTTTTCTCATCCCAGACGCCCTGTGCACAGTACGAGCGCTTCATAACAACATCTTCTTTACCGTTGAGGCGGGCGCTTTGAACAAAACCATTTGAGCCGGTCGCAATACGCTCTTTCATCGGTATGGACATCATTTCATAGGTGACGGGAGCTTTTGGAGTCTCATCTGGCAGAACACTTTTTTCTGTTTTCTTGAAATAGACAGGCTCTGATACACTGTGAAAATTGACCTTCACGCCACAGTCAATGGATTCTGGAATGGTTTTTTGTTTATTGCTAACACCCTGTTGATTGATTACACGTTCATGAAAGGTTGTGACTGGAACAGGGTTTTTGCTTTTAGCGACATCGGTGGAAAGAGAAGCTTCTGCCAACACAGATTTAACTGATTTCTGTTCAAACTGGCCTTCTGAAGTTTGGGGCTTTTTTGGTTGAGGTGGGACCGGAGCTGGAGATTGAGTTCCATCAACTGTATTCCCCATGACAATCCTGTCCTTATGCTTTTCTGTTTATTCTTGGTTATTCATCGGTAATGTGATTCAGATCTTCACAAGAGGTTGAATGCATGGACAGTGATAATGAGGAGTTAAAAAAAAAGAAGGTTCGAGACACGGAGGTGACTCCGAACCTGGAGTGAAGGTATTACACTGTTTCCAGAGTCAGTTTGTTATAAAACTCACCTGCTTTTTGGCCAAGCCATTGAGTTAGGCTTAGGCTCAGATCGTTTGCAACAGTTACTGCTGTAGCTCCTGCTTTTTCTGTCATACCAGTAGCTGCTTCGTAGACAGAGTCTGGAATAAGGGGGGCATTTGGTTCCGGAAGCTCCTGATCTTTCGAATGTTTTATTAACCGGCTTGTAAGAACGTCCATATTGTGAGCGGACCAGATACCGAGTCTTGGCGCTCCGATGATTTTCTTCGTCTTTTCATCAAGACCACTGAGTAATACTCTTGCAGTCACTTTGGTGCAATCGTTGGATAGTGCCTGATACTGCTCATTGACCTGTATTTGATTCCAGGTTTTTTGCATGTCTGAAGTATTTACGCCGTGAAGCTCAAAAACCGTGGGTTTTCCATTTAAATGGCATTCTTGTGTATAAGGTACATGTTGACCATTCAGTGGTGTCATCTGGACATCAAATGCTTGCTGAAACATGGTACTCATCACTGAATCACAAGTTTGCCGTTGCCAGTTAACAAACCGGTTTGAACCTGAAAAGCCTTCTTGCGGGTCAGTGACACCATTACCGATAATCAGAGCGTAGTGGCTGGAGTTGTGCCAAGTCAGCAGATAAGCTGATTTGGGATCAGTCATATCTGCAAAGTCATATGCATCGGATTTGATTTCAGCAACTTGTTCTTCAACAGTCTGTTTTTTACCTGTATTTTTCCCTGATAGTTCTTTAGCACTACTTTCGCTTAATTCGCTCATGAGATCGGCCAGCTTTTCTTTACTGCCTTCAAAGGCACTGAATGTCAGCTGCTTACCTTTTAGCTTGTCAGTAGCCTCATCTGATAACTCTGCACGATCATGATTATTAAACTGCTTTTTACTCAGGTTAATAACGGCATGCTGTTGTCTGGTTTTTCGACGATTGATGTGATCCGTAGAAGGCCCTGATTTTTTAGATTCGGTATTCAGCTCAGTACTGGCTTTATACAGATGCGGGAAATCTCTTTTATAGGTTTCAATCTGCTTTTGCTTATAAGTAGCCGCTTTATCCTTTGCTGCCCGACCAGAAAAAGCGCCAGCCATCGTCTTCGCAAAACCATGTATAGGATTCATAGAAACCCCCGTGTACTTCTATGGCCTGTCAGTGGAGGTAACTTTATCGTTATTGCTATTCGGAGTCTCTTCCACATAGGGCTATGAGACTAAAGCAGCGAATTTGACGAGATTTAAATCCGGAGCCCAGTTAAAATGGGCTTCTCAGGTCATTTGATGAGTGTTCTTTCGTTGTCAGGGATGCTCCATTTATCGCGGCTGAGAGCCGTTTGTAAATGGACATAATCGAAAGGGTCTGGAGAGGTGAAAACCTCTCTTTTTATGAGGAGCGCACCCTCCTTTTTTATGGGAGACTCAATTCACTTCGATCACGGAAGAAATCCAGTGTTTCAGGATTAGCCAAAGCATCAGTACTGGCAACAGGCCTGCCGTGAACCACTTCCCTGACAGCCAGCTCAACAATCTTGCCACTGATGGTTCTGGGAATATCCGTTACCTGAAGGATGATGGCGGGAACATGTCTTGGCGTTGTATTGGCTCGAACTGTTGATTTGATTTGGCTTACCAGTGCTTCATTTAATGTCTGCCCGTCTTTCAGTTTTACAAACAAGACGACTCTTACGTCTCCTTGCCATTCCTGACCGATAGCAATGCTTTCCAGAACGGCCTCGACCTTTTCAACCTGACGGTAGATCTCGGCTGTGCCTATTCTGACTCCGCCCGGATTGAGCACGGCATCTGCACGACCATGAATGATTACGCCACCATGTTTGGTCAGTTCACCATAGTCACCATGGGCCCAAGTGTTTTCAAAGCGGGCGAAGTACGCCTTATGGTATTTACTGCCATCAGGGTCACTCCAGAAACCAACTGGCATGGAAGGGAAACTATGCTGGCAAATCAACTCGCCTTTCTGTTGATTGAGAGGTTTTCCTGAGTCATCAACAAATTCAACGGCCATTCCCAATCCACGGCATTGTAATTCACCACGATGAACAGGCAGGGTAGGGTTGCCCAGCGCAAAACAGGAAACGATATCGGTGCCTCCGGAAATGGAAGAGAGGCAGACATTCTCTTTGATATCACGGTAAACATATTCAAAGCTTTCATGAAGCAGTGGAGAACCTGTGGATAAAATGGTTTTCAAGTGTTCAAGGTTATGGCTTTGTTTTGGCTTAACGCCTGCTTTTTCAAGAGCAGCGATGTATTTGGCACTAGTGCCAAAGATGCTGACTTTTTCCTGTTCGGCCAGTTCCATCAGAGAATCAATCTTTGGATAAGTTGGAGATCCGTCGTATAAAACCAGTGTTGCGCCTACGGCTAAAGATGACACTAGCCAGTTCCACATCATCCAGCCACAGGTGGTGAAGTAGAAAATTCGATCTTCCGGTTTGAGATCCGTATGAAGGGACAGCTCTTTCAGATGTTGAAGCAGTGTGCCGCCATGACCATGGATAATGCATTTGGGAACACCTGTTGTTCCGGATGAGTACATGATAAAGAGCGGATGGTTGAAACTGACTGGTTCAAAATGTATGGGCTGCTCATTGGCTATCAGGAAATCAGAATAATGGCAGCTGTTGGACAGTTCACTGATATCAGGTAACGGCTCGTCATTCTGAACTGTAAAAGGAATAACAACAGTTTGCTTAAGGCTGGCTATGTTCTGTTGTATCTCCGCAATTTTGGTTCGGCAGTCAATGCTTTTTCCACCATAGTAATAGCCATCCACGGTGATCAGTAGTGTAGGTTCAATCTGGCCAAAACGATCCAGTACACCTTGAAAACCAAAATCAGGGGAGCAGGATGACCAAACAGCACCAAGCGCCGTTGCCGCCAACATGAGGACAACAGTTTCCGGACAGTTGGGAACAAAAGCCGCAACCCGGTCACCTTTGCTTATCCCCAATTTTCTTAATCCTGCCTGAGCCTGAGCAACCGATTCATGGAGTTGCTGGTAACTTAAGGTATGGCGTTGGCCTTTTTCACCACGGAAAATAAGAGCGGTATGATCATCCTGCCTTCTTAATAAGTGCTCTGCGTAGTTCAGGGTTGAATCGTGAAACCACTCAGCTCCAGGCATCCGATCTTTACCCAGAACAGTGTCCGGCTGCTGGTGGAATTTAATATCAAAATGATCAGCCAGCAAACCCCAGAAAGCGGTTCGCTGATCAACACTCCATTGATAGAGTGCTGGATAACCTGGCAATGATAAACCAGAGGTTTGTTCTGCCTTGCGTCGAAAATCATCCATATTGGATGACTGAACTCGACTGGAGGAAGGTGTCCAGAGCAATGCCATTATTGTTGACCTGCTAAATAGTAATTATTGTTAGTGACCGTCATTCTTGTTAATCAAAAAGTCGTTATTGGGAACGATTGTTTTTTGTTAGAGCAAGGCCCGCTGCTGAACGTGATTCTATACCCAGCTCACGGCATATAAAGTTAGCTGCTGTCAGCAGCCTGTCCATATTTACGCCGGTTTCAATGCCCATTCCCTGAAGCATGTAGATCACATCTTCGGTGGCTACATTACCCGATGCTCCGGGAGCATAAGGGCAGCCTCCGAGTCCTGCGACAGAAGAGTCTATGACCGCTAGGCCTTCTTCAAGAGAGGCTAGTATATTGGCCAGAGCCTGTCCGTAAGTGTTGTGATAATGAGCGGCTAGTTTTTCCATGGGAGTAGATCGGCTGGTGGCTTCAAGCACTTTTTTGATTCGTGTTGGTGTGCCTGTGCCAATGGTGTCACCCAGTGAAACCTCATAACACCCCATTTGGTACAGCTCTTGGCTGATACTGGCCACCTGTTCAGGATTGGTCGAGCCATCATAGGGGCAACGATCAATACAGGAGACATAACCTCTAACAGGAATATTATGCTGTTGTGCCAGAGCGATGACCGGTTCAAAGCGTTTTAAGCTTTCCGCGATACTGCAGTTGATATTGCTCTGACAGAAACCTTCTGAGGCAGAGGTGAAGATCGCCGCTTCACTGGCTCCGGCAGCGAGAGCCATCTCCATACCTTTAAGGTTAGGTGTTAGGGCACTGTAAACGATATTAGGTTTACGATTCAGATTGGAGAACACCTGATCAGCATTGGCCATTTGTGGCACATACCTGGGAGAAACAAAACTGCCGGTATCAAGGTGAGTAAGACCACTGTCCGCTAACAGGTTAACGAGCTGTGCCCTTATTGCAGGAGCTACATGAAGTTTAGTGTTTTGTAAGCCGTCTCTGGCACCCACTTCAACAATCCTGACTTTCGTGGGTAGCTTGTTTTCAGGCGATTTGCTTTTAGACTGCACGCTTTTAGGCGACATCGGCTTCCTCCCTGTAGCTCACCAGTGAAGCTCCGGCTTCCACCTGATCTCCTGACCGGTAGAAAACACTGGCTATTACACCTTCTCGCGGAGCCTTGATGGTATGTTCCATCTTCATTGCTTCCAGTATCAAGAGTGCTTTGCCTTCATCGACCTGTTCGCCGGGCTGCACCATAACGTTAGTCACTGTACCGTTCATAGGTGCGGTCATGGCACCGTCCTGGTCTCTTGTGTGTGAAAGCAATGGTAATGAAAGAACCAGGCTGAAGTCATCCAGAAACACTTTCAATTGATTTTCCGGTAAAGGAACAACTCGACCGTTAAACAATCGGCCTTCCAGCTCAATGCTTACTTCCTGCTGCTCAATATGCGCAATAAGTTCGAGCTTTCCGGTTGGCAGTGAGATCAGTGTTTTTGAATCCGTTTGTTCAATCTTTACTGGCCAGAGTTGGTCCTGAACAACAAAGCTCATCAATTTTGGCAGACACTGGTTTGTATAGAAGTGATTGTCTGATACACCTTGATTTTGCCAATAGAGGGCAGCAGACGAGAGAGCCAGATCATGCTTCTGTTGATCCGTTGCAGGGGTTGGGTGTTCTTCTATAAACCCTGTAGATAAGTGACCATCAATAAAGTCCTGCTCATTCAAAAGCCTGAGCAGAAAGTCACGGTTATCCGCCAGGCCCGCCTGCTGATAATCCACAAGAGCTGTTGAAAGAAAAGATATAGCCTGCTCGCGGCTTTCTCCCCAGCTAATCAACTTGGCCAGCATGGGATCATAGTGGCTGGATACATGGTCACCCTGTTGAATACCGGTATCCACTCGAATCTGATCAGATGACTGAGGCCACTGAAGACTGTGTATACGACCGGAAGAAGGTAGAAAACTGTTTTCAGGGTCCTCTGCATAAATCCGCACTTCAACGGAATGACCTGAGCAGGCCAACTCTTGTTGAGTGAGAGGCAGAGGTTGACCTGATGCTACTGCAAGTTGCCATTCAACCAGATCGAGCCCTGTGACCATCTCGGTAACAGGGTGTTCAACTTGAAGGCGAGTGTTCATTTCCATGAAGTAGAACTGATCACCATCAAGGAGAAACTCAACAGTACCCGCACCTTGATAATTAATGGCCTTGCCTGCATTAACGGCTGCTTCACCCATAGCCGATCTCATTTCCGGGGAAAGACCTGGTGCAGGCGCTTCTTCGATGACCTTCTGATGGCGACGCTGGAGTGAGCAGTCACGGTCAAACAGGAAAAGACCATTACCCTGTTGATCAAAGAAAACCTGCACTTCAATGTGCCTTGGGCGAGTTACGTAGCGTTCCAATAAAAGACGCTCGTCGCTAAAGCTTTTAAGAGATTCTCGTTTGGCTGCGGCAAGGCTGTCTATCAGTTCGTCTAGCTTATGTACGACTCGCATGCCCTTACCACCACCACCCAGTGCGGCTTTGATCATCAGTGGAAAGCCAAGTGCTTTAGCTTCGTTAATAAGGGTTTCATGGGACTGATCTGTACCGTGATAACCCGGTAGCATAGGAACATCAGCCTGAGCCATTAATGCCTTAGCTTCGCTTTTCGATCCCATGGCTCGAATGGCTGCAGCCGTTGGGCCTATAAACTGGATGGCTTGCTGTTGGCAGGCTTCAGCGAAATCAGCATTTTCAGATAAAAAACCATAACCGGGGTGAATGGCCGAAGCACCTGTCTGTAATGCTGCGGCAATGACCTTATCAATTTGAAGATAGCTTTCAGTGGCAGGCGATGGACCCAGATAAACAGCTTCGTCTGCTAACTGAACGTGAAGCGCTTTGTAATCAGCATCCGAGTAGACAGCGACGGTCTTGATACCCAATTTATGAGCGGACTGTATGACCCGACAGGCAATTTCACCACGGTTAGCAATAAGGATTTTACTGAACATTACGTCTGCCTCCATGCAGGGTCACGCTTTTCCAAAAATGCAGATAGACCTTCTTGGCCTTCACTGGATACACGAATAGCCGCAACCTTTTTACAGGTCAGATCAATCAGTGCGGAATCCAAAGGTTGCTGAGCAATATCAGCCAGCAACTGTTTGGCTTGCCGTGTCGCCAGAGGCGCATTTTTAGTGATGTTCTGAGCCAAAGAGTGAACAGCTTCTTCTAACTGTTCTTCTGAGACGCATTCATGAAGCAGCCCCAACTCTAAGGCCTGCTGACCGGAAATAACTTCAGCCGTCAGAAAATAGCGTCTGGCCTGTCGATGGCCCATAGTCTGAAGAACATAGGGGCTGATCACCGCAGGAATCAGTCCAATCTTGACTTCGCTAAGACAGAAGCGACTGGCAGGAGTGCCAATGGCAATATCACAGGCCGATGCCAGGCCAACAGCACCACCAAAGGCCGCCCCTTGAACGACGGCAATGGTAGGCGTCGGAAACTGATTAAGACGTTTCAGCAGAAGAGCGAGCCGTTGTGCATCTTCATAGTTTTCTTGCTCTGTCAGGTTGGCACTGTTTTTCATCCAGTTAAGATCAGCGCCTGCTGAAAAATGTTTTCCGTTTCCCTTAAAGATCAGAACTCGAATGGGTTGGCCGGCCAGATATTCAAGAGCTGTGATTAGCTCTTCAATCAGTTCGGCATTAAAGGCATTACCCACATGTGGCCGATTCAAGATAAGGCTGGCTGTATCTTCTTCTTGTTGTTGTTCAATAATCAGGTGTTGGTAGTTCATATCAATTCCTTACATCCTGAATACGCCAAAGTGGGTATCTTCCAGCGGAGCATTGAGCGTGGCAGAAATGCTCAGGCCAAGAACATCACGAGTGTCCGCCGGATCAATAATGCCGTCATCCCAGAGTCTTGCACTGGCATAAATCGGGCTGCCTTTGTGTTCATAGTCCTCAATGATGGGTGCTTTCAGTGCAACTTCCTGCTCAGCTGAGAGAGTTTCCCCTGTTCTGGCAAGCACGTCTTTTCTTACCTGAGCCAGTACACCAGCAGCTTGTTCCCCTCCCATAACGGAGATACGGGCATTGGGCCATGTCCACATAAATCGTGGGTCATAAGAACGACCACACATGCCGTAATTGCCAGCGCCAAAACTGCCGCCAATGATGACGGTGAATTTGGGGACTTTGGCACAGGTAACAGCCATGACCATTTTTGCACCGTGCTTGGCGATACCACCGGATTCGTAGCGGGATCCCACCATAAAACCAGTAATGTTCTGGAGAAAAACCAACGGTATTTTGCGCTGGCAGCAGAGCTCGATAAAGTGAGCTCCCTTTTGAGCTGACTCTGAAAAAAGCACACCATTGTTAGCGAGAATGCCAACCGGGAAACCGTGAATATGGGCGAAGCCGCAGATCAGTGTTTCACCATACTGAGCTTTGAACTCATCGAATTCTGAACCATCGACAATTCGGGCAATAGCCTCGCGGGCGTCGTAATTCTTTTTTAAATCATCCGGAACCAGTCCGTAGAGTTCTTTGGAGTCATACAGGGGAGGTCGAGATTCTCTGGTTTTCAGTTGTTCCGGTTTCGTTTTGTTAAGGTGAGAAACAGCGGTTCTTACCAATTCCAAAGCGTGAGCGTCATTCTCGGCCATATGGTCGGCAACACCGGACTCCTGGCAGTGTATTTTGGCGCCGCCCAGATCTTCGGCGGTCACCTCTTCACCTGTAGCGGCCTTCACTAACGGTGGGCCTGCCAGAAAAATAGTACCCTGTTCATTGACGATAATGGTTTCATCCGCCATAGCCGGAACATAAGCGCCACCGGCCGTACAGGAACCCATGACTGCTGCAATTTGAGCAATACCCTTGGCAGACATGTTGGCTTGATTGAAAAAGATTCGGCCAAAATGTTCCCGGTCAGGAAACACTTCGTCCTGATAAGGCAGGTTGGCACCACCGGAATCTACTAAGTAGATGCAGGGAAGATTATTTTGCTCAGCAATGGTTTGAGCACGCAGGTGTTTTTTTACGGTTAACGGGTAATAGCAGCCGCCTTTCACCGTGGCATCATTGGCAATAATCATGCATTCAATACCAGACACATGACCAATACCGGCGACTACACCAGCACAGGAAGGATTATCCTGGTAAACGTCTTCCGCTGCATAACGGCCTATTTCGAGAAAGGATGAATCGGCATCCAGTAGATGGGCAATTCGGTCTCTGGCTAACAGTTTACCCTTTCCTTGATGCTTCTCTCTGGCTTTGTCACTGCCGCCTTTTTTAATTCTGGCAAAGCGTTCTTTAAGCTCGCTGAGCAGTGTTTCCATATGACGACGGTTTTGATGAAATTCCGGACTGTCAGGTGCAATCCTGGACTGCAGAACGGGCATTGTTATTACCTCTTCTTTTTTAGTAGCTGCACAGGTTTGATTTGTGTAGCTACTCACTGCTTGTTTTCAGGAAGGTGTTGTTTGTTCAAGAGAGCCCTTACGGTCAGACGCTTTCTTTAAACAATTCACGACCAATCAACATACGACGAACTTCAGATGTTCCTGCCCCTATTTCATAGAGTTTGGCGTCTCTGAGCAGTCGTCCGGTGGAGTAATCGTTGATATAGCCATTGCCGCCCAGAATCTGGATAGCATCCAGAGCCATCTGTGTGGCTCGCTCGGCACAATAGAGGATGACGCCTGCCGCATCCTTGCGAGTGGCTTCTCCACGATCACAGGCGGATGCTACGGCATAGAGGTAAGCTTTGCTGGCGTTCATCTGGCTGTACATATCAGCTATTTTTCCTTGAATCAGTTGGAATTCACCGATGGATTTACCAAATTGTTTCCGGTCGTGAATGTAGGGAACAACAACATCCATGCAAGCCTGCATGATGCCGGTAGGGCCTCCACTGAGTACAACTCGTTCGTAATCGAGACCACTCATGAGAACCGCAACACCACCGTTGAGTTGACCCAGTATGTTTTCTTCCGGAACTTCGCAATCTTCAAAAACCAGTTCGCAGGTATTCGATCCACGCATACCTAGCTTGTCTAGCTTTTGTGATTGAGAAAATCCTTTAGAGTCTCTTTCAACAATAAAGGCCGTGATACCTCTGGAGCCTTTTTCGGGCTCGGTCTTGGCATAAATCACATAGGTGTGGGCGTCAGGGCCATTGGTAATCCACATTTTGTTGCCGTTGAGAATATAACGATCGCCCTGTTTCTCTGCTTTCAGCTTCATACTGACAACATCTGAACCGGCACTGGGTTCACTCATAGCTAGTGCACCGATATGCTCACCAGTGACCAGTTTCGGCAGATACTTTTGTTTCTGCTCTTCGGTACCATTGATGCTGATCTGGTTGACGCAGAGGTTGGAATGAGCGCCATAGCTGAGTCCGATAGAGGCTGATGCTCTGCTGATCTCTTCCATGGCGATGGTGTGTGAAAGATAGCCAAGACCCGAACCGCCATAGGCTTCATCAACGGTAACCCCTAATAACCCTATCTCTCCAAACTTTCGCCAGAGATGCATGGGAAACTGGTTTTCGGTGTCAGTCTGTTGGGCTAAAGGGGCGATTTCCCGAGCGGCAAACTGGCGAACCTGGTCGCGTAGCATGTCGTTGGTTTCACCCAAATTGAAATTGAATGTCAGGTAGCTCATAAGAATTACTTTCAGTGTGATGTTATTATTTTTATTGAGTAACACACCCATTCTCATTTTTCGAGAAGAGATGACGACAGTCACTTATGATGCTGTGCACAACAGTGTTTCACTAATTGTTAAAAAAATATACCAGCCAAAAGTCGCAGATGTTGCATAAGATGAATGTCGTATGGAACCGGATAGAGATGTATGTGAGAGCGATATTCGTTTGATTGGTGTGGTGGGCAGTGTTTTTCTGATAAAAAATGAAAATATGTGGTTGGTTTTGCTGCAGAAGCGAAAATTTAACTGTATAAACAGAAGCTGAGTAGTATTGCATTGAAGCAAAAATAACCGACTATCTTTGCATAAAACAGCTATTAATTACTGTGTTTCGATGCCAATCTCATCATTTTCAGTCAATTGGATGAAAATACATAGACAGCTCTGCCAAAGCTGCTTTTGATTATTTATCATGCAGCTGGTTTGCAATATATTCTGTCTGGTATTTCACCAGTATCTATAATCTATTATTTTGTGACGGCACTATGAATGCACAAGTATCCTTAACCAGCGCCAAGGAGGCTCTGATTCGCTCTGCAGAGCGTTTGATTGCAGAGAGAGGGATTGATGCGGTTTCAGACCGCGAAATTGCTCGTGAAGCAGGGCAGAGAAATAACTCTGCAGTCCAGTATCACTTTGGTGATCGCGCAGGACTCATCGGTGCCATTCTTGATTACAGAATGGTTCCTTTGAATGAACAGCGTTTCATTATGATGGCGGAACTGGAAGAACGTGGAAGCTACGAAATCAGTGATTTAGTCAGTGTTCTCATTAAGCCCTATATCAATCAGTTAAATGATCTGGTTGGAGAAACCGCTTATTTCAGCCTGATGAGTCAGCTGTCACTGAGAGGCAGTAGTCTGTTGGGTGGTTTGAATTCTGCCCGTAACAGTGCGGTTCTGAAACTCTTGGAGATGTTTGCGGATCAGCAGCCTGAAATCAAAAGAGAAGAATTGCTGGAACGTTTGGGGTATATGGCCAAGCTGGTTATCCATATGGCTTCAGACTGGGATAAATGCTGTCGTGAAAACCCTGAACAGTGGACAACGAATTACCTTGAAATTCAGGCAAAAGGGCTTATTGGCTTTATGACTGGTGGTATGCAACAGCCAGGTGTTCGTTAGGATTTACTAGATTTTTCTGCTTTCTTGACCGGTCATGCTCTTAACTCATTTAGAGTATTGCCGGTCAAAATCTTTCCAATAAACTCCCTACAAAATACGGAACATTAATTAAGCTTCCGACCTTCTTCGTTTGAGCTGACATTGAGCAGTTTGAATCAGCCACTTACAAGAATAAAAAAAGGGTTGTTGTTATGCCGGATTATAAGGCTCCTCTGCGGGACATGTCGTTTGTCCAGGATGAAGTGTTTAACAGTGAACAGCATTATTCCGGCCTGAATGGTTGTGAGCAGGTAACACCTGATCTTCTGAAAGCCATTCTGGAAGAAGGAGCAAAAATTGCTGAACAAACACTGCACCCATTAATGCGCTCCGGTGATGAGGAGGGCTGTCAATTTGAAAACGGTCAGGTGACGACACCAAACGGTTTCAAAAATGCGTGGAATCAATGGTGTGAAGGTGGTTGGCAAACACTGGGTATACCTCAGTCTGAAGGTGGCCAGGGATTGCCTAACTCTGTAGGTGCTTATGTGTCTGAAATGGCAGGTTCTGCTAACTGGGCTTTTTCAATGTATACCGGCTTGGCTCAGGCACCTATTACCTGTCTTTTGAATGGCGCGACCGAAGAACAGAAACAGCGTTTTTTGCCAAAACTGTTGAGCGGTGAGTGGGCTGGAACCATGTGCCTGACAGAAGCTCATTGTGGTTCTGACGTCGGCTTACTGAAAACCAAAGCGATTAAAAATGAAGATGACACTTATACCTTACAGGGTACCAAGATCTTTATTTCCGGTGGTGAGCAGGATCTGACCAGTAATATTGTTCATGCCATTCTTGCCAGAGTCGAAGGCGCTCCAAAAGGCACCCGTGGTATTTCCCTTTTTATTACGCCCAAATACTGGGTAGAAGAAGATGGTTCTCTGGGCGACTTCAATAATATTAACTGTGGTTCCATCGAGAAAAAGATGGGTCTTAAAGCTTCTGCTACTTGCGTAATGAACTACGACGGTGCACGTGCAATATTATTGGGTGAAGAAGGCCGTGGGCTGGAGATCATGTTCCACCTTATGAATACAGCTCGTATGGGTACAGCGCTTCAAGGGCTTTCCATGGCAGAAGCGTCACTTCAGGGTGCAGTGAGCTATGCCAGAGAGCGTCTGCAAATGCGTTCACTGACAGGGAAGAAGAATCTTGAAGGTGATGCAGATCCGATCATTGTTCATCCTGATGTCCGAAGAATGCTGATGACCCAGAAAGCGTTCACTGAAGGTTCACGGGCATTTGTCTATTGGCTAGCTCAGCTGGTGGATCATGAAAATTTTGGTACTGATGAACAGAAATCAGAAGCGGTTGCATTGATGGGCTTATTGACGCCCATTGCCAAAGCTTTCTGTACCGAGGTTTCTCAGGAAGTAACGAACCTTGGCGTTCAGGTGTTTGGTGGCCATGGCTTTATCGCAGAGCATGGGATGGAACAGATTGTTCGTGATGGTCGTATATCAACCATTTACGAAGGTACAACCGGTATTCAGGCCATTGATCTGGTGGGTCGTAAAATTTTGGGATCTAAAGGCAGGTTGCTTGCTCGAATGACAAACCAGATTGATGAATACTGTCAGGCTAATCGTGACAATGAAGCTCTGTCTCAGTATGTCGAGCCGATGCTTGAATTAAATCAGCAATGGCAGCAACTGACTGGTCAGATGGGTGAAGCCGCCATGAAAAACATGGAAGAAGCTGGTGCTGCTTCGGTGGATTACCTGATGTATTCCGGTTATTTGATTATGGGTTATCTCTGGTTGCAGATGGCCAATGTTGCTCAGCGCAAACAGGCTGAAGGGAATTCTGATCCCTTTTATAAATCAAAAGTCACAACTGCGCAGTTCTACTTCCAGAGAATTTTGCCAAGAGCTCAAGCTCACAGAGCTGCCGTATTAGCGGGCGGTGAGTCCATGATGGAACTTACAGAAGACGAATTTGTTTTTGTTTAATAGTCCCTAATAGGAGGTTTCTTCAGGAAACTTGATGATAACCTCCAGCCCACCTTCCGAATGGTTGTGAAGAGTAAGAATACCACTGTGGATATGGGCCAGATGTCTGGCAGTTAGCAATCCCAACCCATGACCATTCGGATTAGACTGACGACCATGGTCAAGTCTTGAATAAGGTTTAAAGATCAACTCCTGATCTTCTTCTGAAATGCCGGGACCAAAATCTCTTGTTTTGACGATGATCTGGCCTGGTACTCGAAACAACTGAATATGAGCCTGTTGACCATAGGTGCAGGCATTATTGATCAGATTTTCAAAACATCTTTTCAGAGCCAGAGACTTTCCGGTGATTTCAATACCCTGCTCCAGGTCTACAGAAACACTCTGACCTATGGAGTTGGCTGTATTAGCCGTATGAGCCAACAGTTTACCAAGATTTATACGTTGAGCGTTCTCATGAATGTCGGTATCCGATAGTGTTTGCAAGGCACTTTTTACCATCATGTCCAGATGATCGAGGTCTTCGATAAATTCTGCTTGCTGTTCGCTGTCATCCAGGAATTCTGATCGTAATCTAAGTCGAGTAATCGGTGTCTTGAGATCGTGAGATATACCAGTAAACAGCAGTTTTCTGTCATTCATAAAATGACGAATATTCTGCTGCATATTATTAAAAGCTTTGGCCGTTGACTCATATTCGTAACAGCCATTTTCGGGCAGCATAACTGGTTTGAGATTCAGTCCGAAGTGTTTTGCTGTTTGTGCCAGCTGTGTAAACGGGCGAGTCATATAGTGAATCAACAAACTGGCGACAGCCAGAATGACCAGCATCCAGAGCAGGTAGCTCCAATCCAGAGGTTGTGACAGGTAATCAGGTGACATAACTGAAGACTCTGGAAGTATAGTTGCCAGATAGAGCCATTCATCTTCAGCCAGTCTTATCTGCACGACGAGTATGGGGGCACCATGCTCGGATAAATCCAGGTTTTCACTGTTCCAACGATGAGAAAGGTCTTTCAAAAGGGTCTCATTATCGATGGCTTTCAGAGTGTCGGGACGAGAGAAGCTGATGTTAATGTCATTGCTGACGTTACTGTTTTGCTGCAGCAGGTGCCTGAACTCTTTAAGAATGATGTCATGGGATTTACTGTTTTCGAAGGCGTCCGTTGTTATGAACTCTTTGTTCAGTATCACTAAGTATCGGGTTCCGCCCATGTATTTGAGTTGGTTCAAAACAATATGGCGATACTGGGTAGGAAGCGCAGCAAAGTATTCAATGGTTGAAGACACTCGAAGTGCCATGTTCAGGGATACTTCTCTGAGAGCCGTTTCTCTTTCTTTGCGGGTCTGTTGCTCCCAGAGTTCATTGACGACCAGTTGCGTTGATAGCAGTAAGCCAATCATGACCAGGAAGAAACGACTGGCCAGTGACAGTTTGAACCGTTGCTTTTGCATCAGCAGCTTTCCAGCTTAGTGTTCAGTATTGAACTGAATTGGACTTCTGTTGCCATGACATACCCTTCACCACGAACAGTACGAATAATTTCCGGAGTTTTGGCATTTTCTCCGAGGCACTGGCGTAAGCGGCTGATATGCACGTCGACAAATCGATCCATAGGAGCTGAGTCCCTGTTACGAGTGTGTTCGGCAATGGTGTCCCGGGTCAGTACCTGTCCTGCATTTTCGATAAACAACATCAGCAAGTTGTAATCGGCACCGGAAAGAGCCTGTTGGTTAGTGTTACAAACAAGGCTTCTGGTCAGAGTATCCAGACATAGCTGGTTAAAGTAACAGAAACGTTCAGCAACTTTTGGCTGATTTTTTGTGGATTGACTGCGTCGAAAAATCGCCTTGATACGGGCCAGAAGTTCTCTGGGGTTAAAAGGTTTGGCGAGATAATCATCAGCCCCCAGTTCAAGGCCCAGAATTCGGTCAGTATCATCAGAAACTGCAGTGAGCATAATCACAGGCACATTTGAACGGTTACGAAGTTGACGGCATACCTCAAATCCATCCATTCCCGGCATCATAATATCCAGAACGACGAGAGCATTGCTGTTCTCGGCAGTGGATTTGCTTTGAAACAGTGATAAAAAAACAGAGCCATTTTCAGCCGTCTCAACTTCGAAGCCATGTTTAATCAGGTAACTGGCAATTAAATTTCGAATGCTTTGATCATCATCAACAACGTAGATTTTCTGAGGCAAGGGCATAGGTGAAGACTGCTATTTATTTTGATTAGTATGTTTTTAATATACAGGGTTAGCGAACCATGGATAAAGGAATTCAACGCTATGAAACAGGTAAAGTTAGACTTTGTTACATTTTGTTTAACTGTATTACCCACGAACAGGAAACTCTCTGATAGGATGAAATACGTATCAGAAAGCTCAAATAATAATAACGTGTGATACAGGCAGGAAAATCATGAAAAAATTATCCACACTGGCTGCGCTTGTTGCAGGCCTGTCCATAGCTGTTGGTGCTCAGGCTGAGACAACTCTTGGCGTAACGGTTTACAAGTACGACGACAACTTTATGTCTGTGGTGCGCAAAGCTATTGAGAAAGAAGCAAGCAAAGACAGTGATATTCGATTGCTGATGAATGACTCACAGAATGATCAGTCCAAACAGAATGATCAGATTGATGTCATGTTGGCTAAAGGTGTTCAGGCGCTGGCTATTAACTTAGTCGATCCTGCAGCGGCTACCGTTATTATCAAAAAAGCAAAATTGGATGGTGTTCCGATTGTTTTTTATAACAAGGAACCCAGTAAAGAAGCCCTTGCAAGCTACAAGGACGCTTACTATGTTGGTGCCGATTCCAAAGAGTCTGGCATTATTCAGGGTGAAATGATTGGTAAGCAGTGGAAGGTCAATCCTAAGTGGGACCTCAACAAAGACGGCGTTATTCAGTATGTTCTGTTGAAAGGCGAGCCAGGTCATCCAGATGCTGAAGCTAGAACCAGTTACGTTATTTCTACTTTGAATGATAATGGCTACAAGACCGATGAGCTGCATCTGGATACAGCGATGTGGGATACAGCCATGGCAAAAGACAAGGTAGATGCCTGGATTTCAGGACCGAATGCCGATCGTATTGAAGTCGTTATTGCTAATAATGACGCTATGGCAATGGGCGCTATTGAAGCACTTAAAGCGGGCGACAAGTCAAGTTTGCCAGTCTTTGGTGTTGATGCTCTCAGCGAAGCTCTGGCTCTGGTCAGAAGTGGTGAGCTTCAGGGTACTGTCTTGAATGACGGTAACAATCAAGCGAAAGCCGCTTTTGAATTGGCACGTAACCTTGCCAATGGTAAAGCCGCAGGTCACGGTACTATCTGGAATATCGACGATAAGGTTGTTCGTGTTCCTTATGTCGCAGTAGACAAAAGCTCTCTGTGATTCAGACAATTTGAATTTGTTTCTTGAACGGATTTAAATTCATTCCGACAGGTAACAGGACTTAATAAGCTCCTGTTATCTGATTGCCTCTCCTATGCAAGTCAAAAGCTATGGCTATAAATACAGATGTTCTGTTGAATATCACCGGGATCAGTAAATCCTTTCCCGGTGTAAAAGCACTGGATAATGCATCCCTGACCGTAAAAGCAAACTCGGTTCATGCCCTGATGGGTGAGAATGGAGCAGGAAAATCGACATTATTAAAATGCCTTTTTGGTATTTATGAAAAAGACGAAGGCAGCATTTCTTTTCAGGGAAAAGGGGTTGATTTTAAATCATCCAAAGAAGCTCTTGAAAACGGCATTTCAATGGTGCATCAAGAACTGAATCAGGTATTACAGTGTTCAGTTATGGATAACGTCTGGTTGGGGCGCTATCCAATGAAAGGTCCTTTTGTTGATCAGAAGAAAATGTATAAAGATACTGCAAGTATCTTTACCGAATTGAATATTGATATTGATCCGTCTGCAAACGTGGGTAGTTTGTCTATATCTCAGCGTCAGATGGTGGAAATTGCCAAGGCTTTTTCTTACAACGCCAAGATCGTCATTATGGATGAACCTACATCGTCCCTGACCGAGAAAGAAGTTAAACATCTGTTTTCGATTATTCGAAAATTGAAAGAAAAAGGCTGCGGGATTGTCTATATTTCGCACAAAATGGAAGAAGTCTTTGAACTGTGCGACGAAGTAACGGTACTTCGTGATGGCCAGTGGATTGGTACCAAACCTATTGGTGAGCTGGATATGGATGCCATCATTAGTATGATGGTAGGCCGGGAACTGACAAGTCGATTTCCTGAAAAAAGCAATACACCCAAAGAAGTCGTTTTAAAGGTCAGCAATCTGACCGCAAAAAACCAGCCTTCCATACAGAATGTCAGTTTTGATCTGCACAAAGGTGAAATTCTGGGCATTGCCGGTCTTATGGGAGCGAAAAGAACGGATGTGCTTGAGACTCTTTTTGGTATTCGGGAGAGCAGTGAAGGGTCAATCGAGCTTCATGGTAAAGAACTTGAAAATCGAAATCCTCATGATGCTATCAAGAATGGATTTTCACTGGTTACAGAAGAGCGCAGAGCGACCGGCATTTACGCCAAACTGGATATTACGTTTAACTCGCTAGTGGCCAATGTGGAGCAATACAAAACCCGCAGTGGTTTCTTGAGTAGCTCAAAAATGAAGAGTGACACTCAGTGGGTTATTGATTCTATGAGTGTAAAAACACCCTCTCACTCTACTGCTATCGGATCTTTATCCGGTGGTAATCAGCAAAAAGTGGTTATTGGTCGGTGGTTATTAACACAGCCCGAGATACTCATGTTGGATGAGCCTACTCGTGGCATTGATGTCGGGGCAAAATTTGAGATTTATCAGTTGATTCTTGATCTGGCGAATAAAGACAAAGGCATCATTATTATTTCTTCGGAAATGCCGGAACTGATGGGTATTACTGATCGGATTCTGGTTATGAGTAATGGCCGTGTCGCCGGCATTGTTAATACTCGTGAAACCACTCAAAACGAAATTTTAAATCTTGCATCGCTTTATCTTTAATCTTGGTTCAGGAAACTATTATGGATGCTTTAAGAAATCAGGGTTTTGGAAAGGGTAAGCACGCTTTGCAATACATGAAAGAAGGCGGCATTTATGCTGTCTTATTTATCTTGCTTGCTGTCATTATTATTCAGGAACCTTCGTTTGTCAGTTTACGAAACTTGAGTAACATTCTTACTCAATCATCTGTTCGTATTATTATTGCTCTTGGCGTTGCCAGTTTGATTGTTACCCAGGGAACCGATTTGTCAGCAGGTCGGCAAGTGGGATTAGCGGCCGTTATTTCTGCTACGTTATTGCAGTCGATAGATAACGTTAACAAAGTGTTCCCTGATTTGGGTGATATTCCGGTTGCCGCTGTCATCGTTGCTGTATGTGCTATCGGAGCCATTATTGGTTTGGTCAATGGCATTGTAGTGGCCTACATGAAGGTTACTCCGTTTATTGCCACTCTGGGCTCGATGATCATTGTTTACGGAATAAACTCGCTTTACTTTGATTCTGTAGGGGCTTCTCCTGTCGCGGGGTTTGACGATCGTTTTTCAGAGTTCGCCCAGGGCTTTATCAGAATTGGAGATTTCAGGCTTTCATATCTGACTTTTTATGCGGCTATAGCGATAGCTATCAGCTGGGTACTTTGGAACAAAACTGTTTTTGGTAAAAATATATTTGCTATTGGTGGTAACCCTGAGGCTGCAAGAGTTTCAGGGGTGAATGTTCCTATCACCTTATTGAAAGTGTATGCCTTATCAGGCGTTTTCTATGCCTTTGCGGGAATGCTGGAAGCAGGTCGGATAGGCAGTGCCACCAATAACCTCGGTTTTATGTACGAGTTGGATGCTATAGCTGCCTGTGTTGTTGGTGGTGTGTCGTTCGCAGGTGGTGTCGGTCGTATTCTGGGTGTGGTGACTGGTGTGCTTATATTTACTGTTATCAACTATGGCATGACTTATATCGGTGTCAGCCCTTATTGGCAGTTTATTATTAAGGGAGCCATTATTATCTTTGCTGTTGCTCTGGATTCCATGAAATACGCAGACAAGAAGTAGCGCTGGCTGATTTCATCAATAATGATCTCCCGTTGTTTCCTGAAAGGCGAAAGCGGGAGACTGACTTTGATCACTAGATATAACTTTTTTGGTTTGTGAATCGTTTCACAGACATTTTTTACCGGTTATAAGTCGTTCGACGTAAGCTTTACAGAAATAAGTGATTCTCTATTGAATCTTTGCATTTCTGGAAATAATAATAGTGATACGGATAATAATAGCTGGGGTTCTTGCGCTTTCCGGATGTGGTGGAGATGATGATCGTTCCGATCAGACTGATTCCGCTGCAACAGGAGCGGAGACATCTAACTCAGCAACCGAGGTTACATCAACACCAGCAGCGACTTTGGTACCAGCAACAAAGCCGGAGCCAAAACCAGAGCCAAAACCAGAGCCAAAGCCAGAACCAAAGCCAGAACCAAAGCCAGAATCAACACCAGTTGAGCCTAAACCAACAAGGACTCCAAAACCTATATCTAAACCGACATTTCCATCTGCTGAAAATGATGCGAAATACCAGTTACTGATCAGTGATTGCTTTACTTGCAATATAAAAAGCATGCCTAGCAAAACTCATGGCGAGCTTGTTGTGGATGTTGCCAAAGGTGATGCCCACGAACTCCCTGTTATTGAAGATTTCGGTTATACGAAATTCGAAATCAATGATGGGGATATGGCTGATATGAGCTTCCCTCATAGATTCGACATTATAAATATGAGTGCTTCAACCCATCATAATTCTGAAGATACTGTACGAAGGTGGGATAACACGTTTGCGCCAAAGCCTCTGTTTATTACCAGTGCTGGTAATGGTGCCAATGAGTGTACCGAGCAGGCAGCAGAAGTGGGCAGAACCCTAGGGCTTTCAGCTTGGAAGCTGGGTAATAACACCCCAGAAGAGCATCCTGATATAGACATATTGTATAAAGCCTGTGATATGCGGATGGTGGCTGCTGTAGACCTGAAAATAGATGAAAACTGGATTATTGTGGGTGCCGATTTTGGCCGTAGAATCGAGTCGGGTGAGTTTGCGGGTAAATTTTCAGGTGGTCAGACTCCCGGTATATACAAACACCGCTGGATAGCAGCTCCTTACAGAACCCTGAGAGCACAAGGTACGAGTTTTGGAGCTCCCTACGTTTCTTATTACGCATCGCTCATCAAAAGTAAAATGCCACATCTAGAGCCTGAAAATATCGCCGAGATCATTTTCAATACAGCGGATAAATCAGGCAAATATAGAGACTCTGATGCTTATGGTCATGGGCTTATAAATCCTGCTGGAATTGAAACTTACCTGAGAGAACAAGGGTATTGGTAAACAAGTAATGCGGGAGTTTGAATTGTTTTGGCTTCTCATTGCACGAACTAGCTAAATCTGTGATCCACATTGAATGGATCACAGGTTTAATCGCTTTCTTACCAACCTTCTACTTTATGAACCTGTTTCCAGATAGCCCCGGGGAACAGTCTGCGTATTCTGTGTCCCCACTTGGCGCCGTTAGTGGGGTAAATCCAGAAATCACCCTTATCAATGCCGGTTTCAATGGCATCAATCACTTCAGCTGGAGTGATTGGGTCTTCCGCTTCTGACAGCATCTTTGGCCATGCTGTTTCTTTACCCTGTTCCAGCAGAGGTGTCGCTACTGTTGGAGGGCAGACGCAGACGAAGCGTACGCCGGAATTCATATGTTCATGAAGAAGTGTTTCGGTGTAGCAGGCAACAGCAAACTTACTAGCAGAATATGCACCGGTCATTAGAGTAGGGATCAGGCCTGCCAGAGAAGCAAAACTGATAAAATCTCCCTGACCACGATCCAGCATGCTTGGTAAAACAGCGTGGGTAATATTTACCAATCCATTGTAGTTTATATCCATCATGACTTTGGTTCGCTCTGGACTAAAATCCAGAAGCTTGCCTAGAGGCATAATGGCGGCGCAATGGTAGAGGCGATTGACGGGGCCAATCTCCCGTTCAACTTGTTCGACAGCGGATTTTACTTCTTCAAAATTTGTGATATCAGCAACGAATGGAAAGATATTATCAAAACCGGCA
The DNA here is from genome assembly GCA_004762125.1 of Oceanospirillales bacterium. Lineage (GTDB taxonomy): Bacteria > Pseudomonadota > Gammaproteobacteria > Pseudomonadales > Endozoicomonadaceae > Endozoicomonas_A. Next base: position 102,251 of record SIHQ01000006.1, on the reverse strand, counting down.
GCGGTATCTTCCATGCCTGCTTTGTTAATATCGAGAATGGCAACTTTCTTACCGGTTTTGGCCCAGCGACGAGCAGCTAACTGCCCCATACCACTGCCACCACCGGTGATCAGTACAACATTTCCCTGCATGGCCATAGTATTACTCCTGTTATTTATATTTTTATTTTTATTTTTGATAGAGCTTCAACAGCGTCCCTGCTGAACAGATAAATAATGGCGACCTTTGATGTAAACAAGAGATTACATCAAAAAATAGGCAGAGTGTAGTTTTTTAAGTTGATCGATTTAATTTGATATTCATTGTTTATTAAGAGGTGGTTGCCAGCTAACAATTTTACTTTGCATATCTGTATGAGCCTCTTCGCTGAACGATAGCTGCAGTAAACCAAGCTCAGATGTTTCTGACATTCCAGCAAAAAATGTTAGTAACCCACTAAGTCCATTTTCCAGAGGTGAAAGTTGAAGGTTGAATGCATTGCTGACTTGAATTCCATGAGGATTAGAATACATCGGGTGTTGTACTGTTATCTGGGCTGTAGGAATGAGAGGGATGACGTCTTGTTCTGGAGGCTCCACAGAGATACTTGCAAAATTAACAGTTACAGCATCACCTGAATGATTTAGCCAGAAGATGAGCCACTGTGATGGGGCTGAGTTCAGTGCCGTAATTACATCCTGAGAAAATGTAGGTAGGTGTTGTGCTGTAATAGTTGGATTCGCTTCGGCCGTTCCAGATGACTCAGTGGAAGCCATGAGTTGTTGCAGGTCAAAAGTTTGAACACTGCCTCCCTCTACAGATGGAGACATGCTATTGCTGATATATGTCGGTAAGAAGCTTGAAAGTGTTTGAAGTGAATCAATAACTATGTTTTGAGACTGGAGATTTTGAATCAACTGATTAGTTGTTTGATGCAAGAGTTCCATAATGACCGAGAAAACCTGAAGCGGTTTGCCTTGAAATATGTTCTCTACTGTTTGCTGAAAGAGCGAGTCTTGTTGTACAGCAAGTATCATCTCTTCTTGATTCCTATCCGCTAGGAGAGCCATTGTCTGTCCTAACGTCCTGGATTTGTGTCTTTCATTAATGCTTTTTTCGGACTGGAACATCCGCGGTATCAACATATTTTTAAAACGGATATGTAGTTCCCAGGGAACTTGAAAGGACTTCATCAGAAGAATTCCTCCAGATCCGGCAGCAGCAACCCCAGCCATATTATTGAACGGTACTATTTGTTGTTGGTCTGACTCGTGTTCAGTGGGTGTTTCAGGTCTTCGATGAGTGGAGGCCGTGGCACTCACTTGGTGTGGCTTGGATTTAACCTCCTCCTCCTCCTCCTCCTCCTCCTCATCGTCATCGTCATCGCTATCAACTTGACTAGCTTTTTCCTTGGCAGTTAACTCTGTGCTTTGAGGATTGGCAGTATCCCTCGAAGAGGGAGAGTCCATACTATTGGCCGTAACTGAAAATAGAAAAAGTAAAAACAGAAGACAAGTGTTGATGTTTGACTTTTTCATTGGGCTTCCAATAATACTGGTTTGGAGACAGACAAAGCTTCTAGAGGATAGATGTAAATATGGATTACGCTATATAAAAGGTGAAAATTTGAGCAATGTTTGGTGGTGACTTGTGCACAGAATTCTTCTTAAAAAAATATTTCCAAATCATCGTTAGCTGAATTTGGCCGGTTTTGCTATTGCCTGAAACTGTAGATTTACGATGATAGGCGAGGTGCTTTTAAGGCAGATAATAAGGATAACAAAATGTCTCAAGCCATTACCGCGATGAAGGCTGTTATAGATTCGCTGATCCAGCCTGGCAGTGGGTTTGAGATGGAAGAGAAAGAAGTCGGCGACACTCTTGTTCGAAGTTATCTTCATGCTCCGAAGACTCTTCTTGATGTTTATAGAAAAAGTCTGGAGTTTTCTGATTCACCTTTTCTTGTTTTTGAAGACCGATCATTTACCTTCAAAGAGGTTTATAACAATTCTGGAAAAATAGCAGCCGGATTGCAGGCTCAAGGCGTGAGCAAAGGCGACAGAGTGGCTATTGCTATGCGTAACTGCCCTGAGTGGGTGATCGCCTTTCTGGCAATTACACGCATTGGTGGCATAGCCGTGGCAATGAACAGCTGGGGTGAAACAGAAGAGCTGAAGTACGGACTGGAGGATTCTGGAGCCAAATGTATATTTGTTGATCAGCGTCGTTTTGAACTGCTAACCGATTGCGACAAACCTATCGCAGCAATCCCCATTGTCCTTCAGCCTACTGCTCTTGAATCGAGAATAGTTTCACAATCCGTCATTTCATGGCAGTCTTTGATAGAACAAAATTCTATATTGTCCGAGGTTGATGTTCAGCCTGAAGACTATGCCTACATACTCTATACCTCGGGAACCACAGGCCGAGCTAAAGGTGCTCTGACTACTCACTATGCTGCAGGACAAACCGTTTATAACGGGCTTTATGCCGGGGCTATGGTGGCTTCACAGCACCCTGGAACTATTGAAAAGCTGATAGCCAGAGGTAAGCCTTTATCAACCATGCTGGCTCTGCCGTTGTTTCATGGCAGTGGTATTATTTCAATTATTTTTTCTGCGCTATGGCAGGGTACCAGGGTCGTTATTCTGCCGAAATGGAATCCTGAAGAAGCACTGAAGTTAATAGAACAGAATAATATCGGCGTATTATCGGGCGCTGCAAAAATGGTCTGGGATCTGTTGGAACATCCGGATTGGAATAAATACGACACCGATAGTCTTTGTAATCTGATGGGCGTGGGAGCTGCACAGCCTGAAACCTTATTGGATGACATTCGTAATGCCTGCCCGGATAACTTCTTTGGTACCGGCTACGGGATGACTGAATGCAATATGTACGCCGCGTTAAACACTGGGCCTGTTTATCTGGAAAACCTCGACAGTGTTGGCCTGCCTTACCCTGTCATGGAGTTTAAGATCATTGATGAACAAGGCAAAACATTACCTTTAGGTGAGACGGGTGAGATCTGTATCAAGGGACCTTCGTTAATCAGCGGCTACTGGGGAAACCGGAAGGCGACAGAGGAATCAATTATTGAGGGCTGGCTCCATGGTGGCGATGTGGGCTATATCAATGATGACGGTATGCTCCATATCTGTGACAGGAAAAAAGACATTGTTATTCGGGGTGGTGAGAATATTTACTGTGCGGAAGTAGAGACGGTTATTAATGCTCATACTGACGTGGCAGAATCAGCGGTTTTTGGTGTTCCCCATGAGCGTTGGGGGGAAGAGCTTGCGGTATCTGTACGATTGAAATCGAATTCCGATATGTCAAAAGCGGCACTACAACAGCACGTTGCAAGCAAACTGGCACATTACAAAGTCCCTGCTCATGTTTTTTATGAAGATGAACCTCTGCCAAAAAATGCCATGCAGAAAGTAAAGAAGCATGAACTGAAGAAAAAGTATCTGCAGAGTTAGGATCAATTGCATGTTCAGCAAATAGTAAAAATTTATCGGTTAAGCGTAAAACCCCGTACTTTTAGTACCCTGGAGGGCATAAATGCGGGGATGCAAGCGTGTCATTACACACCTTTTCAAATAGTTTTAGCAAAATAGGATGCATATAACCTTCAAGTACTTTGTAGCGATACTTTATTACAAAGATCAAGTGACAGTGACGTTTAAATACATAATGTCTTCCGCTCTTTAGTCATTTGTTTTATTCATAGACCAAAACTATATTAGGTGAATGACGAAAACAAAGACACTGAAGGTTCGAGTCAAAGATAAACACGCCAGCATACTGAACGACATGGCGCGTTCAATTAATTTTGTCTGGAACTACATCAATGAACTCAGTACTCGTTCTATCAAGGAGCGTGGTCAGTTTTTGTCTGCTTATGGTCTTCACCCGTATACAAAAGGTGCAGGGAAAGAACTGGGCCTGCACAGTCAGACATTGCAGTGTGTCGCTGGTGAATACGTAACTCGCAGAAAACAGTTCAAAAAAGCCAGACTGAACTGGCGAAAATCAGGGGGTGTGCGCCGTTCTCTTGGTTGGATTCCCGTCAATACAGGACAGGCCAAGTGGAAGAATGGACAGGTATTTCAATGTGGTTGTGTCAGTAGAAGCTGAAACATCAGAAGGCACAGGATCAATAGGTATTGATCTTGGGTGTAAAGAGTCCGCTACTGACTCGAATGGTGAGGGTGTAACAGGTAGAGTTTACAGGGCGTTCGAGGCTGATTTAGGAATCGCTCAACGTGCCAGAAACAAAAAACGTGTTAAAGCTATTCATGCAAAGATAGCCAACAAACGAAAAGATGATTTGCATAAATACAGCCGTAAATTAGTTAATGAGAATGCGGCAATCTTCGTTGGTAACGTCAATGCTAAAGATCTGGCAAAAACTAAATTCTTGCGATCGGGCATGACCGTCTAGCGGTAGGAATCCCATTCCTTTAGGTGTGGGAGGATGTCAAGTAAGCTCTGTTTTATTGAGGTGTATTCTTATCGAGCCTTATTGTGGAAGACGAGATTATGAGTGCTACCAAGATTTTTGATTTCGAAGAGGTTATAGGCTCAGCGCTGAAAGCTGATAACTCTATTCCTCTTGAGTTTTATCAGGCAAGAGATGGTGCTCAGCTTCCGTTTCGCCGGTATACAGCGGACTCCAGAGTTCACACCATTCTGATTCATGGTTCATCAGCTCACAGTAACTATTTATGCTCTCTTGGGGAATATCTCAGCAGCAATGATATCACTCATGTCTATACCCCTGACTTAAGAGGGCATGGTCCTGAGACCAAAACACGAGGTGATGTTTCCTATATCGATCAGCTTGAAGATGATATTGCTGACTTGATCACATTTATTCAGGCTGAAGCGGAATCGGATATCAAAATCATTGTTGGTGGCCACTCTTCCGGCGGAAGCATGGCGCTTCGTTTTGCTGAAAGCCAGTACGGTAGTTCAGTGGCTGGAACACTGCTGTTGGCTCCCTATCTTGGTTCTGACAGCCCTGCAGTGAGAAAGAACGCCGGTGGTTGGGCTAAACCGGCCATACCAAAAATTATAGTTTTATCAATCCTTAATCGAATGGGTATCAGGATATTCAACAGTACAAAAGTCCTGAGATTCAACAAGCCAGAACAATATATCACCGATAATGAAACCCTTGAGTATTCCTATAATTTACTGACTGCGATGCATCCTGAGAATTTTGGGGTGAGTCTAGGGAACATACAAACACCATTGATTGCAATGATCGGTGAAGACGATGAAATTTTCTATCCAAACCTGTTCGAAGAAAACATAAAGCCCTACAAAAACGACGCACAGATTGTTTTTATCGAGGGTGCAAAGCACTTGGGCATAGTCACCAATAAAACGGTAATGACTGAAGCTGCAAACTGGATTCGTTCAATAACCTGAATGCTGGTTCATACGCTGGCCCATTAAGGCACTGTTAAAAGAAAAATAATAATGGATGTATGGAATGTCTGAGTTGAAATATCCAGTGGGTAAGTTGCCTGAATAAGGTATAACCATTGAGTTGGCAGATGGCGTTAAATGGTTGCGAACGCAGGTGCACTGAAAAACTCGTTAAACTAAGTGCATGTTGGATAGCTTGATCGATTAGTAGAGCTTTTGCCTAGACGTCACACTTGACTCCGCGATAACGACTGATAACAGTCTATCCTTCTGTGGTCGTATAAAATTAATCTGAAGGCTGGTTTTAACAGAAAAATCCAGAGATAGAAAAACCACAGCCTAAACTGTGGCTTTATAAAAGAAATGAGTTACTTCAGTTTACATCACAGTATTAATAAGTATTCCAATCACAATCGTTAATAAACTTCCTCCTAAGACTGAACTGCTGCTGATTTCTTCTCGAGACCTCTCCGGAGATGGCGTAACTGGGTTTGATGAACTAGCTTGGCTAGCTGGAGTTTGCGAACTGGCAGATTGGGTATCAGCAGCTAAAGTTGGAGAGTCGGTTTGGATAGCTGGAGTTTGCGAATTGGCAAACTGACTACCCGATGGACACGAAGGTATTCCTGAAAAGCCCACGGCGCCCAGAGCGCCTTCTTGAAGATGACCGGCACATAACCTTCCCCCAAAATTTTCTACAGTGTTGCCAGTGTTTTGTATACCGCTCACTTTCAAGTGGTCATAATCAAAAGTGAGAGCTACGTCCCAACCGCCCTTCAGTATTACACTTTGGAAGTTGAGCAAGTTGTTCGAGCCATAATAAGCACAGCCTGCAGATTGGTTGCTAAATGTTGGACAAAATTCACTTATTGTTCTTGGTAAGTGATCAAAGTTGGCAATGCCTTCAGCACTGATTGGACTATTACAACCCACTATAGACCCGCCAAAAACATCCAGTTCAGTAGAGTGTAGTTCCAATGAAATTCCGCTTGCAATCACCTGCTCTGTGTCAGTAATTGTTATATTACCTCCGTTGATAGCGAAGATATTAGCCCCCCTGAGCATGCCCTGATAAAGCCTGGAATTTGTTATATCCAAAGTCGGTGAGCTGGCATTCTGAGGACCAAGAACAACAGTGGATCGGAAGCCATACGAATGCGTATATTCCTGAAGGTTACCTCTAAGTCGTAACAATGTGGAATTATTAATTATGCCTTTAGCACGACCTAACAATAGCAGTACTGGGTAGTTTGTTCTCCAGGCATGCGCATCAATCTGAACACTCTCAAGCGTTAGCTCTGAACCATCGTTAACTGTTATAGCCGGTGTGTAGAAATTCGGGAAAAGAGCCTCACTTATTTCAATAACAGCCTGTTTTTCTGCAGGAATAGAGTGTTCATGAGGCACCGATGCCGGAGGCTTGGTGCAAAAGCCGATGGCTCTATTGTTCAGTATAATTTCTCCTGACAGTGTGTAGTTTTGAGTTACTTCACCTTCAAGAAAAATGAGTACTTTGTGTTCAGATACTGACTTGGGGGCATGACCAGAAGTTGTAGGAGTAGGAGTCGATAATGGAATTGGAACTGATGTGCTTGATGATGTTGAGAATACAAAAGAAGTTGTAGAGCTATTAGTTGTTGCAGTAATGCTGGCTATCTCTGTAGCACTTGGAGCTAACTCTGAATGTGAAGTGAATGTCTGGTTGATAGCTGTACTACCTTCGGACTCATAGACACTATAGCTGCTCGATTCTTGTGTGGATATAGTTGAAGTGGGTTCAGGTGAAACGGTGCTGACTGTTCCAAGTGTTGCCAGAATGTTAGGAATAATTTCCGTTAGATTACCGCCTTTGTCTACGGAGAACCAGTGTGTGTAAAGTTCCGGATGGCATTGGGTAAAACGTATCGCTTGGCTTCTCTCGTAGGCAATAAATCCTGAGTCATGGTTGGCAATTGCGGGCGAACTAAGAACTGGAATAAACAGAGATACAGAGCAGTATAGGATGTTTCTGTAGAGGTTCATATTGATGGATTTTTCTTTAAGTGTGTTTTGACACAGCTTAGAGACGAGTGGAGCCGTTTGCTGTTCTGAGTTTAGATTCATTTTAAACAAAGAATGCTGTTTAAAGATGGATTTATTATTAGTGATTCACTATTTATTGGATTTCAAAAATGGCAGGCAATTGGCTGCCATTTTTGAAATAATTATTTAGGTTGCTTTCAATTAAGTAGAAACAGTAACTTTTGTATTGTTGTTTGCCCAGTACATCTTCGCGAGATAGTAGATGTTAATGCAGGCAACAAATGCATTCATACTAGCAACTGGTGTTGCATCGATGGCAAGACCATAGGCTACAAATAGGGAGCAGCCAACAAAGTTCAGGCAGCGCAGCCAGACTATGTTTTTCATCATCAGGGAGATCGCAACCATTACAGATGCAAAGTGTCCGATGACCTCAGTACCAGTGAAAGAATAGCCGAAGATTTCGATCAGAGCAGTTTCCATGATTTTCTACCTCAAAGTATGAATTAGGATTGTCTCTAACTTAGCTCTCTGCCTGTATTCATCAGCCATGATGGGTTCGGAGGATCCATGCCCCCGGCAGCCTGCTTCGAGTCAATCGCCGGAACAGTGTTTAGTTCTGTTTTAGTGGTGATCGACTCGATAAAAGTCAGGTTAAAATAACAATTGGTTCTGGTAAAAAAGGGTAACATGTGACGCTAAAGCATCAATACGGCTAATCCTTAAACAGTGACAATAGTTATTGATTAACGGATTAAAAAAATTCGTTCTTACTGCCTTTCGAATGAGTAGTCTGGATGTCTTTGTAAGACTGCTTGAGAGTAAAGGCATTGAATACGAGCGGAAGTATCTGGCAGATACTCATCTGATTCAGCTGTTTTTTTATGATCCGGCCGGTATTCAGTTGGAAGTTAATTTTCATCAAGAAAGTTGAGTGGAGCTGGACGATGTCCTTAAGTATGAAGTTGCAACGGGTAAATGCACAAAAGGAAATGCATGTTAAAGAGCTGGGATACCTCTCTTTTAAAGTCAGATGACTCAAGAAAAAACTGGCGCTATCGTTAGCCTTAAAAATGCGATGCCATTCCAATAATGACAACTATACCGTACAGTTCGCTGAGAAAATGCCTGTTCTGGAATAAGTCTGAAATGCTAACAATAAGAGAGACTGCTGTTATCACCGGAGCCAACCGTGGGTTGGGGCTGGAATTTGCTCGGCAAATGCTGATAGCCGATTACAAAGTAATAGCCACCTGTCGTCAGCTTGAAGAAGCTGATGAGCTTTATGCGCTGTCTGATAAAGGTTCGTTGACGGTTCTTCCACTGGAGTTGACTGATACTCAATCCATCGCAGATTTTGTAAAAACACTGCATGGCCAACCTATCGATATTCTTATCAATAATGCCGGTGTCATGGGCGCTCCTACTCAAGATGTCGACAATATGGAAATCGAGCTTTGGATGAAACTTCTGAGGGTGAATACTATTGCGCCTTTTGAGTTGACCACCCGATTGCTGCCCAACCTTAAAATGTCTGAAAGGCCTAGGGTTATTGCTATGTCCAGCCAGATGGGAGCTCTGAATGCGAACGGCGAAGGGTTTTACGCTTATCGCAGTTCCAAAGCAGCTCTTAATAAAGTAATGCAAACGCTGGCTTTGCAATTGGCCAAAGATAAAGTGATTGTTTGCCCAGTTCTGCCTGGTTGGGTTCAAACGGATATGGGCGGCAAAGATGCAGACCTTTCTGTAGACGAGAGTGTTTCGGGAATGTTGCGCGTACTGGATAACCTTTCCCTTGAGCAGAGTGGTCAGTTTCTAACCTGGCATGGTACCCAGCACACCTGGTAATAAGTCCGTTAGACAAAGGCAGAAAAATAATAACGATGATCAGTGCCAATGAGCTGAATACAAATGCAGTCGGGTTCGATAAAAGCATTGCTCTGGTGATGGCACAATTGTCAAATCTTGCCTATGAATCTGAAATATTAATAGTTCAGTCGTTAGCAGGTAGTGGTTACAAGACAGGGGAATCTTTTTTTTTCGAAGACGATGAAACTCATAGTCAGGGTTTTGTTATTAGTAATGACCATCATTTGGTTGTTAGTTTTCGAGGAACAGAAGAGCATCTGAATGATTGGATCAGCAATGTAAGAATTGGTTTATTGCCTTGGGGAAGTGATCAGGGTGGTGCGCTGGTTCACGCTGGTTTTAAAACTGCTCTTGATTCTATTTGGGAGCAACTGCTGGACCTGATTAATCGGCACCGTACCAATAACCAATCTATCTGGATTACCGGTCACAGTCTGGGTGGTGCACTTGCCCTCATCGCTGCAGCAAGGTTATCCGCTCACAATCCGGAATTGAATATCGCAGCTGTTTACACGTTTGCGCAGCCGAAAGTGGGAAATAAAGCATTCATTCAGCAGTTGCAACCATCACTGAGTAGCCGTATTTATCGTGTAGTCAATGAAGGTGATATGGTGCCTGGCTTGCCGCCATGCAGGCTGGGCTATAAGCACGTCGGACATCTGGAAGAAATCACTGAATCTGGAGATATTGTCGAAGACTACCAACATTGCTGGCTTACTCGATTATGGCACAGGCTTAAGGAGTACGCGCCACTGGTACGGCTGCTGGAATCCGCCATGACGGATATGGAAGAGCATCGTCTAGACAGTTATATCGCTGTTTTGAAGAGGTAGCACTGATAGTGGAGCAGAAACTGAAAGAGGCCTTCATGACGCAAGCCATTCTGGAAGGAAAAAAGGCTCGAGCTATTTGCTCGCCTAACCCTCAGATTGGCTATGTACTGGTGAAAGATGGGAAGGTTATTGCCCGAGGGATAAAACTTCTCGAAGCGGTGGGAGCAAAAATGGAAGTGGGTATTATGAAGGAGTCAGTTCAGGACAATCTGACTCCTTATCTGTCAAGTGATTGAAAGGGCAAGCACCCGAAAGCTTGCTAAACAACGGTTCGGGCACTTTTCGTTCAACCGAGTTGATCAATCATAACGGCATTGGTGTATACAAGGCAGTCGTCGCTTACTCGATTGGCAACCAGATGAAACTGTCCTCGCTGATCGTTTTTACGAAGATAGACTCTTATCTTGCAGTCCTTCAGTGGCCCGCAATCATCAGATGTAGAAAGCTCCATTGTAGACATATCAACAGGGACAAACGCCTCGGGTTGTTGTTTGTCATGAAGATCCTCAGCAGCCTTTTCCAGCAGAAGCCGGTAATCCTCATTGACTCTGAAATGGATTTGCTCAATCGGGCAGGCTTGTTGAGAGCCCTCGGCCTTGCACCAGCCTTCTAGTGTGAGAGTATTCATTCATTACCTCCTTGTACTGCTTGTCTGGATAAGTATAGAGGGTTGGTTAACATATTGAATTCCAACACTTAATTAGGATTGTTTTCTGCTATCTGTGGGGCAATGAGTCTGTCATCAGACTGCTGCAAATATAGTCAGCTTATGGAAATGTGAAAGTGTTCTTTGATCTTTCCTAGGCCTACAAGACTTATCCACAGCCCCTGATTCGAAAGAGCACTATATGAAGCTGACAACTAAAAGAGTTCAGTTAGAGATTCTTGGTCCAGAAGATGCCGAGATGGTGCTGGACTACTTTGTTGATAATCGAAATCATCTTTCCCGATGGGAGCCAGTTAGAGAAAAAGATTTCTATACCTTGAAACATTGGCAATGGCAGCTCTCTGAGAACCTTGAGCAAGTGAGCAAAGGAACGGGGTATCGTTTTGCCATTCTTGATCATGATCGCAGTGAAGTTCTCGGTGTGTGCAACTTTACCAGTGTTTCCAGAGGTGCGTTTCAAGCCTGTTTTTTAGGTTATTCGATTGCTGAAAAGCATCAGAATATGGGATACATGAGTGAAGCGCTTGAGGCTGGTATTGCATTTATGTTCTCGGAAATGAAGTTGCACAGAATTATGGCTAACTATATTCCTGATAATGTTCGCAGTGCTGCTGTGCTCGAAAAACTTGGCTTTGAAAATGAAGGTCGAGCCCGTTCCTACTTGAAGATCGACGGACGTTGGCAGGATCATATTCTAACTTCAATAATCTGTCCGGAATTGTCATGAATAATATAGAAATTCAGTATCACAGAACGCCTCATACAGAGTTTATTCTTGGTAGTTATCAGGAGGCACTCTGTCTGTTGGATTTTCGGTATCGTAAAATGCGACAAACGGTAGATAGTAGGCTTCGACGAGGACTGTCAGCCGCGTTTATTGAGAAGGATAACCCTCTGCTGCGGCAAACCAGAGAACAGTTGGATGAGTATCTGGGTGGAGAGCGAAAAAAGTTTGATCTGCCTTTAAAAATGGTTGGTTCTGATTTTCAACAAAGTGTTTGGAACGCCTTGATGGAAATACCTTTTGGTGAAACCGCTTCTTATCTGGATTTGGCAAAAACCATCAATCATGAAAGGGCTGTTCGAGCCGTAGCGAATGCCAATGGTGCTAATGCCATAAGTATTATCATTCCCTGTCACAGAATTATTGGCAGTAATGGTGAACTGGTAGGCTATGGCGGCGGGCTGCCCATGAAAAAGAAGCTGCTGGATCTGGAAAAAAGTAGGCATTCCAATTTGGCGTTTGATTTTTGAGACAGTACTGATTAAAACAATGATAAGAAAAGCAACAATAGAAGACAGTGCAAATATTGCCATGCTGTCTATACAGGTATGGCTGCACACGTATGCTACAGACGGTGTTTGCAGTAAGTTTTCAAATTACCTGCTAAAAGCATTCAGTCCTGAGGTTATTGCTGAAAATATTACTTCCGAGAAATTTCAATATTTCCTGTACGAAGAGGGTGAGCATCTTCTGGGATATACTCTGCTGAACCGTGATGCATCTTCGCCTTCAGGTAAAGTTAACTTGATTGAAATGGATCGACTTTATGTTCAGGAACATCACCATGGCAAGAGTATTGGCAGCCAGTTGATTAATACAGCGATGAACTATTGTCGTGAAAGCAACAAATCAGGATTATGGCTGACGGTTTACCATAAAAACCATCGAGCCATACGCTTTTACCAGCATCATGATTTTGTTCATCACAGTGATACCTGGTTCGAGCTGGATGATGAGCGACATGTTAATCATATCTATGAGCGGACTGTGAATGATTGAATAATACAGGGCCTGTTACTCAAGCCCTGTACCAATGACTTGTTATAAGAAGAAGTCAGCAGTCTCACGACCAAAGGCTACACTGCCAAAGTTGTTGGCAAACTTGCCAGGCTGGTTAGCTACGTGGGTACGACCTGTCTGAATATCACGGAAAGCACGGTTGATCTGATGCTCGGTGCGGATACCGGCAGAGCCACAGCTCAGGTACAACTGGGTGATAGCGTCAGCACATCTGTCTGCAACCATTGCAGAGTCATAACGCCACTGAACCCGATCTTCAATATTCAATTCCTGACCATTATTTACAGTCTCTTCCATGCTTGCGAAGTTGCTGTACATAATTGTCTTCAGTTCAGACACAACACGCAGTGCATCAGCAGCCGCTTTCTGGGCAACCGGGTCTTGAGACACATTCTGGCCAGTGGTCAGAGCAACACGACTCTTGTTGAAATCAACAAAATCATTCAGTGCACCGCGCAGGGCTCCGATGCAGGATGAAGATACGGCACGTACAAAAATCTGACCAAACGGCAGACGGAACAGTGGGTCGGTATTTACAGCGTTGCCCGGGCTGTTTTGAGAGAACCCATCTAAAGAACGATGCGTACGGTATTCAGGAACAAAGGCATCTTTAACGGTAATATCGTGGGAGCCAGTGCCTTTAAGGCCCATGACATCCCAGTTATCAACAATGTCATAATCGGCACGTGGAACCAGGAAGGTTCTGTAGTCCGGTGCTTCACCCGGATTTTTAGGTGGAACCATTGCGCCCAGGAAGGCCCATTCGCAATGCTTGGAGCCGGAAGAGAAGCCCCAGTGTCCGCTCAGTTTAAAACCACCTTCAACATGCTCTACTTTACCCACAGGCATATAAGAAGAAGAGATCAGAACACTGGTGTCTTTTTCCCAAACATCCTGTGCGGCACGATCATCAAACAGTGCCAGCTGCCAGTTGTGAATAGCCACAACACCGAGAACCCAGGCAGAAGACATACAGCCTTCAGCCAGCTTGGTCTGTACTTCAAAGAAATCTTTTGGGGTCAGTTCATAGCCTTCCCACTTCTGTGGTTGCAGAATGCGGAAGAAACCGGCTTCCTGAAAATCCTCAATAGTATCTTGAGGCAGGTACCCCCGTTTTTCTGTTTCAGTCGCTCTTTCTCTAAGTACAGGAACCAGTTCCTGGGCACGCTCAAACAGTTGCTGTCTGATCTGGTCTTTATCGATCATATTATTATCTCCAGTGCATGCCTCAGGCCATCTTTGTTCTTATTACTGCTAGCACTGAGGGCAAAAAGTTTTCGGTTTTACCGATGTTGGAATTGAAACAAGGCATCGGTTTACTCTCATCCTTCAAATGGACCATTGAGTTTTTGATAGTTCACATTTGATCGCTCTTAGAAGAGTGATACGCATCTTTATATTGATCTGGATTAATTTCCCCTTTTTCAATATTGGGCAGGGTCGGGATAAGCGCTCTTTCTTTAAAGAGATACTAAGGCATAATAAAAACCATTTAATCAGTCGGGTGCTTTAGTCTTGATGGACGATGCCTGTTGACGGGGGCAAAGGAACAATCCGAGTATCAAATCATTTAATTTACAGCTCACCTTTAAAAAATCTTTGAGCTGAAAATAAGAATAAATCAGCCTTGGGTAAAGAAAACATGCTTCTTAACCCTTCTGTGATGGAAGGTGTTTCCCAATAATAAGAAAGGAACAGGCTATGAGTAACGAACAGCTCCGTAACGATATGCTCCAGTCCATGCGCCGTCTGGCCAGTTCCGTATCAGTGGTAACGGCTATAGATGATGGTGAAAAATACGCCATGGCTGCCACGTCTGTCACTTCACTTTCAATGAATCCTCCCTCACTACTGGTGTGCGTTAATAAAACGACCGGCATGCATCAGGCGCTCGACAATGGCGGTGATTTTGCCATCAATGTGCTCAGTAATGACCAGCAGGAAGTATCAGCGGCCTGTGGTGGCAAACTGACGGGTGAAGAGCGTTTTACAGTGGGTAACTGGACAGAAACATCGGCTGGTTTGCCTTATTTGAAAGACGCTCAGTCAGTTGTTGTGCTTGAGCAGGATGGTCGTTACGAATACGGCTCGCATACCATTTTTATTGGTAAGGTCAAAGAGATCAAAAACAGTGAAAAGGTGAATCCGTTACTCTACGTAGATGGACGATACACGACTGCTGCTGAAGCCGCTGAAGCCTGAAAAATAAAGAATAAGAGAAGTATCATGGCCGAAGAGACACTAACCAACTCACGCTATCACACGCTGGAAGTTGCCGAAGTCATCACTGAAACCCACGACAGTAAATCCGTCGTGTTCACAGTTCCGGGTGATTGTCAGGAAGATTTTGATTACTTGCCTGGGCAGTTTTTGACCCTGAGAGTGCCCTTCGACGGGCAGGAATTGATCCGTTGTTACTCTCTGGCCAGTTCTCCTGATGTTGATGAAGTTCATAAAGTTACCATCAAGCGTGTGGATGGTGGTCGTATTTCCAACTGGATCAATGATGAGGTCAAAACAGGAGACTGTATTGATGTCATGGCTCCGGCCGGCCTTTTCTACCTCAATAAAGGTAGTAATGATGTGGTGCTTTTTGGTGGTGGTTCAGGCATTACTCCGGTTATTTCCATCCTTAAATCTGCACTGACGACAACTAATCGTAAGGTTAAACTTGTCTATGCGAACCGTGATGAAGAGTCAGTCATCTTTCGAAGAGAACTTAAGAATCTCGAGCATAAATACATCGATCGACTGTCGGTGATTTATGTGTACGACAGTATTCATGGTTTTGTCAGTAAGAAAATGGTGAAAGGTGCGATAGCAGGCAGTGATGGTGCTGAATTCTATATCTGCGGCCCTGGTCCATTTATGGACACGGTGGAAGCCGGACTGTTAGAGCAAGGTGAAGATAGAAGCCGAATCCATGTTGAGCGCTTCTCTTCCCCGGTTGATCCGGATCAGGAAGCAGCCCTGGAAGCAGAAGCTGTTGCTGCCGCAGAAAACTCAACGGTATCAGCCTTCAAGGTTGAACTGGACGGTGAGCAATATCAGGTGTCCCATGAGAGTGGGGACACGGTGCTTCAGTCCATGTTGAAAGCCGGTATTACTGCACCCTATTCCTGCGAAAAAGGTATGTGTGGCGCTTGCATGTGTTCTGTGGAAGGTGGTGAAACCAGTCTTGGAATCAATCAGGTTCTCGAGCCTGAAGAAGTGGTTGAAGGCTGGACGTTGGCCTGTCAGTGTCATCCGGTCAGTGGTGATCTGACCGTTAAGTTTCCTGACTGAGCTTCTTTCGAATAGAAAGCTGTCAGGCAGCCATAAGCATGAGTGTAACGGTCCGTTGAATAACATAGCGAGAGCGGACAGTTGCACTGGAAAAAAATAATAACAGGAACAATGCATGGCCAATGTGACTGAGTGTCAGACGATTCCCCAGATGATGGATTTTGTAGCCAGTCGCTATGCTGAGCGACCCGCTATAGAAGACGATAGCACTGTAATTAGTTACAAAGAGCTGAATCAGCTCCGTAAAAAAGCGGCTGCAGCTCTGCTAGCAATGAATGTTCAGCAGGGAGATCGAGTCGCTGTCTGGGCACCAAACATCTGGGAATGGGTAGTGGCTGCCACAGCTTTGCAGTCAGTTGGTGCTGCACTTGTCCCTCTGAATACTCGAATGAAAGGTTCGGAAGCGGGCTATGTACTGAAAGCGTCTGGTACCAAAATTCTGTTTTCCATTGGTGAGTTTTTGGGTATTGATTTTCCTGCAATGCTGGTTGAAGAGGAATTACCGGAGTTGGAGCAGGTAGTACTGTTCCGTCAGAGCAGTTCAACACTTCCGAATACGTTGAGCTGGGATAAATTCCTGGAAAAAGCAGACGCTATCGAAGAAGCGCAGGTTGAACAGGCTCAATCTCGAGTGACGGCAGAAACTATGTCAGATCTGTTGTTTACTTCAGGCACCACAGGAAAACCGAAAGGTGTTATCACCCGGCATGCCCAGAACCTTAAGGTAGTGTCAGATTGGGGTGAAGTGGTTGGTCTTGAAGAAGCGGATCGTTACTTGATCGTGAATCCTTTCTTCCACTCTTTCGGTTACAAAGCTGGTTGGCTGGCTGCTCTGATGCGAGGTTGTACTATTTTGCCTCTGCAAGTATTTGATGTGCCTACGATCTTACAGAAGGTGTCTGATGAAAAGATCACTGTTCTGCCAGGGCCGCCTACGTTGTATCAATCCATTCTTTCTCACCCGAAGCGGGATTCTTTCGATATCAGCTCGTTGCGTGTAGCCGTTACTGGGGCTGCTGCGATACCCGTCAGTATGATTCGAGAAATGGATGAAGTACTGGGTTTTGATACCATAATTACCGCCTATGGCCTTACGGAAGTTTGTGGTTTTGCCACAATATGCCGTCAGGGAGATTCTCCTGAGTTGATCGCCAATACTTCTGGGCGTGCCATGCCGGATGTTGAAGTGCGTTGTATCGATGAGTTCGGCAACGAAGTTCACAGAGGGACGCCTGGAGAGGTGGTGATCCGTGGTTCGAATGTGATGCAGGGCTATTTTAACGATGATGTGGCAACACGAGAAAACATAGATAGGGATGGTTGGCTGCATACCGGTGATATCGGCATTATGGATTCTCTGGGGTATCTGAGAATCACTGATCGCATGAAAGATATGATTATTACCGGTGGTTTCAATGTCTATCCGGCTGAAATTGAAAATCAGTTGAATAGCCACAAAGCCATTGCCCAGGTGTCTGTGGTTGGAGTACCAGATGAGCGTATGGGTGAAGTAGGTATGGCCTGGATTATTGTCAGGCCTGATGAGCAGTTAGATAAGGATGAATTGATTCAATGGTGTCGAGCCGAAATGGCTAACTACAAAGTGCCTCGCTATGTGCAATTTGTTGAGAACCTGCCGCTGAACGCATCGGGCAAGGTGATGAAATTTGAATTGAGGGATCGTGCGACTGAACTGCTTAGAGCCTGAAATGGCTAGTAAAAGTCGGTCGACGTTTAGAATAAGAATAATCAGCCATGAGCGAAGGGGATGTTTTCATCATTCATAGGTGATGAAAACATGTCACATAAAAATAACAGGGTATGTTGTATGTACGATTATATAGTTGTTGGTGCCGGTTCTGCGGGTTGTGTAGTTGCAAACCGTCTTTCTGCCGATCCTCGTAATAAGGTTTTGCTACTGGAATCCGGTCCCAAAAATGACATGACCGTCGATATGCCCGGTGGCTGTGCGGAAGCATTGAAAAGTAACAAACTTAACTGGCACATGAACTCTACCCGTCAGCCTAATCTGGGCAATCGCAAGCTAGCGGTACCTAGAGGTAAAACCTTGGGTGGTTCCAGTGCCGTTAACGGGATGATCTATGTCCGAGGTCATGCATCTGATTATGATGGTTGGGCTGCGGAAGGAAATGAAGGCTGGAGCTATGACGAGATCCTGCCTTATTTCAAGAAAAGTGAGACCAACCAGCGTGGCTCCAGCAAATATCACGGTGGCGACGGAGAGATGTACGTCAGCAATGGTGGTACCGGCCATATTGGTTTTGATGCTTTTATTGCTGCGGGTAAGGAAATCGGCATTAAAGAATCTGATGACTTCAATGGTGAAGATCAGGAAGGTATTGGCCTGTTCCAAACCACTATCCGTAACGGGGTTCGTTCCAGTACCGCTGAAGCCTTCATTCGTCCGATTCTAAAGCGGGAAAACCTGACTGTCCTGACCGGTGCCGATGTAACTCGTGTCATCGTTATGGGTAAGCGGGTTACCGGTGTTGAGTATCGGATTAAGGGTAAGCTTGAGAAAGCGACCATGACCCGTGAAATTATTCTCAGTGCCGGTGCGATAAAGAGCCCTCATATACTGCAGTTGTCTGGTATTGGCCGTGAGGCTGACCTCAGTGCAGCTGGTGTGAAAACACTGCATGAGCTGCCAGGTGTTGGTTATAACCTGCAGGAACACCTCGACCTCCACGTAAACTACGAAGTAGACCCAACCTGCAGCATGAATGGTATGGACCGCTTTCCATCAAATGCCAAAGTCGGCATGGAGTGGATGTTCAAGAAAAAAGGTCTGGGTGCATTCAGTGGTATGGAAGGTGGTGCTTTTGTTAAAAGTCGTCCGGAGCTGGAACGTCCGGATATCCAGTTCCACTTCTCCCCCAGTTACATGACGTCTTTGACAGAATCGTTGCCGTTGACACCGGGTATTTCTATTCAGGGTTGTAATCTGAGACCGGAAAGCCGTGGCAGTGTCGTTCTGAAAAATGCAGATCCATTCCTTTCTCCCGAGATTGACTTTAATGTTCTGGATAATGAGCATGACTGGAACAAGCTGAAGGAAGCGTTAAGGATTTCTCTGGATATGGCCAACACTCGTGCCTGGTCTCGTTATATCCGTCGTCCTATTACCCCAGGGCTCGAACAAACTAATGAAGACGCTATTCGAAAGTTGATTGCCCGTATCTCTGAAACCGTTTATCACCCTGTTGGTAGCTGTAAAATGGGACAGGATGAGATGGCTGTTGTGGATGAGAAACTCAGAGTTAAAGGGATTGAAGGTCTGCGCGTGGCAGATGCTTCCATCATGCCAAAACTGATTGGCGGTAATACCAGTGCACCGTCCATTATGATTGGCGAAAAATGTGCCGCTATGATTATGGCCGAAGCTAGCTGAATTTTATCACTTCTCTGTCAACTGCCGGATTTATCCGGCAGTTCTTCTTAGCCGGATTGAAATGTTCGGTATCTGAATGATTAAATTTCAGTATTCAGCTGAGGAGCCCGTAGCGTAGTTCTGGCCATTATCTCGGGCTTTTGATAAAAATGCAGTTTTACACGCGATTTAAACTGCCTTATGACTGACTCCAATAGCCCTATCAATAGACCCGTTAACATCCACGATAATTACCATGCCCATGTCTACTTTAATGCTGAAACGATCGACTATGCTTCTCAGTTCTTTGCTTCCGCAGGTGAGAAATTCGGCCTGAAGGTCGGTAGAGTACATAGAAAACGGGTAGGGCCTCATACTGAATGGAGCTGTCAGGTACTGTTTACGTCAAAGGAATTTGATCAATTGATTCCATGGCTGGAAGAAAAACGAAACGGTTTGTCTGTACTGGTACATGGAGATACAGGCAATGATCTCAGAGATCATACCGAGTATGCCTATTGGTTAGGGAAGCCTGTTGAATTGAATCTTCAGGTACTCAGTTGAAGCCATTTATATTTCAGATTCTTGATTTGAAAGCAAGGCAGGTAGGTCTGGGATTGAATGATCAGGTACGTATTTGTACTTGGTCGTAGATATACGTGCACAGTCCTTAACCTATTAATCTCTTGTCTTCTGTCAACATTCTGTAAATTTTCCTTCCATATACTAAGCCGGAATATTTTATCCATCATTGGTGATGTAAGAGGTATCCCATGATCAGTTTCCTGCTCTCTTTACTGGCGCTCGTAGCCGGTTATTTTATCTACGGTAAACTGGTAGAACGCTGGTTTGGTATTGATCCCGAGCGTATAACTCCTGCTATTGAACTGGAAGATGGTGTCGATTTCATACCACTTCCCTGGTACAAAATCTTTCTGATTCAGTTTCTTAATATTGCAGGTCTGGGTCCTATCTTTGGTGCCATCATGGGCGCTTTGTATGGCCCGGCCGCTTTCTTGTGGATCGTGTTTGGTTGCATTTTTGCCGGAGCGGTGCACGACTACTTCTCAGGTATGCTCTCCATTCGCCATGAAGGTAAATCAATCCCTGAAGTGGTTGGTCACTATTTAGGTGAACCTGCGCGTAAATTTATGCGTGGCTTCTCTATCATTCTTCTGATTCTGGTTGGCGTCGTTTTTATGATGGGGCCAGCGAGTCTTCTCGCTAATCTGGGAGGAGAGGGGTTAATGGCTAAATCAGGCTTCTGGCTGAGCGTGATTATTTGCTACTACTTCGTTGCTACTGTGTTACCTGTCGACAAGCTGATTTCTAAAATTTACCCATTGTTCGGTGCAGCTCTGCTGATTATGGCATTCGGTGTTGGTGGCATGATGGTGTACAACGGTCTGCCTATACCTGAAATTGGTGGAGACTTTGCTCATCCAAGAGGCCTGCCTATTTTCCCAATGCTGTTCACTACCATTGCTTGCGGTGCCATCAGTGGCTTCCATGCTACCCAGTCCCCCATGATGGCACGTTGTACGACTAATGAAACATTAGGTCGTCCCATTTTTTTCGGGGCAATGATCTCTGAGGGCGTTGTCGCGCTGGTTTGGGCTGCTGCAGCCATGTCATTCTTCCCTAACGGTATTGAAGGTCTGAACGATGTGTTAAACCAGGGTGGTGCAGGACTGGTCGTGAAAGACATCTCTGTAGGTCTGATGGGTACACTGGGCGGAATGTTGGCTATTCTCGGAGTTATTGCTTGCCCTATTACCTCTGGTGATACGGCATTCCGCGGTGTTCGTCTGATTCTGGCGGATGCATTTAATGTTGATCAGTCCAGCACAATCAATCGCTTGAAGCTTGCCATCCCGGTTTTTGCAGTAGGTATCGCACTGACGTTTATCGACTTCAAGATTATCTGGCGCTACTTCGCATTTTCAAACCAGACTCTTGCGACTGTCGTTCTTTGGGCCGCAGCTGCTTATCTGGTTAGCGAGGCGAAGAGTCATTGGTTTGTTTCCATTCCGGCTACTTTTATGACAGCGGTTTGCAGTACGTACATTCTGATGGCTCCTGAAGGACTCTCTTTGCCAAGCATGATTTCCTACCCAGTGGGTATTTCTGCTGCGATAGCCGCTTTGGTGATGTTTCTTATGAGGGTGAAAAAACAGAAAGCCATGGAGATCTCCCTCGCCTGATTTTTTGTTTATGAGGCAGCAACCAGAAAGATGCTCTGGTTGTTGCCTCTCTGCGTTATGTTCCTGATGGTATTCAGTAATCACTTGTTTTGTTTGTCAGATTGAAAGCCAATAGCGTGCCTTCAACATTAGCCTTAGTCTTCTCAGACGATGATGAATATTGTCCCTGCCTTTTTAATCGGTGACTGTTCAGAGAAGGTTTTAGTGAAAGCTAACAGTCCTTCTCAGAAGAATCATAAGAAGAGGCTGGGCAATCATGGATATTCGCGGACTGGGTTATACGATCGTGGACACCACCGATCTTTCCAAGTGGCAGGAATACGGTACTCAGGTATTGGGAATGATGGAGCATGATGCTTCTAATGATCAAACCCTGTATCTGAAAATGGACGACCGTAATTTCCGTATTGCTGTCGAGAAGTCCGACCGTGATGGCTATGGCGTATCTGGCTGGGAAGTCGCCAGTCCTGCTGCTTTTGATGTAGCCGTGGCCGAACTTGAAGCAGCAGATGTAGAAATGTCTTTAGGGTCTGCTGAAGAAGTGTCTGCTCGTATGGTTCAGGCACTGGTTAAGTTCAAGGATCCTGATGGCAACCGTCACGAGATCTTTTGGGGGCCGGTTCAGGACTTTAAACAGTTTGTTTCCCCTGTTGGTGTTACCAAGTTTGTGACCACTGATCTGGGTCTGGGGCACACCGTTCTTCCTACGCCTTCCTTTGATAAGAGTCGCCAGTTTTATACCGACGTTTTGGGTTTTGGTCTGTCGGATCTGATGAAGGTGAGGTTCACCGACGATCTTGCCGAACCTGAGAAACGTCTGCATTTTTTACACGTCAATAATGCTCGTCATCACTCTCTGGCTATTTTTGAGTGCCCGATACCGTCCGGTTGTGTGCATATGATGCTGGAAGTGGCTGAAATGGACGACGTAGGTCGTGCTATGGATCGTATGGAAGCCCATGGCGTTCAGTTATCCGCAACCTTGGGTAAGCACACTAATGATCATATGGTGTCTTTCTACATGAAGACTCCGGGCGGATTTGATATGGAATTTGGTTGTGGTGGTCTCGTCGTTGATTGGGATCGTCATTCGACCTTTGAAAGCAGTTCAGTAAGCATTTGGGGACATGATTTTAGTGTTGGCCGTCAATAAACGGCTTTGTCTTTGTTCTTCAGCTTTGGTTGCGGAATTCTTGTTCATTTCTCCGCTCAACGATGCTTTCCTGCATCGATTCGCTAGCAGGCCTGGCCTTTGAGAAACAAACAAGACTCCCGCCTGCTACACATCGTGGCAATACCCCGACAAGTTGTTGTGGGTTTGGATAAGAATAAATAGGTGTAACTATGGATAAACGTATGACCACGACGGACATCGTCGGTGAGCTGCGCGATGGCATGACTATCGGTATTGGCGGCTGGGGTCCTCGTCGCAAGCCGAT
This sequence comes from Oceanospirillales bacterium, assembly GCA_004762125.1. Classification (GTDB taxonomy): domain Bacteria; phylum Pseudomonadota; class Gammaproteobacteria; order Pseudomonadales; family Endozoicomonadaceae; genus Endozoicomonas_A. Next base: position 79,316 of record SIHQ01000006.1, on the reverse strand, counting down.
GGCTATGATTCGTGAAATTCTTCGCTCTGATGTTAAGGATCTGACCATTGTTGCTTATGGTGGTGCTGATGTCGGCATGCTGTGTGCAGCCGGTAAGGTGAAGAAGGTTATCTTTGCTTTCGTATCATTGGACTTTATTCCGCTGGAGCCTTATTTCCGTCAGGCACGCCAAAGCGGTGCCATTGAGACCATGGAAATTGATGAAGGTATGATGCTGTTGGGTCTGCGTGCAGCGTCCTGGGGAGTTCCGTACATTCCGACTCAGATTGGTTTGGGTACTGACGTAGTTAAGGTCAACCCTGAGCTGAAAATCATTGAAAGCCCTTACGATGATAAAGAGTGGGTCGCTATGCCCGCCCTGAAATTGGACGTTTCTCTGTTGCACGTTGATCGTGCTGATGAGCGCGGTGTTTGCCAGATCAAGGGTAACGACCATTACATGGACGACTGGTTTGCCCGTGCTGCGGATAAAACCTATGTGACGTGTGACGAGATGGTTGATTCTGATTATTTTAATAATCCGGAAGAATCCCGTTACGTTTATTGGGAACGATCCATGACAACGGGCGTTAGTCTGGTTCCTGGTGGCGCTCATCCGTCATCGTGTACTCCGTTGTACGGTTTTGATGTCGAACACTTCAAGGAATACAACGCTTCAGCTAAAGAAGGTGGTTTCTCAGTGTATTTTGATAAGTACATCAAAGATTCTACCGAAGAAGAGTACCAATCAAAGGTTGGTGGTCTGGATGCTATTAAACAACAACCGTTGCCGGTCTATTAAGAGAGGGTTTTACAATGAATAATGATTATTCTCTCGCAGAATTAATGATTTGTGCCGGTTCTGAAGCGTTTAAAAACGACGGTGAAGTGCTTGCGACCGGTATTGGTATGATTCCAAGACTGGCAGCCAGCCTGGCTATGAAAACCAGTAATACCGATCTGATGATGACGGACTCGGAAGCTTATGTGCTGTCTGAGCCTAATCCGGTAGGTAGCCGTTCAGAAGATCATGTACAAAAGAATGAAACCTGGATGGGCTTTTCCCGTATCTTTGACAATGTCTGGAGCGGTAAGCGTCACGCAATGGTGGGGCCAACCCAGATCGATAAATACGGGCAGGCGAATATATCTGCTCTGGGTGGCAGCTATGAGCAGCCAAAAGTTCAGATGTTGGGCGTTCGCGGCTTCCCTGGTAATTCCATCAGTCACGGTAACAGCTTTTTTGTACCGAGCCATAACAAGCGTGTGTTTGTGGATGGCGAGTGCGATATGGTGGCTTCCATCGGTTATAATCCAGCACGCTTGCCCAAGGGTTATAAGTTGGATGACGTTGATATTCGTCTGGTGATTACTGATCTCTGTGTGATGGACTGGAACGGCCCTGAGCATCAATTGAGACTGATCAGCCTTCATCCGGGCATTACTACTGAGCAGGTTCTGGAAAATACAGGCTTTGAGGTTTGTGTGCCGGATGATGTGACTGTAACGGTTGCTCCTAGTGAAGAGCAGTTGGCTGTGATTCGTCAGCTCGATCCTCACAACCTGCGTTCAAAGCAGTTGAAGGACAATCCTTCGGGCGATCGTAGCTAAAACTGTGAAGCCCAAAAGGCGCAGACTTTCTGTGCCTTTTCTCCCGCCTTTTACTCTGCAGCCACTATTTTACCAGTCAACCTGCCAACCATAGGCAGGACAAAAAGCAAAACCGGGAAAGCGATCAACCATGAAATTAGCCAAGCCAAGGGCCAGTGTTGAATGATTTCAGAACTGAATCCGGTGCTTTTAATGGTGCTGATCAGCGATACCACACAGGTCATAAAGAGTGAAATCAGAAAAGGCGGTACTAGACGTTTATATCTGGCAGGCACTTTTGGAATACCCAGGAAGATCGTGTTGCTGGACTCCATGTTCGTGATTCTCTCTTTGTTGTATTTCTGTGGTTGATCATACTCTCTGCAGTACCGAGATTAAATTTTTGTCTTCATAAAATTAGCGATCATTCTTGCTGCAGATTCAAGGTGTTGTTGATGTGTAAATCCTGAAACTTTTCTTGGTTTTAGATCGTGGTTACCGTCATCAAACCACTCAATGTTGATCTGGTCGGATAGCTGATAACGAGTAACGTTCTCGGTATTGCCCAAGCTATCTAGTGTTCGGCTGATGCTGCGACTAACGGGGAACAGCTCCCTTTACCCCGTTGGACTCCCTAGAGTATGAAAGCTTAAATGACGCTAGAGCAAGTGTATTAGAGTTATTGATTGAAAAACTGAAAAATCGATAAAAAATCTGATGATCAGTCAGAGTTCGCTTGTACCCGTTAACTGATAAAGTATTGATCTACTGACCATGCTATGCGGCGTTGGTATCATTCATGTGGTCGCTCATATAGAACGATCTCTTCCTATCAGTCAGTTAACTATAGATTCTAGTTATACCTTGCTACCTCTTGATTTATTCTTTTAGTATTAACCATTAGTTACCTAGAGCTTGTCTGTAATGCCTCTATCTCAGTCCTACTGTCTCCACGCTGATCAAGAAATTATCTTCAACGCTGCTGAGCATTATTTAACTATTGGCGGAGAGCGACATCACCTAGAGCCACTTCAGTCTCGCATGCTTATGTTTTTCGTTGAGTACAATGGTCAGGTCGTGAATACTCGGGAAATAGCAAACGGTGTTTGGGAAAGAAAAGAGGTTTCAGACAACCTTGTTCGTCAAGTGATTAGCTTGCTCAGGACTCAGCTGTGTGACACTAACAGGCCGTATAACATTATAAAAACCATTCCAAAACAAGGTTACCTATTCGATGTAGAAACATCAGAAATAGTGGTTGATAGAGCAATAGCAACAAGTTGTGTTAAAAAGAAATCAGGAAAGACACTTCCTGTAGTAGCTGTAGCATTAATTCTTTCTCTGATGCTTATTTCTGCCACTTACCTCATGATGGAAGATTCTAAACAATCCCCCCAACTGGTCACTCAAAATTCGGGACAATATATTGTCCCCGTAATATTCAACGAAATTGCTCTTGATCACAGCTCTGACTATGAAATGGCTAAAAGCGTCTATGAATACATTTATTTTGGCCTTAATTCATCCAAAAACATTGTCGGTTACCGCGGAGAATATCTGGAGACTAGAGATCAGATAAAAGTATCAGAACAGGGATATAAATTAAAATCATGGTTAAAATCTGAAAACTCAGGCTACAAAATAAATCTTAATCTTCAGTTTATAAAAAACAACAAAACTCAGATTGTGAAATTCGAAAAAAAATTCACTTCAGATGATTTCTTTTCTCCTATCGGCGACCTTATTCTTGAAGCTAAAACCTATATATTACCCGACCAAACTGATTACAATATTTCCAATCACCGGATAACATCTATTGAAAGCTACGATGACTGGAAAATCATAGCTCAAGGCATTTCACTGTTTTATCAAGGAAAAGGTGCGAAAGATTTATTGGAAATGGAAGAGAGTCTAAACAACCTGAAAAAAGAGGGGCGATCTTACTACTTACTGGATTCTTTAAACTCCTATATATCAACAATGAAGTTTTTAAACGATAAAAAAGAGAAAGACAGAGATTTAGCCTTACAATTGGCTGAAGCAGCCTTTGAACAGAATCCTCGATGCAACATCTCCAATACCACCTTGGGCATGGCATTATTACTCAACAACGAAATTGAAAAAGCATATCCTTATCTTTTCTTTGCTGCAGAGAGTTCACCTAGTCCTCTTAACTATTATCTCCTTGGTGTTGCCGATGAACAAGCTGATAACCCGAAGGGCGCAGAGTACAACTACCAACGTTTTTCCGCTCTTGATAGAGCTGGAATCGGGCAAGTAAAGGATCTTCAGACGTATTTACAAAACCCAAACCTTTCCAAACCTATCACTAAGTAGGTAGTGGAGTAACTCACAGACGCCTTATACCGTAGGGGGTTAATTGAATCGAAGCAGTAGAAGGCAGCGGACAAATATTTTTTATTTATTTGTTCGTGTTGCCGCTTGCCTTGCATCATCATTATTCACATCAATTAATTCAATAATGACTTCGAAAACAATTATTTGTCCCTTTCGATGAGTTCATTATGAATACACTGATCTATGTTTTTATGGCATTTGTCTGCTGGTGGTTAATTAAAACACCAGAGAAAGAGGATCGTTCCATTCGCTGGTTTCTTATATCCCTGCTCACTCTAGTCGGTTATATCATTGCCTATATCTGGAAACACCCATTTTTCTACGGACCGGTATAAGGAGATAAGTCATGTTTAAATTTGATATTAAAGAAAACAGTTTTTACAACGTCGTTTCTATTGCCATTCTTATACTCGGTTTTGGGGTATTCACAGCGACGTTCTATGAGCAATTATTTCTAGGCGATATGCCTTGCGCCAGTTGCTTGATAACCAGGCAGCTCATTCTACTAGTCATGCTGGTTTCCTGCCTAGTACTGCGATATGGTCCAAAACCGCAGTTCGTCGGTTTCATTCTTATCATCGCGTCAATTGATATTTATATGAGCATTCGTCATTCCACCTTCCATTGGTTCGCATTCGAAGGTACAGAAGGTCGTTTCATGGGTGTTCATATGTATTTCTGGGGCTTCTTATTACAGACAGCTGTCGTTCTGGTAGTAGGCTTATTGATGAGTATGCTTCCAAATATTTTTGATTTCTGTAAATCAATCCCTAAAGTTGGTAGAACTCTAAATAATCTGCAAAAATTCACGCTTTATGCCGTATTGTTTTTGATTGTAGGGAACCTGGTTCTTTCTTTCGCATTGGTTGGCCCTCCACCACTGAAAGCACCATACCCACCTGTTTATTGGGGTTGGTTGGAACATGGCTGGAACTGGTAAGTACCCAGACATATGAATTCAGGTGTCATTTGCCCGCCTACGGCGGGCAAATGACTGATTAGATATTCGATTACGTGTGTCTACACACTTAAGTACTCGATGCCTTTAAGCCGTGATTGAAAGAGGCCGCAGCGATGCGGTCTCTTTTTTTATTGTGCATTCGCTTTGTAGCTCGTGCTCAAACTATAAAATCTGAACCCTATGAAAGTGTTAGGGACAATTCTTGCTTACTAATATTTGTCAGAAAATCGTAATAGAAACATGGTCAGCTAACTCCAAAATAATGCTTAGTTTTCAGTTTATTTACTTTGAGAGAAAACTTTCAATTGAGGTGCGAACTCTGTAGACCATTTGAATATATGGCGTAATACCGAGATTAAATTTTTGTCTTCATAAAATCAGCGATCATTCTTGCTGCAGATTCAAGGTGTTGTTGATGCGTAAATCCTGAAACTTTTCTTGGTTTTAGATCGTGGTTACCGTCATCAAACCACTCAATGTTGATCTGGTCGGATAGCTGATAACGAGTAACGTTCTCGGTATTGCCCATGGTGTCTCTTTCTCCTTGAAGAATCAGAGTAGGAGTTGTTAGGTTTTTCAGATGTTCTGTGCGGGGCTTGTCCAGTTTACCGACGGCATAAAAGGGATACCCCAGACATATAATTCCGGCAGTTTCAGTACCTTCAGCAGCTAACAAAGTAGCCATTCGTCCTCCCATGGATTTGCCTCCAATGAAAACAGGTAGATCAGTCTGGCTTTTCACATCGTCCAGCACTTCCTTCCAGCACGCTAGCAGCTTGGGCTGACGGTCAGGCGGACGCTTTTTGCCGTTGATTCTTCGCTCCTGCATATAGGGGAACTCGAAGCGAACCACTGAAATTCCCTGCTCAACGACTAGCTTTGACATGATCTCCATAAATTCACTGTCCATGGCTGCACCGGCGCCGTGAGCTAGAATAAGCACTGCTTGTGGTTTTAAGGCTTTATTCCATAAATAGGTCATATGAGCATCTCTAATAATTCGTTGCCGTGCGTCTGGCTGCTTTGAAGCTGTAAGAGTGGAACTAATTCGAGCCTGACTGTTCTAAATCCCGATACTAATTCAAATATTAGGGAATAATAATGAAAAACAGTTGGTTGTTGGTAATTGCCTTACCTGTTGTCGTCTCCGTGGCAGAACTTCATGCGACTGACCTTAAAAAACCTGCGCTTGTCTCGACATCTGAGCATGCCGTAGAAGGGATTCTTCAGTCGGCCGCTAACGGTGTTTCATCGTTGAACTTCATTGCTAATACAGCCAGAGCTTTTTTATCTCATGATGATCGAGTTAAGGTTTTACTGGATTCAGTATTTCAATCGACGGTCAAACCTGTTCTTTACAACTCCGGTGGATCAGAGGATCTGAACACCCCAAGTTTTACTGCTAGCAATTGTCAGTCAATATCTTGCTGATTCAGAAGGGCCGTTCGATACGGCCTTTTCCTGTTTACGGTCAGACTTATTTGCTTAGTCTCCACGGACGATGATAGCTCTCCCCTCAGCCGGTTTAATCAGTCACAGTCAATGAAAGGTAAAGAGCCAGTTAGTTACTGGTTTATCAACCTGTTTTCAAAGGACGTGACTGTATTTCAGTCTGTGAAATAACGATAAAACAGACTGTCTGCCGGCGTGAAATGAGGTCGTTTCGGAGAGCCAGACGATGACAGAAAAGAATAACAATAACGACGACTCTACCCAAACAGAGTGCGTGCTTTACGAAGTTTCTGATCAGGTTGCGGTTATCACCATGAACCGGCCTGAATACAACAACGCCCAAAACTCGGCCATGACTTATGCTCTGGACGCAGCGTTCAGAAGAGCGGTTGATGATGACGAAGTAAAAGTCATCATGCTGGCAGGTAGCGGTAAGCACTTCTCTGCGGGTCATGATATTGGTACCCCGGGTCGTGATGTAGACAAGACTTTTGACCGTGCTCACCTCTGGTATGACCACACTAATAAGCCAGGTGGTGAATTTCTTTATGCCCGTGAGCAGGAAGTGTATCTGGGCATGTGCCGTCGCTGGCGTGATATCCCCAAGCCTACTATCGCCATGGTTCAGGGTGCCTGTGTAGCAGGTGGTCTGATGCTGGCCTGGGTCTGCGACATGATCATTGCAACCGAAGACTCTTTCTATTCTGACCCTGTCGTTCGTATGGGGATTCCCGGTGTTGAATACTTTGCTCATGTTCATGAGCTGAACCCAAGAATTGCCAAAGAATTCCTGTTCCTAGGAGAACGTATGTCCGCTGACCGTGCCTATCAGATGGGTATGATCAACAAGGTCGTGGCAAGAGAATTCCTGAAAGAAGAGTCCATGGCGGTGGCCAAGCGCATTGCCAAAATGCCGCGTATGGGTCTGCAGTTGACCAAACAGGTCATCAATAACGCTGAAGATCTTATGGGCAAACGTTCAACCATGGACATGGCCTTTGGTCTGCATCACTTTGCTCACACTCATAACGAAATGATTTCCGGTGATCGTCTTGGTGGCTTTGATGGTAAAGCCATGGCTGACTCCCAGAGACAGCAGCAGAAAGAGAAAACGGAGGCGGAAGCTTGAGTATGTCTTCGATAAATACCCGTCTTACCGAGCTGCTCGGGTGCAAGTACCCGATTATTCAAACGGCCATGGGCTGGGTTGCTGACCCTAAACTGGTGGCGGCAACTTGTAATGCCGGTGGCTTTGGTTTTTTGGCCGGTGCGACTATTCCTCCTGAAGACATGGAAAAAGCCATTGTCGAAACCCAAGGGTTAACTGACCAACCTTTTGGTGTGAACTTCCATATGTATCAGGCTAATGCCGCAGATATTGTCGATATGGTGGTTCGTCACGGAGTGAGAGCTGTCAGTTACAGCCGTTCACCAGGTAAAGAGATGATTACCAAGCTGAAAGCGGCAGGCGTTGTTTGTATGCCAACAGTTGGTGCGCTGAAACATGCTATCAAGGCAGTAGAGATGGGCGCTGATGCGGTCACCGTTCAAGGTGGAGAAGGTGGCGGTCATACCGGTTCTGTTCCTACTTCCATCCTGCTTCCTCAAGTGGTTGATGCGGTTGATGTTCCGGTCATTGCTGCGGGTGGATTCAAAGACGGTCGAGGTCTGGTTTCGGCTTTGGCTTATGGCGCGGAAGGCATTGCCATGGGAACCCGTTTCCTGATGACCAGCGATAGCCCCGTACCACCAAAAACACTGGATCGTTACGTCAATGCCAATAACCCTTCCAGCATTATTATCAGCAGGGCCATCGATGGTATGCCTCAGCGAATGATTACTAATGAGCTGTTGGGGAATCTTGAAAAAGCGGGCGGAATTAAAAGATTGATGATGGCTTTGACCAGTGGTTTGGCCTATCGGAAATACACAGGAACCAGTGTTTTTCAACTCATCAAATCGGCAGTGAAGATGCGTGGCGAAGGTGAGTTGAGTGCCGCTCAGACGATCATGTCAGCAAATGCGCCAATGGTGATTCAAAAGGCCATGGTGGATGGAAAACCGGCGGAAGGTGTTTTGCCGGCTGGACAGGTAGCCGGTGTGATTAACAGTCTGTTGAGTTGCGAAGAGTTGATCAAAGAGATTGTTCAGGAAGCGAATCAGCAATTGCAGAAGTTGAGTAAATTGGCTTCTTGAATTGTTGATGTCACCTAACATCAGTTACCAGAGTTCTGAGTTCGGATAGAGCCAGCTCATCAAAAAGAATTATAAAGATACAAGGTACAACTATGACAAAACCATTCAAGACCTTTGTCGAAGGGGGGATTGCAGAGCTGATCTTTGACCACCCTCCTGTGAACGCTTTCAGTAGCCAGGGCTGGGCAGATATTGCTGCCGAAATTGAAGCTCTGGGAAATAACGACGATGTTCGAGCAATTATTATTGCTGCAGAAGGTCGTGGTTTCTGTGCCGGTGTAGATATCAAGGAACTGGCTCAGGACGACAATCTGATTGTTAAGGTTAATAAGGGCAACTACGACACTTTCAAGGCGATTCACCTGAACCCAAAACCGGTGATTGTTGCGCTTCATGGTTTTGTTCTGGGTGGTGGTATCGGTATCTCCGGTGCAGCAGACATTATCGTAGCGTCTGAATGTGCCAGTTTTGGTGTACCGGAAGTAGACCGTGGAGCTATGGGCGGTGGTGCCCATTTGCAACGGATGTTCCCGGTACAGAAAGTTCGTCATATGTATTTCACCGGCGAGATGATTGATGCGCAGGAAGCCTATCGTCTCGGCGCTGTTGAGCGAGTTGTGCCAAAAGATAAACTGCGCCAGACCGCCCGTGAAATCGCAGCAAAGATTGCAGAGAAGAGTCCTCGCATGATTCGACTTGCCAAGGAAGCGTTGACGGGCATTGAAGACGGTGATCTGGAACAGAAATATCGCTCTGAACAGGGCTTTACTCTGGAAGCCTACACCTCACCGGATTCACAAGAAGCTCGTGATTCTTTTGTTGAAAAACGTGATGCATCGTTCAAAGGCTGATGGAGGAATAATAATATGGATCTGAATTATACCGACAGCCAGAAAGCCTTCCGTCAGGAAGTGCGGGAATGGCTGGCTGCCAATGTCCCATCCGGTTCGCTGAAATCCTTCGACACTGAAGAAGGGTTCCGACAGCACCGTGAATGGGAAGTCAAATTGAATGATGGTCGCTGGGGAATGGTGACCTGGCCGGAAGAACTGGGTGGCCGAGGCTGCGACCTGATTGAATGGCTGATCTTTGAAGAAGAATATTACCGAGCTAATGCGCCATTAAGAGTCAACCAGAATGGCATCTTCCTTCTGGGGCCTACTCTCATGGAGTACGGTACCGAGGAACAAAAAGCTCGCTTCCTGCCAATGATGGCAACGGGTGAAGAGGTTTGGGCACAAGGCTGGTCCGAGCCGGGTGCTGGTTCTGATATGGCATCTATTCGTTCTAAGGCAGAAAGAGTCGGTGACCATTATGTCATTAATGGTCAGAAAACCTGGTCGACACGTGCTGTCTGGGCCGACTGGACCTTTGGTATTTTCCGTACTGATCCTGAATCAAGCCGCCATAAAGGGTTGACCTTTATTCTGGTTCCTCTGGATTCCGAAGGCGTTACGGTTCGCCCAATCGAACAGTTAGATGGTTTGCCAGGTTTTGCTGAAATTTTCTTTGATAACGTCAAGGTTCCGGTAGAAAACGTTCTTGGTGGTGAAAGTCAGGGCTGGAAAGTGGCTATGTCCACGGCTGGTTTTGAACGTGGCCTGATGCTGCGTTCCCCTGCTCGTTTCCAGGAAACTGCTCGACGTCTGGTTGAACTCTACAAAGCTAATAAAGAAACAGCAGACATTGATCCAGCCATTGGCGACGCGGTCATGCAGGCTTACCTTGATGCTGAAGCCTATACCCTGAGTACTTATATGACGGCTTCCCGTCTGTTGAAGGGTGGAAAAATTGGTCCCGAGTCGTCTACTAATAAGATTTTCTGGTCTGAGCTTGATCAGAAAATGCACGAGACAGCTATAAGCATTCTCGGTGCCCGTGCAGAACTCTGGCCTCATGCTGCTGAAGCAGGTGAGGTTGGTAAGTGGCTGGATGGGTTCCTGTTTGCACAGGCTGGGCCTATCTATGCAGGCACTAACGAAATTCAACGCAACATTATTGCCGAGCGTATGCTGGGCATGCCACGGGCATAAGTGAGGAGCCAGTTATGGATTTTACCTTTACTGAAGATCAGCTGACTTTTCACGACAGTGTTAAGTCATTTCTGACCAATGAAGTGAGCCCCGAAAAGATTCGAGAATTATGGAAATCTGATTCCGGACGCTCCAATGAATTCTGGCAGCAGCTGGCAGAGATGGGGCTGACAGCCATGACCGTACCGGAGCAGTTCGGTGGCCTGGGTATGAATGAACTGGATTTTCTGCTGCTTGCAGAAGAATGCGGTTATGCCGCATTGCCGGAGCCTCTGGTTGAAACAGTGCTGGTATCAGTGCCGTTGTTGAGCAGCCTGAGTGATCAGAAAAGACATTTGAAAGAAGAGTGGCTGGCGAAAGTTGCTGAAGGCAGTGCCAGAGTTGCCGTCGGCCATCCATCCAACCCGTTGGTTGCAGATGCGCATATTGCCGACTTGTTGCTGTTGGCCCATGGCGATGAAGTACATGCAGTGAAAGCAGACCAGGTTGAACTGGTGGCTAATGAATCCGTTGACCCTAGTCGTAAACTGTTCAGTGTTAGCTGGACACCTTCTGCGGAGACCTTAGTGGCTGATGCTACTGAAGGCAAACAGCTCTGGTCCGATGCTCTGAATCGTGGTGCGCTGGCAGCCGCTGCGCAACAGCAGGGGCTGGCTCGTCGGGTGGTTGATCTCTCTGTAGATTACACCTTTGAGCGTAAGCAGTTTGGTAAGCCAATCGGCTCTTTTCAGGCGGTGAAACATCATATGGCGAACGTTGCGGTGAAGATCGAGTTTGCGAAAGCACCTCTTTATCGTGCGGCTTATGATATTGCCAACAATCAAGTAACTGCCGCCCGGAGTGTGTCCCACGCCAAACTGGCGACCACCGAAGCTGCTTTGCTGGCAGCAAAAAATGGTATTCAGGTTCATGGCGCTATGGGTTACACATGGGAAGTGGATCTGCATATCTTTATGAAGCGATCCTGGGCACTGGATGCCAGCTATGGCAACCGTGGTTTCCACAAGCAGCGGGTGAAAGCAGCCATTCTGGCTGATAATGCCCTGTTGGGTGCAGGCAATACGTTTGCGGCTTGATTATTGTCGTATGACAGTTGCCGCATGACTCTTTATTGCTTGATCAGGGAATAATAACGATGCCAGAAGCTTATATTGTTGATGCGATACGTACACCGACCGGTCGCCGTAAAGGTGGTTTGTCCCATGTTCATGGTGCTGACCTTGGTGCCCATGTATTAAAAACTATTGTTGAGCGTAATAGTATTCCGGATAACGAATACGATGACGTGATTTTTGGCTGTGTGGATACTATCGGTCCATTGGCTGGTGACATTGCCCGCACGTCCTGGCTGGCAGCGGGTTTGTCTCAGGAAGTACCGGGAACGACCATTGACCGTCAATGCGGCTCCTCTCAGCAAGCGGTGCACTTTGCCGCCCAGGCTGTAATGAGTGGTACTCAGGATGTTGTGGTAGCTGGTGGTGTTCAGACCATGACTCAAATTCCTATCTCATCGGCCATGACCTCTGCAGAACCTTTGGGTTTTAAAGATCCATTTTCCGGTTCCAAAGGTTGGGTTGAGCGTTACGGTGAAGAGCCTCCAACGCAGTTTAACTCTGCCCAGATGATTGCAGATAAGTGGAAGTTGTCCCGCAAAGAGTTGGAAGTATTCTCACTGGAGTCTCATCGTCGTGCGATTCAGGCTATTAAAGAAGGTCGTTTCAATCGTGAGATTGTCCCTTTGGAAGGTGTTGATACTGATGAGACACCTCGTGAATCTACTCTCGAAAAAATGGCTGGGCTGGACTACCTGTTTGGCTGTGAAAAGGTAACAGCGGCTGTTTCCAGCCAGACCTGTGATGCAGCCTCTGCTGTACTGGTTGTTTCTGAAGCGGCGCTGAAAAAATACAACCTTACCCCCAGAGCTCGTATCCATCACATGAGTGTGCGTGCGGCAGATCCAGTATGGATGCTGACGGCACCGATTTCAGCCACAAAGTACGCATTGAACAAAGCCGGCATGACGCTGGATCAGATTGATCTGGTGGAAATCAACGAAGCATTTGCTTCCGTAGTGATGGCTTGGTTGAAAGAGACGGGTTACCCCCACGAGAAAACCAACGTTAATGGTGGTGCGATTGCTCTGGGGCATCCACTGGGAGCATCGGGCACTAAATTGATGACAACCCTCTTACACGAGCTGGAAAGAACCGGCGGTCGTTATGGTTTGCAAACCATGTGTGAAGGTGGTGGTCAGGCCAATGTGACCATTATCGAACGACTGGGCGAATAAACTCTCTGTGGTAAAGAATAAGGAGAAGAACATGGCAGTTTGTCAGGATCGTGTTGCAGTCATTACGGGTGCCGGGGGTGGTTTGGGAAAGGCTTACGCACAGCTTTTCGCCGCTGAAGGTGCTCAAGTTGTTGTAAACGATATCAATGAAAAAGCCGCCAATGCGGTTGTTAGTGAAATCACAGCGGCCGGTGGTCAGGCTGTTGCTAACAGCAATGATATTACTGATTACGAAGAAGCGGCTTTGATCGTTAAGCAAGCTATTGATTGTTACGGTGATCTTCATGTCGTTGTTAACAATGCCGGTGTTTGTCGTGACCGTATGTTTGCCAGCTTGTCTGAATCAGATTGGGACATGGTGATGAACGTTCATTTGAAAGGCCATTTTTGCATCGCCAGCCATGCCGTGAAGTACTGGCGTGAGCAGTCCAAGGGTGGAAAGGACGTCAACGCACGTATTATCAATACCAGTTCTGGTGCAGGTCTGCAGGGTTCCATTGGCCAGTCCAACTATGCTGCTGCCAAGGGTGGTATCGCTTCTTTGACACTGGTTCAGGCGGCTGAGCTAGCTCGTTACGGTATTACTTCTAATGCTCTGGCTCCTGCAGCGCGTACAGGTATGACTGAAGACGTGTTTGCCGACATGATGAAAAAGCCGGAAGACGGTTTTGATTATTATGCGGCTGAAAACGTTGCGCCTTTGGTAGTCTGGTTGGGCTCAGAAGCAGCAAAAGATGTAACCGGAAAGTTGTTTGAAATTGAAGGCGGCAAGCTGTCTGTGGCAGATGGTTGGAAGCTCGGCACACAGAAAGATAAAGGTGGTCGCTGGGAAGTGTCTGAAATGGGTGAAGCTATTGCTAGTTTGATTGAAGAATCAGTTCCTGCCCAGAAAGTTTACGGAACCTGATCTATTAAAGTGGGCTTTTATCCTCTAAAAGCCCACGAAATACAAAAAATGAGGGTCTGTCGCTGTTAGCTGAACTACTTTTATCTTTTGACACTTGAAGTGAGAAAAAATATGAAGGTATTGACTGAAGCTGTTGTTCTTTTTTTGCTAGGCTTGATGCCTTTTCATATCTTTGCCAGTCCATTTCCCACTACTACCAAATCACCGTCATCATTGATTATTGATATTGACCTCGATTTTGAAGATATCACTGCCATTGCCTCTCTGAAGAAACAACAACAGTTTTCTACGATTGCTGTAACCATGGTGTGCACCGGCCTTGGCCGTTGTGAAAATTCCAATAATATAAAAGGAATTTATTCCTTGCTGGGTATGCCAGCTCCGGCGATTGGTAGCGGTCGGTCTTTTGTACCAAAGTTTCCTTCAAGACAGTTCCCTTTGGACTGGCGTCATTCGGCAGATAATCTCTACAACCTGCTAGAGACGCCAATGGGTAAGAATGAAATTGACGCAGTTGAGTTGATATGGAGTGAGCTGCAAAAGTTACCGGATGGCCAAGCAGCTGTAATTCTTGCCTTGGGGCCTTTGACAAACATTAGCGACCTTCTGGAAAAGTACCCTCAGGCTGAAGAAAAAATAGCGGGCATGTACATTATGGGTGGAGCTATAACAGTAACGGGGAATGTTGCTTATGATGATCCCAATGATTATCCCGAGTATCACCTGTCTGAGTGGAATATTTTTCTTGATCCGGAATCAGCCGCTAATGTACTTGGAAAAGCGCATAACTTTCCTGTTTATCTCGTTCCTCTGGATCCATCAAACAGCTTGCCTTACAACAAAGCTGTGTTTGATCAGTTTGGTGAATTAGCCAATAAAACAAGCTCTGCTGCAGTGGTCTACTCAATGCTTAAAAAGAACCCGCAGTTTTATAATGATACAAATAATATCAAGTACTTCTGGAACACTCTGACGACGATGTTAATGATGAACGAGAGCCTGTTAACGGACCCGGAAACGGTGATTAAACAATGTCAGATAGCTATTGATACATCAGAGTCCAGTTCCAGTGGCCAGGCATCCTGTGTAGGTGAAGGGGCTGTCAACGTTGTGATTCAGGTGCCTCCAAAGCATTTTTACCAGCAGTTGTTCGACTTTTTTGCACAACCATAGCTGTCTGAAAGCTGCACTTTAAAGAGTAAAGATGGGTAATGATTGCGGTGATGACAACGGAGGGATGTCACTGTATACAGTTACTTATCGATAGAACACTCAGGAAGCATTGCTGTGTCACAGGATATTTATACCCCACCGAAAGTCTGGACATGGGCCACCGAGAATGGCGGAGAATTTGCCAGTATCAATCGCCCTATTGCTGGAGCTACTCAGGATAAAACGTTACCCGTAGGTAAGCACCCGATACAGCTTTACTCACTGGCTACGCCTAATGGTGTGAAAGTGACGGTCATGCTGGAAGAGTTGCTGGCTGCCGGCCATAGTGATGCTGAATACGATGCTCATCTGATTAAGATTCTCGACGGTGATCAGTTTGGCAGTGGCTTTGTTGAGGTTAATCCCAACTCAAAAATTCCAGCACTGGTGGATCACAGTGTAGAAACACCCACTCCTGTTTTTGAATCCGGAGCGATTCTTCTCTATTTAGCAGAAAAGTTTAATGCCTTTATTCCTGCTGACCCGGTGGAAAGAGCTCAGTGTCTGTCATGGCTATTTTGGCAGATGGGCAGTGCACCTTATCTGGGAGGAGGCTTTGGTCACTTCTACGCTTACGCGCCAGAAAAGTACGAATACCCAATCAATCGTTTTACCATGGAAATTAAGCGTCAGCTGGATGTGTTGGATAGACAGTTGGCTGATAACCGCTTTATTTGTGGTGATGATTACACTATTGCTGATATAGCTATCTGGCCCTGGTACGGTTTGCTGGCATTAGGTGGACTTTATGGCGCAGCAGAATTTATTGATGCAGCGTCTTATAAGCATGTCACTCGTTGGGCCAAAGACGTTCAGACAAGACCTGCCGTTCAACGTGGTAAAATGGTAAACCGCACTTGGGGCGAGTTATCAGAGCAGTTGCATGAACGACACGATGCGACGGATTTTGAAACTCGCACCCAAAACTTAGTGGATGAAGCATCCAGCTAACAAGATCCTGACGGTTACTCATCCGGGTTTGGTTCTTTTGGTTCGGGTTCGGGTTCGAGTTCTGTTTTTATACCTCAAATAGCCTGTTTCAGCTCTTTCATTTTGAAACCTGTAATGAACCACTTTTTTATAAGCATGGCAGGCACCGTCTGGTGTAATTGGTTTGCACAAAAATACCAGACGGTGGTCATTCCTTAAGAAAATTCACACACCAGGTTTGATAGGAAATATTTCCAACGGATGTGAGGCATGACCCATTTTTGATTTAATGCTTACCCTACGAACTCCAAGCTAAAGCTCGACATGTTCGACATCGACATCGACATCGACATCGACATCGACATCGACATCATCATCATCATCACCGTTCTGCCATCTGCATTTGAAACCGATCAAAGTAGTCCCGGAACATTTTATTGTACCACTCTGGTTGGCTGTTATTTCAGTGCTGCGTCCTCCCTCTGCATTCAGTTTGAGCTTAGTACCCGGTGCTAGCCGAAAACTGGTGATATCACCTTTGTGCATTGTGGAGTCAATTTCTCCACCACAACTTGGCGGATTGTCTTCTGCCTCGTGGGAAAGGAGGTATATTCCGGTATTCTTCAAGATGATGTCGTAGCAATATTCAACATTTGTATCGAGAAAAATAGGGTTATCAGTCCGTCTATAGATGTATCGATTCGTTTTGTCATTTACAGTTAAGTCACCTGTGTACAGATCCGGACTGATACTCTTCAGATCACCAGAAACAGAGAGCCCTTGGTTGTCTCCGAATATTTTCAAGCTTTCATCCTGAACCTTGATAGACGCAGTGTTTGTCAAAGATGACATGTCGTTATTGGGATAGTAATAGGTATACATTTCATCACCAATAGGAAGAGCATAACCCGGATTATTGGCTGCATTGAGGAAGGTATACGCTTGCTTAAAAGTGTCAATAACCGTTTGATCAACAGGTGACAGGCTCTCCCTTATACTTGCTTCTGTTTCCACGCAGGTCTCAGGGAAGTTGTAGCAACGAATGACACCATGGCTTGGACTTCTCAAAAGGTTGATATTACCTTTCAATGCCCTCTTGGCATCTTTCAGCTGTTCACTTGAGTTAAGAGTCAGGAAGGGCCTAATCTGGGAGTATAGTAAATGGTGAATGAATTCTTTCTGCTGGTTAGATTGCTCAAACATTTCACCAAGACGACGACGTGCGCCTAATGTATCTGATGAAACAACACTGTCACCAACCTCAAGGCCAAGCTGTTCATAAGGCTTGAAATCTTGGCCCATCACGTAAGCATGACCATTAATCTTACCGCCCTCAAACAAGAGCTGTTTACTGAAATCATCAGCGGCGTAGCTAATAATTCCCGAAAGAATATTTTGACAGGCTTCAGTATTTTCAAAACTACAAGTAGTAATATGGTAGCCCTCTACACCTTTACTGAATACCTTGGCAACTCTGCGAGGTTCACCACCTCGCTGGAAAACTATTACCTCAAGGCTGCCGTTAAATTGCTTATTACTGGTTTCAGCCTGAATAGAAGCAAGTATGCTCGCAATGCTGGCGACTTTCAGACTGGTGCTGGCATTAAAAGCGGTACGATCAAAGATACTACCGAATTTGACTTTAATGGCAACGAACAGCCCGGCACCGTAACGTATTTCCTGTGTATAGCTATCGCCACAGGTAAGACGAAAGTTATCCGGGCCAGCTTCGTATGCATCAGTACCTACAGAGTTGAGTGCATTTACGCCGTATTCTGTGGGAGAGTAGACCAAAGCGGGTAGTATGATCTTCTGGACAAAATAATAAGACTGTGATAATTGAGTTTCTTTAACTGTTCTGGCAAAGCTAACAGCGGCATTAGCGGTAAAAATATCATAACTGCCGCTGGCAGAGAGGTCGATATTCAAGGCTCGTTGAATGTCATCAAAGCTCATTTGGCTGCCAAAATTGATGGTCGATTCAGACGCACCTTTGAAATTTTGTATTCCGGCATTCAGGCAGGAGAAACTGATGTCTTGTAATCGGTCACTGGAATACCCTTTCCCCACGAATGATGAGGTCGGCAAACTCCCGGCTTCGGGCTCTTGAACGACAGGAGTATCAGTGATATCAGGGGTGTCAGGAGTTTCAGCCCATAAGAGAGGGCATAACGATGCGATAACAGCTATACAAAGAATAGGTTTAAACATGATGTTTACTCAGTAGGTTAGAAACCAGTGAGGGAGTCCAAGCAAGCAATTTGTGGTTGCTGGAGTTAACAATGCGTCGGGAGATGCTCAATGACTATTTGTCTGTTGAGACGGCAGAAAAAAGCATAGACGTGAAAATGACAGATGGAAAGAATGAGTCTCTTCCAATATGAAATGAGCCTGCTTCTATTGGATCTTTCGACCATGATTTCAGGATGAAAGTTACCTCGAATACAAGGCTTATAAAGATGCCCCTACTAGCACACTGACGTATATTATCAAAGAAGATCTACAGGCCTTGTCTAATCGTCTAGGTGTGGAAATCGGGATCGAACACTATCCACAGTACAGTTCCAAGTATAATTCAATAGAGCATCGCTTATTTCCCTATGTGACTCGTGCTTGTAAGGGTATATCACTGGAAAACATTGAAACAGCAGCACACTGCATGAGTAAAACAGAGGCAATAAAAGGTTTTGTTGTGACAGTAAGGATTATCGATAAGCTTCTGTAACGGGTATAAATAATGATAAATTCTTCTTTAGAAAAGAGTGGGAGGAATGTGTAGAAGTTACCGGGATAATCTGCTGAATTATGAGAGGATTTTATGGCTGGGTGATATTGCAATTAGCTAAAAGTAGAGTGGGTTTTTACTGGTGCAAGGAATGCATTGAAGTCTCTATTCAGCTAAGATCGTCGTATAGTAACAATAACAATAAAAGAGATAGGCCACTGTGAATTTGAATGTAGTTATTCCCGCGGTTGTGTTTATTGCCAACATTTTTCTTTGTATTTTCCTCGGCCCTGCTTCACTGGTCACCTTCATGATTGGTGGTGGTTTGATAGGTACAACTGTTGTCCAGCGTCGCAGACTGGGTACTGAAAATGTAAGAGCGTTAACACGATTGGCGCTGTTGAGAAATATTGGCTTGGCGTTGTCTTTTTCCTACACTCTTGTCGTTGTATACGTTCTTGGAATGCTGGCAAGTTAATGGTTGGTTTTTTAAAACTATGAATGTTTGTTATTTTTCTATTTTTAATGGAGAGGGTGAGTTTTAATCTGAATTTTCATTATAAAAAAGCCAAAGATTCATATCTATACGAATCTTTGGCTGAGAAGTAAGTGTTCTGTTACCGTTATGAAACAGTCATCAGGAAAACAGTCGGCCAATAGGATTACGCCATAGAAAGTTCATAACCTTCTTTAGTCCGTCTATTTTTTCTTCAGTGTATGGGTAACCGGATGGCATCTCCTTGCCACCAAAGCGATCAATGATGATCGGCATTACGTGGCAATAACCTTTTAAGCCTGTCTCTCCGTTAACCTGGCCAACACCGCTGTTCTTTCTACCGCCAAAGGGAGCTTCAGGCGCTCCATAAGTAATCGCCATATCATTTATTGTGCATCTAAGTATGCGGTGGAAGGGTTCAGCGATACACTTCGAATGGAGCTGAAAGATTGCAATATTGATGTTGTGCTGATTGAGCCGGGCTGGATTAATACCAACCTTGGACAAGTAGCCAGAGACGAAGCTGAGTACAGCTGGAGAGATAACCCGGACAACCCTTATCATCGGCGAATGACAGCACTGGAAGCCAGCCCGAAAGATAATTCGGCTATCGAGGGAACCGCACAGGATGTTGCCAGAACCATTGTCAGGGCCGTGGAAGCGAGAAAACCCAAAGCTCGTTATAAAGTCACTGCAATGGCCAGAGTGATGCCATTATTGACACGCTGGCTGCCAACTCGTCTTGCTGACAGTCTTACCAGCAAAGCAGTTTGGTGAAGAGAGAAGGAATGGAAATGATAACAATACACCAGCTTGCGCTGTCGCCCTTTAATGAAAAAATAGTCAGAACCTTGCACTACAAAGGAATTTCTGATTATCGAGTGGTTGAATACCCGTTGGGTGACAAACGGATAAAAAGAGTCAGCCCTACCGGCAAACTCCCTTGTATAGAATATAATGGACAGATAGTTCAGGATTCGACCGATATTGTCTATTTTCTGGACCGAGAGTTTCCTGAGCGCAGTGTTATTCCAGCTGAACCAGAGCAACAGGCCATGGTACATGTATTAGAAGACTGGGCTGATGAAAGCCTGTATTTCTATGAAATGCATATGCGTTTTGGCTTGGCGCATAACGGTATCAAGAACATCCCGAGACTGTTGGCTAATCACACTGGTTTGATGCATTGGATTCTTTCAAAAATGATGCCAAAAGCTATTCTGAAAATTACTGGTACTCAGGGGGTTGGACGAAAACACATTGAACAGTTGGTTATTGATATCAACAGGCATTTTCAAGCTGTGGATAAGTTGCTGATAAGCAGTCAGTGGCTGGTCGCAGACCGTTTTACTCTAGCGGATATGTCGGTCTATGCCATGTTCAATTGCTTGAAAGACGCTGCTGAAGTTGCAGACATGCTACCTGATTACCCAAGAGTTATTGGCTGGATGAAACGGGTTCAGGAATTCACGGATCAACCGGTGATTCGGACTGAAGAAAGAAGAATCAGTGGGGCTGTGGAGATGGAAGCATAGCTGGCGTAAGAGAGTGAGAATAGCTGCATGGAAAACCATGCAGCTAGCGGAGCTTTTAGAACAAAATTTTTAAGATATAGCTTTTAAGATATAGCTTTCAGGGTTAAAGGAAGATCATCTGCTTGCTTTGGCATTGGGAAAGTCTGCTGCTTCGGTTTATAACCGGCAGGAACATTCCAGTCATACTTCAACAAAATCTGGTGCATGATGGATTTCACTAACATTTGCGCAAAGTTCATTCCCAAGCACTTGTGAGCACCACCGCCAAAAGGTACAAAGCTGTGAGAGTGACGCTTGTGCTCAGCACGCTCTGGTGTGAAGCGATCCGGATCAAACTGTTCAGGCTTGTCCCAGAATTCAGGCATGAAGTGTACGTACTGAGGTGGCAGGTTAATGATGGTGTTGGCCGGTATCTTAACGTCACAGACTTCTACGTCATTCACTGTGCGACGGGAATACATCATGACCGGTGGATACATTCGCAGAGATTCGTTCTGGATGTTATCCAGTTCGGTCATACCTTTCAGGTCATCAAAGTTCAGTTGTGCCTTACCCAGTTCCTGTGACTGCTTTCTAGCGCGTTCGAGGAAGGATCGGTTTTCAGCCAGCATTTGCATGATGTAGCAAAGGTTCGATGTGGTTGTATCGTGGGCACCAAACAACAGGAAGTTGATGTGCTTGGCAATCATATCATCGCTGAAGTAGTTGCCATCTTCATCCTTCTCACGGCAGATGATACTGAACATATCAGTACCGTCGCCTTCACGACGTTCCTCAATCTTGCCGATCAGATAACTCTGCATATTGCGCATGGCTACCTTGCCTTTGCGCCATTTGGTAAAGGGCAGAGCAGGAGAGTCAACACGAATCAGGCCGACCATTCCTTCGGTGATTTCGATAAAGATATTAGAGATCTTTTTCGCTTCTTCACCTTTGAAATTAGTAATACCCAGAAACAGTTGTGCGCCGATATCCAGCAGCATCTCTTTAACATTCGGGAAGAACAGGAAATCGTCGATTTTGTCCCATTTGGCCAGATTCTCACGAACAATGGTGTTCAGAGTTTCGGTGTAGCTCTGCATAGTGTCGAACTTGAAGGCGGTCTGGAACATACGACGTTGAGCTTTATGATCAGCGAAGTCCTGTAGTAGCAGGCCTCCTTCATAGAACTCTCCCAGACTGGGTTCATAGCCTTTCAGATTGGAAAAATTCTTGCCAGAATCAAGCAGAATCTGCTTGTTGGCTTCAGCACCGACACAGGTAACTGTGGCCATACCAATTTGACCTATTTTAAAAACAGGGCCATATTTTTTGTACATGTCATCCATCAGACCATAGTAATCATCCAGTAGAGGAAATGTTTTACCTACGACCGGTAACCCGAGGTCACCAGGAACGTGGGAAAGGTCGTTATTGATGGGTTCTTCCAGATAGGAGGAATCAAGTGTCGATGTAGTAGCCATACCGCCTGCCTTATTTTTTTTTTACGACGTTGGTGCTCGCATTCATAGCTCAGCTGTCAGTGTGAGACTTACTTCTTTTTTATAATCAGTCATTAGCAGCTTAACTCATATGACTTAATCTATCTGATCTTATGCAATCTAAACAACTTTTTTTACTTAGTTCCTACCCCTAACTAACTAGTTGATATTTCATTGTAAAAATAATTCGGATATGAATTACTTTTATTTGGTTGAGGAATGAGCAGGTCAAGAAAATTACGACTGTTCTCCGTTGTTGCTGATTAATTAATGTCGTAAAAATCAGGAGGAAGAGTCACGTATCTACTGATATGTCGATCTTTCTTTAACGGTGGTGTACCTGCATATAAAGTCTGAGTAACCCTTCTTCATCTTTTTTCTGGTCATCAACTCATCGTCTATTTGAACGATGTCTGTTTAGCCGTTTGATTACATGGTGTGGATAACAAAAAACCGTATATATAAGCCATTAAGAACAAAAAATAAGGGGCCATGAGACTTCAATTAAAGAGTCTCTATTGAATGTATGTCTGATTCCCGAGCCAGTGCCTTTGCTCAAGTCATTGATGACCGTCGCTCTGTTCGTGCGTTCACTGATCAGCAGATTGACCGTCGTCTTCTGGAGACTGTTTTTTCACAGGCTCAACGAGCTCCTTCCAATTGCAATACTCAGCCATGGCAGGTCGCCGTGGTCAGTGGTGAGCAATGCAGAAAACTGTCCGGTTTGTTTCATGAGCAGTTGCAGAACAATCACTATCAAATGGATTTTCCCTATACCGGTGAATACAAAGGTGTTCATAGGGATCGACAGATAGGTGCTGCAACAACGCTTTATGGCGCTATGGATCTTGAACGCAACGACAAGGCTGGAAGGCATCAGGCTTTTCTTCGCAATTTTGATTTCTTTGATGCCCCTCACGCCGCATTCCTGTTTCTACCCGAACATTTCGGTCTGAGAGAAGCCGCTGATCTCGGTATGTATGCACAAACTCTGATGCTATCACTGTCTGCTCATGGCTTGGCCAGTTGTCCACAGACGGCTCTGAGTTTTACCTGCGATACGGTCAGACAGGAATTGAACATAGACAATTCCATGCGACTGCTCTTCGGAATGTCCTTTGGGTATGAAGATAAACAGCATCCAGCGAATAACTGCCGTACACCGCGTGCAGAATTAAACGAGTGCGTTCAGTTTTTTGACTGACAAGCACCATGAACAGAAAAGGCTGCTCATCAGTAGCTGTATTTTCAGAATAGATAATAATAAAAAACAGAGCAGGACTCTTATGCGTACGGAAATCTGTAAAAAACTTGAAATTGAAACGCCCATCTTTGCGTTTACTCACTGCCGTGACGTTGTTGTCGCTGTAAGTAAAGCGGGTGGGTTGGGTGTTCTTGGTGCTGTTGGTCATACACCAGAACAGCTGCAACAGGATCTGGAATGGATTGATGCCCATATTGGCGACCTGCCTTATGGTGTGGATGTTGTTATTCCTCAGAAATATGAAGGCATGGGAGAAAACGACCCCGAAAAACTGGAAACCATGCTGAAAAAGAGGGTCCCTCAGGAGCATCATGACTTTGCGGCAAAGTTGCTGGCAGATCATGGCGTACCGTTGTGGCCTGACAAAGACGACGAAATGGGATTATTTGGCTGGAATGAGGCGATTGCCCAACAGCTGATCAACGTCGCATTGGAACATCCGAAATGTAAGTTGATTGCAAATGCATTGGGTACGCCTCCTGCTCACATCATCAAGCAGGTGCAAAGTACAGGTCGTTTGATTGGTGCGCTGTGTGGCCGTGTTAAACAGGCTGTGGCTCATAAAGCGGCAGGTCTCGACTTTATCGTTGCTCAAGGTGGTGAAGGTGGTGGTCATACCGGTGATGTCGGCTCTATTGTACTGTGGCCACAGATTGTGGATGCGGTGGGTGATACCCCTGTATTGGCTGCCGGTGGTGTCGGTAATGGTCGTCAGATGGCTGCGGCCATGTGTCTCGGAGCCCAAGGTGTTTGGAGTGGTTCTCTTTGGTTGACTGTGGAAGAAGGTCATCTTGAGCCGGCTCAAAAAGAATCCCTGTTGAAAGCGACGTCAGAAGATACGATTCGTTCACGCAGCTGGACAGGTAAGCCTTGTCGTATGCTGAAGAATGACTGGACTGAAGCCTGGGAAAACCCTGAAAACCCTGATCCACTGGGCATGCCTTTGCAGGGTCTGGTAACAGCAGATGGTATTCGTCGTACGGCACATTATGCCTCGAAGAATGATTGTCAGAAGGTAGCGTTTAATCCTGTAGGCCAAGTAGTAGGTCAGTTGAATCATCTGGATTCAAGCCGCCGTGTGGTTGAGCGGATGCTGGTGGAATATGTAGACACGATGACCAGCTTGAATGAGTTGCTGGAAGAGGCTTGATCGATTTAATAGATGATTTTCTGATCTACCTCGCAAAAAGTTTCGGAGAGTAGGAAGCTTCTGATATCAGGAGCTTTTCTCTTTTTGAGTGCTACAAAAAATAAACGCATCAGTGATTTAAGTTCATCTTCTGAAACAGCCGATATGGTTTGATATTCGCTATTAAACTTGATATGAAGCGGCGCTGGCTCAAAAGGTAAACGGTTAGCAGGCAATTCTTTTTCTATTCTTTTTCTATTCTTTTTCTATATCTCAAATAAATCTGGCAGTAAGGCAAGATCATATCAAACTTGATAATGGTGCAGAATCGTTTTTCAAAGCAATAGAGTTGAATGTATTGCTTGTATTCACCGCTAAGTTTCATCATTAACAGGACGTTGATCCGTTCGCTGGATTCTACAAAATTCTCTGTTTTTTGCTCTTTTAGAGTTAGCTGATACTTTTCTTCAGACTTACTCGGATGAATGTCCATCGAACCCTCAGAGCAAACATGCAAGAGCTCTACTCAGTATTTACCTCGCAAAGGGTAGCGAACAAGTTGATTCAACTGTGTCATGAAGATCCTGGAGCGGACTCAGGAAAATTGACTAATGCTATGGTTCAGGAAGTAAACAATCTTGGAAGCTGGGAAAATGTCACCGCAGTGATTGTAGTAGTATCAAGCAAGCTTCCTACAGGAGAGTAGTGATGACTATTACCGTTTATTTCGATGGGCAATGCCCGCTTTGTGTTAATGAAGTGGCCAAATGGAAAAAGGCCGCTTTTGAGTATGAAGTTGAGTGGCTTGATATTACCGATAATGATGAGCTGTTGTTGAGTCATGGCATCGACCCACGAAAAGCCTTGCTGGAACTTCATACTAAAACAGACGATGGCCGAATTCTTACCAGTATTGACAGTTATGCTCTGCTGTTGAGGAATTTGCCCCGTTGGAAGTATTTTGGTTGGCTTATTGGTTTGCCTGTCATCAAACAAGTTCTTAAATGGTGTTATGACAGGATTACTAAAGTTCGCTTGAAAAGGGAAGGGCGTTGGATTAAAGAATGCAAGAGTTGCGATAAATAGTGATTCGGATTTTTGAATCAAAATATATTGTTTGAATTGGTTTGTTAGTGGTCATAGGAAATATTGATTATAAGCCTGCTTGTGACTGTGAAATGGAATGGCTGGATATTACAGATAATGTGAAGATTGTTTGAGTAACAAGTGAAATGAGCAGCTTGATCTATTTAAATAACTGGGCCAAGCGGCCAAGATCAGGTAATAAAGTAAACAGCACCAAGATCAGATCGTATTCAAAATAGTTATCAGGTTCGTACAATCTGTCACTGTCACTATCCAGATCAGCAGCGTAGGATAAAACTGAAAGGATGATTCTTATGCGGCATTCATAGTTGTATTTGTAGAGCATGGTTTGGAATAGAGGGAGTTGCAGATTTGATACATGATGAATCAGCCTCCATAGCTCTATGTTATGAACAGCTGCCTGGGTGTGGCTGGGAGCTGGTTGAGGAAGCATGAGAGAAAAAAACAAAAATACTGTAAGCACGGTAGCTCGCATCATTCTCTTATACTCCTGTAATCAGATTATTTCTTTCACTAGAAATATAGGCGAAAAAGGATAGGAGCTTTTCCTGATTACTACACGGGCTTCAGGCAGCCAGATAAAAACACCTCGCTGAATTGCCTCAGTACGTTTTCCAGATCAATATCCGGCTCAGCGTGGTACCACTTGGAAGCAGAAGACAGTAGACCGGTATAGGCTCTTACCGAAATAAGAATATCCAGTTCTGCTTTAACTTCTCCCTTAACCTGCCCAGATCTGAAAATATCCATCAGCATATTATGGTAGTTGTGTGACTGCTCACGCACTTTGCCACGTCGTTCCAATGGAATGGATTTCCGTTCGTTATTGAACACCACCATATAGTCCCCTCTCTCTTGTTGAGACTTCAGTGAGAACCGGGTAATGGCTTGAACACTTTCTTCGAAAGAGAGCTCCTTACTGATGAGTTCCTCAAGAAACTTGGTTTGCTCGGTTATACCTACCAGACAAACAGCTTCCAATGCTGCTTCCTTGGATTTGAAGTAATAGTAGAGGCTGCCCTGCTTGATATTAAGCTTGTTGGCAATATCGATAGTGCCGCAACCGTGATAACTCTTCTCGGCAAAGACTGCTGCTGCCGCATCCACTGCTGCTATATAGCGCTGGTCGTACTTTGACTTCTTGTCAGTCACGGGTTTCTTGTCAGTCACGATTATTTTCTCTGCTAAAACAGTCACTTGCTTTAAATTATTGAGCTCAAACACAGCACATGATAACGAGTATATCGGCAGTTGGTTAACTTGTATTCCTAATAATTCTATAGATATATAGAAAATATTTGCAATATTTCAATAATCCTATAGAATTTCTGTAAGTCTATAGAATTATAAAGCCTGTATAGAAGTTTTCTATATAGAAACATATAGATTTACTTTTCAGGTTGCCCGCTGATTTCGAAATTGTTTTTCTAGAAATCTGCAGCGGGGACAATCAATAAGAAGAACAAGTGCAGTTATTGCTTGAAACGAGCATGACTTGCCCTGAGGGGTGAATAACTATGCCAATAAAAAAGAATTTGACGCACCTAGAGCGTCTGGAAGCAGAGAGCATCCATATCATTCGGGAAGTGGCTGCAGAGAGCCAAAACCCAGTGATGCTTTATTCCGTCGGTAAAGATTCCGCTGTACTCCTGCACCTGGTAATGAAGGCATTCTATCCTTCCAAGCCTCCGTTTCCGGTAATGCACGTAGACACCACATGGAAATTTGGCGAAATGATCGCCTTCCGTGACAAGATGATCGACGATCTTGGTCTGGATATGATTGTCCACATCAACCAGGACGGTGTAGAGCAAGGCATTGGTCCTTTCTCACACGGTTCCGCGGTTCATACTGATGTGATGAAAACTCAGGCGCTGAAGCAGGCGCTGAATAAGTACAAGTTTGATGCTGCTTTTGGTGGCGCACGTCGTGACGAAGAGAAGTCCCGTGCCAAAGAACGTATTTTCTCCTTCCGTGACAAGAACCATCGCTGGGATCCAAAGAGCCAGCGTCCGGAACTGTGGAGAACTTACAACAACCGTATCCACAAAGACGAAAGCATGCGGGTATTCCCGATGTCCAACTGGACCGAGCTGGACGTTTGGCAGTACATCCATCAAGAAGATATTCCTATAGTACCTCTCTACAGATCCAAGGAACGTCCGGTTGTTGAGCGTGACGGTGCCCTGATCATGGTAGACGACGATCGTTTCGAATTGCAGGAAGGTGAAAAGGTAGAAATGAGAAAAGTACGTTTCCGTACTCTCGGTTGCTACCCATTAACCGGTGCGGTTGAGTCCGAAGCTGAAACTCTGCCTGAAATCATTCAGGAAATGCTGTTGACCACCACATCCGAGCGTCAAGGACGTGTGATTGATAACGATCACGGTGCTTCTATGGAACAGAAGAAAACAGAGGGGTATTTCTAATGGCTCATGCATCCGATCTGATTGAAAGCGACATCGAAGCGTACCTGCACGAACAGGAACACAAAAGCTTTATGCGTCTGATTACCTGCGGCAGCGTAGACGACGGTAAGAGTACCTTGATTGGCCGTCTGCTGTTTGATTCAAAGATGATCTTTGAAGACCAACTGGCTGCGATCGAAAACGACAGTAAAAAAGTCGGTACTACCGGTGACAAGATTGACTTGGCGTTGCTGGTGGATGGTCTGGCTGCAGAACGTGAGCAGGGCATCACCATCGATGTAGCGTACCGTTTTTTCTCTACCGACAAGCGTAAGTTCATTATTGCCGACACACCGGGACACGAGCAGTACACCCGTAACATGGCGACCGGTGCTTCCACCGCTGACCTGGCGATTGTAATGATCGATGCTCGTAAAGGTGTTCTGACCCAGACCAAGCGACACAGTTACATTGTTTCTCTGTTGGGTATTCGTCACGTTGTTCTGGCCATCAACAAGATGGACCTGGTGGATTACTCTCAGGAACAGTTCGAGAGCATCAAGAAAGACTACATGGAATTCTCTAAAGACCTGGGCTTCGGTGATATCACGGCCATCCCAATGTCTGCTCTGGAAGGCGAGAATATCCTGAATTCATCAGAAATTATGCCCTGGTATAAAGGTCAGACTCTGATGCAGCATCTGGATGATGTGGATGTAACCGCAGAAAATACGTCCATGGACTTCCGTATGCCGGTTCAGTGGGTTAACCGTCCAAACCTCGATTTTCGTGGTTTTTCCGGAACCATTGCAGCGGGTCAGGTGTTTGTAGGTGACGAAGTCGTTGCTTTACCAAGCGGAAAGACCAGCAAGGTTAAAAGCATCGTAACCTATGATGGTGACCTTGATAGTGCCATCTGCGAACAGGCTGTAACCATCACCCTGGAAGATGAAATTGACATCTCCCGTGGTGACCATCTGGCGGCTGCCAAAGCGCGTCCGGAAGTGACCAGTAATTTGTCGGTAGATTTGTTGTGGATGGATGAGCACGAGATGGTTCAGAACCGTCCTTATCTGATCCGTTTCGAAAACCAGACGATACCTGGCAACATCACCAGTATTAATTACAAGGTGGATGTAAACACGCTGACCGAGCGTGAAGCTGAAGTTCTGACCCTGAATGAAGTGGCTCGTTGTGAGCTGGCGCTGACCGAGAACATTGCGTTCGACCCGTATGAGCAGACCCGCAGCATGGGTTGCTTTATCATCGTGGATCGTATCAGCAACAAGACGGTTGGCGCAGGTATGCTTCGCCACAGTCTCGACAACGCGTCCAACGTTCATTGGCATGCTCTGGACGTTGATAAAAAGTCCCGCGCAACCCAGAAAGAACAGAAGCCTGCGGTATTGTGGTTCACTGGTCTGTCTGGTTCAGGAAAATCTACTATTGCCAACCTGGTTGAGAAGAAGCTGTTCTCCCGTGGTAACCATACTTACACACTGGATGGCGATAACGTACGCCATGGTCTGAACAAGGACCTTGGCTTTACTGAAGAAGATCGTGTAGAAAACATTCGTCGCATCAGTGAAGTGGCTAACCTGATGGCTGATGCTGGCCTGATCACTTTGAGCTGTTTTATCTCGCCGTTCAGACAAGATCGTGCTCATGCTCGTGAGCTGTGTGGTGCTAACAACTTCGTTGAGATCTTTATCGATACAGATCTGGAAGAATGTGAAAAGCGTGATCCTAAAGGTCTGTATGCCAAGGCTCGTAAAGGTGAAATCAAGAACTTTACTGGTCTGGACAGCCCTTATGAAGCGCCAAAAACACCAGATCTTCATGTGAAGACGGATGAGCAGTCTCCAGAGAAGGTCGCAGAAATGATCGTTAACTATCTGGATCGTGAAGGCTATCTGGCTCCTTGATTCCAGCTCTTCAAAAGAGAGTGATGGTTAAGCGGTAAGTGCCCGGACATACGAATTCATTGGCTATGTTCCCGCCTACGGCAGGAACATAGTTGATCAGATATTCAATGACGTGTGCTTACACGCTAAATGATCAACCCGACATTGGCTTAAATAGACGATGTCGGGTTTTTAGTTTCAGTAATAAAATAAAAAAGAAAACGACGGGTAGCGGGAGTTGGAAATGGCTGATTATGATGTATTTAACGGTGATGCTGACGGCATCTGTGCGCTGGTTCAGCTGCGTAACCACGATTACCGTGATTCGGCACTGATTACCGGGGTTAAGCGTGATATCGCCCTGTTGGATCGGGTAGCTGCGAAAGCAGGTGATCGGGTCACTGTACTTGATGTCTCCATGGACAAGAATAAAGATGGTTTGGCCAATGTACTGGAAAGTGGTGCTGAGGTTTTTTATATTGATCATCACTTCGCAGGTGAGATTCCCCAGAATCCGAAACTGAATACCCTTATCAACGAGGCGGCAGACACCTGTACCAGTATTCTGGTGAATACTCATCTTAAAGGCGCTTTTTGTGGCTGGGCTGTAGCGGGTGCGTTCGGCGATAACCTTAAGAAGAGTGCTACAGCGCTGGCAAAGGGTTTGAATATCACGGCTGATGATTTGCAGCTGTTGGAAAATCTGGGTATTTACATCAACTACAACGGTTATGGTTCTAGCCTGGACGATCTGCATTTCAGACCGGACGAGCTCTACAAAAAAGTACTGCCTTACGCCAACCCTCTGGATTTCATCAAGAGCGGTAATCCAGACTTTCAAAAGCTGGAAATCGGTTATCAGGAAGATATGACCTCTGCCCAGACAACCAAGCCAGAAGTATCAACGGACAACAGTGCTGTTTATATTCTGCCGAACCAGCCCTGGGCGCGACGTGTCAGTGGTGTGTTCGGTAATGATCTGGCTAATCAGTTCCAGGATCGTGCTCATGGCGTAGTGACAGAGAAAGCCAATGGTAACTATCTGGTCAGTGTTCGTGCGCCTTTGAGCAATAAACAGGGTGCCGTGGATCTTTGTCGTCAGTTCCCCACTGGTGGTGGTCGTGCGGCAGCCGCAGGAATCAATGATTTGCCTGCGGATAGGCTGAAAGACTTTATTGAGCAGCTGGAAATCAGTTACTCCTGATATCAAACAGCGTCTGTGAAATATACCCGCCACCCTTGAAGGTGTGGAGGTGTTGGCTGCTCTCACTTACCCCAGTCACTTACTGTTCGTAAGCTCATGGTACCCGAGGGCATAAAGGCTTTACTCGTTTGCCGCCTACTCGCACCTTCAATGGTAACAGGTATAGATCAGACGTTGTTTTCGTTTTGAAGCACTTCTGATGTCACTAAGATGGGTATCTATATTTACCGCCTTTCACGCTGATAAATAAACCAGAGTGAGCGGTTCCGCTGACCGTAAATATTCATGCTAGACTGCGCCGAATTAACACAAACCTATTAGATACTTATGATTCCCTGGACTTTGTTAGGCACGGCAGAAATTCCCAATAATGGCGGGCAGCTAAAGCTGACTCAACGAGGGAATGAGTATTCAATTCATCTTGCGGGTGTCAGGGGTGAGTTGATGAACAATCGTGTGCACAGCTCCGAACTGGCTCTATCCGAGTTGGGTTGTGCGCACATAAAGAATAAAGAAAGTGCCCGTGTGTTGGTGGGTGGCTTAGGCATGGGCTTTACCTTATCAGCGGCGCTTCAATCGGTAACGCGTTCATCCACCGTCATAGTCGCTGAACTGGTGCCGGAAGTGATCGAATGGAATAGAGGTGCTTTAGGAGATTGTGCTGGACAGCCTTTAAAAGACAAGAGAACCCGCATTCATTTGGGCGATGTTGCACTGCTGTTAACGGCCAAACAAGCCAAACAAAACCGAGGAGATGATTACGATGCAATATTGCTTGATATTGATAACGGACCCGAAGGTTTTACTCACACAGACAATAATAACCTCTATTCCCTGAGCAGTTTGAAAGCCATTCGGGGAGCACTTAATCCTGGTGGTGTATTGGCCATCTGGTCAGCATGGGCTGACCCAAAATTTATTACACAACTTAAGAAAGCGAGTTTTCAAGTAGAGAGCAAAACAGTTCGAGCTCATAAGGGCAAAGGCAGTAGGCATACTATTTATTTAGCGAAGAAGGCGGCTGCTTAGTTAAATAGTCAGCATTCGCGCATATGTGATCAATAAGCAGGGTGCAATCGAACGTTGCCGACAGTTATCAGCCGGTGGTGGTCGTGCAGATAGTATGAAAAATCTAATTGAACAGTGAGAACTGGGTGATCGGCAGAAGTGTTTTTAAACGCACGTTCATATTCACCGTGAATGTGCGTTTTTTAAACAGTTCGAACATCGAAAAATATTTATAATTCAGTGTCGTTTTTTTCCATTACCTCAAGTATTTATTTTTAATAAATATTCTCAAATCGAAGCATATATAAGATACGCAGTCTACTTTGTTTTGACGATCTCGAAACAAATAGGATTCTCGGCATGCTTTCCCAAATCAGCACTGCCTCGCGATATCGCTTTATTCGTATTATTGTCCCGTCTGCAGGTATTTCATTGCTGGCTGGTATGGTTCAGGCTCATACGTTATCGCTGAATGATCTGGGTGTATTTATCCCTGAAGTGTCCATTCTGTCGACTCGTTTAACTGACCACTCACTCTCCAGTCATCTCAATATAAACAACGATCAAAGTCTATTAGCCAGTCAAGCAATTTATAGGAAAAGTCAGACTCAGCGTAATGGCAACGCCATAGAATACATGCTGCTCAACGCTACCACGGGTTACATGGCAAAGGGAGTGGACGAATCGGTTCACTTTATGCCTGCTTATGAAAGCTGTGGTTCGGGAATGGGCGTGCCCATTGATTCATCTGAAATACCTACATTTGAAAAGCTTGCAGCAGAGAGTGCTTTTGAACACTGGCGCTCCATGGCCTGCAACGCTGGCGATCCGGCGGTGATGGTGTGCAAGCAGGGATTACAGAGTTCTCGATGTAACATGAAGCCTGAATCCTTAGCCTCTTCTGAAGAATTAGCTGCTTTTGAAGAAACAGTCGGTACTGCATCAGAAGAAGGTGATCCAGAGACACGGCCAACAGTCTCTCTTCAACAAGCAGAAGAGCCCATCTTGTTGTCCGAGGCGTCTTGTGTATTTCTGTTATTTGATCAACAGCGGTTCACGTTGACCAGTAAGTTACAGTTGTCTGACGGTTTCGACACCAGCGTTATACAGTGTGAGTCTCCATACAGTAATGATGGAGCTCAGCAGATTATTGCATTAAATCTCGCTACTTCCCCAGTGGTTAACTCCTCTTTTCAGTTAGCATCATTCACGAATATTATAGGGCTGGAAGGCTCTGCTGTGGAGTCAGCCCTGTTGATTTGTCCTGCTATTGAAGGACAGTACAATACATACGACACCTGTTATTTATCGGCCAATGTGGACGGTGTGAATATGGACGGAGGTGGTGGAAAAGGCGGAGATGGTGGAGGTAATGGTGGAGGTAATGGTGGAGGTAATGGAGAAGAAAACAGTACCGATGAAGGCGATGGTGGGAGTGCGGGTGAGGATCAAAGTGAATCCGGTTTAGGTGCTAGCGCTGGAGGTGGAGATGAAGATAAAGATGAAGATGAAGATAAAGATAAAAAAGATCTTAGTGACAATAATGCAGCTCCTTACGATGTCGTTAGTTATGAAATGGATGAAATCTTAGAATGGCTGTGTGAATTTATCGCACACAACTTGAGTCATGAAAATGGAAATATACGAAAAGCAACTTGGGTTCTAATCGGAAGAATAAGAGACGCAGCCGTTGATACAACTCTTAAGGATAAAATGAAAACAACACAAGCATTACTGAGGCTTATTAAAGGCGGAAGCAGCGATGGTCAATCAATTGATGAATTAATCCAACTCATACGAGCGATTTATCGCCAGTTGAGTCCTGAGGCAAAGGAGAGTCTGTACGCTGAATCAACAAACGTATATGAAGAAACGGGCGCTATGGAGTCAACTCCAGCAGACCAAGAAAACACAC
Source organism: Oceanospirillales bacterium (assembly GCA_004762125.1). Classification (GTDB taxonomy): domain Bacteria; phylum Pseudomonadota; class Gammaproteobacteria; order Pseudomonadales; family Endozoicomonadaceae; genus Endozoicomonas_A. Next base: position 45,232 of record SIHQ01000006.1, on the reverse strand, counting down.
AGTCGACTTTAGAACTTGCAGAAGAACCACCACCTGTTCCTCAACGAATTAGACCAAGAGATAAAAGTGAACCCGGTTCAAGTGCTGAAGCTGAAAATGATAGTGGAATAAATAGTGATGACGTCAAAGAAAAACCAAATGATGTACCTCTGACTGAAGACATTGAAACTGAACTTGATTCAGAACAAGTAAAGTATGTGATTGGCGTGCAAATGCACTTTTTAACTCAGGCACAGGGTAGTGAGCAGTTTTTAGAAGGTCAAAGAGTAGTAAGAGAAATAAATGATACAGTGAGAAGGAACGAATCCACAAACCATAATGTTTTAAATAATACGATAATTTTGATAGAAGATTTATCGCAAACATTAACTTCATTAGATTTATCTGTTGCTGTTGCTGATGCTGATGCTGTTGCTGATGCCGCTGTTGATCTGAATAATTTATATCAACAAATTGTCCAGACTCAAAATCAGCTTGAAATAGAACTTACAACTCTTTTAAATATGGTGACTAGCGATCAACTGCAAAAGATATACGACGAAATAGCGAATGCACAACGTAAAAAAGATGAGGCTGACGATAGCGGTGAAGATTTTGACGATGCGGGTGATTTCAATACTGATGTACCCCATCTCAGTTTGGGTGATGGGGTACCTATGCTTGCTCCAGCTGAGTATGAACCTATATATACCAATGTACGGCCAGCGCCAGTAACACCACGATCAAAAAAGGTTAATTCAAAAAAGAAATCAATTGTGTCTACTCGGGATCATGGAGAAGGAAATCAGTCCTTAGGAAAAAGGGTTAGTGGGCTTTTTCATCAGGCCCGTGTGTCAATTGCAAAAAAAATCACCCCTTTGGCATCAGCAAATTCTGGGATAGACCCAAGTACAAGTACTCTTGAAAAACCTCCGGAAACCGAGGAAGGTAATATCTATGACGATCCAGATTCTTATACTGAAAGTGTTGATAAAAAGCTGGTAGTACAGGCCACAGAAGCCAGTGACGAAAACAGTCAAAATAGTCAGACTTTAGATCAGTCATCTGCGGTTGGAGATGGTTCGAATTTAAAGAGACGGCGAAGTTTTAAAGACCATTTTAGGATTAAAAAAGCCGATGAATCGAGCGGTGATAAAGTTCCGGAGCCGAGTTTAAAAGGTGTTTCAAGTAAGGGTGGTGGTTTATTTGGAACATTGAGAAGAAAGGTTAAACCATCTGCTGATGGAAACAATAGGGCTTCAGAGCAAGAGTATGAAACTACTCAGCCAGACTCTAATGATTCACAAGTTAAAGGTACAGCTCAGGTTTCAAAAAGTTCTGAAGAAAATTTACAGCCTCAAACTGTGGAAAAAAAATCTAGAAGAGCACCACCACCACCACCACCACCACCACCATCTCAATCCGAAGAGCAGCAGGTTATTACCGCGACTTCTCCTACAGCGATAGCACAAGAAACTGCGAGTAATGAATTAACGCTGGCCCCTGTAAGTGTTGATACGCAGCAGAAAGGATCGGATAGTGATGCTATAGGTGAATCGGAAACACCGCCGCATAGTGAATCCTCCGAGCAGATAGAGTCGACTAGTCTTTCCAGCAGTATTTCTGCACCTTCAGAAGCAACATCTGAACATGCAGAATCAAACGAGAAAAAAATCTCTGAAAAATTTCATCAGCTTAAAGATAAAGCCACTGACGGATTGAAAAGAGTGAGTATGGCAATTAAACACTCAGTGAGTACGGCAATTAAACACTCAGTGAGTGGCAAGGCTTCTAAAGAGCCTGCTAGTGATACAGGTGTGAATAATAGTGTTGAGGTTCCAGTTCTAACGCCAACTTTAGATCCAGATCAATCTGAAACTCCACCTTCACTTCTTTCTCAATCCGGAGATGGGCAAGAGAGTGTTGAAAGTCCTCAGAATGTTGTAGCAGGGCAAGAAGATGGAATGGCTCAGATAGACTCTAGTGACCCACAAACTGTGGCTACAGCTACAGCTACAGCTACAGCTACAACTATAGATCCTCATCCACTTCCATCTGAAGGGGTACAAGCCATTGAAGTTAATGTTGAACTTGATAACAGTGATATACCTGTGGCCCCGCCTCGTCATAAAAGAAAAAAGAGGCCTCATGCAGATCCACAAAACAGTGAAACTTCTGTAACAGTTGCAACTGGATCGATGGAGCAGAGTGCAGTATTCAGCACTGAAACAGGAGAAGCAGGTGTTGTAACGTCAGAAGGTGGCGATCAACTTTCATCATCAGTGGTACAAGGTTCTTCTGATTTTCAATCAGACATATCTGGTCAACTTCAAACAGAAGTTGAAGAGGCTGACAATGCACTTTCTGACGTTACTGTGGACGTTGAAGGTATTCCAGGGGATCAAAGTGAAGCTTTAATAACAGAGCAGAGCACAGCATTCAGCACTGAAAAAGGAGAAGATGATGTTGACGCTGTAACGTCAGAAAACGACAGTCAATCTTTATCATCCGTAGAACAAAAGCCCTCGGAATCTCGATCAGATACACCTGAACAGCGGGAAGCGGAGGTTGAAGGGGCTGACAATGCGCTCTCTGCCTCTACTGTGAACGTTGAAAATCTTTCGGAGCAACAACAAACTGATACTTTGATGGATGAGCAGAGCACGGTAATCAGCACTGAGACAGAAGTAGGAAGTGAAGAGAACACTGGTGTAACGGAAGACTATAACGGTGGCTCATTCTCACTCGATATGAGTGATTTCTCCGAAATATTTGCGAGTTTCGGCAGTGCATTGTCCAGCAATTCAGAACCTAGTGACAAGACCGTGACTACAGAGCTTGAAAATGATGAGCAACTTCAGGAGAACAATAATTAAGTGAATTCATACCTCATTTGCCCGCTCGGAAGCGGGCAAATGATCAACTGAGATAAAGTCAAATATCAGCTAACGACACTGGTTATTTTTTCATTGTCCAGAGTTCTGGGTGTAAAAATGGACTTTTAGAGTCACCAATAGGTTCGATACGTTTAAAATGCTCTCTGTCTTTAAGGCGCTCTAAATAAGACAGAACCTGTGGAGAGTAACCTGATGCCAATCCTTGAGATTCACCAAAGTAGAGGGCATATCCCACGGTTATATCCGCTACGGTAAAACGGTTATCACATAGGTAAGAGCGATTTAAAAGGTGTTGATCCAGCTTTTTTAATCGTGCCCAAAACCACAGTTTATAATCTTCAGCTACCTGGGGAACTTGTCTCTCTTTGGGTTCAAACCGGCTATAGCGGATAACGATAGTTTGCGGGAATAGCAGTGTTGCATCACTCATAAACAGCCAGTTGATATAGTCGGCGTATTCCGGATGACTAACATCGATTCGTAGAGCGTCATGGTGATATTTTTCTACAAGATAATGACAGGTAGCGCTTGATTCGGTCATGTGACTTTGTCCGTCAACAAAGTACGGAACCGTACCCAATACATTAATACTTTTATAATTGGGTTGATTTATGCGAGGTGGAAACTGCATTTCAATCAGGTCGTAATCGATCCCCATTTCAGCCAGTGTCCATAAAACCCGGGTTGATCGAGAATTGTGACAATGCCAAAGCGTAGGCTTGGTTGTTTCTACTCTTCCATCACCGTTCAAGCTCAGTTCTGTATCATTTATTATCATTGTTTTTATTCGCTATCTAACTTGTCAGGCGTACGGACTTGTTATTTTTATGGCTACCAAAAATAATATTACAATAACAGACTCACCGTCGTGTTCAATGAAGATACCTGAATTCAAAGAAGACATTAAAACAATGTTGGATCAATAAGAGGAGTGAATTTTGTTAGCGAGTAAGTATCCAGACATGCGGTTTCATACACCATTTTCTCGCCTAAGGCGGGAAAATGGTTGGTTAGATATTCGAAAACGTGTGCCTACACACTTATTGATGCAGCAAATACTTGAGAAGAGATTTTGTTGATTTTAGCACCTCTTCATTTTTCGATTTAATGGTCAAGATTCTTCAATGTTTCTGCATACTTCTTCAAATCATAAGCGCATTGGTTGAATCCTGTCTCAACCAGAGAACCATATTTAGAGAGCATCTTATCGACAGCCGACCCTGTAAAGCGATCAACAGAAAGGTATTTACAGCTGTTCTTATCAATTATTTCCAAAGTTTGGGTACGGTGCCCATCCGAAATACCCTTAATGTCCGTTCTCCACGAGAGAGACTTGCAAGCATCTACTTCAGTGATGTATTCGATTTGGTCCGTTATGTATTCGCCCAGCTTCACTTTCATCACGATGGGTGAATCAATGTCCAGAGTGCTCTCGGCTTCAGGGCAAAATGTATTCCATTTATGGTAATCCTTAAGGTTCACCATAATATCCCAGACCAATTTGGCTGGTGCATTAATCACAATTTCATCAGAGTAAACGGCGTCTTTTGTTATCATTATTTTTGAGCCTTAAAGCAGCTGTTGTGAGATTGTCAGAAGAGGTAATCAGGTTATTAGTTTAAAGGCCAGGGAAGGCCTGTTAGCGAATCTGGGCAGAAGGCCCAGTTGAGCGAAACTAATAACCTGAATACCGGAAGTTATATCAACAATCAAAGGCCGGACTAAAAATATCAGTCACTGATTGGCCATTGATTATCGTTGTAGTAGAAGGCAAATCGATCGCGGATTATTTGCTCGGTCAGACCATAGCTTTCCAGATCATAGCTATGCTTTCCGTGCTTGCCCTTGGGGTTAGCGTCTACATAAGCTTGCATGGCTGCACGACCTTCGTCGGTTACTTTCAAACCAAACTGCTGCTTAATCTTGTCTGCCATCGCCATAGGATTATCAACAAACTCCTGCTGAGAGCAGTCAATAAAACGATTGGCAGGAAGCTTTGCACGAGCAGCCAGACCACGCTCCAAAGACGTGGCGTACCAGTCCATAAAGTGTGTACCGAGCTCTTTCATGGTGTGAACACAGCTGTCACCGGCATACAGATCCATAACGACCTTACCCATACTGGTAATGGAAGGTATTACAGCCATAGGGTTGCGGTGACACCAGACGAACTTGGCGCCAGGGAATACTTTAGCAATGGAGTCTATGCCCCACATATGTGAGGGAGCCTTGAACATCCATTGTTGACCAGGGTTACGCCAACTGATCATCTTCATCAGTTTCAGCTGGTAGCGGTACATCTCTTCCAGATCCTGCCCTTTCATCCAACTGGCATAGGGTTCCAGAGCACCTTCAAAGCCAAGTTGTGCGCCGCTGAAATACAGAGCGTGCAGCATCACGCACTCTTCTGGGAGGTCTGCTTCAATAAAGTGAATTTTGGCAAAGCTGTCGGTACGGGTGCTTTCCAGTTTTTCTTTCAGAGTGGTGTAGCGAGGGTCTTCATCACCCTGCTTACTGCCAGGCCAGATATCCGGTAACTGCATTTCCCATTGCATGGGAGTGCGGTTCTCAGGTGCCTGGGCCAACACGTTCATCAAAGCCGATGTGCCTGAGCGTGGCAGACCTGTGATAAAGATCGGATTTTCAAATGTCTGATCTTCAATCTCAGGATAGCGTTTAAACGCTTCTTCACAGCGCAGGCGTGTGTTGAGCATTTTCAGAACACGGTTGCGGCATTTTCTTCGATCAATATAAGCCGTAAAGTTCTTGTCGTAAGTTTCCAGCAGAACTTCCAGTCCTTCTCGAAAAGGGCTGCTGCCAAAATCTTTCAGGCCGGTACGTTTCATGGCCATGTTGATCAGCAGATCTGCATCAAAAACAATCTGTTCTTGTTCCTGTTCAGCAATCACTTTCGTACACCTTCTTCTTGTTCTGTTGAAGGCTCGGCAGAAATACTCGGGCGAGCCACATTATTAATTTATATTCTGCGTTATTTACAAACGTTACTTGCAAGCTCTACTTACAGAGAATCTTCAGATCTTCCAGCTTCATCACCCGAGCGTTTAACAACGGGTTTGATTCGGCCTTAATCCAGCGCCAGCACATGGTGCCTATATTGTGGCCAGCGGTTTCTACCCAGTTAGGCACGCCTGGATTGGTATGAGATACAACAATACGAACGCTGCCATCGGCTTCGTAGTGAGCGGTATGCTTGTTGATGTGTATGGTGTGGTTGCTGTAATCCAGAGATTCCATCCACCAGTTGTCCAGTTGGAAGTTCCAGGTTTGGCATTCAGGCACTACGGGTGCATCTATTACGTAGACTTCATCGTCAGCCAGCTGCCAGGCGCTGTGGAAATAGAAGATATTTGGATCACCACCGATTTTCTGGCAGTAAGCCTGATCAGCAGCAGGCAATTCGTTCATTATGGGTAGGAAAGTTTCAGCCCAATCTTCAAACATTTGAGATGTACCGCGAACAAAACGAGCGGCACCTTTCAAACCTCGATCCAGCTTTTCAGCACTGAAAGGGGTTGGTCGTGCTGTATCAGAATCCATTCGTTCGATCTTCAGGTCAGCCTGATTCTCGTTGACGCGATCCTGAAAGGTCTGACGAACATTGATGGAATTGGTTTCTTCGGTCATTGGCAGCCAGTTGCCGGGCTGTTCTTTCTGACTGATGATAACTTCAAAAGAGTCGTCATCATTGATATCCAGGTCACGGGAATCCAGGAAGCCAGTGGTTTCCATGGTGCCGTCTTTGGAGTATTTATTTGCAACTGTGCTTAGACCGAGATAGTCAACGGTGCCGCGGGTACCGATGATTTTATAGTCATATTGAGGATCAATAATGGCGCCTTCGTAGCGGTTATCCGGATTGTCGGCTCCCATTTTTATGGTTTCATGGGTGCCGTTACGAAGTACAGGGAATGCGGGATCGCGGAATTCAATACAGCTTTCCAGGCCAGCACGAAGCAGGCGAGTGAGGTAGCGATAACCTTCAGCCTGATTGAAGGCATCTTTCGGAGCGTTATCGCTCTGAATAACTTTGCCAGCTTCTTTCAGGGTGTCGCAGAACTCTTCCCAGGCAGTACCATCCAGTACCCTCTGTTCTGAATTAAACTCTTTCATATTGTTATTTTCCCGAGCTTTTTCTGCCACCTGAAGTGGCTTGATATCAGGCTCAGTTATACCTGTGAAAAGGACAAGATTGAATCGTCTATTCGAACGATAGGAACGGCTGGATACAGGCTGTCAAACGGAGGCTAATTATAGGGTTTAATGAGTGAACTAGACTGGGTTGATATTTTTGTGTGGAATGACTGAAATGCTCAATCATAGTTATCGTAAGGGACTGTTCTTTTTGTTGTTTCTCTTTTCTGGTGTTGTTCTTTCTCAACCTCCCAAATATACCCTGGAAGTGCGGACAAGTGAAAATGAGGATTTTCGAAGTAATGAGGTTGTATATTCAGGTGAAGGTGCTGTATTAACGGTCACCAGTTCTGAAGGCGGTCATACGGGAAGTTATACAATAAGCACAGAGGTAACTCCTGTTTCAGATGCAGACGCTGGTCAGCCTACGCACCAATTAATTGTGAATGGTGACAGTGTTGATGTTCTGGATGCTAATTCAGGTGTTGCTGCTCGAATGCAAAAATGCCTGGAAGGGAAAGAGATTGGAGGAATAGAGGTCACTGAAACAGCGGTGATTAACTACTCGGATTGTTATAGCGAAATTTTAGCTGGGTTACCTGGGCAGTATCTGACCCTGTATGGAGCCGCTCCAGTACTGTTGGACTCAAAGAGTTTTATTGCTCCGGTTTTTTTAGCGTCATCGGTTCTGGTTTCCAGCGATGGACACCTTGAAATAGAACTGGGAAATGCAGATTCTTTTAGTGGTCTGAGTACGGGGTCGATGACTATCAGTCAGGATGGTTACGTTAATATTCGAGGGACTGTTTCAGGAGGAGAATCGATTCATCTCAGAGGTATGCACGGAACAGTGGTCTTTGCCAGACAGGAGTCAACAGGCGAAAGAGAAGTTAAGGACGAAATGGTCACGAATGGTTTAGGCGCGACCACGCCAACTGATGAGGACAGAAAGCTTGAAACGGCAAATGTTCGAATGCTCACGGAGGAAGCGGATAAAAACAATCGTAAACACCATGATGACGATGACAATGTAGGCGGTGCAGCTGGTAAAGGGCAACAACGAGCGGTTGTGCATAGAGAACAGACAACTCGATCTGGTGGAGACTCACCGGATAATGGCCGCGAGAAGAATAACAATGATTCGGGTCGTGATAGTTCGAGTGATAATGTCGATGACTTGTCTGTACTCGTTGAAGCAGGGATAAAAAAACTCAATGAAAAAAAAGGAATTACTCCAGAAGAATTCAAACCGTTTATGGATCCCGCCTCCAATCGCATTATTGGTCGCTTTGGTTTCTAGTTGTTCTTGAAGGTAGGCTGAGAAGGCATTCTTTGTCTGTCTAATCGTCCACTCGAACGATTCCACTCTTCATCATTCAAGCGAAAGTATGGCGCAATAGGCGGACTGTACCGCCACCAATAAATTGCTTGAAGGGGTGCCGGGGATGGAGTTCGCTTTCACCGATGAGCAGGAGATGATTCGGGATTCCGCCGAAAGTTTCTTGCAGGATGTCTCCACATCCGAAGCTGTCAGGGCTGCAATGGCCACTGAAGCTGGTTTTGACTCTGAGTTGTGGCAGAAAATTTGTTCAGACATGTACTGGCAGGCACTGCATATTCCGGAAGAGTATGGTGGTCTTGGACTGGGTTATGTTGAGCTGGCCATACTGTTTGAGGAGATGGGGCGTCGTTTACTCTGCTCTCCTTTCTTTTCAACTGTAGCGCTGGGCGTGAACAGTTTGCTGGTTGCGGGTAATGATGAACAGAAGTCGACCTGGTTGCCGCAGATTGCAGAAGGTGCTTTGACTGCAACTCTTGCTTACACCTCTCAAAATAGCTGGGATGCCGAGAGCATTACGGCCATCGCAATAAAAGAAGGCGATGGTTTTGTGCTTTCCGGACAGTATAAGTATGTCCCTGATGGTCATACTGCAGGGCTGTTGATATTAGCTGCACGTGAAGAAGATTCCAGTGACGAAGAAGGGGTCAGTCTCTTTGCGATCCCTGCGGACACAGTTGGCATCAATTGCCGTTGGACGCCGACTATGGATCAGACTCGCAAACAGGCAGAAATCACTCTTGATAATGTCTATGTTGAATCTTCCCATCTGTTGGGTGAAGCCGGTACAGCCTGGCCTCAGCTGGAAAAAATAGTACAACTGGCCGCAGTAGCCGTTGCTGCCGAGCAGACAGGTGGTGCCCGACAGGTGTTGGATCTGACTGTTGATTACACTCAGGAACGGGTTCAGTTTGGCCGAACCATTGCTAGCTTTCAGGCCATCAAACATCGTGCTGCCGATATGATGCTGCAGGTCGAATGCTCAAAATCTGCTGTCTATTACGCAGCTTGTGTCGCTCAAGAAGCATTATTCAGTAACGACAAGGCCGGTGAAGAAGTGGCCGAAGAATTACTTGTTGCCTCTGCGCTCGCTAAATCCTATTGCTCCGATGCCTACTTCCACTGTGCCGCTGATTCTATTCAGTTACACGGAGGTGTTGGTTTTACCTGGGAGTACGATCCCCACCTGTATTTCAAGCGGGCCAAATCATCCGAGACCTATTTGGGTAGTGGATCATATCATCGTGAAAAAATCGCTCAGGCGATTCTATGAACCTTCAGAACCAGGAGAGCACTTTAGGAGAGACAGTATGAAAATCAGTTTTAGCTCTGAAGATGAACAGTTTCGTCAAGAGATCGCCGGTTGGTTAAAAGAGAACCTGAAAGGTGAATTTGAACAGCTGCGCCATCGTGGTGGACCCGGTGATGAACATATGTTTCCGGAAGAACGGAAAGCCTGGGAGCAACATATGGCTCACGCTGGCTGGACGTGTCCGGGCTGGCCTGTTGAACATGGTGGTAAAGGGTTGTCGATCAACCAACAGGTCATTTTTCATGAAGAGTATGCCCGCGCTGGTGGCCCCGGACATATGGGGCATATTGGTGAAGGTTTGGCTGGGCCAACCATTATTGCTTTCGGCTCAGAAGAACAGAAGAAACGCTTTTTACCGGGTATCGTAAACGGCACTGAATACTGGTGTCAGGGGTATTCAGAACCTTCTGCAGGTTCTGATTTGGCCAATGTGAAAACCAAAGCACATCAGGATGAAGAAACCGGTCAATGGGTCGTCAGTGGTCAGAAAGTGTGGACTTCGTTGGCTCATGAGTCTGATTGGTGTTTTGTTATCGCTCGTACCGAACCGGGTTCAATAGGTCATAAAGGGCTTTCCTTTCTGTTGGTGCCAATGGAGCAGACAGGGGTTGAAGTTCGTCCTATTGAACAGCTGACCGGTACATCGGAATTCAATGAAGTCTTTTTTGATAATGCGGTCACTGATGCTGGCAACATTGTTGGAAAACCGGGTGAAGGCTGGAAAATTGCCATGGCTTTGCTGGGTTTTGAAAGAGGGGTTTCTACCCTTGGCCAGCAGATGCATTTTCAGAATGAACTTGACCAGATTATTGAAGTAGCCAAAGGGAATGGTAGTTCTAAAGATCCTGCCATACGACAACGTATTGCTGATGCCTGGATGGGTTTGCGCATCATGCGTTACAACTCACTGAGAATGCTGTCCGGTGGTAAAGACGGGGCTCTGCAGAAAGAAGCGATGATCTACAAGCTTTTCTGGGCGACCTGGCATGCCAATCTCGGCAAGCTGGCCATGGATGTTCTGGGTAATGAATCGGAAATTCTTGATGAAGGCGGCTCCTATGAATTGACCCGCCTTCAGTCCATGTATCTGTTTACTCGTTCCGACACTATCTACGGCGGCACTAACGAGATTCAGCGCAATATCATTGCTGAACGTGCTTTGGGTATGCCCAAGGAACCTAAAGGCAGATAGATCTCGATTTAACCTCGAATTCGTCGATTGCGCTGAGCTATATGAAGGCCAATCGACACACATAAAGAACAATAAGAAGTAAATACAGGGAGCGGATTCAAATGTTGATTCCCGAATACGTAAAAGGGCATAACCTGCTGGCAGGAAAATCAGTACTGATTACTGCTGCTGCGGGTGCTGGTATTGGTTTTTCCGCTGCCGTTAAGGCTGCTGAAGAAGGCTGTCGTGCATTGATGATCAGCGACATTCATCAAGGTCGTCTGGACGCTGCGGTTGCCAAAATTAAAGAGCAGACCGGGTTGCAGGAAGTTTACTGCAAGGTGTGTAACGTCACTGTGGAAGACGATGTTCAGGCATTGGTTCAGGCGGCAGAAGAGATTCTTGGTGGTGTTGACGTACTCATCAATAACGCCGGTCTTGGTGGTTCGAAACTGCTGGTTGAAATGGAAGATGCCGAATGGAATCGCGTACTGGACGTGACCCTGACCGGAACCATGCGTATGACCCGTGCCATGCTGCCAAAGATGATGGAGCGAAAGGCAGGTGCCATTGTCAATAATGCTTCTGTCCTTGGTTGGAGAGCTCAGAAAGAGCAAGCCCACTACGCAGCTGCTAAAGCCGGTGTTATGGCACTGACTCGCTGTTCTGCAGTGGAAGCAGCAGAATACGGCATTCGTATTAATGCAGTCAGCCCAAGCATCGCACTCCATGATTTCCTGAGAAAGTCGGCGCCTGAAGAACTGCTGAAGGAACTGGCTTCCAAAGAAGCGTTTGGTCGTGCGGCAGAGGTTTGGGAAATTGCCAATATCATGATGTTCCTGGCCAGTGATTACAGCTCTTATATGGCGGGTGAAATTATTTCTGCCAGTAGTCAGAGGGCTTGATCATGAGTGTGGTTGCTCAAACCATTTTCAATACGCCTTTTGAAATGAAGGATAAGGTCGGCCAGCGTCTCGGTGAATCCGAGTGGTTGACGATTGATCAGCAGCGCATTGACCTGTTTGCGGAAGCTACTGGTGACCATCAGTGGATTCATGTGGATCCGGTAAAAGCCAAAGACGGTCCTTTTGGTGCCTGCATTGCTCACGGCTATTTGACACTGTCGCTGGTTAATTACTTTCTGCCTCAGATTATTGATGTGCAGGGTATTTCCATGGGCGTGAACTATGGCTGTGAAGGAATTCGTTTTCCTAACACGGTAAAAGTCGGTGCCCGTATTCGCGGTGTCGGTGAGTTGGTGGCCATTGAAGAAGTAAAAGGTGCGATTCAGTCCACGGTGAAAGTGACCGTAGAGATTGAAGGTGAAGATCGCCCGGCCTGTGTGATTAATACCATTTCCCGATATTTTCCGGCGTAAGCGCTGAATAGTTTCAAGGAGCTGAACATGAAAGAAGCCGTTATTGTTTCAACTGCAAGAACAGCGATCGGTAAAGCGTTTCGTGGTTCTTTTAATGACACCGAAGCACCGGCCCTGGGTGGACATGTTGTTCGCGAAGCCGTTGAGCGTGCCGGAATTGAACCGGGTGAAGTGGATGATGTGCTGATGGGTGCTGCGGCTCAACAAGGCACGCAATCATACAATCTTGGTCGTTTGTGTGCGGTAGCTGGTGGTTTGCCGGATACTGTTTCCGGTATGGCAATGGAGCGTCAGTGCTCTTCTGGCCTGATGACTATCGCTACTGCTGCCAAGAGCATCATGTGTGATGAGATTGATATTGCTGTTGCCGGTGGTTTGGAGTCTATCTCTCTGGTGCAGAACAAGCACAAGAACCTGTACCGCAACCAGTCCAAACTGGTGCTGGAACAGGATGCTACTGCCTATATTCCTATGATGGAAACCGGTGAGCTTGTTGCTGAACGTTATGGCATCAGCCGTGAACAGCAGGATGAATACAGTTACCAGAGCCAGATGCGTACGGCTCAGGCTCAGCGTGATGGTTTGTTCGACGCTGAAATCGTTCCTATGACCACCACTAAGTCAGTGTTCAATAGAGAAACCAAAGAAGTCAGCTTCGAACAAGTCACTATTGCTCAGGACGAATGCAACCGTGCCAGCACGACGCTGGAAAGTTTATCAGGCCTGTCTCCGGTCTTTAAGGATGGTCAATGGGTGAAGGAAGGCCGTTTTATCACGGCGGGTAATGCTTCCCAGTTGTCTGACGGTGCTTCTGCTTCTGTTTTGATGAGCAGCACTCTGGCCGAGCAGAAAGGCCTTGAGCCTTTGGGTATTTATCGTGGTTTGTCTGTTGCTGGTTGCAGTGCAGATGAAATGGGTATCGGTCCTGTTCTTGCTATTCCGAAACTGTTGAAACGCAATGGTCTGAAGATGGATGATATTGGCCTTTGGGAGCTGAACGAAGCATTTGCTTCTCAGGTTCTGTATTGCCAGAGCAAGCTGGGTATTCCTAACGAATTGATGAACGTCAATGGTGGTGCTATTGCCATTGGTCACCCGTTTGGTATGTCTGGTGCCCGTATGGTGGGTCATGCGCTGCTGGAAGGTAAGCGTCGTGGAGCCAAGTTTGTTGTTGTGACCATGTGTGTTGGTGGTGGCATGGGAGCTGCTGGTTTATTTGAAGTTGTTTGATAACTGTTTGTGAGTTTCGCAGCCCGGAAAACAGATTGCTCTGTCCGCTCAGCGATGCTTTCCTGCATCGATTCGCTAGCAGGCCATCCATGGCTTTTGACAGATCAATCCGTCTTCCGAACAAGTCTGTGATTCAACAACTTCATATGATTTTTGGTTTGAGTTTGGAGAGAAATAAGAATGGTAAGCCCTGAAGTTCTGAAAGAAACACTTGAAGAATATCTTCGTCTGGTTAATGCGCAAGATATTGAAGGTCTGAAAGCGATGTATGCGGATAACGCTACAGTTGAAGACCCAGTAGGTACTCCGGTTCATACCGGTAAGGAAGCCATTGAAGCTTTTTATGCCAATGGTCTGGGTGCAGCCGATGAAGTATCTGCTGAATTGGTGGCTCCCATTGCAACCACTCATGCCGGTGAAGGTGCGTTTTCTTTCCAGATCAAGATCAAGCACGGTGACCATCGCATGTTGATCAGTGTGACGGACGTGATCAAGCTGAATGAAGAAGGCAAGATTGTTTCCATGCGTGCGTTTTTTAGTCAAGAACACAACATTCAGTACGCGTGAATCAGTACGTTTGACTGCCACAAAATATTAATTGATAGCGGATTACTGATGTTTATCCATAGCCCGCTCAAAACAAGAATAAAAAGGAAAACAGTATGACTGACCTGATTGCAGACACGTTGGCGATTCAAGAATTGGCTTATGAATACGCTCGTTGTGCTGACCAGAAAGATTACGCTGGCTTTGCTAATGTATTTACTCAGAATGGTGTGTTGAGTATTCCTGCCATGCAGTTCGATGCAGAAGGACTGGAAGTGATTCAAGGTGCCATGCAGCAACTGGAAAACTACAGTCGTACTTTTCATCTGGTCGCCAATGTTCAAAGCACTATTGATAACACTCTTGAAGGAAAGAGTGCTTCAGCAACGGTTTACTGCGTAGCAAGCCATGTTATCGCTAGTGATGACGGTGAGCAGAAGTATGATATCGGCGTTATCTACAACGATGAATTGGTAAAAACAGCTGAAGGCTGGAGATTCAACAAGCGAACGCTCAATGCTCAGTGGTCTCAGACTCAGCCTTTGGATAAAGCCGAGTAATAAATAGTGTTCTCTTCAGTCTGGTTTACCTGTGAACCAGACTGATTCATTTGTTAGCCAAACTAACTCCTTTGTTATCATTTTTTTTGAACTTGCGGTTCAACGCGGCTGTCATAAGGTTCATTCAATTAAAAAATATAAAGGAATTATTATGGACGCAAGCGGACGCACACCAGTGATTTATCAACCGGTTTTACTGCATCTTGCTGAAGATGACGGTCAGCCAAATGGAAATTTCCGTTCAAGATTGAATGCTTCTGTTTCCCGGCAATCCGCTAGAACGCAGCTGTCTAGCCAGACGAGTGCTACAGCTGGTAAATCAAACGATGACTCCTGTATTCATGCGCGTAGAGCAGATTTAAGCCTTCCTTCTTCCTCTATTCAAAGTTCATCGTCTTTCCATAATCTTGCAGATATTACTCAATCTGGCGATCATATTGATGGAGCATCGGCGCATTTCCAGCAAAAGGTGCTTGCAAGGGGAGAAGGTCGTTTAGTGTCAACAAATGAATTAAAAGGTACTTTCTCAAAACAATCTTTCAAGTCCCCCATCGCAGATGACAATCTTAAAAAGGCCATAGTTTCTGAAGAACCGAAACAGCTGATAAATATTATTGTCACACCCCTATATGAATTTCTTGTAGATCTTTTTTCTGATGATTCTCAATCCCCGGATGCACGGGTAAATATGACTAAGTCGATGTCTGAAATGGCAAGACAATTGTGTCAATTCATACCAGGAATAGATTATCACCATGCAAAGCTGACATGCAGTCCTAAAACAGTCAGTGAAAACTATATTTATGATCTGGCAAAACCTCTGATTAATGAATCGCAGCTGTTCGGAAAGCTTTGGCTTGATAAAGATCGAAAGTGTACTGATATCGATTATCCTCAAGCACGTTGCTTTCAGATGGATAAAATGCTGGAAGCAAGTATTGAATTTCTCGGCAAAAGGTATGAATCAA
Organism: Oceanospirillales bacterium; assembly: GCA_004762125.1. GTDB lineage: Bacteria > Pseudomonadota > Gammaproteobacteria > Pseudomonadales > Endozoicomonadaceae > Endozoicomonas_A. The sequence goes on along the minus strand of SIHQ01000006.1, from coordinate 29,700 downwards.
AAGACGGTGAAATGTACACAAGAGCTCGAGCTATTCGAGAAACACTAAAATTAGTTAAAGCTAATATTTCTTCAGGACAAAGAGATCAAACTACTTACAACTTAGTAGCTGTGTTATTTACTGAATCTTTGAGATTTATCAGCGAAATTAATGATACAACTGAATACTTTGAAAAAAGACAGGACGTACTTAATACATGCAATAAGCTTATTGCTGAAATAGATACAAAAAACCAGTCTTTTGATCAAGTGTTGACAGTCGTTATTAGCTTGGTCAAATTAACTGATTGGAATGCTGATCTAGATAAGCTTTATGAGAAATTCAAGGGATTAACATTCGATAATACAAGTTCTGATTCAGCTACTATAGCTAATTTCATAGTCATGAGAGAAATTAATGAAAGCTTGGCTAAGCTGAAAGAAACTAAAAAATAATATAAGTGTGTAGACACACGTAATCGAATATCTAATCAGCCATTCTCCGCCGTAGGCGGGAAAATGGCATATGATTTTGGATGTCTGTGCACTTGATTTTTACAACGATTGCTTTTTGAATTTTCCTGTCAGGAAATCCTTATACATAACCCAATCGCCAACAAAACTATAGAATGGATATTTGAACGTTGCGGGCCTGTTTTTTTCAAAACCGAAATGCCCAATCCAGGCAAAACCGTAACCGATAACGGGTAGAAACCACAGCATCCAGTAGTTAGAGGTGGTAATAGTTATTGCCAAAATAATTAGCGTTAAAGTAGAGCCTACATAATGTAAGGATCGACAAGTTGGATTACTGTGTTCCTTTAAGTAAAAAGGATAAAATTCAGCAAAAGAATTGAATTGTTTGTTCATTTTAGTTCCCGTTTATTGTTTTTTATTAGTCGAGATTGTTTTTCGGATAGATCAACACTACAAAAAATCAATACTTCAATGTATGTCCGGTAATAACCAAATCACTAAGATGAATAGAGATACGGGTAGGGGAATCAGGAGAGCGAGAGCAATATCCTTCAATAACTTCTTAATGTTATTATTCCCAAGATTTTATTTTTATGGAAACGATGTTTCCTCTTGACGTCAGTATAAGGACAATCATCGTGATAGGCAAGCAGACGGATGCAGTAATAAACACCGATCGTCGTACGATTAATCCGGAAGCTTTGGAGAAACTACGCCTGACGATCATAGATTTATTTTCACAAAATACATTCAACGATATTGGCGTGAGGGATATCTGTCGTGAAGCTAAAGTCAGCCCCCAGACAGTCTATAAATACTTCGGTAATAAAGAGTCACTGCTCTATGCCTGTATCAAGCAGGATATAGAAGGTCTTTTTCATAGCTTTAACCTTGCTGCTGTTGCCAGTACGCCTCTGCAAGAGCGATTGTTAGATTGCGGCAGAGTTTTTTTTAGATTCTATGAAAACAACCCGGCCATTGCCCGTATTATATTTCTGAATATTCCGCCTGTTAATTGGATTTATGGTCAGGAATTCTCCCAGGATCCATTGATGGATGCCCTTAAAGGGTTGTTAGAAGAAGCCCGTGATCAGAAGCTTATTCCTGAACTGCCCATTCAGCTTATGCAGGATATGATGGCTGGCGCTGCTCACAGGGTTATTCTTCGTTGGCTCTATGAAGAGCCGGATCAGAGTCTCAGCGAAATCGCCGAGACTTTCCTTCTGATGCTCAAGAGTAGTCTTATGAGTAACCATCCGTTACTGGAAACGGCTGTTAACTGAATATGGGCTTACCGATCATAGGATTGCTAGGTAATTTCTGTGGATTCGTATCACATTTTTTTTGAACGAAACTCACGGAAGTAACAGAGGCCGGTTGCCGCATATTTGGTCAGTGTAAGACGAATTTTTTCAACCACTGTGGAGTTTGAATCTGATTCGAAAAGATTACTCGCCTGACGGCGCAAAGCACGAGCATGCTCAGCGTAACGTTCACCACGACTTAAGTCTTTAGCCCGTTTCTCCATCAAAAAGTTACTCTGATTTTGTCCGCGGATTAACAATGCTGATTCTGGCTTACCTATTTTATTGGCATGGGCAGAAACGTAACGAATAGCAAAACCAATACGTCTATCGTCGCTGGTGTTAGCCTCAGAGCCGTGCGCCAGCATAAAGTGGTGCAAGGACATCTGTCCTGGCTCTAACTCCATATAAACGTGATTCGCCGGGTTCAGATTCGTCGCAGGAATTTCCTGACCCCGAGTCAGTAAATTATCTTTGGCATAAGTGTTAACGAGAGGTAAGTGACTTTTATGGCTGCCGGGTTCAACCTTCATGACTCCGGATTCTTTCTTTGCAGGACTTAATGCCACCCAGGCCGTTACTACATCATCAGCGTCTACACCCCAATAAGCCGCATCCTGATGCATAGAGACATAGCTTTTACTGTCAATGTCCTTGATGAATAAATTGGTCATGTAACACAAAACGTCCGGGCCAATCAGGGCTTCAACTTTATCAACAATGGCTGGATGATGAACGATTTCATCGGCCCAGTCGTACAGCAAATAACTTTTATTGCACTGAATCCGGTCCATAGTATGTCCCTGCAACTCTTCCATGTCTTCAATAGCACCACGATAACGGGCTACTTCATCATTACTGAGTGCCGAGATAGGAAACAGGTAGCCTTGCTCTCGGTATTGCTCCATTTGTACTTTGGTTAGGGTACTGTCAGTTAACGTATTATCGGGTTTAATAGTGTTGACCATATTCATCAGTGAAATCCTCTTACTGCAGGAGCAGTCCAATAGTACAGAATGCACCGATTAATGCGGCACCTAACATTATACTTAGTAAGCCTAAGCGTTCACGACTACCGCCGTTTGGATCCATTCGAGTAAATAGCATGGCGTATAGATTACCCGCCATAAAACCCCAACTGACCAATAAAATATACTGACTGCTGTTTTGCTCCAGGGTTGCAGCGCAATAAAATAAAGCGGCACAAACCAAATAGTCATCCAGCGACAGTGGCCAATATTTTTCGGTTTTAATTAAAATAACAGTTTCACCGATCACCAATACAGTAGCGATGATGAGCGAATATACGACTAAAAACTCCATCATTTGATGAATGCCTTATTAGTAAGTCTACTGGTTTTTATTTTTATTCTGTCAAGCCAGAGCCATGTCTGACCGCGTGTCTGTTCAGATATGGCTCTACTTCCCAAAAGATTGAACAGCTTGGAAGCGTTTTCTTCTGAGGCAATTGCAACTTAGTGTGTTGAAATAATCAACGGAAACATTGTTTCCGAATGGCGATTGAAAGTCAAAGGAATGTTTGAAGGACTTAAATTCAAGAGGAGATAAAACCTATAGCAAGCATTAAATAAGTCATGTGACGTGTTATTTGGATATGCGGGTCGAAGCAGTAAACCCGAACTCTAGATGACGAAATAGTTCGTTATATCAGGCTTTTCAGTGGGGTTCTTATATTGATAGATTGGCATTAAATAGAAGAGATTGTTAGAACGACGGGTTAAATAACATTCTATTCTCTGCCAAAGATAAGCAAAGAATAGAATGCTTCAAACGGTTAGCTCGTGGCTGTAGCTGTATCTGACTGATCCAGTTTATTCGCGTTTAATACCGCATAGATGGCGGCACCAAGGAATGAACCGGTAAACCATCCATAGTTATAAAACCAATCCAGTGTTCCTGTGGTGATACTGAATACAGTCAACCCGACAGGAATGAAAAAAGCGAGCATGCCCGAGATATTAACGACGGGATAGACTCCATCCATTCGATACAAGTCGACTAAATTCAGCTCCTGTTTCTTAACAATGAAGTAATCAACAATCATGATTCCAGCGATAGGCCCGAGCAGGCTTGAATACCCCAGTAACCAACCGCTGTACATGGCTTCTACGGAAAGGTCGGATTCCAGCCAGCCCAGCTTTTTAAATATTTCGTAACTCATTAACAGTACACCGATAAAGCCTGTCAGAAGAGCTCCTTTGGTTTGATTGATGTACTTTGGCGCTACGTTCTGGAAATCATTGGTAGGCGATACAATGTTAGCTGCGGTATTGGTAGAAATAGTGGCAATGATGATCATCAGCATAGCCAGTGCTACCCACATTGGGTTGTCAATCTTACCAATAAGGTTGACCGGGTCAGAAATAGTTTCTCCTACCAAGGCAGGCGAGGCTGCCGTCATTATTACACCCAGAGATGCAAAGAAGAACATAGTTAAAGGCAAACCAATGATCTGGCCTTTCAGTTGGTCTTTCTGGCTTTTAACATAGCGACTGAAGTCGGGAATATTTAAAGACAGTGTTGCCCAGAAGCCTACCATGGCAGTCAGTCCGCCAAAGAAGTAACCCCAGAACGAAGCACCTTCAGGCCTGTTGGCAGGAATGTCCATTAACGCAATCACGTCCACTTTAGGCAAAGCCCAAAACATCAAACCGGCGGCAACCGCCAGCAATAAAGGTGCGGAAAGTGTTTCCAGGGTTTTAATGGACTCTGATCCACGGATGACAACGGTTAAATTAAGGGTTAGAAAGATAAAGAAACCAATAACTTCTCCAGTGCCTCCCAGACTGGCCCAGCCTTCAGAAAATGCTGACAGCAATAGATGTATGGCAATGCCACCAAACATGGTCTGTATGCCAAACCAGCCGCACGCGACGATGGCTCTGATTAAACAAGGAAGGTTCGAGCCGACAGTACCGAAACTGGATCGCAGCAAAACCGGAAAAGGAATACCGTATTTGGTTCCCGGGAATGCATTCAGGCAGAAAGGGATTAATACGATGATATTAGCCAGAAGAATCGTGATCAGTGCTTCAGATACCGACAAACCAAAGTAGGCGGTTAATACACCACCAAGCGTGTAAGTGGGTACACAAATAGCCATGCCCACCCACAAGGCAGCCACATTCATGGTGCCCCAGGTACGCTGATGAATTTTTGTGGGTGCTATATCATCGTTATATAAGCTGCTGGACTGTACGTCGTCACCGACTTCCAGCTCCTGAAAATCGCCTGCATTGACGGTACGTGATTGAGTACTCATAGTCAGATTCTAATCCTTTATGCGTATTTTATTATTATGGTTATCTGCGCATTAGCACCTGTTAACAGCTTTAGAACGGTGTAAGAGTCTGTTCATAATCCGTTGCTCTTTTGACGGTCACCGTCTTTGCATTGAGATTATGAACAGGCTCTAGCAGTAAATAAAAACGATGTTCAAATAAAACCTGATTCTGACCCTATTTACTGAATGCCACAGTCGCGGACTTTTGATTCCTAACATTCCCTCATGGGGTTATTAGGATGCTGAGTCCAGTTCTGATAGGGCTTGTCCGTTTTTTGCTCCACCATAGTGATGCATTGATCTACCGGGCAAACTATTTGGCACAAATTACAACCAACACACTCTTCATCAATGACATCGAACTGTCGCTCAATACCGACTTTTAACGTCGTCTCTGCCATATCGTTTTTTGACAGCGGTGTCATTGAAATAGCCTGATGAGATGTGTCTTCACATGCAGCAAAACATCGGCCACATTGTATGCATGCATCCTGATCAATACTGGCAATTGTTTTGTAGTTTAAATCAAGATACTTCCAATCGGTTTGGTTTGGAAGTGCTGCTCCTTTAAATTCATCGAGCGTCCGATACCCTTTACTGTCCATCCAGCGGGACAAACCATCAATCATATCCTCCACTATTTTGAAGCCGTTAAGCATGGCCGCAGTACATACCTGAACATTGCCAGCACCCAGAGAGATAAACTCGGCAGCGTCTTTCCAGTTACCAATGCCGCCAATGGCAGAGATAGGTATGGTGGATGTCTGTTGGTTTCTACCAATCTGGGCCACCATATTCAGAGCGATGGGTTTTACGGCTGAACCACAATAACCACCGCTAGTGGCTTTGCCTCCTACCGATGGGTAACCCACCATATTGTCCAGATCCACGCCGGTAATAGAGTTAATGGTATTAATCAGGGAAACGGCATCAGCGCCGCCACTCAAAGCGGCCGTTGCAGGAATAACAACGTTAGTGATGTTAGGCGTTAGTTTTACGATAACGGGGAGTTTAGTGTTCTCCTTACACCAGCGGGTGACCATCTCTATATATTCCGGAACTTGTCCAACCGCTGCGCCCATACCACGCTCAGGCATGCCGTGAGGACAACCAAAGTTAAGTTCGACGCCATCGCAGCCTGTATCTTCAACCTGCCGCAGGATTCTTTTCCAGCTCTCTTCTTCGCAGGGAACCATTAGCGAGACAATTAATGCACGATCAGGCCAGTCTATTTTAATCTGTTTGATTTCAGCCAGATTCACCGCAAGAGGTCGATCTGTAATGAGCTCAATGTTATTGATACCCATGACATTGCCATGAATATCTCTATGAGCTGAATAGCGGGAGCTGACATTAACAGGAGCAGGGTCTTCCCCTAAGGTTTTCCATACAACACCGCCCCAGCCCGCTTCGAATGCCCGGTAAACATTGACGGCTTTGTCTGTTGGCGGTGCTGATGCAAGCCAGAATGGATTAGGAGAACGGATGCCCAGAAAATTACTGGTTAAATCAGCCATGATGAGTATCTCTCTCTTTCTTTTCCGGCGCATGACTTTTTAAAGAACCGCTTTTTAGAGAACGGCTCTGCAAAGAAGCGTTTTGCAAAGAAGCGTTTTGCAAAGGAGTGCTTTGAAAAAAACAGTCAATAGATTGAGCAGCCTGCTTGCCGTGTTCTACTGCCTGAACAGCCAAATCTTCGTCGCCTTCTATACAGTCACCGCCAGCCCAAACATTATTCAATGTTGTTTTGAAACCAGATTCTGTCTGGATTCGACCTTTAATCAAGGTTGGAGGTTGACTGCCAGAAAAACATCCTTCCAAAAAGGACTGACCGATAGCTTTAAATACAGTATCCGCTTCAAGGGTTTTATACTCACCCAAACCTTTTAAGCGGTTGTTGTCATCGAGGTGTGTTCTTTCCAGCGTTATGCCTGTGACATGAGATTTTTGATCTTTAGATTGATTGTTAGAAGAGCGGGTTTCCAAAGCGACAGGTTTCATCCATGTTAGAATTCGAACACCATTCTCCAGAGCAAATTTTTGTTCGTGCTCGGTAGCCGACATTTGCTCATTGCCGCGTCTATAAACCAATGTGACTTCTTCTGCTCCCAGTCGTTTCATTTGGCAAGCGATATCAATAGCAGTATTACCTGCGCCAATGACCACGACTTTCTGCCCTATATTGAGAGAGCCAAGATCACTGGTTTGTCGTAATTCAGCAATGGCTGAAATGGCATCACTGACGCCGTCCATACTTTCATTCTCGATCCCAAGCTTGTTGCTGTCGCCTAAACCGAGTCCGAGGAAAACAGCATCGTACTGGTTACGAAGGTCGTCCAGTTGAATATCAGTTCCGAGCTTTGAACCAAATTTCTGTGTGATGCCACCTATTTCTAAAACGAACTTAACCTCTTTCTGTGCATAGTCTTCCACAAGTTTGTAAGCAGCAATGCCGTATTCATTCAGCCCGCCATGTTTTTCTCTGGCATCAAACAGATCAACGTCGTGCCCTTTGCGAGCCAGAGCATGGGCGCATGCCAAGCCGGCTGGACCTGCTCCCACAACGGCAACGGATTTTCCTGTTGTGTCATTTCTACTGAAAGGGTGAGATGTGCCTTCTCTATTGTCTACAGCGAAGCGTTGTAACCGGCCAATATTAACGGGAACGCATTCAGGTTCTTTATTACGCACACAAGCCTGTTCGCATAAGATTTCTGTTGGGCAGATTCGGGCACAGCTGCCTCCAAGAATGTTGGACTCAAGAATGGTATGAGCCGCCCCTTCGATATTATCGGTGGCAATTCGATTGATAAAGGAAGGAATATTGATGTCAGTGGGGCACGCGGTAATGCAGGGTGCAGCCTCACAAAACAAGCAACGACTGGCTTCGATAGTGGCTTCATGAGTGCCGTATGCAGGTTTTATATCAGAGAAATTTTTCCTGTACTCCTCTGACGTTAATCTCCCGCTGTGAATACCTGGCTTGTCCATGATCTGTTTTCTCACTTTATTGACAGGAATTACTGTGCCGTACGCTCAACGGCCTTGGGAGCATTCAGTGCCTGCCTTTTCTGCAGGATTTCATAGACCGGAGGGTATGAAGGTCTATTAATATAGCGCCCTCTGCCTTTGGTCACGTTCAGCTTGCCGTCACTCCAAACCAGTTCACCCTGACTGATCGTCTTGACGGGTAAGCCTGTAACATTCATTCCTTCAAAAATATTGAAATCAATATTCTGTAAGTGTGTTTTTGCGGATATGGTTTTGGTGGCTTTAGGGTCCCAGATCACAATGTCAGCGTCGGCTCCTGGAGAGATGGAACCTTTACGCGGATACATATTGAAAATTTTAGCGGTATTGGTGGATGTTACCGCGACGAAATCATTCATGGACAAACGCCCGGTATTAACGCCCTGATCCCAGAGAACCGTTAAACGATCTTCTACACCTGCTGTGCCATTGGGTATTTTAGTGAAGTCATCTTTGCCCGCTGCTTTTTGTTCAGCGCAGAAGCAACAGTGATCGGTAGCGGTGGTTTGCAGGTTGCCGCTTTGTAATGACTTCCAGAGCGCTTCCCGGTGTTCCGGTGGTCGAAAGGGTGGGCTCATTACATGGGCTGCGGCTGTTGCCCAGTCCTTGTTTTGATAAACACTGTCGTCAATCAATAAGTGACCGGCCAGAACTTCACCGTAAACCTGTTGACCATTGGCTCGGGCGTAGGTTATGGCATCGGAAGCGTCTTTGGTGGAAACATGAACCAGATAAACCGGAGCTCCAAGGGTCCCGGCGATTCTGATAGCTCTGTTCGCCGCTTCACCTTCTACCATAGGAGGTCGTGATAAAGGGTGTGCTTCGGGGCCAGTAATACCTTGCTTGAGCAGTTTCTGTTGTAGATGGAACACCAGCTCGCCATTCTCGGCATGTACGGTAGGTATAGCTCCGAGTTCCATGCAACGGCTGAAGCTGTTTACCAATACGTCGTCAGCGCACATGATGGCATTTTTGTAGGCCATGAAATGCTTGAAGCTGTTAACACCATGGTCTTTTACCAGAGTGCCCATATCGGCACTGACGGATTCATCCCACCAGGTAACGGCAACATGGAAAGAGTAGTCTGCAACAGATTTTTCTGCCCATCCACGCCAGGTTTCATAGGCTTCCATTAAAGATTGTTGAGGGCTGGGAATAACAAAGTCGATGATCATTGTGGTACCGCCAACAAGGGCGGCACTGGTGCCTGTGTAAAAATCTTCGCTGGCTACCGTTCCCATAAAAGGGAGTTGCATATGAGTATGAGGGTCAATCCCTCCTGGCATAACGTAGCAACCATGGGCCTCGACTTCCTCGGTACCTGGGGGAACGTCAAGGTCGGTGCCAACAGAGATTATTTTTCCGTTATCACAGTACACATCAGCACGGTTCGTGTGGTCATGATTAACAACCGTGCCTCCTTTAACTAGAAGTCCCATAGGGTTAGTCCCTTTTTTTATTGTTATAGTCCGGATGATTCTGTTGCAGACTGGCACTCACTTAACGTGTGGGCCAGCCTGATTTTTTTGGTTAGCCTTCAGTCAGTTTGCCGTACTGGTCAGGTCTACGATCCCGGAAGAACTGCCAGCCGTCACGAGCTTCTCGAACCATGTCCATATCGATATCGTGTATCAGCAATTCATCCTGATCTTCGCTGGCTTGTGCTTCTATCTGGCCGCGAGGGTTCACGAAATAAGAGGAACCATAGAATTTACCGATGTCCCAGGGAGACTCAGTACCTACTCTGTTGATAGCACCAATCCAGACGCCATTGGCAGCAGCACTGGCAGGCTGTTCCAGTTCCCATAAATATTGAGACAGTCCTGCAACAGTGGCAGAAGGGTTGAAAATCAGCTCGGCGCCGTTTAATGCCAGTCCACGCCAGCCTTCAGGGAAGTGCCGATCGTAGCAGATGTAAACGCCTATTTTTGCGTACTGTGTTTGAAAAACGGGCCAGTCAGAAGAACCTGGTTTAAAGAAGAATTTTTCCCAGAAACCTGCGACTTGAGGAATGTGTGTTTTACGATATTTTCCTAGATAAGAGCCGTCGGCATCAATAACCGCTGCAGTGTTGTAATAAACACCGGTGATGTCTTTTTCGTAAATGGGAACAACAATAACCATTTGATATTTCTTGGCGTATTCCTGCATCAACTTTGTAGTAAAACCGTCGGGTATGGATTCAGCCGCTTCATACCAGCGTTTGTCTTGACTGGGGCAAAAATAGGGTTGGGTAAATACTTCCTGAAAACATAATATTTGTACACCGGCTTCACCGGCTTTTTCGATGAGAGGAATATGAGCTTCGAGCATTGAATCCCGAATAACATCAGGATGATCATCAGTATTGCCTTTCAATCCCATTTGGATTAAACCGGCTTTCAGTGTTGACATAATTCAATCTCCTTGTCAGTTTCTTTTGTGCTTCTTACTTATTTTGTTGTTTTTATTATTATTTTTTTGTTTTAAAACAATTTAATCGAGCTCTGAGAGAGAGCCGAAATCATACTTGTTAAGTTGTTTTCTTTGATTTTATATAAGCGGGATATACGAGGTTTTGGCTGTTTTTGAAAACCACAGGACAGGTATGAACAGTATTGAAGTCGTTAGTATTCATAAGTACTACTCTGGTGCACAGTTATTATTTTTATTGGGTACTGCACCTTTTGTATTTTTAAAACTCAATACAAAATGATATCCATCCATGTCGGCTATTAGAAATACCACATTTTTTTTGTGGATGTCTAATTTATTTGTCCGATCGGACAAGATGTTGATTTTTGATTTACATACGAGCGTTTACATCAGTGTTATTAGGGTTATATGATTTCATTCCAGATGTTTAAAGATAAAACACGATGCCAGATCAAGTTAAACCTGTTACCCGAGCTGCGCAAACAAGAACACGAAACCAAAGCCTGATCATAGATGCGGCAGAAAGCGTTTTTGCCCGTCATGGTTATACAGGTGGCAGTCTTAAAATGATTGCTGAAGCCGCTAATTTACCTAAGGCCAATGTTGTCTATTACTTTGGTAGCAAAGAAAACCTCTATCAGGCGCTATTGACTCGCATCGTTAAAATTTGGGAACTGGGTTTGGGTGATATTTCATCAGATTCCGATCCTGCTGTTGTTCTAGAACAGTACATCCGGAAAAAGGTCAGTCAGTCCAGGCGCTATCCTCTGGCATCGAAAATTTTCACCAGTGAAATTATTCAGGGAGCACCGCACCTTGATGAGATATTCTGGAAAGAATTGAAGCACTGGCTTAATAATCAGGTTGCGATTATTCAAAGCTGGATTGATCTGGAGAAAATGAATTCAGTTGACCCTAAGCACCTCTTGTTTATGATTTGGTCCAGTACCCAGCATTATGCAGATTATTCAACTCAGCTCGGTCACTTAATGCCTTCTGAGAACGACGAATTAGTGTTTGATGATGCTGCCAATACTTTGTGCAATATTATTTTAGGTGGCTGTGGACTTAAATCGGCGAACTTAAGTGTTCACTAGGGAAGTGTGAGAAGCAGGGCAGACATTACTCTGCCCTGTAAATATTTCGTGACTATTTCAAAGCTATTTTTATTGAAAGATATACTTCTGATTTTAAACGTTCGCTGCACCCAGAAATGCCGGCTTCTCACCACCACCATGTACGGTCACATCCGCACCACTGACATAAGACGCTAAGGGTGATGCCAAATAAAGACAGGTGTCGCCAATATCTTTCGGCGTAGCTAACCGGTTTAAAGGTACAGTGGCAGAAACACTGGCAATACCTTCGTCATCGCCATAATGCATATGAGCTTGCTCGGTGAGAATCATTCCGGCAATAACAGCATTGGTTCGCACTTTAGGCGCCCATTCTACGGCCAGTGATTTGGTCAGATTTAGCAGACCCGCTTTGGCAGCACCGTAAGCAGCAGTGCCTGGAGAGGGGCGGGTGGCGCTGACACTGCAAATATTGATGATTGAGCCACCTTCTTCCTGTTTCTGCATAACGGCATTGGCCATCTGGCAAAGATTCAATGGAGCAATCAGGTTTAGGCGTAAAATGGATTCTGAAAATCTGGGTGAAACGGTTGCGGCGTCAGCATTTGGTGCACCACCGGCATTGTTGACCAATACATCCAGGCGACCGAAACGTTCTACGGTTGCATCAATCAGTTGTTGAGCCTGTTCTAAATCACGAACGTCACAAGAAAAGAATACGGCTTTTTTTTCTTCATACTGAGGCATATTATCCGGTTCATTACGACCGCAAATGACAACATCAGCACCCTGTTGAAGAAAACGCTCTGTAATGCCTTTACCTGCACCTTTACCGCCGCCAGTGATCAGTATTACCTTGCCGGTAAAGTCCAGTGGATTGTCCATTGCTGAAACCCTATTTGAATTCAAAAGTGTTTAGACACACTTGATAAATTTTTTATTCGTTACTTATCCGCCTTTGGCGGGTAAGTAACGTGTGAATTCGTATGTTCTGGTGATGTTACCGAGCAAGGCGATAGCTGTATTAGTCCTCACAGACGATGATGAGAGCGCCTGCCATTGAAAGAATCATAACCGAGTAAATCCGCATTATAAAAATGAATAACCTCGGGAGCGGGCATGAGCAGAATACCGGAATCGGATTATGTGCAGTTAAGCGATGGGTTGACCCTTCACTATCAGGAAGCCGGTATTGGTAACGCCGTATTGTTCATTCACGGCAGCGGTCCTGGAGCCAGCGGGTATAGCAACTTTAAAGGCAACTACCCGGTATTCGCCGATGCAGGCTACCGGGCTATTGTGCCGGATCTACCCGGTTATGGTCTGAGTGATAAGCCGGATACAGAATATCACCTCGATTTCTTTGTTGATGCCATGTTGGGTCTGCTTTCCAAATTGAGTGTTACCAACGTTACTCTGGTGGGTAACTCATTAGGTGGTGCGATTGCCATCAAGATGGCTCTGGACCATCCGGAGTTGGTAGAAAGGCTGATTCTTATGGCGCCGGGCGGCCTGATGCCCAAAGAACAGTATTACCTTCAGATGGAAGGCATTCAGAAAATGGGTGCAGCTTTTGCTGCAGGTGAGTTGGTCGAACCGGCCAATATGAAGCGTTTGCTAAGTCTACAACTGTTTGATGAAAGCCAGATTACTGATGACATTGTCAATGAACGAGTAGCAATTGTTCTTGACCAGCCTACTTGCGTGCTTTCTACCATGCAGGTACCGGTTCTGACAGATCGATTGTCTGAATTGCAATGTCCGATTCTGGGTTTCTGGGGAATGAACGACAAATTCTGCCCAGTATCCGGTGTTCAAACCATGATGGAACATTGCAGTAATATTCGTTTCAACATGCTCAGTGAGTGCGGTCACTGGGTGATGGTCGAGCACGCCAGACTGTTTAACCGCGAATGTATTTTATTTCTGAAGGACTGATGCACAATGAACCAGGAACAAAGAGCGAAGTATGGTGACGAGCTGTATCAGGCTTTAAGAACAGGTAAAACCATTGAGCCGTTCACAGATCGTGACAGCGAAATCAGTATTGACGACGCTTACCATATTTCCCTTCATATGCTGGAAAAGCGTGTGGCAGGTGGAGACAAAATTGTTGGTAAGAAGATCGGTGTAACGTCAAAAGCGGTTCAGGACATGCTGAATGTCCATCAACCTGACTTTGGCTTCCTCACTAAAGAGATGTGGTTCAACAATAAAGACGCTATTTCTATCAGTGAAAACAAATTGATTCAGCCTCGTGCTGAAGGTGAAATCGCCTTCAGGCTGAAGAAAGATCTGGTGGGACCTGGAGTCACTGAACAGGACGTGCTGGAAGCGACTGAGAGTGTCATTCCTTGCTTCGAGATTGTTGATTCCCGTATTCATAACTGGCAAATCAAGATTCAGGACACTGTTGCAGACAACGCCTCTTGCGGTGTGTTTGTGCTGGGTGATAAAGAAGTGGATCCAAATACTATTGATCTGCCGTCTGCCCAGATGAGGGTTTATAAAAACGGTGAACTGCTTAGTGAAGGTCTGGGTTCAGCGGTGCAAGGTAATCCTTTGACAGCGGTTGCCTGGTTGGCGAATACGCTGGGTGAATTTGGTATTCCTTTCAAGGCGGGCGAGATTATTTTGTCCGGATCTCTGGTGCCTCTGGAGTCAGTGGTTGCTGGAGACGTAATGACGCTGGAAATTGAAGGCATGGGAACAGCTGAAGTTTCTTTTGCCGAGTAATTTTTTTGTGCTGGGTTCGTCTATATCGGCCAGTAATCAGGTTGTTCTTTCTGCTCAACGATGCTTCCTGCATCGATTAGGCTAGCAGGCCATCCGTGGTCTTTGAAATAACAACCTGATTACTGACCTTGTCAGGCTGCGTTCTGCGGCCTGCAAAAGAATAAGAAAAAGTGTTGGGGTGATGGATGAGTAAAAAACTAAAAGCAGTCATTATCGGTCCGGGTAATATCGGTACCGATTTGCTGATAAAAATGAAGCGTTCAAACTGGATTGAACCCGTTTGGATGGTGGGTATTGACCCGGATTCTGAAGGTCTGAAGCGTGCTCGTGAAATGGGTATCAAGACCTGTTCGGAAGGTGTGGACGGTATTCTGGCTCACGTTGTTGAGGATGATATTCGTATTGCTTTTGATGCAACGTCTGCCTATGTCCATGCTGAAAACAGCCGAAAGTTGAATGAGCTGGGTGTGATCATGGTGGACCTGACTCCAGCAGCGATAGGCCCTTTTTGTGTACCACCGGTGAACCTGAAAGAACTGACTCAGGGTGAACTGAAAATGAACGTGAACATGGTGACTTGTGGAGGTCAGGCGACTATTCCTATGGTCGCTGCTGTCTCCAGAGTTCAACCGGTTGAATACGGTGAAATTGTTGCCACCGTATCGTCTAAATCCGTGGGTCCAGGCACACGACAAAATATTGATGAATTTACCCGCACAACAGCCGGTGCTGTTGAAAAAGTAGGTGGCGCGAAGAAAGGTAAAGCGATCATCGTTATTAACCCAGCCGAACCGCCACTGATGATGCGTGACACCATTCACTGCCTTACTGAAAGTGAGCCGGATCAGGATGCTATTACCCGCTCTATTCTTGATATGGTTGAGGAAGTGCAGAAGTATGTTCCGGGCTACAAGCTTGTGAATGGTCCTGTGTTTGATGGCCGTAAGGTGTCGGTATTTATGGAAGTGGAAGGTCTGGGTGACTTCCTGCCCAAGTACGCGGGTAACCTGGATATTATGACTGCAGCCGGTTTGCGTACGGCTGAAATGTTTGCTGAAGAATCAGCAGCGGGGAATATCACACTGCCAGAACGTACTCAAAACAAGAACTAAGTGGAGTTTGATGTAATGGATCTGAACGGTAAGAAAGTCAAACTCCACGATATGAGTTTGCGTGATGGCATGCATGCCAAACGTCACCAGATTTCTCTGGAAGAAATGGTCAATATTGCTACCGGGTTGGATGAAGCCGGTATGCCTATGATTGAAGTGACTCACGGTGACGGTTTGGGTGGTTCATCCCTCAACTACGGTTTTCCAGCTCATTCTGACGAAGAATACCTGAACGCCGTAATCCCGAAGATGAAGAATGCCAAGGTGTCTGCATTGCAGCTTCCGGGTATTGGTACTCTTGATCATCTTCGTATGGCAAAAGACCTTGGAGTCTCGTGTATTCGTGTAGCGACACATTGTACCGAAGCCGATGTCTCCGAACAGCACATTGGCATGTCTGCGAAAATGGAGATGGACACTGTTGGCTTTTTGATGATGGCTCATATGGTCAGCCCGGAGAAAATTCTAGAGCAGGCCAAACTGATGGAGCATTACGGAGCCAATTGTATTTATATGACCGACTCTGCCGGTTATATGCTGCCTGATGAAGTGACTACCAAAATTGCTTTGCTTCGTTCCGAGCTGAACGGCAATACCGAAATTGGTTTCCACGGTCATCATAATCTGGCCATGGGTGTTGCCAACTCTCTGGCTGCCATTGATGCGGGTGCTGATCGTATCGACGGTTCTGTGGCTGGTTTGGGTGCCGGCGCTGGTAACACGCCGCTGGAAGTTCTCGTGGCTGTTCTGGACAGAATGGGTGTAAAAACCGGTGTTGATCTGTACAAGATTATGGATGTGGCTGAAGACCGAGTTGTTCCGATTATGGATCAACCGATTCGTCTTGACCGTGATGCATTGACTCTGGGGTATGCGGGCGTTTACTCATCCTTCCTATTGTTCGCTAAACGTGCAGAAGCCAAGTACGGTATTCAAGCACGTGACATTCTGGTGGAATTGGGTCGTCGGGGTACTGTAGGTGGTCAGGAAGATATGATTGAAGATCTGGCACTGACCATGGCAAAAGAAAAAGGGCTTATCCAATAGTTTTTTGGTTTTTTGGTTTTTTTGTTTCACCAGAGACACTGGCGATAATTCAGTGTCTCTGGTAAATGTGATCAATGTGCGATCATGTTTTCGCCGTGTGGGTGGGATTGAATGACAACTCTGTCAGGGCTTTCACAAGCAGAAACAACTACCTTGTTTTGACTGATCATGAACATGAATAACTCTCCTCTTGTGTCCTCTGGAATTAATTGAACCGGGACGCCAACAGGAATATTTTTAGAGTGCAATTGAGCTTGATTACCTGTATCGATAGTGTTGGAATCTGATACCCAATAGTCAGTATAGATACGACTGGAGTAAGTTCCTTGCGTTACATCAACGATACCTTCAATCGTATCATTTTTATTCTTGAAGCGAGATATCTTGCGACCTTCGGAAATCAATGAAGGCTTTAAAATTAGCTCAATCTGATCAGTATTTTTATTTAATATCCACGAAAAGGTAATTAATAGACATTTATCACGCTCATTACACCAGTTTTCTTTTAATAATTGCTTTAAAAAACATAAGATACCATGCGGAACTTTTAGTGCACCTGAAGCGATATTATTGCTGAATTGGGAGAAGCCCTCGTAGATGGCTTCATAAGTTGAATCATCTTCTTTGTATTCATGGTTTGTAATCTGGCCTCTAATAACACCAATTAATTGCAATACGTTAATGCTGGAAAAATAGTTGTTTTTCAAAATATCTGGGTATTTGTTAATGAGTTTTAAATGCAATAGTATTCGATCTGTAGTTACCTCTGATAATGGTATTTTTTTAAAAAAATCGTAGCTGTGAATACCTTTTTGTTTTTCTTTGTTCGATGTTATTAAGGAATAATAAGGATGTAATGTTGCTTGCTCAGATAAAGAAATTAAATGTTTTATCTGCTCCGGATCGCCATTAAGCAAGTAGCAAGCTTGGCGAAAATTTTCGTATTGAATAAGGGAGCAAATTTCGTTTTTTGTTTTATTAAATTTATCTTCTTCTTCTTTTAAACGATGATCCTCATCATTTTTTAAAATTAACGCTATATATTTTTTTAACAAAATACTGCTATTCACATCGGACAGTGTTTTTTGAAGCCATAACAATAAACGCCCATCCGAAGGTAGTAGTAAGCTTTTTTCACGAAAATACAGTATTTTTTTGCTTTCAGTATTCGTTTCATCTGACAGAATGACAGCGCCTGAACCAGTATGTGAAACATGAGTCAACTTATTGAAATTAAGGCACACTACACTTGAGTTATGAGTAGGAGAGACATCGCTGCACTTATAGGCACCGTCTATAAGAATGTTATCGAAGGAGGGTGCGTTATCTGGATCTTCTTTCTCAGTGCTTTCTGCTTTACCTATTAGAGCATCAAGGTAAAAACCAAAATTATCTTTTGATAATTGATAGTAGCCTTTCGTTATGTATCTGTTGTCAGGTATTTGGATACCATTAAAATCCATTGGTTCTTCATTCCAGTCAATAAAATGAGAGAATGAAATCCAGCTATTATATGATTCCATTGTCAACTGACTATCAGTTACATTTGATGAAAAACATTTGTCAGCGTACTTATCAAGATTGCTGCATACAGCGAGATAATATCGTAAAAGTTCCATGTGTAAATAATTTGAAATACTGCAATTACCATGATTGTGTCGACAGGCCTTGTAAGCTCGATCAAATGCTTTTACTTGCTTGTTTAAAGGTAATGTTCTTAATGGTAAATAGTGAGATGCTTCTATATGATGTGTTTTTTCTTCTGCCAGAGAACTGTATGAATAGATGAGAATGCCCAGAGGTGGCTCACTGTTAAAAATCAGTTCAGAAAGAAGATTAGCCTTGGACTCTTCTTCGTTGAGATAGTAGTACATGAGGAGGTTTTTTAAACCTTTGTATCTTAAAGACGTCAGGGCAGACGTGCTTATAAGTGACTTGTAAGGCCTGGGAGGAAAATTCATCCATGTCAACTTTGATAAATGTATAAGTAGATCTGTACTCTTGTTTTTTGAGTAAATACTCGTGTTGCTGTTGCTGTTGCTGTTGCTCTTTAAAGTAGGTGTGATGAATCGCTTGTTGTCTCTATGAATGAAGTATTCTATGGGCGGTTCAGTTTTAGATTTACTGATTCCGTAGAATTCGTCAGACTTTAAATTATGTGTTGATCCACTAGTTAATAAAATCTTTGTCCTCCATCTTGCTTGTCCAATAGACTTGTATAAGTAATGGCTTTCTGAAACTGTGTATTTAAATGATAAGTCTTCTGTGTTGTCAAAAAATAATGGTTTGTTAATAGTAGGAGTTGCTTCGTTGGTAATATCAAACACTCTTTGCTGATATGACAAACTTTTTATTAAGTTGTTATCTATAACAAAAATAGGTTGATGTAAGAAACTATAGGAATCAGGTTTTTTTTGAAAATTAGCAGGTCCAGATAATACCCATTTCTTGTAGTAATTATGTACAGCAAATGTGTGCCATTCCTCATGGCTATGCATTTGTTGACTGATTACTGAAGTGCACTGCTTATGTAGCTTTTCTGCTAAATCACCTTTAGGAATACCACACCAGAGTAAAACTTGACTAATGGGGTCTAGGTCAGATGATGTGATTCTGGGTATGTCGTCAACTGGTATCGATTCCAGTATTGTTTTTGCTGTAGATAGAATCAATCTTTGATACATTTCATTTTTGAAAAAGTATATAGGTGTTCTATTAAATTCATCTGTTGAATGGTTTAATTTCAAGTTTTTGTTTATTGTTAATGCAGAGTATCCAATAGATGAATAATAATGACCTGATAAAGAATTACTGTCCAAAGTAAGAGGTCCATCAATGAAGATTCTTCCATCACTAGAGCTGTATGGCGCAGAAGTGTGAAACGAAGTGATAGGGATGTTGTTTTTTCCGAATGCTTCAATTAGCGTCACAGCCTGCAAATTGTTTTTCTTTAAGGCTTTTGTGCAAGCTCTGTTTGCTACGTCCATAGGAGTGTTGCAATACTTTGAAGTTTTTTTGATGCTGTTTGATTTTTTGATTTCAGGCTTTTTTACTTCAAGGTCTTCTATCTTGGATAGTTTTCGATCAGTACCGTAAAAATATCGATAAGCAGCTACTGCAGAGAAAGCAGTTAATGCAGTTATTGTCACCACTGTGATGCTTTTTTTAATACGAGAATGATAGAAATAACTAATGACTGGCAGCTCGAGAAAAAAACTGGTAAGAGTGCTACTCACCTTTTTAGCCCGTGCTCCAGGAGGTTTAGCGAAGTTTTTAGTACGGGGGGCTTTACGAAATAGGCTGGAAACAGATTCACGCATATGGCCTGGAATTTTCTGTAACCAATTGGCTATTTCTGTTATTTGTTTTGAAAGATGATTATTTTTAGGCTGTCTTGCACTGATCGCTGCTTTCTTAATGACTTCGCCCGCACCTGCACCTGCACCCGGACTTACAGCTTGACCGGTGCGTGTTATTAGCTCAGCCGGGATGGTGGCGGGTTCCTCTCCAGAAATCTCCAGTTGTTCCGTGAATCGAACAGTTCTTTTTGATGATCTTTCTGTAGGTTTCTCTTGATTCTGAGCTAATGAGGCTGTTGGTGATTTTTTTTGCTCAGGTGGTATAGGTGTGGCTGTGGGTGTAAGTTTTATTGGTGCTGCTGCTGTTGTTGGTGTTGATGAAAGGGTTCTTTTTTTCTTGGGTTCGGTGCTTTTAATTTTTTCTTGTTCAGATGTTTTTTCTACCAATTCTGCTTTTGGACGTTGGGCACTGCTCGTAACTGGAGTGCTAACTGGTGTCGCTGTTGGTGGTTTTTTTTGCTCAAGTGGTATAGGTATAGGTGTGGGTGTGGGTGTGGGTGTGGGTGTGGGTGTAAGTTTTATTGGTGCTGCTGTTGTTGGTGTTGATGAAAGGGTTCTTTTTTTCTTGGGTTCGGTGCTTTTATTTTTTTCTTGTTTAGATGTTTTTTCTACCAATTCTGCTTTTGGACGTTGGGCATTGCTCGTAACTGGAGTGCTAACTGGTGTCGCTGTTGGTGGTTTTTTTTGCTCAAGTGGTATAGGTGTGGGTGTGGGTGTGAGTGTGAGTGTAAATTTTATTGGTGCTGCTGCTGTTGTTGGTGTTGATGAAAGGGTTCTTTTTTTCTTGGGTTCGGTGCTTTTATTTTTTTCTTGTTTAGATGTTTTTTCTACCAATTCTGCTTTTGGACGTTGGGCATTGCTCGTAACTGGAGTGCTAACTGGTGTCGCTGTTGGTGGTTTTTTTTGCTCAAGTGGTATAGGTGTGGGTGTGGGTGTGAGTGTGAGTGTAAATTTTATTGGTGCTGCTGCTGTTGTTGGTGTTGATGAAAGGGTTCTTTTTTTCTTGGGTTCGGTGCTTTTATTTTTTTCTTGTTTAGATGTTTTTTCTACCAATTCTGCTTTTGGACGTTGGGCATTGCTCGTAACTGGAGTGCTAACTGATGTCGCTATAGTAGAGCTTGGTGCAGTGGTGAAGGGCGCCGAAAGAGGTGGGAAGTGTTCGTTGTAATGTGCACTCTCAAGTTGTGCATTGCTTGTAACTGGAGTGCTAACTGGTGTCGCTGTTGTAAGGCTGGGCATAATGCTTGGAAGTGATGAATGAGCTGTATTGAGAACACTAATGATGTCCGAGTCATCTGTGCTTGGTGAGCCACTTGTAGCTGATGAGTTATCTGTTGCTTGTGGATTTAATAGACTTTTCAGGTATAAATAAGCTTCTGAATTAGATTCAAGCTCATATGAATGACAGCTGCCATCGACTGGTTCAAACACACCTTCTATCATTTGACCATAATGTACATATTCAAGACTATTAATTAGATCTTTAGCTTGTGAAGTCAACTTCTTAGGTGATTTTTTTGTTAGAAATCCATAATAAAATAATTGGTTTTTAGTTGTTATTGAATAAATTGTAGCTTGTGAATTGCTCGAAAGAATGAGGGTAGCGATAAAAGTGAATAGTAGTCTTGTTTTATTTTTATTTTTATTTTTATTTTTTGAAGACAGGATTGCATTATCAGCACTAGTCATTAATTTCTTACCTGCATTCTGCTCGAAAAAGAAATGTGGAGTATGGTTTAGAACATAAAATTATCTAGTGATAGGTTGGTTTTTTTATGTCGGATTTCATATTATATATAATCATGTTTGTTTATTGATCTCGAGCAGGCTAGGTTGATAGAACGTTACGGTGTCAATTGTATCTATATGACGGACTCTGCCGGTTATGTGTTGCCTGATGAAGTAACCACAAAGATTGCGATGTTGCGTTCCGAGCTGAACGGCAATACGAAAATTGGTTTCCACGGTCATCATAATCTGACCATGGGTGATGCCAACTCTCTGGCGGCTATTGATGCTGGTGCTGAGCGCATTGATGGTTCTGTTGCTGGTAATACGCCACCGGAAGTCTTTGTCGCTGTTCGCCAGACGTGCAGAAGCCAAGTACGGTATCCAGGCTCGTGACATTCTGGTGGAACTGGGCCGTCACGGCACGGTGAATGGCCAGGAAGATATGAGTGAAGACCTAGCGTTGACCATGGCAAAAGAAAAAGGATTGCTTTAGAGCTTCTTCATCTGCCACCGGTAGCGGTGATGATAGAAGTTCCTGCCGCTGTTTATCTGGTGCAAATCTTTATAACAGCTTCCACCCTGCCGTTTTTCAAGCTTTGATCAAAGTTGTGAATGATGCCCATGCCGAAGGTCAGCTTGTTTCAATGGGTGGAGAGATGG
The DNA here is from genome assembly GCA_004762125.1 of Oceanospirillales bacterium. GTDB lineage: Bacteria > Pseudomonadota > Gammaproteobacteria > Pseudomonadales > Endozoicomonadaceae > Endozoicomonas_A. The sequence goes on along the minus strand of SIHQ01000006.1, from coordinate 7,471 downwards.
CCGGTGCTCCGGCGGAGGCTGTGTTGCTTATGGCAATGGACAACCCGCGGGTTATTCGCAGAGCTGTAGAACTGGCTCTGAGGCTCTGAGGCACTGGGGTTGGACAAGATTTTGGCTGGTCGAGCTGATATTAACTTACGCTGTAGAGAAGGTAACAGGGGAAATATGCTCTTTCCTGTTTAATATATGAATCCAAGGTCTGTAACAAACTCATCCCGGAGACTAAAAAGTAACCGTGTTGGATGAGCTTGTCATACACCCATCCTAAGGTAATTGGTTTGCATTCCACTCAATTGATTCTTTGGAGTTGGGATATATTTTTAAGAGTTCCTCGATGAATTTCTGTTTGGTGATTTCTTTTTTATAAGCTTTGTATTCTAAAGTAATGAATTGATCGGCTTGCTCGTCGGTATCAATTGGGATTCTTTTGTATGAAGGATTTCTTTTGATTTTCTCTATGACGGAATCAGACCACCGGAGGTATCCATCATCTTCGAACGCGGGATGTACTGCACAGCCTTGCATGACAAGAGCTGCACAAAGAAATATTGCAGATAAGACTGACTTCATGGCGATTGTTCTCGTGTTGGTCCTCAAAACATAAAACATGCAAATTCTGAGGAGAGAGTTTACATAATGTCTCGATCAGACATCTCAGGAGACGAAATTTAGCCTTATTTGTTATGTGCGTCATTAAAAAATTCGTAAGGAAAAGTGAGTGCGAAAATGTCGCCAAATGACTCGGAAAGATTTAAAGATAAGGCTGTTCTTCAAATCTTCAGCGGCGTCAGAATGTTGGTTGGATTGAGCCAGAGCTACTACGTGATGACCAAAAGATCTTTAAGGAAGAGTTGAGGACACTATCATGCATGCGTGAAACAGTTTTTTTCATAGAGAAATCCTCTGTTTGACGTACAGCAAGATAATAATTTCTGTAAAGAGCTAGCAAGAATTTGTTTAAATATTTATTGCTTGGATAAGTCTTATAGACTTGTTTGAACCGCTATCTGCTTTCACATTTCGGTTATTGAAGTTATCATTTTTAATGATTTTCTAATGGATAGGTTTGATCAAGCTTGGAGTGTATCAAGAGTTTCTGGAATCCCTGAGCATCGATAAAATTGAGATAAATACGATAAGAGAGTGATCTCGAAATAGCTGACTCAGAGTGTAAAGAGAAGCACTGACTGATATGACAGGAAGTTGCGAATGCTTCTCTTTATATACTTGAAATCAATTTACGCCGTTTTTCTCACCTTTCCTGCAGCAGTTTCAAGCACCCATTGAGCACCTCGTTCAGCAATCATAATGGTAGCTGCGTTGGTATTGGCGGATGGAATCAATGGCATGATAGAAGCGTCTATGACTCTTAACTGATCAATACCGTGAACATTGAGTGTTTGATCAACGACAGCTGATTGATCCTTGCCCATTTTACAGGTACCAACAGGATGATACGCTGTTTTTCCCTCTTTCCTGATATAGCCAAAAATGTCAGCATCAGAAATCACCTCTTTTCCCGGAGCCCTTTCTGTACCAAGAAATTGGTTAAGGGGTGACTGTTCAAAAATTCTGCGTTGCCAGCGAACACATTCAATACTTTTCCTTCGATCTGATTCTTCTGCAAGGTAATTTGCTCTGATAGCGGGTGCCTGATTGGGATCACTGCTGACAATATGGCTGTAGCCTCGGCTTTCTGGTCGCATTACATTGGAGACAGATGTAATAGAAGGCGTTTTGGAAGGAATGACACGACCATCGTCGGTGGTTTCACCACCGGCTGGAGCAAAATGCAGTTGGAGATCAGGCCTGGATTCAGATTCACTGCTCTTGATAAAGCCAACAATGGAAGCAACACCTGTTGCTAGAAAACCTCGTCGTTGGGTCAGATATTTCAGAGATTCGGCTATCAGTCGATGTGGTTTGAGTGAGTCATTCATACTGCCAATGCCTTTTACTTCATGAGTCACTTCCATCTGAATGTGATCAATCAGGTTCTTACCGACACCGGCTAATTCATGCTTCTGTTTAATACCGGCCTGAGCAAGTACTTCCTTACGGCCAATACCTGATAATTCCAGAATTTTCGGGCTATTGTTTGTACCTGCAGAAAGGATGATCTCTCTATGGGCATTAACCGTATGTCGTTTTTCTTGATGAATAAAAGTGACACCCGTAGCCGTTGTTCCCGATAGTTCAATTCTTTCAACCATTGCATGGGTGAGGAGGGTCAGGTTGCTGCGTTGTTTAAGAACAGGCTTCAGGAATGCAGTTGAAGTACTAGACCGGCGACCTTTATTAATGGAAAACTGGGTGTAAGCAATACCGTGTTGCTGTGCACCATTGTAATCTTTATTAAAAGGTAACCCGGCATTTTCAGCGGCTTTGATGTAGAGACTGTTAATTTCAAGGCGATCATCGGGATGGGTTTCTGATATTTTCAGTTCTCCACCTGAGCCATGAAAGCCTGTCTGACCAAACTCGAAGTCTTCACTTTTTTTGAACCAGGGCAATACGTCAGCACCAGACCATCCCTTATTGCCTAACTGCTCCCAGTCATCAAAATCTTCATGCTGACCACGAACATAAACCATGCCGTTTATGGAACTGCAACCACCAAGCACCCGGCCTCTGGGCCAGTTAATGACGCGATTCTCAAGATGAGGCTCAGGCTCGGTTTTATAACCCCAGCCCAGTTTTGGAATACCCATAGCTTGACTGAAGCCGATCGGTAGGTGGATGAAAGGGTTGGAGTCTTTGCCGCCCGCTTCCAGCAACAGTACCTGAAAGTTGCCACAGGCAGAGAGCCTGTTGGCCAATACACAGCCAGCAGAGCCAGCGCCGATCACGATAAAATCTACGGTTTTTAACATAACAGTCCTTTATTATTGTTTTCACTGTTACAGCTAATCAATATCAATTTTTAGTCTGAATAAACTATACCAACGGTGGTAACCGGTGTTCGTCTGTTTGGACGAAGCCATTGATAATGCCCTCAAACATACTGCGGTTATTAAGAAAAATTGCGGCCGTTTAATCTGAACAGCCATGAGCAAAAAATACAGCTCGCCCTTAATATGAAATAAGCCGAAGTCCTCGTAAGAGCTTTATTTTCATAGATAAAAGGGTCGTGAAGAGGGTGCCATGAATAATAAGAAGCCTGTCCCACATATCATCAAGAAAAAGGTCTGGCCTGAGCGTTACGCTCGGGGCTGGCACGTACTAGCCAAGGCTGACCAGATCACAACCGAGCCTCAAACCTTTGATTATTTTGGTTCCCGCATTCTGGCCTATCGTGGTGAAGACGATAATAAAGTCAATGTCATGGATGCCTACTGCCCTCACATGGGAGCTGACCTGAGTAAAGGCTGTGTGAAAGGCAATAATATTGTCTGTCCTTTCCATGCCTGGGAGTGGGGTGGTGATGGTTTAGCCAAGAATATTCCTTACTCCAAACGAATTCCCCCTAAGGCAGTGATTAAAGCCTGGCCGACTCTCGAAAAGAATGGCCTGCTTATGGTTTGGAATGACCATGAAGGAAATGATCCGATTCCGGAGCAGGAAATCGCCAGAATTGATGATTACTACTCGGATGAGTGGACTGACTGGCAGGTGAGTCAGGTGACTATCAATACTCACTGTCGTGAGTTGGTAGACAACATGGCAGACATGGCTCATTTTGGCCCTGTTCATTACACCTCGGTTAAATCGTTCAGTAATCTTCAGGAAGGTCACAAATTTGTACAATATATGGTGGGTGCCCACGATATTCTGACCGAAGGTGATGTACCACTGACGTCTATTGCGACCTATGAAGGTCCTGCTTATATGACCACGACCATGACCGGTATGATGGATGATCTGCCAATGACCGTGCATTTATTGGTCAGTCATATTCCAGTGAACACCAACAAGTTTCATATTAACTTCGGCGTGATGATGAAAAAAATCCCCGGAGTAAGCGAAGTAGAAAACAAGGCTATTGTTGATGCTTATACTCAGATGTCTCTGGAATCTTTCCAGCAGGACATTGAAATATGGGACAACAAGGTGCTGGTCGATAATCCTGTGCTTTGCGCAGGTGACGGCCCATTCTTTATGGTGCGTGAATGGTATTCCCAGTTCTACACCGATATTGCTGAGCTGCCAGAGAGTTTCAAGGAAAGAAAAGAGCATACGACGGTTGCAGGCCCCTCCGTTAAAGAAACTCTGGAAAAAATGCATGCCGGTGCTTACTCTTCAAAGAAAGTTGAAGAAGTAGAACCTGCCTGATTGAATAAGGCTTGTGGAGATAGAGATTGATGCAGAAATATCAGCCTCTATCTTTTTAAGCGTGTAAGTAAGTCTCGAATTATTCTCTCCTACCTTTCCCGATAGCTTTCCGTAAAGTCTCAGGATTGTCAGTACTTACTACCAACGTCAAGCTTGTCAGCAATGTAATCCAGCAGTAACTGAACCTTGATGGACGATGATCGACCGACAGGGTACAGCCCCCATATACCTTCTTGTGAAGATTTAAAGTTTGGCAGTATGGAAATCAATTCGCCGGATTTGAGTAGCTCCCCTACATACATATCCGGAAGCTGCACAATGCCTATGCCCTTGAGTGCGGCATCCAGCAAAGACCGGCCGCTGTTGCAGCGTAAGTTACCCGACACCTGAATAATTTGTTCTCTGCCATTTTCCTGAAAACGCCAGTGCTCCAAAGTGCCAAGCAGGCAGTTGTGATGTTTAAGCTCATTCAGGCTATAAGGTGTTCCATGTTGTTTTAGATAATCAGGAGAGGCGCAGGTAAAGGACTGCCTTTGTGCCAGCTGCCGTGCTCTCATATCAAGATTGTCTAGAGGCCCCAAACGTACAGCTATATCGACGCCTTCATCAATCAGGTTCAGCTTGCGGTTACTGAGCACTACTTCTATTTGCAGGAGAGGATGTTGTTTCAGAAAACTGTTGATCAACGGCATGATGGTTTCTTCACCAAAAGCCAGAGGTGCGGTTACTTTCAGTTTTCCCTTCGGTGAGGTTTGAAGATCTGCCAGTGAGTTTTCAGCCTGTTCGAGAGTATCAATCAGATGTCGACAGTCCTGATAGTACAGATTACCGGCTTCCGTAATGCTGATTTTTCGTGTGGTGCGATAGAGTAATTGGCAGGCCAACCGTCCTTCCAGAGCGCTAATCTGACGACTGACCTGGGCGACTGATACCGACAGTCGACGTGCGGCTGAAGTGAAGCTGCCGCTTTCAACGACGGCAACGAACTCGACAATACCATCCCAGATGGGCAGATAACTCATTGTTACTGTCTCGTAATAGTTATTTTATAAATTGTCTATTATCACATATCTGTAATATTTGTATGATGATTTCATTAATTTTGACTTATCCATCTGAGGTTTAAACCATGACTGCGGACGTCATCAAGTGTCGTGCGGCTATTGCCTGGGAAGCCGGTAAACCGCTGTCTATTGAAGAAGTAGACGTGATGCCACCCAAGGCAGGTGAAGTACGGGTAAGAATTGTTGCTACTGGTGTATGCCATACAGATGCATTCACTCTGTCCGGTGATGACCCTGAAGGTGTTTTCCCAGCGATTCTCGGTCACGAAGGTGGTGGTATTGTTGAATCTATCGGTGAAGGTGTCACCAGTGTTTCAATAGGTGACCATGTTATTCCACTGTACACACCTGAGTGTGGAGAATGTAAATTCTGCAAGTCTGGCAAAACCAATCTGTGTCAAAAGATTCGTGAAACCCAGGGCAAAGGTTTGATGCCAGATGGCACAACCCGCTTTTATAAAGATGGAGAACCCATTTTCCATTATATGGGCTGCTCAACCTTTTCCGAATACACCGTTCTGCCGGAAATCTCTTTGGCCAAGGTGAATAAGAGCGCACCTCTGGAAGAGGTCTGCCTGCTGGGTTGCGGTGTCACTACCGGTATGGGCGCCGTAATGAATACGGCCAAGGTTCAGGAAGGTGATACTGTTGCGATATTTGGCCTGGGTGGTATTGGTTTGAGCGCCGTTATAGGCGCCACCATGGCAAAAGCCGGTCGTATCATTGCTATTGATATCAATGAAAAGAAATTTGATCTGGCCAAACAGCTGGGTGCTACTGACTGCATAAACCCTCAGAAGCTTGATAAGCCGATTCAGGACGTTATTGTTGAAATGACCGATGGCGGTGTGGATTATTCCTTTGAATGCATTGGCAACGTGAACATCATGCGTTCTGCATTAGAGTGTTGCCACAAAGGTTGGGGCGAGTCTGTCATTATCGGAGTGGCCGGAGCCGGTCAGGAAATTTCAACCCGACCCTTTCAGTTGGTGACAGGGCGGGTATGGCGTGGTTCTGCCTTTGGTGGTGTAAAAGGTCGCAGTGAACTGCCAGATTACGTAGAACGTTATCTGAAGGGGGAGTTCAAGCTCAGCGATTTCATTACTCATACTATGGGACTGGACGGTATCAATGAAGCGTTCGACCTGATGCATGCAGGTGAAAGCATTCGTACTGTGATCCATTACGACAAATAAGAATGACAGTAGATCAAATATAAAACAATCGCAACATTGCATTATTGACAATGTTGCGATTATTGCGTTAAGATTTGCGACATCAGCATGTCATGAGGAAAGAAAATGAATACTTTTGATTTTGAAGGCGGCATAACCGTAGAAATAGAACACATTGATGGGAAGGCTATTGTTAGCGTTGTTGATTCAGATGGTGACAATATAGAAATCTCAGGATTTCCAAGTGAAAAAGATGCTCACACCTTTGTAAGGTTTGGCGATTTCGAAGACTCAAGAGATAACGATTTCGTAAACATCACAAACCCAAGCTATGAATTAAAATGGAAGTTTAAATAGTGTGGGTATCCACAACAAAACTCGCCAAGATTGAAGGCGTTACAACACAAACAATCAGGCGAAGAATAGAAAGCGGCTTTTACGATAAGATTAAACAAACTGAAGGCGGTCACAACCGCGTTTTTATTACCCAACAACGGAGGATATGCTATGCAAGAGTTAGCTCAAGCAAACAAAAGTCTAGTATCGACACGCAAAAGCGTATCCTGCTCGAAAGGTATCCTGACGCAGAATTTATCAGTGACATTGCCAGTGCTTTCAACTTTAAACGAAAAGGACTGCAAACCATTTTGGAATCAGCAATGCTCGGACATTCAGTCCACATTGTGGTTGCCACAAAAGATCGACTCGCAAGATCTGGATTCGAGCTCATCAAATGGCTTGTTGAATTATCAGGAGGACGAATCGAGGTCTTGGATGACCCGAATAACACCGCTGAGTCGTTCGATACCGCTGAACTTATCGGTTTTATTACCTCGTTCTGCAATAGCCATTACGGAAAGCGAACCGCTGAAAGGCGCAAAAGTAATAGCATCGAAAAAGATCAGATTCTACCCAGAAAATGAGACCGCTTACTTTGATGCCTTGGCGCTTTATCGCAGG
>SIHQ01000069.1 GCA_004762125.1 Oceanospirillales bacterium | reverse complement strand
TGAGAAAGAAGCTTGGAAAACTGGAAGCAAATGAACACTTGGACTAAAAATCAGAGTGGGCAATGTGTAAGTGGTTCAGGGTGTTCAAATGAACCGGAATGAGTGTTCAAGCTGACCAGAATAGGCAGCTCCATTTGGAGTGCTTCAACCCAGCTTAGATTCGGTGTCTCAGCAACGAGATCTTCGATTTTTTGGAACCGTTCAATTTCTTCATCGATCAAGAAATGAAGACAATCTCCGCCGATAAACCAGAGTAGGTCGCGGGGAACAAGAGGGTTCAGCTGAGGCTGCATGCAAATAAAGCTGAATAACCAGTTTTGGGCAAGAGCTCTATCTCTTTTCAACTCCTGACAGGCCGTTTCCAGGTTGGCGATAAGCTCAAGTTTTTGCTCTTCCTGAACAACTTCACTCAGAGCTTCGGGTAGCCGTGCAGCAAACTCAGAGAGTAACTGTTGATGAAATGTGAAATAGTCAGAATGATCATGTGTCATGTGTGGATACCATGAAAAGAGCCACACGTTAGACAAACGGAGAGTTTGGGTCAAGGAGAATGGGTTGTCCTTGAAAATAGTTTTTCAGTCACTGCATGGTCAACCGGTTAAAAAAAGTAATGAGTCCGCTCCGCTGGGCTTTCGTTAAGATAAGTATCAATCAACGCTTTCGTTGTGGTGAGCCAACGAGCCCTCGGAGATGACATAACTAATGGGTGCTGGATAGGATATGGGATATCCTAGCGCTTCTGAACTTGTGGATTTCGACCTCACTATGGATTTCCATTGGGGAGTTATTATCCAGAGCTTCAAACAGTCCATTATATGAAAGGTCTTTAAACATCTTTTATGCTGGCAGCTTGATAGTGGTTAGTCTGTGGTTAATGGTTGAAAACCCAATGATTAGAACAATTGTCCACAGCACTTGATAACAAGTGACTGTGCTTTCTCCAGTGAGTTGGCATAACGAAGCCCACTCATGGAATTCAGTGAGTTCTGAGAGGGGAGGCGCTAACAATGGTTTAGCGCCTGCAAGAAGTGAGGCTTAAACTGTTAAAGTGATTTTACCTACCGCTTTACCTGAAGCGAGTAAATCATGAGCTTTAGCTACTTCCCAGATTGAAAAATTACTTTCATCAATAATAGGAGTGATTTTACCTGCATCTACAAGTTCTGCAATCTCAGTAAGAATACGACCATGTGATGCATGATTAATACCGTGACACAATGGAATAAGCATGAGAATGCTATGAAACGACAAGCTTTTAAGTGCGATTTGCAGTGGATCAGCAATCGGTAATGTCGTTGCTACATGACCATTGTACTTAGCCGCTTCAAATGATTTTTGTATGTTATCACCTGCAACCGGATCAAATATTTTGTCAAAGCCAACGCCGTTAGTGTATGTCTGTACGTAGTCTGAAACGGATTCTGTTGTGTAATCTACTAAATTGTCTGCACCGACTGTTTTTGCCAATGCTTCATTAGCGGGTGAGTAAGTTGAGGTTACGGTTGCACCCAGTACTTTTGCCAACTGAATTGCGATGTGACCAACGCCACCAGTAGCACCATGAATAAGTAGATTATCACCAGGTTGAACATTCATTTTGTCAACAAGCGCTTCATACGAAGTAATGGCAACTAACGGTAGAGCTGCGGCTTGTTTCATAGTCAGTGTTTTTGGTTTTTGAGCCATTAATCGTGCATCAACCAACATAAATTCGGCCAAAGCACCATCAACACCATTGATACCGCCAGCCATGCCGTAAACTTCGTCACCAACGTTAAAGTCGGTAACGTCTGTGCCTACCTCAATAACTATGCCAGCCACATCGCCGTGTAGTATTTCTGGTAAATTAGTTGACCAAGGCAGCTCAATGGAACGAAGCATAGTATCAATCGGATTAACACTGGTTGCTTTTACTTCTACTATCATGTGACCTGATTTGGCGACTGGTTTTGCTTTCTCAGCTAACTGAAAAACGTCAGTGCTGCCAATTTCCTTGATGATCATTGCTTTCATAGTATTTACTCTTAGTCGTATGTTGATAGTTCGTTTCAGTGGAGCTATTCTGGCTTATGCGAATAGAGCAACCAACCACCTGATCAGCAAATAACTATTGTCTTTTGAGCAACACGTGGTAGGGATGGTGAAGAGTATGAATTCAATTAATAACGAGGCTATATAAAAGTAATAATGAGTTCACTGAATCGGCTACTGTATTTTAACTGTGTGGTAGAGAAGGGTAGCATCTCTGAAGCCAGTCGGATTTTTGATGTACAACCCTCGTCTATTTCCAGACAGTTAGCGGTTCTTGAACAGGATCTTGGTGTACGTCTTTTAAATAAAACCACCCGAAACACAGGGCTAACGGAAGCTGGGCGTAAATACTATGAGTTTTCTCAGCGCATTGTGTCTGAGTTTGATGAAGCGAAAAGAGCCGTTAATGACTTACAAGAAAAGCCAAGAGGTCAGCTGAAAATAAGCATGACCGTAGGATTCGGCGAAAGTGTTGTGCTGCCACTTGTTGCCAGGTTCATGTCTCTGTACCCCGATATTGATGTAAAACTTGAGTTGACCGAGCGCGTTGTCGATTTGGTTGAAGAAAATATAGATGTGGCCATTCGTAGTGGTCGATTACCTGACTCAACAATGATTGCAAAACGATTGGCTTTTAATAATTTTATATTGTGTGCTAGCCCACACTACTTGGCCAGAAAAGGGTCGCCTGATTCACCGGATGACTTAATAGCCCATCAATGTATTCGATACAGTTATTCCCGTTGGAAAGATTGGTTTTTAATGGCTGAAGAAAGAACAAAAATATCCATTAATAAGGCAATTTCGGTTAACTCGGTAAACGGTCAAAAACAATTGGTGATGAACGATACGGGACTCGCATTAATGCCTTTTTGGGCGGTTAAGAATGAGTTAGCCGATGGCTCGATAATCCGAGTTATGTCTGAGCACACTTTCAGCCCTTATGAGGAACTCAGTGCCACCTACGCTATTTATTTAAAACGTGATCTGATTTCACCAAAGATTCGAGTTTTTTTAGATTTTTTAGATGAAAATATAATCGATTTTGATCTTTAGATAAACTGCGAACAACTATGTGTTTGAGTGTCATTCCAAGAACACATTGAAAATATCGCTAAAATTCATAAAATCTTATAAAATCAGTGTATATCAACAGATAACTAGAGATTATATCGAGGATTACTGGAAAATGAAACACAGTTTGTCAGTAAAAAATAACCTCAATAATTAAACGTAAAAATCTGACATTGAGATAAAGAATAAAACACTTAACTCGCAAGACTATCTGATTTTAACGTACAGCCGAATTTCATGACAAGGTCATTAGAGATTGCATCAACCGAACGTACTATCTACGTACCTAAAGCGTTACTGAACACTGAAGAAATTAGTTCTTTTCGTCGAATGCAGTAGTTAGATCGCTTGTAAGAATTTTAGTATCAAGTTAGAAGTGCGGCACTTCAAGCTTGATACTAGGGATAGTGAAAAAAAGTTAATCAAAACAGATAGCCTTTGAATACAAGCCATCATTTAGCTATTACTGCTGCGCTCAAGTTTAACCCATTGAGATTTTTCTTTTCCAGCAGAAGCAACTTTAATAACAACAGAACTGCTGCCCCGAATAAAATTGAAATCTGCACGACCATTGTTATTAGTTGTCTGCTCGGAACGAAGTATCTTTCCATTTGAAAACAACTGAATTTTCGCGCCTTCTACGGGTTTTCCATCTTGATAAACTCTAGCGGTTACGCCAGAGAAGTCGTTACTGCTGGTATACACGTCTAGATTGCTGGCCTGAGCCGTTATTGCAGTACTTGCAATAGCAGAAAATAGAATGGCTGGAACTAAAGATTTAATCAATTTCATTGTGGTTTTCCTTTTCATATTTGGTGTATGCAAAATTATACGACGGCCGTTCTTTTATAGATTCACGAATTGTTAATTATTTATATAAATCTAAAAAACACCTGAGGAAAGTTGAGTATCTAGAAACACTGAGAATACGCTTCCCTATGGTACGGGGAAACAGAATCGCACCGTTCTGAAGATAAAGATAACAACAACTTTCAACGAGTTAGTGAACGCCTGAAAAAAGTAATGAGTTAAACCGTTAAGGTGATTTTACCTACTGCTTTACCTGATGCGAGTAAATCATGAGCTTTTGCTACTTCCCAGATTGAAAAATTACTTTCATCAATAATAGGAGTGATTTTACCTGCATCTACAAGCTCTGCAATCTCAGTAAGAATACGGCCATGTGATGCATGATTAATGCCGTGACACAACGGAATAAGCATTAGAATGCTATGAAACGACAAGCTCTTAAGGGCCACTTGCAGTGGATCAGCAATCGGTAATGTCGTTGCTACATGCCCATTGTATTTAGCTGCTTCAAATGATTTTTGTATGTTATCACCAGCAACTGGATCAAAGATTTTGTCAAAGCCAACACCGTTGGTGTATGTCTGTACGTAGTCTGAAACGGATTCTGTGGTGTAATCTACTAAATTGTCCGCACCGACTGTTTTAGCCAATGCTTCATTAGCGGGTGAGTAAGTTGAAGTTACGTTTGCACCAAGCACTTTTGCCAGCTGCACTGCGATGTGACCAACGCCGCCAGTAGTGCCATGAATAAGTACATTATCACCGGGTTTAACATCCATTTTGTCGACAAGCGCTTCATACGAGGTAATGGCAACTAACGGTAAAGCTGCGGCTTGTTTCATAGTCAGTGTTTTTGGTTTTTGAGCCATTAATCGTGCATCAACCAACATGAATTCAGCCAAAGCACCATCAACACCATTAATACCGCCAGCCATGCCGTAAACTTCGTCGCCAATGTTAAAGTCGGTAACCTCTGCGCCTACTTCAATAACAATGCCAGCCACATCACCGTGCAGTATTTCTGGTAAATTAGTTGACCAAGGCAGTTCAATTGAGCGAAGCATAGTATCAATCGGATTTACGCTGGTTGCTTTTACTTCTACTACCATGTGACCTGGTTTTGCAACTGGCTTTGCTTTCTCTGATATTTGGAAAACGTCAGTACCGCCAACTTCCTTAATGATCATTGCTTTCATGGTATTTACTCTATATTCGTGTGTTGATTTGATGGTTCGTTTCAGTGAGGCTATTCTGACTTATGCGAATTGAGCAACCAACCACCTAGTTGGCAAATGACTTTTGTCTTTTGAGCAACGCGTGGTTGGGATGGTGAAGAGTATGAATTCAACCAATAACGAGGTTATATAAAAGTAATAATGAGTTAACCGATGGCTCGATAACGAGTTATGTCTGAATACATTTTCAGCCCTTATTAGGAACTCAGTGCCACCTATGCTATTTATTTAAAAAGAAATCTCATATCACCAACGACTCGAATCTTCTTGGCTTTTCTAAGTGAAATTATAATCGATCTTGATATTTAATACTGTGCTTATAGTAGTACGTTCATCCTGCCTTTCCCTCCAATAGTTACTGGGTTTAATGGCCTTCTACACGTTGTATCGGGTGGGAGCAAACTTCCTGCTGGTTTTTAACTGAGATTCGTGTTGCTGGGCTATTTTACGATCTGGTTGTTTAAGGAGAAAAGTCTGGGTCGTGCTATAGTATAAAGCTTATCATTTTTACCCTTTCTTTTTGGTGAGCAGACTCAGCGTCTGTCGACTTTGTGATTTCAATCCAGCTCATTTGAATTCATTTCATAACTCCGGCTTTTGCTCCAATTTGAATTTAGTCTATTGGAAGTTTGAAATGAAAATTGAAGTAATTACCTCTCTGAACGCAAAGTTAAAGGAAACAGGCTTTGGTTCGGAGCTGGCATGTAATGATGTAGTTTCGGCGGTAAAACTAATGGGACACTCCGTTTTAGTGACGGTGTGCGGATCTGAGGAAGATCTTACAAGAGTCGTGGAACGTAATCCTGATTTAGTGATTTTGGCAGCAAAATACATGCCCGTCGAAAATGGAAGAGATGTGTGGTTCTCTGATTATTTTACGCAAAACAATATCACCTTTTCGGGATCTGACAGAGAAACACTTAAATATGATTCAGATAAAGTGCTAGCTAAAGAACACTTGGCAAGGCTTGGTATAAAAACAGCAAAGCATTTTACAGTTATTCCTGGTCAGTATCTGATTGAAAGTCAATTACCCTTTGCATTTCCTTTGTTTCTGAAGCCTATAGACGCTGCTAACGGGAATGGTATTGATGACCAGTCTTTTGTCGAAAATTTCGACGAGTTCAAGGCAAAAATTTCCTCTTTATACGCTATTTATGAGCAGCCTGTTTTAGCAGAAGAATATTTAGGTGGTAGAGAATTTACGGTTGCTGTCATAAAAGGCGGGAACGGAGCAATGAGAGTGTCAGCTATTGAATTAGTGCCTCCTTTGTCCTCTGGTACGCTTAGAATACTCGGAGCCACTGTAAAAAAACACGATACAGAAAGGCTTAAAGAGATTGAATTAGAAGATATCTGTTCCGTTAAGGATATGGCTGTTTCATCGTTTAAAGGATTAGGCGTCAGAGGGTATGGCAGGATCGATGTAAAAATGGACATTAATGGCTTATGTTATTTTATGGAAGCCAATCTGGTTCCAGGAATGAACCGTGGAACCAGTTACTTTCCGAGAGCGTGCGAAATTGCCAATGAAATGTCATACGATGAAGTGATTGGGCTTATTCTGGATGAATCTTTTTCCAGGGTTTCAGAAAAACAAAAATTTAACGAAATTATCGAACAAAATGCAGTAAGCCTCGCTATTTAGAGCCACTTTATACGGGAGGTAATTGGACCTCTCGTGATTAGTGGGCCGTCATGATCTCTATTTTCGCATAATCTTTGCTACGCATGAGCGCAAGAACCAAATGGAGAACCGTTGAGCTTTCAATTATGCCTTTTTATACTGAACATAAGTGATACCAACAGAGATATTCTGAATGACAAGGATTGTGCCCCAACAGCCTGTCTTGCCCTTAGACGTCGTTTCAAGAAATAGGACCGAAAATGGTGTTGATACAAAAAATGGTTGAACATCATGAAGGTGATGAATTTTGATGAATTCCAAAAAGAGCTAAAACGTGTTTTCGATATGTTCGGTCAGGAATATATGATTTCATTTGTCTGAGTACTTAGTTATCGGGAATACATTTAACTGTATTTATCGCTTGAGAGGCGCTGCTATCGCTAATGTTATTCAGTGCTCTTATGGGTCAAGCTGGATTGCCTTCGAGCTTAAATCATCAAAAAACGGTAGAATGTGCCTCAGCTGTCTAGCTCCAGTCAATTCTTCATCTTATCGAGGGAGAATTTTACCCGCCATTTTCTTCAGAATTTCACCTATTGAAAATCTGAAATGCGAGCGATAGCTCAATGTATTAGATATCACGCTTTTTTAGCGAAACCGATAATTCGTTGATGAAGTCATACTTATTTATTTTTAAATAGTAAGGACGCGACGACATGAATATATCAAGAATGGGAGTCATTGGGACTTCAAAAAAAACAGATGAACGACGGTTACCTATTCATCCAGGGCACTTGTCACGTATTCCTGAAAATCTTCGCCATCAGCTCGTGTTTGAGAAAGGTTATGGCGAACCCTTTGGTATTTCGGACTCGGAAATTGAAGCTCTAACAGGCGGCATTGCAACACGGCACGAACTGCTGGCGGACATTGGCCGAGTTATTATTAATAAGCCGGTATTATCTGACTTACAGGAGCTTCGCGAAGGAGGAACGCTCTGGGGTTATGTGCATTGTGTACAGCAACAGGACATTACTCAGGCAGCCATCGATCGTAAACAAACGCTTATTGCCTTTGAAGATATGTATGTTTGGTCTCCGAACGGGCAAGCGGGTCGTCACACTTTCTATAAAAACAACGAAATGGCGGGTTATTGTGCCGTTATACACGCTTTGCAACTGAAAGGAATTGATGGGCATTACGGTAATCAACGTAAAACCATCATTTTTGGTTTTGGTGCCGTCAGCCGTGGTGCAATCTACGCGCTCAAGGCCCATGGGTTCAGAGATATTACTATTTGCATTCAACGACCTGATCATGAGGTCCGTGAAGAAGTGCTGGACTGTAAGTATGTGAGAATTCGAGCGGGCAGCACTGAGAACGAATCACGCATGCTGGTAGTAGAGCACGATGGATCCACCCGGCCGTTGACTGAGCTGGTCAGTGAATCAGACATCATCGTTAACGGAACGTATCAAGATACGGAACACCCCACTGACTTTATTACCGAGGATGAAAGTGCCTGTCTTAAATTCAACAGTCTGATTGTTGATGTTAGCTGCGACGAAGGCATGGGTTTCTTTTTTGCTAAACCCACCACATTCAAAGACCCAATATTTAGGTATCAAACGACTGATTATTACGCTGTAGACCATACTCCCAGCTATCTTTGGGAAAGTGCCACGCGCTCCATATCTGCGGCTCTCATCGTTTATTTGGCGACGGTTCTGGAAGGGCGTGAAAGTTGGCTTAAGAATGACACCATTAAGCAATCGATTAATATTGATGATGGCGTGATTCAGAAG
The DNA here is from genome assembly GCA_004762125.1 of Oceanospirillales bacterium. GTDB lineage: Bacteria > Pseudomonadota > Gammaproteobacteria > Pseudomonadales > Endozoicomonadaceae > Endozoicomonas_A. The sequence goes on along the minus strand of SIHQ01000069.1, from coordinate 1,951 downwards.
GACTCGATTTTGTCGTTTCAAAATCGTGAACCAAACTATCCCCATGCAATCTCTAAATCCTAATTGAACGATTGAGTCGAGCAGAATGGCCTGATCAGTGATTGTGATGATCACCCCTCGTTCGAACAGGGTTTGAGTGAGAGGTGATTACAGTGTTCAATGTTGGAAGTCCGTCCAACAAGCCAGAATGACTCGCATCGATATTCTGTTAAGGTTATCGTGAAGTATCAGAAAGAAAGCGATATTCTCTGTTAGAATGGCTAGGCAGTATTTTAGAGCCAAGTGGCTCGCTGAGAATATATTTCCGCAAGACTTGAAACATTGGCTTATGAGTTTACCGAACCCAAAGTAACTCATAGGTAATATTATGAAATCACAGTCACTTTTTGTCTCGTAGACAGGAAAGCAGTTCCCCTTTATTCAAGGTGAGATCAAACGACTTCGGTGTACCTGACCGCAGTGCTAGACTGCATCAATACGTCGAAAACACCAAAATTTTTAGAGCGACAAATCAACATCATGACAAGAAAAATTTTATCTCTGAAACCGAAAAAAAATAAGGAAGCCGAACAACCGAGTGAGGCGGCCGAAGTTGTCACATACAGCGATCCAAAAGAGCGGTTTTTACACGGTACTGCCATCCATCCTTCTCCGTGCATTCGACTGGAGTTAGGTTCTAACGAGCCCACAATAAGGGCTATGGATTTGTTTACCCCGGTTGGAATGGGCCAGCGTGGTTTGATTGTTGCGCCTCCAGGTTCAGGTAAATCAACCATTTTAAAGCACATCTGCCAGGCCGTAGGAAAAGCTCACCCGGACATAAAGCTCTATGCGCTACTCATTGATGAGCGGCCGGAAGAGGTGACTGATTTTAAACGTAACGTATCAGCAGAAGTTCATGCCTCGTCTTCCGATCAGAGCCATGACCAACACGTTCGTGTCGCCAACACTCTTCTCGATAAAGCGCTCAGGGAAGCGGGTGAGGGCAAGAATGTAATGATCGTTATCGACTCTCTTACACGATTGGCAAGAGTGCACAATGCCGGACAAAAGAGCAGTGGGCGTACCATGTCGGGCGGAGTTGATGCCAGAGCCATGGAGATACCACGACGAATGTTTGGTGCTGCAAGAAAAATCGAGAACGCCGGGTCTCTTACCATTCTGGCGACGATACTTGTGGATACTGGTAGTCGCATGGATCAGGTGATCTTTGAAGAATTCAAGGGTACGGGTAATATGGAAATGGTGTTATCTCGTGACGTTGCGAACCAACGAATTTACCCTGCGATGGATATTTCCAAGAGCAGTACACGTCGTGAAGAACTGTTGTTGGATAAAAAAGATATCGGGAATGTAAGACTTTTGAGAAGAGCCCTTTCCAGCCTTAAGCCTATTGCTGGCGCCAGTAAGCTTGTTGAAATGCTTGAGCAGTACCCAACGAATGAAGAACTGCTGAACCGTTAATTGTTTATCTTGTTTCAGCGTTTCATTGAGTCATTCGATGCACTATTGTTATAAAGAAATTTGATAGTGACCAGAGTGCATTGCGGCCTTACATTTTGTGACTGGAACAATTTACGCGTTGCTTCAGTCACTAAAAACACCCTGATTTCTAATCTCTATTATTGTCTAGCCACGTTTTAAGTTTGTCGACCTGTACTAACCAAGCTTATATCTCGATCAAGAAAGAACACTACCGCTTTTATGAACCTACGCAAACCTACTCATTTGCCAGTTCAACCCCACAGTAAAGGGTTAGAGGAGGACGACGTAGCGCCCTCCATCGGACTAGGAAGCTAAGCTTCGCCTTTGCGTTCCAGCTGTCAGAGCGACAGCCTCCCCAAAGCGCATACCAGTGCCGATCTCTCGCAAGAGTCGCCTTTTCCAACTAAAAAATTCACGGTAGTAAGGCATTGCCGATCCGGTTTTCCTTGCAGGTGCCGGATGGGAT
>SIHQ01000068.1 GCA_004762125.1 Oceanospirillales bacterium | reverse complement strand
TCTCTTGAGTCTTCGAAATCGCCAAACCTTACAAAGGTGTGAGCATCTTTTTCACTTGGAAATCCTGAGATTTCTATATTGTCACCATCTGAATCAACAACGCTAACAATAGCCTTCCCATCAATGTTTTCTATTTCTACGGTTATGCCGCCTTCAAAATCAAAAGTATTCATTTTCTTTCCTCATGACATGCTGATGCCGCAAACCTTAACGCAATAATCGCAACATTGTCAATAGTGCAATGTTGCGATTGTTTTATATTTGATCTACTGTTCGTGAAGCCATAAAGTTGGGACTTTATAAGCCTCTCTATTGAGGTTCTTAGTTCAGGCATTCAGAAAATCGCAGCTGCTATGAACCTTTTTTATATCTATACCCATATTTTGACCCATTTTTGTATATAGCCAATTCAAGTTTATGCGTCTATATAGTTAATGACTGTTCTCCAGATACGTATAGGGATACGTCATGAATATAATATTTAGATCAACTTTTTTGGTAGGAAGTCTCGTTCTTTTTTCGAGTTTGGTAAATTCAACCCCCTTGAATCACGAAACAGAAGCTGATTATGAACGACAAACTGAAATGGCAGGTGAGCTCGGTTCTGCTATCGACATGTTTCTTTCAGCAGAAAAAACTAAAATACCAAGTAGTGAACCATTGATGATTGAGCTCTGTTTTGATAGTAATGATATTTTGGGAATTCTTGATAAAAAATCAGCTCAATTTGTATGTCTCACTGCTTTGAACGGTTTAGGCTTGGTTCGCCAAATCGAATATACATTGGCTAATGATGCCAACTTGAATAGTTTGCTAGAAAATCAAAATTTAATACAAAATGGTACAAAAAATGGGTACTGGCAGGTCTCAACAAATAGCACTTGCTATCATTCAATCTCTGAAAATATTAGACAAACCTGCGTAAAGCGCCTTCCTGAAGAGACAAGTTCACACCCTGTGAAAAATAAAAACAGTTTTGATTGGTCCATAGATTTCCCAACGGGGTTCATGATGACTTTTTGTGGATTAGGAGCCGTTTGTGCTTGTTTAGCCGCACCTTATGTTATCTACAGACATTTTCGTTAAGACGGGTATCTACATTTTAGATAATACTTACCAATGCTGAAATTCAAAAAATGTTCGGTATATCCATGTGGCGCATCCTACTGAAGAACGACCTAAGCAAAATAAGAAAATCATTGTATTCCTCTTGGCTTTCATCTAATTGGACATCTTTATTCCATTGAAGATGATGATCCATCTTAAATTTACCACAACAGGCTGAAGGTACTCTGCCAAGCCAGTGTAATAATAATGTATCTGATATTTATAGAATGCTTTTGGCGACCATTGCGTGTTGCTTTCCAAAATTCATCCTGATAGCGTTTCAGTCCCTGTTTACTCGCACTGAATGCGTATTAAAGGGTGTTTGTAACGTGTTTATGTTCGTTGTCTCAGGTAGCAACCTGAGTTCTTGTCAGCGTAAAAAAAATAAGAAAATATCAGAATGAACAAAACACAGATTCATTTTGCCCATGCCAATGGCTTTCCAGCGTCCAGTTATCAGAAGCTGTTTGCTGGGCTGAAGGACGATCATGATATTGGTTATCTTGATTGCCATGGGCACAATCAGAACTATCCGGTGACTGACAACTGGGAGTTATTGGTTCAGGAATTGATAGTCGAACTAAAGCAGAAATATTCATCCCCCGTCATAGGTATGGGTCACTCCTTCGGAGGAGTGCTTACCTGGATGGCTGCAAGACGACACCCTGAGCTATTTAAAGCAGTAATTGTCCTTGATCCACCGCTGTTAACAGCCATGGATATGGGTCTTATTCGACTGGTGAAACTGTTCCGAATCATTGATCGTATGACTCCTTCGGGCAGAGCCAAAGTGAGAAAGCAGCAATGGTCGTCTGTTTCCGAGGCAGAAGAGTACTTTCGTTCTAAATCTCTTTTCAGTGACTTCGATCCTGAGTGCATCAATGATTATGTTATTCACGGAATGAAGCATGATGATCAGATCGTCAGACTTAAGTTTGAACGTGACGTTGAAGCGGCTATCTTTGCTACTGTACCGCACAAGATGAACAAAGCCGTAAAAGCTTTTAAAGCACTGCCAGTAGCCATGATTCATGGTTCTAACAGTGACATAATGACAAGGCACAGAGTTTTGTATCACAGAATTGTAAATGGTTTTATGACTCGACAATTTCAGGGAGGGCATTTGTTTCCCTTTCAGAAGCCCGAAGCAGCAGCAGAAATGATCAGGGAAACAATTGCAGTTCTGACAGGAGCAACTGATGGATCCTAGAGATATTGAGATCAACATCGGTAGAATGAGCTTCTCTGGGCAAGAGTGGGGCGATCCTGAAGGTAAGCCGTTAATTGCTCTCCATGGCTGGCTCGATAATGCGGCCAGTTTTGCGCCGCTTGCCCCTTTCCTCAAAGGTGTCAGATTGATTGCGATTGATCAGGCTGGCCATGGGCGTAGTGATCATCGTCCTGAAGAGATGGATTACTCCATCTGGAATTACGTTGAGGATCTTGTCGATATAGTCGACACGCTGGAGCTGGATTCTTTTTCCTTGATAGGTCACTCAATGGGAGCCATTGTTTCCACGATGGCTGCGACCGTACTGGGTGTCCGGATTGAAAAGGCCATTATGCTGGATGGGCTTTATCCAATGCCTCGTAAGGCAGAAGATTCTCCATCAGCGTTGAAAGCGTTTATTGAAGAGCGTAAGGCTTTTCGAAAAGGTAAAACAGTTAATCGATTCCGTTCTATGGAGCATGCCGTTAGAGTGCGCTGTCTGGGGCAGTTTCCGGTAACCCGTGATTCGTCAGCAATATTGGTTGAACGTGCCTTGTTTATGGATGGTGATGCCTGGACATGGCGGACAGATCAAAGATTGAAGCTTTCTTCGCCAACCCGTTTTACGGAAGATCAGGCTCTGGCTTTTGCTGAACAGATGAGTTGTGAAGCTCATATGCTTTACGCTGAGAAAGGGTATATTGATGCCTTGGTTGATCCTAACAAAGAGCGACTGGCCAATATTCAGTTTTACCCAATGGAAGGAAGTCATCACTTTCATATGGACGGTCAAACTGAAGCGGTTTCGCAGATAGTTAATACTGTTATGAATACTTGAGTGTGATATTCTGAAAACCGGTTGATTGGTTGAGTAGCAAATGTCCTATGGCGGTTTTCAGATTTCCTCTGGTATTAACTATTCTTGGTTTTCTTTTACCAGGAGTAGGCTGGTCAGCCGTTAGCGATATAAATGACTTCCCTGATGCGGGAATAGACCTGAAAGAGTCTGGACTGGTTAACAGTTATCCTATCATTGGCAGTAACCTAAAAAAAGTCAACGGCCAGGTAACGGCTGATTCCGAAAAATGGCTCAATGGTTATTTGGAAAGAAAACTTTTTCTTATTCCCAATGGAAGATCCAGTGAGCAAGCTTTCCAATATTTCCGTGATCAATTCTTGGCTCTGGGCGTAGCACCACTTTTTGAATGTGATCGCTTCAGCTGCGGTGAAAGTAATTTCTGGGCTAACAATATCTTTAACATCGCCCGTCTTTATGGCCTTGACAAAGCGCAATTCTATTTTGTAGGCAGTCGACTTGAAGCGGGTAAGACCGTCTATTATCTGGCATATACAGTTAGACGAGGCAACAAGCGTGAGTATGCGCTTGTAGATGTATTTACTGAAGGGGCGTCGAGACGAAGTCACTCTCAGCAGTATGACATCGTTTTACCAATCTCTGATTTTTCCTTCAAATCCAGTGATGCCTATAAGAAAATTCTAGGTGCGAGAGGCTCAAGTAATACGGTTTTGATCACGCTAAGCTCTGCCTCAATTCAGAGCACCGCTGAGCTGAAATCAAAGCAAAAGCAATTACAGAAGGCCAGAGATAGAATAGCTGCAATACTGAAAGCAGAGCTTTCTGAACAACAGATTGTGATACAAGCCGTCATTGGTCAGAATGATACAGATACTCTGGATATCTCCTTCCTTTCCCCATAAGTAGATAGATCAAAGCGATCTCTTTGGATCGTACCAAAAAATATTAAACTGTTACGAAAAGAATTGCGCCGGATCTACTCATAGATCCGGCTTCTGTCGTTTATACGCTAATACGGTTCCATTTGCGTTTTTGCCAAACGGTAACAAATGCCATGGAACTGAAGAGGCGTTGTAGCAGTTGAGTGATCCAGATGGCAGTCAATCCCATGCCTAGAACGGGGCCGACCAACCAGCATAATGGTAGAAGGATGAGCCATTGACTGGCCATGCGTATTCCCAGTACGGTTTTATTAGCACCGGCCCCCAGCAGAGCTTGAGTAAACACCAGTGAAGCTGCATCCAGAAGAATGCTGAAACCAGTGATTTGCAAAGGCAGTTTTGCCTGTTCGACCAAAATATCCTGATGGAGAAACAGGCTGAGTATCAACTCGGGAGTGAATAACAGCGGTAAACTAAGCAGCATTAAGATACAGACTGTGACACCAAAAATGTCCCAGCCCCAGCGCCAAGCCTTCTCCGGTTTTCCTGCTCCAAGGCTTTGACTGACCAAAGTGTTGGCTGCCATTCCAAGTCCGATTCCAGGCAAAATGAGCAACAGCGAAATATTCATAAGAACATGGGCAATCGCCAGTTCATTACTGCCCATTCGCGCGATGATGGCGAACAACATCATGAAACCAAAAGAGAACATCACCTGTTGAATAGAGTCAGGTACTGCCAGTTTGATTAAACGACCGGTTTGTTGAAAGTCCAGTCGCTTCAGGAAACTGAAATCAAGAAAGCCATGATTTCTTGCGGTCTTCATCATGCTAACAAGGCTCAACAGGGCTGCCAGATAGAGCGAGAGAAACGTTCCCAGTGCAGCTCCTTCAACACCCATCTCAGGTAATCCAAATTTACCGTATATGAGGCAATAACTGGTTATGGCATTAAACAAGTGGGATATCATCAGAATGCGCATAAAGCCAGAGGGTTGCCCTGTGCCATTCCAGTAACCACGAAATGAAAGGCACATAGCTGCAGCCGTCAGGGACATAACTCTAATTTGAAAATAGGAAACTGCCGAATCATGAATCAGCTCTGGCTGGCTAAAAACTTGTAGTATCCAGGGAGCCAGTAGTACCAGGCAAACACTGAAGGGCAGAGTAATAATAATAGCGAGTAGTAGGCCGTGGTTAACAGGGGTTGCGCAGCTGCTTAGTTGATTGGCACCAAAACGGCGGGCGACTTGTGATTGCACGGCAGAAGAGAGGCCGGCAACGACGGCCATAGCAACAAAAATAGCATAACTGGCAGAACCTACAGCAGCCAGAGCATCACTTCCAAGAGGACCTACTAATGCGGCATCCACAAGATTGAGCAGACTCTGGGACAACATTGCCAGAATGATAGGGGTGCCCAGTCTGAGAATAATGGATACGCGTTGCTTCAAGTAGACCCCGGTAAAATATTAATGCGATAAAAAATATTGTATGCCTGATATGACAGCTCTGTCACCTATTACGAGCTAGGTATATGCAGAGAAACGGTAAGGTTTAATACAGGAAGTGATGTGTTTTTATAGTATACCGCTGTCGTAGATTAGTGTTGAGGGGGAGAGAAGAGAGCTCAACAGTATCGGAATAAATTGTTGAATAGGTTGGGCTCATTGTCTCAGCCCAACCTCCAGGTGACGGTGTGTTTTTTCGTTATTCGATGTTGGGTCTCAACCAACGTATGGCTTCATCAATACTCATTCCTTTGCGTTCTGCATAGGATTGCACTTGATCCTGGGCGATTTTCCCAAGACCAAAGTATTTGGATTCAGGATGTGAGAAATACCATCCGCTAACACTGGCTGCAGGTAGCATGGCGAAGTGTTCGGTCAGTGAAACCCCGGTGTTTTTCTCGCCATCGAGCAGTTTAAATAACGTTGTTTTTTCAGTGTGCTCAGGGCAGGCCGGATAGCCGGGTGCAGGACGAATACCAGTGTATTTTTCCTTGATCAGCGATTCGTTATCAAGCGTTTCATCAGGAGCATAGTGCCAGAATTCTGTTCTTACCCGTCTATGCATGTGCTCGGCAAAAGCTTCAGCCAGACGATCCGCAAGAGCCTTGACCATAATGCTATTGTAGTCATCACCATTATCTTGATAGCCCTTAGCCAGTGCTTCAGCACCGATACCGGCTGTAGTAATAAACCCACCGATATAATCGTTCAATTCGAGTTCTTTAGGGGCGACAAAATCGGCCAGTGAAAAGTTTGGTTTATCATCTGGTCTTGGGTTCTGCTGACGAAGGTGATGTAGAAGCGCAGTCACTTCAGACCTCTCTTCATTACTATAAACTTCAAGATCGTCAGCATTCACCTGAGCGGCAGGCCAAAAACCAATGGCGGCTCTGGCGCTAATGCGCTTGTTGCTGATCAAATCATCCAGCATTTCTCGTGCATCCTGAAAAAGATTGGTTGCAGCTTCACCGACAACTTCATCTTCGAGGATAGCCGGGTATTTTCCAGCCAGATCCCAGGTTATAAAGAAGGGCGTCCAATCAATGTATTCCACCAGTGTTTCTAGCGGGTAATCGTCAAAGACTTTTGTTCCTGTGAAAGTAGGAACGGGTGGCTCGTAATTTTTCCAAACAGGTTTAAAAGCGTTATCGACGGCCTCTTCATAAGTCAGAAGTTGACGCTTACCATGACGTTTCGCATGCCGGATTCGAATCTTTTCGTATTCCTGTCGAGTTTCTTCAAGAAGTGCGGGCTTTAATGTGTCACTCATTAACCGTGTTGACAGACCAACGCTTCGAGAGGCATCGGTAACATACAACGCAATATCATTTTGAAACTGCGGTTCAATTTTTACCGCAGTGTGAGCTCTTGATGTAGTGGCGCCACCAATCAACAACGGAAGGTGTATGTTCTGACGTTGCATTTCGCTGGCAACGTGTACCATCTCATCCAGCGAAGGTGTTATCAGACCGCTGAGACCGATGATATCGACGTTTTCTTCTTTCGCTGTTTTCAGAATTTTATCGCAAGATACCATGACACCGAGGTCGATTACCTCGAAGTTATTACAGGCTAATACAACACCGACTATATTTTTACCGATGTCGTGCACATCACCTTTTACAGTAGCTAGAAGGATCTTGCCGTTGGTTTGAATTTTTCCTGATTTCTCTTCTTCGATAAACGGAATCAGATGAGAAACGGCTTGTTTCATAACGCGGGCACTTTTTACTACCTGTGGCAGAAACATTTTACCCGCGCCAAATAGGTCGCCAACGACGTTCATACCGTCCATTAGCGGACCTTCAATAACATGTATGGGTCGTTCTGCTTCTAGTCTGGCAGCTTCTGCATCTTCTGTGATGTAGGTGTTGATACCTTTGATCAACGCATGTTCTATACGTTTGTTGACGTTCAGTTCACGCCAGCTTAAATCTTCAATCTTCTTCTCGCCTTTGCCGGCTCCGCGAAAATCATTAGCAACATTTAATAGTGCGTCCGTCGCGTCGTTATTAGCGTTGAGAATGACGTCTTCTACTTTCTTACGAAGATCTTTGGGAATCTCTTCGTAGATTTCCAGTTGGCTGGCGTTGACAATTCCCATGGACAAGCCATTGCGAATCGCGTGATAAAGAAAGACTGCGTGAATGGCTTCTCGAACTGGATTATTCCCACGGAAGGAGAAAGAGACGTTACTGACCCCGCCGGAACTCAAAGCGTGGGGAAGTTTGTCTCTGATGAACTGGACTGCGTTGATAAAATCGACGGCGTAGTTATTATGCTCGTCAATACCGGTTGCTACCGCAAAGATATTAGGGTCAAAGATAATATCCTGAGGTGGGAATCCGATTTCATTGACCAGAATGTCGTAGGAACGCTGACAAATTTCCATCTTTCTTGCTTCGGTATCAGCCTGACCGGTCTCATCAAAGGCCATGACAACGATAGCGGCGCCATAATTACGACAGAGGCGAGCGTGATATCTGAACTGTTCTTCACCTTCTTTCAAGCTGATCGAGTTAACAATACCTTTACCTTGAATGCATTGCAGTCCTATTTCAATGACGCTCCACTTGGAAGAGTCAATCATTACCGGAACCCGGGAAATATCTGGTTCAGAAGCAATCAGGTTGAGAAAAGTGGTCATGGCTTTGTGGGCGTCGAGCATACCCTCATCCATGTTAATGTCGATGATCTGGGCGCCATTGTCTACTTGCTGTCGGGCAACATCCAGTGCTGTGTCGTAATCTTCTTCAATGACCAGTCGCTTGAAGCGAGCCGATCCGGTCACATTGCAACGTTCGCCGACGTTAACAAACAGCGAATCCCGAAAAATATTGAAAGGCTCAAGCCCACTTAAGCGACAAGCTTTAGGTATTTCCGGGATCGCTCGGCGTTCAATGATTGCCATGCTGTCAGCAACAGCCTTGATATGCTCGGGTGTAGAGCCACAACAGCCACCGATAATATTGATCAGGCCGGATTCAGCAAACTCCTGAACAATAGTGGTCATTTCTTCGGGGGTTTGATCGTACTCACCGAAAGCGTTAGGAAGGCCGGCATTGGGGTGTGCACTGACATAGGTATCAGCAATCTTGGACAATTCTTCAAGATAAGGTCGAAGTTCATCAGCACCTAACGCGCAGTTCAAACCAACGGATATGGGGTTAGCGTGTTGGATTGAGTTCCAGAAGGCTTCTGTCGTCTGACCAGAAAGAGTACGACCTGAAGCGTCGGTGATGGTGCCGGATATCATGATAGGCAATTCATAACCTAGATCATCAAACAGGTCTTTTACTGCAAAGATGGCGGCTTTGGCATTCAGAGTATCGAAAATAGTTTCGATTAGAATAATGTCGGAACCACCTTCGATGAGAGCCATCGTGGCTTCTCTGTAAGCCTGAGAGAGTTCAGTGAAGCTGGTGTTACGAAAGCCGGGATTATTGACGTCTGGTGAAATAGACGCTGTTCTGTTGGTTGGGCCAAGTACACCAGCCACAAATCGTGGTTTATCTGGATTTTTGGCCGTAGCCTTGTCAGCCACTTCTCTGGCTAGGCGAGCAGACTCCCGATTGATCTCGGGAACGAGATGTTCCATCTCGTAGTCGGCCATGGCAATGGTGGTGGAGTTAAACGTATTGGTTTCGATAATGTCGGAACCAGCATCCAGATAGGACTGATAAATGTCCCGAATAATATCCGGACGTGTCAGGGATAAAAGGTCATTATTCCCCTTGACATCACAGCTATGAGCTTGAAAACGCTCACCTCGATAATCATCTTCGCTTAGCTTATATTGCTGGATCATGGTGCCCATAGCGCCATCCAGAATAAGAATGCGATCTTTCAGCTGTTGATGGAGGAGGGCGGTTCTATTGTCATTGTTGGGCATGGTCTATATCCGGACAAAACTACGACTGCTCACCGGCAGAGATACTGCTTGAAATGGTGATTAAAGGTGATGGATAGTACCAGATTATCGGTGCTTGTACTTACAAGTGCTGTTATATCCAGTGTGCTGCAAGTTATAAGAACGGCTTATGGTAATAGTTGACTGGTATACTGGGGTTTTCAGGCCGTAGTGCTATAGCTTAGAATGGCGTTCATATCGAAGAGAGGATTCTGAGTTGAATATTACAATCACGGAAGCTGCACAGGAGTACCTGTCAACACTGCTGGAGAAGCAGAATGTCGAAGGGGTTGGCGTACGCCTGTTTGTGACACAACCTGGTACTCCTTATGCTGAGACCTGTCTGGCTTATTGCAAACCAGGGGAAGAGAAAGACGGCGATCTGGTGATGGAGCTCAAATATTTTAACTGTCATGTTGAAGGTAAGAGCGAAGTCTTTCTGGAAGAGGCGCTAGTAGACTACTCCAGTGACAAACTGGGTGGGCAGTTAACCATCAAAGCACCTAATGCAAAAATGCCTCAGGTGAATGATGAAAGTGCGTTGGATGAGAAAATTAATTACTATCTGCAGACTGAAATTAATCCTGGTTTGGCTTCCCATGGTGGTGTGGTATCACTCGTAGAGATTGATGAGGGTGTTGCTGTTCTTCAGTTTGGCGGTGGTTGTCAGGGTTGCAGCGCTGTAGACATGACATTGAAGGACGGTGTTGAGAAGACACTGTGTGAGCGTATTCCTGATCTCAAAGGTGTCAGGGATGTTACTGATCATACCGTGACAGAGAACGCCTACTTCAAATAAGAATATCTGAAGTACTAATCAGGCCGGCTTAATGCCGGTCTTTTTTATAAATAGAGATAATATATTTATAATATACAATCATATCTCTTTGCTTAAATAGCATTTGATCTTTCCTGAAACTTCAGCAAAGACACATTAATGATGGACTGATAAGTTATCAGTCCGCTATCTGGGCTAGAGCGGAGCGCTAAAGGCTCACTGGAAAGGGGAGTATTGAATCTTATTAATGAACCAGGTTTTAGGGCCGGTTGGTGTCACAACAGTCACTTCATCATCAGGCTGTTTGCCGAGCACTGCTTGTGCCATAGGAGAATCAACGGTGATGTGACCCTTTTTGGTGTCAATTTCATCTGTACCGACAATTCGACAGTGGAGGATTTCTTCCTCTTCATTTTCCAGTTCCAGCCAGGCACCGAAATAGGCTTTGCCTTCTTGTTCTGGGAAATACTCAACCACCTTGATCACTTCAAGGCGTTTACGAAGAAAACGTACTCTTCGGTCTATGGATCGTAATTCTCTTTTGCCTTCTTTATACTCGGCATTCTCACTTCGATCGCCGAGTGCGGCAGCTTCTGATACAGCTTGTGTTACTTCGGGGCGTTTGATTCGCCAGAGATAGTCCAGCTCTTGTTGTAAAGCTTCTTTTCCAGCGGTGGTAATCAGGTTGCTTTTCATAAGTAGTAGGGCGCTGAGCCTGAAAATAATTAAGAGTGTTTAACGATTAAGTCTGACGTTTTATTTTTTACTATTACTCATAGCGTCAGGCTGGTTTGAAGATCCATATAAAAATAATAATAAAGCTCAACGGAATGACTCTTGATTTAAATCGCAACGAACGCAATATTCATTGTTATGATTAAGGTTCAAGCTACCTTGTTAAGTGTTTAAGTAATATGTTTCTCGCGCCGTTGACGTCTCGATCAACAGTGAATCCATCGCC
>SIHQ01000067.1 GCA_004762125.1 Oceanospirillales bacterium | reverse complement strand
CCGGTGCTATTCTGCACCACCATGAAACCCTAATCGAAACGCTTCATGGGCAACTCAGATTGCCCAATGAACTGCAGCCTTTGTTCAACGAAACACTGGATCGACTGGCAACTTGGCTGCACCTGTTACCAGCGCATCCCCAGCATCATTGCGAACCGGCAGGTGCACTTCGTCACTGTTTGGAAACGGCTCTTTGGTCTGTGGCGGCGACCGAACAGATTCATTTTGATAACGATCTCTACCCCGACCAACAACGGGCACGCCAACCCCTTTGGCGATTAATGGCGGCAGTGGCAGGTTTGCTGTATGACAGCGGTCGTATCGTGAGCTGCATGACTGTGAATCATCCGGAAAGCGGTCAATGGTCTGCTCTTCAATACGGGTTAGGGGATTGGTTGCAGAGACATCGAATCCACTACTACACACCACATTGGCAACACTGTGATCAGCACCCTGAGCAACCTTTGTCTTCTGAATACACCTGGATCAATCTGGTGTTACTGAATCATCTGATGTCAGATGCGCTAAGAGATGTTCTGAAACCCGACCATGACAAAGGCGTTCTCTGGCAGACCTTTATCAGTGGATTGACCGGACAGAAAAGCCCTCTGGCTGTAGATAAATTGGTCAGTGCCATCGAACAATCCCGAAAGAAAAGTATCCAGCAACATGCCATGAAAGGTGAAGCGCTGACCCAACCAGTGGGCCTGCCAGAGCCTTCTACTGATCAACAACATTCACCCGGTGAAGACAATGCACTCGATGACCTAAAAACAGTCGTCGCTCAACTGGAACCGGAACAGGTCAAATGGGTAAAAGATTGCCTGATTTTGAAATGGCCGGATGATCTGAAAACAGACACGCTAACGGCTGAGGAACGCCTTGCCCGGTGGCATCAACAGAACTGGATTAAGCCTTCCGGCAACAACCTGATTGTTTGTCGTAATGGGCAACAGTATGTGTTCTTGAAACCAGCCGTTTCCGAGCAATGTAAACAGTGGCTACCTGCGGCTGAATCCCAATGATTCGTGACAAGCCTTACCTTCAGAACTGGCGACCTAATTACGAAGGCGCTTCTGCCCTGCTTTGGTTTATCACTTTGGGGATTAGTTTGGTGATGTCGTTTTACAGTGCACTTCCACTGACAGGGTTTATAGGTACCGCAACTCTGTGTGGCGTTCTTTGTCTGTATCGACTCTCTCAAGCACTCCCTATCTGGCAAAAGCACCGCAACATTAAAGGACAACCTCTGTCATTTCTGACACTGGATCAAAAACACTGTTTAACGCTAAAAGAGGATAACCAAAACCAAGGGCTGTGGTTAGGTTGGGGTTTTCAGTGGCAGCGGGAACATGGTCAGCGTGCCTGGGATTTATTACGCAGCGATAATGTGCCGCTGAAAACCGACAACACACTGGGTGCTCACTGGATTCATGGCATGAGTCACTACGAGCAACCCTTGTATCAACCTCTGGAGCAGATCGAAATGCACACGCTGGTCATCGGAGTGCCCGGCAGTGGTAAAACACGACTGTTTGACTTACTGGTTACCCAAGCTGTTTTACGCAATGAGCCGGTGATTATCATTGACCCAAAAGGCGACCACGATCTGGCTCGCCATACCCGCAGAAGCTGTGAACTGTCAGGAGAGCCCAGCCGATTTATCAAATTCCATCCGGGCTTTCCTGGTGATTCCATACGCATCAATTTGCTGCAGCATTTTAATCGTTCCAGTGAACTGGCCAGTCGTATTTCGGGGCTGATGCCGTCCAGTAGTGATAATGCGCCTTTTCAAGCCTTTGCTCAAAAGGCCGTGGACGCAGTGGTTCAGGGATATTTATTATGCGGACAACGCCCAACGCTGGTATTGATTCGACAAGGGCTGGAAGCCGGTGTTGCCAAATTATTGATCAAAGCACTCACAATTATCTGTACTCGACATATTCCTGATGCAGAAAAACAGATGAATCGACATGAAAAGAAAGGAGGCTCGAAACCATCACCAAAACAAACAGATAACCCTGATGCCACTGCACGACGATGGATAATGCTCTATCGAAATACCGTCATGCCGGAGTCGCCTTGTACCGATGTCGAAGGCTTGATCAGTCTGTTTGAACACGACCGAGCTCACTACGGCAAAATGATTGCTACTCTTCTTCCGGCATTGGGTATGTTAACGGGTGGTCCACTGGCAGCACTGTTATCGCCAGATCCTACGGACATCAACGACTCTCGACTTTGTTCCCACACTGCGGCTTTGATTGAACAACAGAAAGTTCTGTATTTTGGGCTGGATGCGCTCAGTGATCCCATGGTGGGTAAAGCTATTGGCCAACTGCTTCTGGCTGATTTGGCCGCAGTGGCCGGAGATCGTTACAACTATGGTAATACTCAGAATGGCAACAATCAGAGTGATGACAACATCAAGCCGATCAATCTGTTTATTGATGAAGCCGCTGAGGTGCTCTGTCCACAGTTGTTGTCATTACTGAACAAAGGTCGAGGCGCACAATTCCGGTTGTACGTCGCTACCCAAACATTGGCTGACTTTGAAGCACAACTGGGCTCTCGTGCAGCCGCCCATCAACTCATCGACAATTGCAATCATCTGATCTGTTTGAGAACCCAGAATCCCGATACTCAAAAGTTCATTACCGATAAATTGCCACCAGTGCGATATCGCTACTTTATAAGAAACCAGGGCATGAGCACAGATATCCACAAGCCCATGGACTTCACCGGCAATCTCAGTGAACAACAACTGGAAGAAAGCGGTGATCTGTTTCTACCGCAGTTATTGGGTGAACTGCCTAACCTTGAATACGTGGCACGGCTCGGCGGTGGTCGTCTTTTGAAAGGACGGATTCCTATTCTAAAGGAACCAGGTTAATCCTATGGCGACAGAGCACTCTTCTACTCATCCTATTTTGATCTGGTTTTATGGACTGATACTGGTTTTACTCTGGCTACTGTTTACAGGCCAATCGTTGAATCAGCATCTTCAACAAGAACACGCTCGTTATGCCAACACTCTGGGCAGTGAAACCAGTCTCTGGGTTATGCAAACCGGCCAACACTTTTATCAAGTTGCCCTCGTTGATTCTGGTATCAAATCCTTTCTACTGAAATACACAACATCGGACCGCAATATGGGAGAAGGCTTTACTCAAGCATTGAGTTTTTTCGGAAGTGCTATCAACAATCTGCTCAACCTGATGCTTCAGCTGTGTTTACGCATGGCGTTGTTACTGGTTTGTCTGCCTTTCTGGGGTTTGATATTGATCACCGCTATTCTGGATGGCTTTTTAAGCCGAAGGATTCGCTACCACGATTTTCATTACACCAGTCCTTTAAGAAACCTCTGGAGTCGAAGACTGTGCCACTGGATTCCGGGCTTATTTTTATACCTGATTATTGTACCGCTGCCGTTTCCAGTGTGGCTGATACCTTTTATGGCTCTGGTGACATCCCTATGCATGGGATGGTGGGCAGCCAACTGGCAGAAGCGCGTCTGATGATGGTTTTGATATTGCTCTTACTCTTATCAACCACAGTATCAGCCGAAAGCGCTTGGTTTGACCGACACTCGGAAGGCTGGTTCTGGTATGAATCGATTCAGGAGCCAGAGCCTCTCGCGGATAAAGAGCTGGAACACTCTCAACCAAGTACAACAAAAGAGCTTCCTCTTTCGACCCCATGGATCAGAAAAAACATTGGGCACTATCTTGATAAAGCCATCGACGAACCCAGCAAGAAAAACGTCAGTGACTATTTATACCTGGACAGGTTGGTTAAAGAGAAAGCCGAACGATTTGCACGCATCGGAAAGCAGGTGATTGAAAGCGACCCAATGTTAGATGAAAACGTCAGAAGACCTATATCACCGGCTGCGGCAAAAGTACGGGATGACATGGCCTCTCATGCCAGAGAATCTGTATTGAGAAAAATTGCAAAAAAAGCAGGGCTGGTTTTCTATTATCAAGGGAATTGCAGGCTCTGCCATCTTCAAGCCCAAACCGTTTTACTGTTTAACCGACACTATGCTTTTGAACTGATCCCGATTTCAATAGACGGTTTTATTATACCCAGCCTGCCAGAAAGCCGAATTGAACAAACACCTCCTCCTGCACCCAATATTCAAACTTATCCTGCGCTGTTTCTGATGCAACCACCGGACAACATTGTGCTGCTGCGACAGGGCGTGAGTTCCTTTACTGAATTAGGTGAACGGATTATCGATGTTGCTCTTAAACAAGGATGGATTGAGCAAAATGAACACCAAAAAACTCGCATAAATCAGGAAGTCTGGGAATCTGATTTCTCCAATATCCAGCCACTGAAAGCAACGCAATTACTGAAAATCCAACGTCAATAATGAGGCTCTATTATGAACGACCTTCTCAATACAGATACGCTAAAAAGCTGGACAGGCTATAACAACCTCCGTGATTTGACCCGTTTTCTGAATCGTATGAAAATCCCTTACGCCAACTGCGGAGAAGCCCACATAGTGAGTACTCTGGCCAGCGTGCAAACGGCTTTTGATGCGAAAGAAGTGAATGAAAGTGTCGAGATCATCCGGGTTGATGAAGTGCTGAAATTGACCAAACTCAGTCGTTCTACCATTCACCTTCACACAAAAAAAAGACTCTTCCCATCGAGCAAACAGTTGGGACCTAAATCAGTGGGCTGGTATAAAAAAGATATTTTGCAGTGGCTGGAGGGGAAAAGAGACTGGCAATAAAAGTGGATAATATTATTGTTTCAGGCCAAGCGAGAAGCCCCAAACGTCTTGCTCATCATTGGCATATTCATACTGACTATAGAACCAATACGTTGGTGATGAATATCCTGTGCTGCGCATCATTTTCAACAATTTCTTCTGTTCTTCCGAGTACTCCTGTTTTTTTTCAATTTTTGTTTCATCGTACAAACAGCACACATGCATTGTTGCCAGTAAGCGCTTTGCTTCCTGATCGAACTGCGGATTGTGCGCATTAGCACAATACAGCAACTTGTTTTCTTCCATCGTTTTTTGATCAAGAATCGACGGTAAGTCAGGAGTAAACTCTTTGGAACGAACATACACACTGGCCTTACTACAAGCTGGGTATCCAGTATGATCCTCATTTATCACATTAGAGCCAATAAATTCCATTTTTTCGAGAGAACTAACAGAAAAAAAGTTAATGGTCGTTTGGGTAAACTGCGCAACAAAATCATGACTGCTGATAAAATTCCGATAGTGTGCCCCCTGATCATTGACCAGAAACTGGATCAATTGTTGGGTAGAACCTTCACAATCTCCAATGGTTGCAGCTTGTGTATTGACACTCATTACACCGAGAATAAATATTTTTTTCAGCATAATTCGCTCTTGAAAAAAGTAAAGAGTTAGCACTTATCAGCCCACGAATGATCAATTTTCTTTTTGGCTTTGAGTTTTCGTTAACTCTAACCTTTCATTTACGATAAGCAGGATAGTAGACATAATGAAATTCAGGTCGATTTTTTAAAACGATTTTGAAAAAGCGAAAGAGTACTAATAACTCATGTTACGCACCCATAAAAATCTGCCATTCTATAGAGCATGAACAAAGAGCTGTTTGAACTGTATAGCGATTACCTGCTGTCCTCCTTTGGTAAAACGACAGCAACCCAGTTGTCGTCCCTGGTGGATGGTGCTTACAGTCACGATCAGGTAACCAGGCTCCTTTCTCGAAACCATTTTGATAGTAAAACACTCTGGTATCACGTCAAAACTATCATTCGTCAAATTGAGAGTGACGACGGAGTTCTCATCGCGGATGATACCATTCAGGAGAAGCTCTACAGTGACGAAAACGATCTGATTTCATGGCATTTTGACCACGTCTTTAATCGATCGGTTAAAGGTATCAACCTTCTCAACTTTGTTTACCACGCCGCAGATGTGTCTATTCCTGTGGCCTACAAACTAATAGAAAAACCTATTAAATATACGGATTTGAAGACAAAAAAAGTGCGCCGTAAGTCAGAGCACACAAAAAATGAGGACTTTCGGGCGATGCTAACTGTTTGCTGTAATAATCAGCTCAAGTTCCGCTATGTACTAGCTGACAGTTGGTTTTGCTCTAACGAAAACATGATGTACATACGGCACAAATGCGACAAGCATTTTGTCATGGCTTGCAAGTCAAATCGCAAGATTTCACTGAGCGAAGAAGATAAAAAGCAAGGTTGTTCACGACGCATTGATACTGTTGATTTCTCAGAGGAAAAACCTATAAAGGGCTGGATGGCAGGTGTGGATTTCACTGTTTTGCTCTTTCGTCAGGTCTTTAAGAACAAAGACGGCAGTGAAGGTATTCTCTATCTGGTGTGCAGCGATCTTGAGTGTGATGCCGAGGCTTTGAAGGCGATCTACGAAAAACGGCGGAAAGTTGAAGTCTTCCATAAAACGCTTAAATCTAATGCGGCCATGGCAAAATCACCGAGCCATACAGTTCTGACACAGAGCAACCATTTATTTATGTCGATATATTCGGCATTTCGTCTTGAGGTCTTGGCAAATAAGCTCCATTTGAATCATTTTGAGTTAAGAGCGAAGATTTATCTTTCAGAACTGAGATCATCGTTCCAAGAACTTCGGATTCTTAAACAGTGCGTAACATGAGTTCTTAACACATATTTCCAGTTAAAAGCCTAACCGCAGGCTTTAGACTTCAAACCACACCGAGTAAATATTAGGTCAAATTTTTTACTACTCTTCTGTAGCAGGAAACAAACCGTCTTCATCTTTCTCAATAAAATCTTTGATAGTTTGTATTGTAATTAATTCATCGTTTGCAACTTTAGCTCCCACAAAACCATTGACTTCCTTAGCCCACTGTTCAAATTTATCAGGATCAACTGCTTCGTCTTCGGTCAAGGAACCAGGCTTTTCATAGAACACATAAAGTAACTCGGTAAGAATATTCGCAGATGTTTTCTTTCGGTCTATATCGGTTGTAGGTTTTGGACTACCAATTCCATATAAAGTATCTTGAAAATGTGTGATGCATGCTTCAAAACAAGGGTTAGAGCCATCAAAAAAGCTAATAATCTTGCTTGGGTTATTTAGAAGACCGTCGTCACTAATCATTTGATTCATTTCACTAAGAATATACTGAATGTGATCAGAAACCACCTCAGGCTTTGTAGGTGTATCTGCACTTTGTAAATGTACGAGAAAACCGGTTTTATTAAAAAAATCATTTTGTTTTTCTGATAAAGACGTTGAAGGATCTAATAGCATTTGCTCGAGTTCTTTTTGTTGGGATTCACACTTACTGAATTTATCCAAGCAAAATAGAACCTCAGTTTTTTTAGTTGAAGGTTCCGCCTTCTCAAGAGCTCCAACCAAGCTACCTATTGTGCTTAAGGCCATTCCTCCTAACCCACTATCAACACTTGATATTGAACTTACAGACGAAGATCGTTCCTTCAGCGATGTTTGTGCGGGCTTCGAGATATCAGATTTTTTTCCGTCTAAAACATAGGTCTTCGCTTCAACCTGAGCTTTATCATCTGATGAGGTTGAACGAAGGGGTGTTGGCTGGATTGGTCCTTGAGGTGCGTTAATCCCGTTGCCGTTCATGATCTTCTCCTTAAGAAAGCAATTATATAAATTTAGTCTAGCAAGATATATTCTTAAGGCGTTTTAGCATCACAAAAATCCACTTAGTCTTGCTTAATAGCATTTCTCGGACTTATTCTGCCCGTACAAAAAACACCCGCCTTATAGCCATTTACCCCACCCTCGCCAATCACTACTGACCTCAATCGATATTGTTTTATTCTGCCTCGACCTCTTGAAATAAGAACGGTAGTATTTAAAATTACCTATATACCGAAAAGAAATTTAAAATTAGTTTCTAATCAAACTTATAGATCAGAGAATTTGAATGGCGCTCCTGGAAATTCTGCAATATCCCGACGAAAGACTTCGTACAATTGCCAAGCCTGTTACCGAGGTTAACGACGAAATTCGTAATAAAAAAGAAAGGACACCCACAAAATCTCAAAGAGAAACCACAAAGCTCTAGCAACGATCTATAAGGAACACTACAAAACTGAAACAATGATAAAAGGAGGAACGGATCAAGAGATAAGCGAAGGACGGCTGTCAACCAACCGCAAACTCTCTAAGTGCACCAACCCGCCCAATAGCCTGAGTAAAATGTTGACCTTTCGGACGCAGAATTTTTAACCATTCCTCTGGATCAACTCTCAAGCGCTGGAGAATAGGTGGCAGGCTGTATTCAATGGCTCCGCGTTTATCATCACGCACAGCACGTCCAGACCAATCAACCAGTTCCAGGTAATCGGCCAGTGCAAAAGGAATAGCAGTGTCTTTTTTCTGTCCTTGTATGCAGAGGGGTTTTAACATTGGCGTTTGGCAAGGCGCAGCTTCCTTTCGCGATTTATTCTATTGTCGTATACGCAATTGCAAGGACGTGTAATCGGAATCTTCCGGCATCTTCGCCAAGCCTGCCCGCACTGGATTCAAATCGACATAAGCCATACAGGTGAGCAAGGCGGCGTCATCAAGCAGAGCCTGGTTTTTAAAACGCCCTTCCCAGAAACGGCCTTTGCAACCGTCTTCTTCGTTGGCTTTTCGGGCTAAATGTTCGTTCAGGCAGCGCATAAACCAACTGATATCCTGCAAGCGGTTGCGATACTCTTCGACAAACTCACTCACTCTGTTTTGTGACGCTTTATCCAGGGGAACACCTGCCAGAAACTGCTGCACCAACAGCGGGCCAATGAAAAGCAGCGTCCAGCGTTGCAATACTTCGGTATCGCTCCAGTTGTCACAAGCTTGACGATCCACATGCAACACAACATGGTAGTGATTGGACATCACTGCATAGGCGCAGACGTCGATAGCAAACATCGAGACCAGTTCTTCCAGACGCTCAACAACCCAGGCTTTGCGATGTTCGTAGTTGGTTCCCGTCAGGTGATCTTCACCCCATAAGAAAGCCCTGCGTACGCAGCGTGCCATGCAGTGGTAGTAAGGAGTTGTGTCTGTATCGATCAGGGCGCGTCTGGCACGGGTCATACTTTTTACTGCTTGTGGGAGTCAGGGGAAAAGTAGACGGCGTGTTGGTGTTGTCAAATTTGTGGGTGTCCTCTGCTTTTTTGCTTTCCTCTGTTTTGTCCCTTGACGGAGTTAGGGCTCATATGTGTTATGTGGCGATCTTGGCTGTCTAACTCTATGCAGTGAAGGGGCGAAGAAAGGCCTGAATCGTGATGCTAGCCTACAATCAGTCCTATTCTGCTTAATACCCTAGGTGAGTTAATGTCTGCGAAGTATAAATATGCAATAAAAGTAGCTTTCTTTGTTGCCTATTCATGTTGTACGAATGTATTTTCTAGTGAATGCCCGTTTTGTAAGAGTGAAGTTGCTGGTTATAAGAATGTATCATGTAGTGATTGCGGGTCAGCATTATATGCTGCAGTTGACACCCTTAAAGGGGAAAATAACCTGTTCCAAGGTTCTATGCTTATAGGAGAACGTAAAGATGATCCATGCTGCACTGTAGAAAAAGCACCTTCCCTAAAGTCCACGGTTCCTCTTTCAACCAGCTCGGCGTTTGCTATTGAGGGCATAGCAACTGCAACTCCATATTCTCTGTCACCCAAAATCTCAAAATTTGCTGCTTCTATGGTACATACATTATTTCAAAATTTAAAAAGCCCTTCATGCAAAATTTTCAATGAAGAGCAATATGGAGGCACCCTCTTACTAGAGGCTACTGACTCTGGAGTACTTTCAGTAAATATTGGTATTTCTGAATTGCAACCGGATACAAGTCCACTGGCAGAAAGCTTGAGTAGTCTTACAGAATGTATTGGTGAGCTTTCTATTGATTCAAATTGGGAGTCAATGCTAGATGCTGCAAATGAATTTGCATCACAAGAAAACAACAATACTTTGTACTGGGTGGAAAGCTTTCAACAGTGGATATTCATAAACATTACTCCTAATGGAGATAATCTAGTGATGTTAGTTTGGAATTGGTATTGCCAACAAGATGGGGTTCATCATTACGCTCTATTAAAATTTGAAAATGTTGAATCTGTTCGTTTGCGTTTAAAGATATTGTTAACGGGAAGAACAACTCATGCCGGTTATCATTAAATTGCTGCGTTTACAATTTTTAGCCACATAACGCCCGCTTAAGCGGAAAAATATAGCTGGCTAAAATGTTGAACGGAGTGAAAACAGCCAGCTGTATTTTTCTGTTTGAAGCGCGTTACCCGCGTATTATTTGAAGTTTTCTATGATCTTTGGATTAACACATGCACGAAGGAATGTATTCATTGGAGACATGTCACCAGATTCATAAAATTCCAGCATGAGCTGGTTAAATTCTTTTTGTTTCTTGGCTGGAACATTAATGATTGGGAATCCTGCTTTGAGGAGGATACCGTTCATCATAAACCTGCCCATACGCTTATTAACATCCCAGAAGAGTTGGGCTCTTGCCATTCTGAGGAAGGCCGTTATCGCTTGATCATAGATGTCGCTGCAAGAACTAACTTCTTGTTGAATATCAGACCATGCTTGCTCAAGCTCTTTAGGCGAAGGCGGTTCATGATCTGAACCACTGATAGTAACGTTTCCTGTACGGAAAGCACCCCACTCAAGAGCTTCTTCTTTCCCAGCAATTATATGGATTGCTAAAGCAACATCTTTTGTGAAAGAGAAACTGTTTTCGGAGACAAGACTAAAAAGGTATTTCCAAGCATCAGCTTGGTTAAGAGCCATGTTCTGATCACTGATCTTATGACCACCAACAGTTATCCCGTCCAGAAGTGTCTGAACTTCTGGCATGGTCATTGCCACGCCCTCAAGATTTACAGCATCGTAAACAAGGGACGGTACATCACGAACGGCAAGCTGCTTGGCCATCGCAGGGTTAGAGGTCATCCCCCAAACTGTGTCATTTGCCGTTGTCATTTCAGTATCTCAAGATTTGTGTGGTAATCGTTCACATTATATCTGCATGACCTTATCGCGTCATGCTCTGGATTTGATGACTGAATAGCGGGTAATCGGGATAGGGAGGTACCTCACGATACCCCTCCTCCCACACCACCGGCCATACAGATCACGTAGCACGGCGGTTCGGTTGATTAATTTAACAAACATCCATTCTGATATAGATCGTCCGTTCTCAAGTTAAGCTGGCCATTAAGCGAGCACTTTACCACCAAGCAGGGAATAATAACTTTA
>SIHQ01000066.1 GCA_004762125.1 Oceanospirillales bacterium | reverse complement strand
TTCTAGGTCTCGATAGCTCAAGCTATAGCGCAGATACCAACGGATGGTCTGGAGAATGAGGTCTGTGGGAAGGTGGCGACCGAAAAAGTCCATGGTAAAAGGCTCAACTAAACTACTGTGACTGAATACAAGGTAGCAGGCTTATAAATCAACGTCAGTTTGCAACAGAACCAGTATTCTGCCATTTCTGCTGAATTTAAGGTCGCCGTTTCAACAATGATAGCGAGCTGGTTTTCAGGCTTCCATTGATCTGGATTTTTACCGTCTCCGGGCACAGCCACACCTTGATTTTTTGCATGTTTGCGCCAAGTGTACAGAGTGGCATCGGTGATGCCAGTATCACGGGCCAATTGGGCAATAGACACGTTGTTTGGAGGCATCATTTTCTGAATAACAGACGCTTTCATTTCAGTTGAATATCGAGCCATTTTGTTCTTTTCCTGCCGCCCCAGATCTTTAGTTTTAAAAATCAGAAGAGGCGACAACTATGCTGACACAGGGGGGTGCCCTGAAATAATTTTTTCAGTTCATAATTATTGCTAGCGAATAGTTCATGATATTTTTTACAGAATTCTTCTTCACTTGGCTCAAGTAAAACTTCTACTGAAGGAGCAACACCCTCTTTCCAAGGTGGTAAATCAACTCCATGCAGCCTACATAGAATGCTAGTTATCATCTCAGCGATTCCCCCAGAGCCACGATGATCAGGTGCAAGATGAACATACCACCAGTGTAATTTTGGAATAACTGTTAAGTCTCCCTGTAAAGCTACATTAATCAATTGGTAAACATAATCCATAACTTGATCAGTTTTTTTGGGATCAGAATGAAGCCAAACCCCTGATTCTTTTCGATCGCTTAATCCTGAAATATAGTCACTTTGCTCAGAGCCAAAAAATATTTGGACAGCTTGGCTATTTAATAAAGGACTAAATACATACTGAGTTAATGGTATCTTCTCTCCTTTGATCACCCCTAAAACGAGTCCATATCTAAATTTTTTTTTGAAGGGGCTAAATGTTATCCCCATCCATTCAAGTGTATGATTATTACAATCTTTAGAAAAGCAATCATCATATTTAATATTTACCGCCCGATCTAACGCATAGCTATATTTGTTTTTTTTCATACATGTAAAAGATGGTTCAGATCGTTTCTTTCCAAAAAAAAGTGCCTGCTTATTATTTCGTTTTTTTGCAATAGTAGCTCTCGCATTAGAACAGTATTGCACTAACTCTTTACTGCTTATTTTTTCGGAAGTTACTTTTTTTGTACCATTGACGACTGCTTGCTCAAATTCTAAATCCCAGACATCTGGACATCCATAATCGCAATTCCATTCTTTTGCTGGGCGTTGAGCTATATGCTTCCCTTGTGGGTGGCTATGCTCTGATCTTGGAATTTTAGATTCGACAGTACATGACGCTTCACTTTGGCTGGACAAATCGTCAGATTCAGTATGTGTAGGTTCTTTTAAGGTGCTCGCCGTGTTTATAGGATTCATTCCAATCATTCCTTAGTTCTTAGTTCTTAGTTCTTAGTTCTTAGTTCTTTATAAAAATTCAATAATAATCCTAACACTCAAGCAAGAATGCCTAACGAATAAGGATAGATTGCGCCCAGCCGCAATCTTATCCGGTTGTTGCACAGTAAGTGCCAATTAAACCCACGTAGTTGCTCCACCTTCCTTATTCAGTTATTTTTGAAAGCACCCCGGTCGCCTTCACTGCCCAAGGTAGGAGTTGTTCCAACTTCTCTACGGTGTCAGCGTAAGGCAGTGCTTTCAAAATATGACTCAGGTAGTCGAAGGGCTCCAAACCGTTGGCTTTCGCGCTTTCGATCAGGCTGTAATACATGGCGCTGGCTTTTGCTCCTTTGGGCGTATCGGCAAAGAGCCAGTTCTTTCGGCCAATAGTGAAGGGCCTGATAGCATTTTCGGCTGCGGCATTGCTGATATTGAGAGAGCCCTTTTCGCAATACACGACCAACTTTGGCCATTGGTTCAGAGCATAACTCATGGCGTTATGGGTCAAGCTGTCCGGTACTAACCGGATAACGTTTTTCTCAAGCCAACTATGCAAGTTATCCAGCAATGGTTTACTGTATTGCTGTCGTTGATGGTGTTTTTCCTGGGCAGGTAGTTCTTTAATTTCGTCTTCTATGGCGTAAAGCTTTCGGATCTTCCCAAGAGCCACATCGGCTTTACTGACTTTATTATTTTTCAGCTTCTTGCCTGGTTTGGCTTCGCCTTTTTTTGCGTCCGTGAATTTACGACGGGCATTGTCAAAACAGCCCAATTGGGTGATGTCTTCTTGTTTGCACACAGCATTATAGGCGGCATAACCGTCGGTTTGCAGGTAACCACTGAATCCTTCAAACAGGCGCAGTGGCACCTCCTTGCTTCGGGAAGGATCGTAGTGAAGCAGAACCGACTGTTGATTGGGTGGGCCGCCCAACGTGACCCACATGTATTTGTCGGAGTTGATCGATTTCTCCGTTTCTTTGAGTACCTGAATGGTGGTTTCGTCGGCATTGATGATATTCCCCTCTCGCTGGTAATCCATCATCAAGTTAATCAATGGCTGAAGCTGTAACGATAACCGGATTAGTCAGTTAGCCATGGTCGTTCGGGTGATGGAGCCACCATAACGGGTCAGGATTTTTTCTTGTCGATACAGGGGGAGTGCATCGCAATATTTAGCAACGATAATATAGGCCAGCATACGGACACTGACGGCTGATTTTGGAATAAGGTGTTTGGGGAGTATTGCGGATTTGATAACCCGTTTTTCTTGCAGGTGTTCATCCTGCTCAATAAACACTGCTTTTTGCTGCAAATATTCCAATACACTAACTTTAGCCGGAATAATATCGAGTTCTTCTTTCACTTTCGTATAGAAAGTATCAACCGCCCCTTCTTTCTCTTCATCGCTCAGGTCAATATGAATCTGATGTCGTGGAATCGCTTTTGATAGAGGCTTACGACCTTTCTTTGCGTTGCATCAAGCTGATGTCGTAGCCATCCAAGAGCCAGTTTAATTGTTGTCCCGTCAGTGTGACCAGGTCGTCTGTTTTCTTTGGCCGCTTGAATTTATCTTCTGACAAGCTCTTGTAGTAGAGCACAAACCCGTTATCTTCCCAAAACAGACATTTTATTTTGTTCCGTTGCCGGTTAGTGAACGCATAAAGATTCCCGTCAAATGGGTTATGCCCTAATTCTTGTTCAATCAAGACGGCCAAGCCTTTGAAGGATTTCCGAAAGTCGATAGAGTCACGATACAGATAGACGTTGGTCAGCGACGTCGAGGGTCGCATGACAGCACTCATCTCAGAGCCTCGATGAGCTGACCAGCAAGAAGAAGATTGTACTGATCGATCCCGGATACAATCAGCCTGCTCGGTAATGCGACTGTTAAGGACGTTGATACTTCTGGAGCCAGAGCAACCGCCACGAAAGCAGGAGTGTCTGTGCTCTCATGAAGTGAAGATCCAGAATCAGGTGCCGTCGTTAATTTTTTCTTCCAGTACCAGAATTGAGGCTGCTTCACGTTGTGTTGATCACACCAGTCTTTCTGGTTTAATCCGGAATCACGCCAGGACTGGAGTCGTTGCTCCCATTGTGCAGTGAGTTCATTGCGAATGGTCATCATTGCCTCTTTGTGATTGAGAGGCTTATGATTTCTCATCGGGATTTAATATGGTAGGACGTGGGTTAAATTAGCGCTTACATTTGACCCACTACCACAAAACTGACTATAGGTTATCAAAAAACTGGATTGTTTAGCATTGCAGCAAAGCCTTATTTATAAGGCAGTTTCGAAATGGTCGCGCGACGCTGCTCACATTGATCAATATCTATTCTGTATTCATTTCCCTCTAAGTCAGCAAAGTTAAATAAAACACCCAATTCAACAACTGTACTCGCAACATTAGTATTCATTTCATTATAGAGTTTTACAGTTATAGGAGGTTGTAATTCAAGTATTCCTTTAATATCGACGCGTCCATTAATAAACGACTTACTGTCAGACTGATTGTTTAGCATTATTGAGACTGCCAGAGGCAACTCTATATTTGCAAAGCACAAATCAAGGACTCCATTTTCTTTAATTTTCACTAAGGTAATATCTTCGTCCGAGAGTTTTGTTCGTTCAGGTCGACTTAAATCATAGCCTCCGACAATTATTTCACCTTCATAAGCAGCAAGAGCAGAAAAACTTCCTGGTTGCCAATTACTGAATGTCTCAAAAGTATAAATACCTTCATCACCAAAGGACGCGTTTAATTGTCCATTTACAGAAAGCTGTAAAAGAATAGCATAGCCATTTGACCTTCCAACAGCCAGAATACTGGAATCTTCCAGTATTACCAGAGCCTCTAATACATCGTCATGAGATCTAGATTGAGTAAAAATACCATTTCTAGCAAATTGATCTACCAGAGTCCCATTACTATGAAAGGCAATTATCATAAAATCATTATTTGAAGTAGAGCCAGCACCGTAAATTATTCCATCTGGTGATAATAACGAGTACTGGCTGATATGGGCTTTCGTCGAAAATAAATCCTGCTCACCTCCGCTAGCAAATTCTGTATCAAGCTGTCCATTACTTGTTAAACGTAACAATGCAGGCGATGGTGTACCATTACCATCAATTGATGTTCCGCCCACAATAATCGTCCCATCAAGATCAACTAAAACGCTGGCAACATTATCACTTTGCTCTCTTTGCCCAATATCCTTCCAAAATATACCATTGGAAGCAAAGTTCCGATCCAGCTCACCACTGGCTGTTATTTTGGCCACAAAGAAATCAAATCCCCCTACGTTGGAATTTGATAACAAAGGTCGAATAGAATTTCCAGCAACAACGATAGTGTTATTCACAGTTGCAATACTTATAATTCTGTCGACGTAATTAATAGCACTGAAATCATGCATAAAACGGCCATTAGTGCCAAACGTATTATCTAAGGTTCCGTTTGAATCTAACCTGATTACGACACTATTAACATGTGTATCACTGTGAGCTACAAAACCTGCAGCTACTATTTGACTATCAATAATGGATACAGATAAGAACGCACTAACAGTAGTCTGCGAATCATCAAGCAAGTTTAATAGAAAACCATTGGCAGAAAACATTTCTAAAGATTTTCCTGTTGAATCAACTCCGCCGAGTAGGGAATGAAATCGACCATCGCAATCGGTGTAGTATCCAGCGACTATAATGTCTCTTTGGTCAGTCACTGTCAGGGAATTGATACGATCATTGTTGTTGGTTTCGCTGGCATCAGTATGAAAACCTTGTGCAAAAAGGTTATTCGCCAAGCATATACAAGCAACTAAAAAACCAGGTACTTTTAATATAGTCATCATAAATGCCTATCTACAACTGGGCTACTTCGTACATTATTAAGTGGGATTTCGATATTATGTGAGCCACTTTTGTGCTTGTTGTATTGGATATATATAATGGCTGAAGAAATAGCAACCGTAGCAATGACTGTGATGATGGCTACAGTTGTTACCACCCCTATAAGCAGGAAAGGTGCTTCCCCAGAAGATAATGTTGGCGTGTGAAATTCGTGATAAATTATTTCTTCATCACAATAGAAGAGAGTAAGCCGGTACTGGCTGTCGGGCATTAGATCTGAAAAATCAAAAAAACTATCGTTTGCCCATTGATTACTTTCTTCAACAGTATCGTTTTTAAGTTCTAGATTTATGACTGGCCATCGCAGCTCAGGTTCTGTGTATATTTGGACTGAAAGATGAATGCCATTTTCGACAACTAATGCTGGAGCCATAATCAGGGTAGGGACACTCCTACCATAACAAGGCTGGAAGACACCATTGTTATCCAATTTAATAATAATTGGTTTTCGTTGGCCCGAAATTTCGGTGAAGCTTCCAATATAAGTATTGCCTTTCAGATCAACAGCAAGAGGCGTGTCTATAATACCATCAGGTGCTCCGGGAAGGTCTATGGTGAACTCGCCATTTTCACCAAAGGTAGTATCCAAAGTACCATTTAGTAATAATCGCCTAACAACAAAATATTTGTTTTCTGTTGGAAAATCTATGTTTCCTTCCAAAAGAATAGTTCTTTCATTACTGTCAACAGCTATACCGAAAATAGTGTTCTGAACATTTAAAACAACGCTAGTTCTTGCTTCAAATGAAGAATCGATGGTTCCATTGGAGTGAAGACGGATGATAGATATCTCATTTACAGAATTCGATGCAAACAGGATCTTTCCGTTCTGAGCCAGCGCAATAAAAGCATCTCCCCCGCTTCCATCAAGAGCAACACTTCCATTATTGCCAAAATTATTATCCAGCTCACCATTAACAGAGTCCAGTTGAAAAAGGACTGTTCGACGAGGATTAAAATCAATACATGCCGACAGAATTTTTCCTGTATCGGTCTGTTTGATGTCCATTACTCTGTCTGTCGTATGCATTAATTCTTCTGGTGCAGAAAACACGCTATCGATCGTACCATTAGAAAAGGTATGAATTAAGGCTGAGAACTGAGAATACGAGAAGTCGGGATGAACAGCGCAGATATCGAAATTGTTATCGTCAGCAACCCACCCTCCAGCAAATACGCCTCCTGATCGATCTACAATCAGAGTTCGTATTCGATCTTGGTGAAACCTTCCGGTTAAGTCGTGTACAAAAGCACCATTATTAGCAAAGGCCTCATCAAGAGCGCCCTCTGAATCTAACCGAAATATCGTGGAGTCAGCATAGACAAAACCTTGACAATTAAAGTTAATACCCGGGAAGGAATAACCACCTACTATGATTGTATTATCATTTCCTGGAGATACTGCATACGCTCTATTATGAAAAGGTTTAGCATTTAGATCGATATTCAGCTGACCATGAGTAGCAAATTTTTCATCCAACGTACCACTTGGTGAAAATCGCCGAACATTCATGTGCTCTAATCCGCATTTAAAAGATAATCCAGCAGCGATAAGCTGGTTTTGTTCATCTATATACATAGCAAAGATGCGACCATTTTTTCCGACTTGCGTATATTCCTCGGTAGCCATCCTTTTTTTTCTGATCTTTTGTATATCCTCCTGTCTAGCTAAATTAGCATCTACGCTCGTATTTAGAATGTTTTTAGAGATGCCTTGTGTGGAGTCGTCTATGTCATTGTTCGATATTTTTTGTTGTATGTATTTCTCTACATTTGTTGGGGTAGCAGGAGGAACAATGTTGAAAATTTTCATATCTGCTGAATAAACAGATGGATTAAAATCCTCTCTCACAGAGGCTCTGCTATCTATATACTGAACAAAGTAAACTTCTGCTAATTGCTCTATCATCATGGGCTGAGACTGTGCATGCCCCTGATGCAAGTACATCAACATTGCAACAGCTAGCCCAGCATTTTGTGAATTAGTCGACACATTGATTACCCCTGATAAATTGCATTAGCCCAAGTTGCTGATATGACTCTCGTGTCAATGGCACTGATTTAAGCTCTTAAATCAGTCATAGAAAAGGTTTGTTCAAGAGAAAAAACGACTATAAAAGTCGTAAAGATTTAAAATCCCAAAAGCAAACCATGACCAAGTCTAGCCCAGAAGATCAACACCTTGCTGTTGATCTACTCAAGCAATTTTCCCAGACACAAGAAAACAACCTCTCTGCCATACTGACTCGAGAAAACCGGTTCTGTTGCAAAGTTTTCGATAGAACACTGAGACCTATCCTCCAGACACAATTAGACTGCGAGAGAATAAAAGTAATCCCAGCCATTAGCTGATTGAGTTTTGTCGTACTGGCCTTTACGAATACTGTGACATAGCTCCACACCTTTCAGAGCTCTCCGGGCGGTTGTGAAACTCTGGAATCCGAGCATGGGTTTTGTCCTTCGTTTGATCCCTCGGTGGTCCTGCTCTAGCAAGTTATTCAGGTATTTGATCTACCGGATCTCGATCTTTGGCTGACCCGTTTTCTCCTATTCTTTGTTGAGTTGCTCCAGGGCTGCCGTATTGGACCTGCTCTTGTCGATGGTCACTTTCCCGGGCATGCCGTTGAGGCGAATAGTCTTCCTAAAGAACCGCAAGGCTGCTTTCTTGTCTCGCTTCTTGGTCAGCAGGAAGTCCACTGTATCCCCTCCTGTATCGACTGCCCTGTAGAGGCAGACCCACTCGCCTTTGATTTTGATGTACGTTTCATCCATACGCCAGGAGGTACCACAAGACTTGCGACGTTTACAGTGTTCCGCTTCCAGTTGTGGAGCGTATTCCTGAACCCAGCGGTAGGGAGTAGCGTGATGGATCTCGACGCCACGCTCTTCTAAAATTTCCCCCAGATCGCGGTAGCTCAAGTTATAGCGCAGGTACCAGCGGATGGTTTGAAGCATGAGATCTGTGGGAAAGAGGCGACTGGAAAAGTTCATGGTAAAAGGCTCAACTAAACCTCCATGACTGAATATAAGGTAGCAGGTTTATAAATCGACGTCAGTTTGCAACAGAACCCTATCTTGATGAATCTGACATTTCCAGCTCAGATAAAACCGTTCAAATGGCGATTAAACTCCCAAAATCTCTTCGAGAAGAATTTATAGACACCTGTATCCGCAATGATCGCACTGCAGCTCAGGAAATCAGGCGGTTCGTAAGAAAATATATTGCTGAACATCGCAAAGAAGAAGAGTAGATAATGCTCCCGGAGCTTGAAGCTACCGGGAGGCCGCTGAGAAGCGCAATTCCTAACCAAGGGCAAACGAGACAAAAAAGCGGCAGTCTTTGTTTCCAAAGACTCAATCTGAATACTATATCAACGCCTCGAAAATATAAATAAAATCAACGATCTATATATAAAATCTTGACCTGATCCACTGCTTTGGCAAGCTATCCGTCATTCGTCGTTTTCAATCGATCCACTAGCCTCTTTTTCATACCCTCTGCTTTGGGTGTAACGGTTAACTCAAGGCCAAACGGCTTCAAAAGCTCCAGCAAAACAGACAGGCTTGGTATTGTTTTATCACCCTCAACTAACGATAAAGTTTTTCTATTTACTTTGGTTAGCTGTACAAATTGATCTTGAGAATAACCAAGGACATCTCTTCTCATCATTCTGATCAACTGACCATGGGTAATTTGATCGTGAAAGGCCATGGCCAATATTTCCAGAAGCACCTCAGTACGATCTTCTGAGAATTCAACTCTCTTTCTTCGGTTGTGGTATTCAGAATTAATGCTTTCCAATACTGTGGAAACAGCAGGTAATACCGTTGACTCTTCAACGAGAGGGGAGAGCTTAACGGCCCTGTTCGCCTTTTGAATAGAAAGCTCTCGTCGTTTTTCTTCCAACCTTTCCTTTCTATCCCTCGTCATTTAATAACTCCCAGCTTCTCAAGCGTTGTTCTACTGTGGAAATTCCAATGCTTGGGAAATTCAGAATACGATCAGGCACACCATGGCTTCGAAGTTTATCTTCCAACCCCACCAGCATACTGGAAACATCTTCAAGCCGCTCCAGAATCAGGTCAGCTTCCACTTCGCCATACCCTAGTTTGGACAGTTCCACTTCCAGAAGTACCGCAATTGCTTCCCAGTCATAATTACCGCCATTCTCATAAGGTGCTCCCCAAACAGTGCTTCTTCTTATTCCTTCAGGGTCTGCTTTCATTGGTGCCATGTCATACACAGGAGCCAGCCGCATAGGGGCATCAGGTATTTTTATGATCGATGTGTTTCGGCCATGGTTATCCGCATTCCCAAGACATACATTCAGAAGATCCCTCACAACCCATTCGGTCGCCAACTCCTGAATTGTCATACCTCCTTCCTGATTACACAGAACAGCCGCTAGAGCAATAATGACGTCCAGATGTTTCAGGTCCGTACCCGGCTCCTTATTCATCAACGAATAGACTGACTCCATGCCATACCGAACCAGCTTTCCATCCTTGATTCCCACATCAAATCTGGGCAACCATAAAGACAGCCTTTCACCTTCTTCAAAGAACATTATTGCTTTTGAGTCGATGGTTTCTAGCACACCGATCTCATTTAAAAAGCGGTAGTAACCCGCTTCAGCTTTCAGGACATCTTTGTCATCAGATGTTTGCTTGCCTCGCGGAAACTTAACCAGGTAGTGCTGATCCAGATTAGCGACATCGTCCTGATAGGCATCGATCCAGACCTGTTCCCGAGTATTCAGGCGAACCGTGTATTTCGGGGCTTCTCCACCAGCACCTGTCGCACCTCCACCAACAGCTCCCATACTGCTTGCATGATCCAGAAAATCAGAATGTCGCTCTAGTACTTGATGAAGTGGGAAATAAACAGTTTCAATACGATTGCCGTACGCATCAGTAGGTAATGACTCTTTAATCCGCATATTTCCAATCGGGGCAATTGTACCCACTTTCAGCAATTCGAAATCCTGCTTACTACCCGGTTTTTTTGCTCCAATACCGAGGCTTTGCACCCAGAAACGACGACCTGCGCCCGATGGCATAATGTCATCCAGAAAAGAAAACCAGTGATTTTCTGTATAACCCGCAAAAGGCATCACCTGGTTTCTTACAGAGCATGCCGCTGCCCCTTTCTGCTCTAAATTCTCAACAGCGAAATCAAGCTCATAGTCCAGAGTAATCCGACCAAATCGACCTGCGTCAGGGTCATCGATAATCAATTTGGCCGCATCTTTCCATTCACCATCAATAAATATCTGGATATGGAGCTCTTCGTTCATCATTTCAGATCCAAATTAATGAGTACTTAATTACACAATAGCAGACATAGGAAACCATATTGTGTACTTTTATACTCTTTAACCCAATCAACAGCTATAACGTATATTTATTTACCCATTAATGATGATTCTTAAAGCTTCATCCCAAGCCTGCATCGCCTCCCGCTTCTCATCCATATAGTCATACCGATCATAATGAACAGCTGATACATCAGTAAGATGTATGATGGTATTTGATTCACTCCAGAGCAATGACCTTAGCAGCTCGACCATTTCTTTCCGTAGTACCTTCTTCTGCGTCCGGGTCTGGCTCCTTGCTCACCGTAAAGCGGAATGGTTGATCATTCCTAAGACGCATCTCTCTCTGTTCAGGAACTATATTGCTTTTGCAGAAGAAATAGTCTTGCCCATCGTCTCCGGTAATAAACCCGTAAGAGCCTATCCAGCGGCGCATCGTGCCCTGAATTTCCCGAGGGGCAAGTTCGGGTTCTGTTGCAAAGTTTTCGATAGATCACAGAGACCCATCCTCCAGACACAATTAGACTGCGAGGGAATAAAAGTATTCCCAGTCATTGGCAGATTGAGCTTTATCGTACTGGCTTTTGCGGATGCTATGACATAACTCCACACCTTTGAGAGCTCTTCGGGCA
>SIHQ01000065.1 GCA_004762125.1 Oceanospirillales bacterium | reverse complement strand
GGGAAGCGGCTTTGCTGGACTGTAATCACGCTCTTGAGCAGGCCAGAATATTAGGCAAGGTAGATATAGAACGTGGCACCAAAGGCGGTCGAGGTAAAAGCACAGTCACCAGCCCCAGTCGTGTTGAGCGGTGGATTCCCATCAGCGAGTCCACTATAAAAACTCTTGAAACTGCCGCCGCACTGCAAAAACACAACGATAACCTGGTACCAGAAGAGGCGACATCTATGCTGACACAGGGGGCCAAGGTGGCGGAATCAGACGTACCCTGCCATCGTCTCGCTTGATCCTCGGCACACGAGTATGCAGATAACATTCGTGTTGAAAGAAATTCATATGACGCCATTCTTTTTGGACGGTGTCGTATGCTTTGTATTCCTTGCCAGATGGGTCGTCTTCTTCGTTATCTCTAAAAGTAGCTCCTCGTTGAAAATTAATGAAAATATCCATGCGAGACTGCTCTACATTAAACTTTAGAGACTCAATGTACCAAGGTGCGGTAATGCCTAGCGCAGTCTGAAAAAGGTCTTCCATGGATGCCTTCAAGTGGATTCAATAGTGGGGTACGAGTAAGATAAATATACATGTTTACCCACTCGTTTTTCAAAAGAGCCAAAGATAACAGGTTCCATGAAGACTAAAGCATGACAGATTTTCGTTGGGTGCTTATAAAAAATCCAGTTTTCAGAGTTCGGATTCAAGGATGCTGAATAGTTACGATTTCGATTGTTTTGCTAAACTTATAGCGTATTCAATAGCTTTCTTTTTACCTTCATTTAAGTTTTTTTGCTTTAAGAAATCACTGAACATTTTCAAAAATTTTTCCTTATATTTTGGTTTGATAACGAGTCTCATCAATAAATCAATCAGCTCCATCCGGTTTTCCTCTCCGTGCTCAATAGCATGCCATATAACTGTGAACGGCAGAGCATCAAACATATTATGACCAGGTTTCATGCGTTCCACCATTAAACGTAGCAGTTCTACTTGGTTTTCCCTGCCGTACCGAATGACATCAAGTATATTCTGAAGAGTCTGTTTATAATTCATGTTCAAGAACACATTCACCAGATAAACCTGGTTTTCTCCGCCGTGCTGAATGGCTGCAGACATATTTGAATCAGTCACATGAATAATTCCAGTACTCAACAACCTACTCACCAGATAAACCTGGTTTTCTCCGCCGTACCGAATGGCTTCGGATATATTAGTATCGTTCAGATCGTGAATTTTGCCACTCAACAACAAATCCACCAGTTTTACCTGGTTTTTTCCGCCGAGCCGAATGGCTGTAGACATATTTAAATAAGTCACACTATATCCAGCTTCCAACAACGCCCTCACCAGTTCAACCTGGTTTTCCCCTCCGCTCTCAATGGCTCCAGATATATTTGTAGAAGATCTCTCCGTGTCTGGGGTTAGTGCTCTCAACAACAAACGCAACAGCTCTATCTGATTTTCCCCGCCGTCGTGAGTGACGTCATATAGATCCGTAGCATCCGGCTTGATTCCTGACGTCAACAACAAATGCACCAGCTCTAATTTGTTTCCGCCGTACATTAGGACATGAGATATATAATCCTCATCCGGCTGAGTTATTACTTCCAACAACAAACGCACGATTTCTACCTGATCTTTCGGATTTACGTCCCCACCGTACCGAATGGCATTATACAAACAATCATTTAAATTAGATTCTGATAGAGCTGAACTAACCCCAAGCTTTAACAGTAACTGCACCAATTCCAACCGGTTCTCTCTGGCATATCGACAAACTGTCTTCAGGATTTCAAGATCTCCCCTTAAATCCACATTTAGATGCCTCAACAAAAAATGCAAGATTTTAAATTTCTTTTTACGTAATGCGATTTTCCATAAAAACTCATTGTCTTTTTTAACGTTTAAACTTAATTTATGTTTTTCCAAGAGTGATTTAAAGGTTTCCAAGTCGTCATTATCAAGGGCTGTCAATAATTGTTCGTAAAAATCAGAATCGTCTGAGTGAGATGCAGGTGATGTAATATACTCGTTAGGTTTGTCTCCCCCGCCATCATTACTACCTTCTTCCGAACTACTAGCATCTCCCAATCTATTACCATCTTCAGAGCCTCCCGTTACGCTGCTTTGACCACCGGTAGTCTGGGAAGGTAGTGAGCCGGAATTAGTGTTGCCATGGGGTGTTTTCCTGAGCCGTACTCCCGACATGTCCAGCCTTAACGGCTCCTCTCCCCCAAACAGACTGGCAGCGAGTATCAGGCCCGGCAGCTCGAGGTTGTCTTTTGATACCGCCTGCAGTTGTGCTAGAGGTGTCGGCTGCTCTTCTGCTCCTACAAAGCTGCTCCTAAGATCAACTTGCCCCTGGTTATCGATGGTTACATACAGTTCACGACTGCCTTCTTCCTCGACAGGCTCAACTGTGGCACAGAACAGGGATTGTCCCCGTACCTCTTTCTGGACTGGCTGGATATTCAGAGATCGAACCGCTGACAGCTCCAGCACCTGCAAGGACTGACGGCTGCACAAGGTTACAGGGGTGAATGCTTGCCAGTGTAAGCTGACCGTATTTAGAGCTTGTTCCTTTTGATAACCGGAGGATAGGTATTGCAGGATACTTGAGGAGAATAATGCCCCTCCAGCAAGATCGATTCCGGACAGCACCAATGACTTCTCATTAGCAAAGGAAGGCTCAAGAAAAGACAGTGGCGCTGCTGATTGGCTAACAGCGAGCGCTAATACGCCCGGAAGGAAAACAGAATAAAACACGATCGGAAACCTTTGCTAAATAACAAGTCAGTATCTTAGGCTTTTCAGGGATATCAGTGGGTAAAAAACAGCAGAATGGAGAAATAAGAACATCAGCAGGCTGTGTTCACGTGAATAGTTGAAACTCTAGGAATATACATATTCACAACCTTCCATCGCCTTTGACTTACAGCGAGCAATTGCATTTCTCCACGTAGTTCTTGTCCAGCGAGTAATAAGCAAAAAGACTATCTCTAGAAATAGTAATATCTTCATTCTATAAGGCAATCGAAAATGTTAGTAATTATAGGCTCTGTAGCGGCTAAGTGCCAGTAAGCAGTTGGGTAGTGGGCCAAACCTGCAATTTCTGTATGATACGGCACATGACGTGTTATGTAGAAGTACGCTGCCCAAGCTGTGACAGCTTGGAGGTGAATAAAGCGGGTTTCAATCATCATAGAGTACGGCGTTATCGCTGTGTAAACGATGGCTGTATAGCTAACTATTTTATGCTGAAATAGCGGTACAAAGCTTATCAACCTGGTGTAAAGCAGCAAGTTGTAGAAATGGCCATCAATGGCAGTGGAATCCGGGATACAAGTAGAGTTCTAAAAATCAGTAAAACAACTGTATTGAGCACTATAAAAAGTAAAGGATCGATGCTTATTCAGGTCAATCCTAATATTAAAACTCTGGAGCTGAGCAATGAGTGCTCAGTTCACATGGAACTGACCTGTGACGCTGCAGAGCTTGATGAACAGTGGTCCTTTGTAGGCAATAAATCCAACCAGAGATGGATTTGGTATGCTGTTGATCATGCGACCAATACGATTTTGGCTTATGTATTTGGTCGAAGAAAGGACACTATTTTTAAGCAGCTTAAAGCCCTTTTGGAACCTTTTGGAATCAAGCGTTTTTACACGGATGACTGGGGTACTTACGAGTGTAATATTGATAAAGAGAAGCATGAACCGGAGTGTAATACTAATCGATAATGAACTCACGGATCCAGACCCTTCCCAATGAAATTTGCAGCACTGTTCTGAGTTTGAATGGAAAAAGGCTTATCTTGCTCTTTTGAAAAATGAGTGGCTAAGTCTATAAAAACCGAGCCAGATGACATACAAAATCTTACGAATAAAACACCGTTATTCATCAAGGACTATTCTATGCAATAAGTTCGAAAGCGTATTCCGTGAATATGATCTACATTTTTATATCTTCACTATCATTGTGCGTATAAGTAATGTTCAAAATCAGTACAGCCTGTTTTTTTATAATCTTATTATTCTCAAATCTATCAATTGCCGGTCAATCTGTAGTTTTCAATCAAAAGTCAATTATTAGCAATTTCATACGTAACCTGGCGATACTAAAAAACGCATACGACTGGGCGTTATGGGCTTACCCCCAGAGCTCTGAAGAAATTGACCTTTTACTTCCTCCGCTGTTAAGTGCAGGCATTTCAGGCACTGGTTATTCAAAAATTTTTCGAGACAAACAGGTCGATTCGTCTGAACCTGATAACCAGGAAGATCAGAACAGCAGTGAAAACGACGAAAATAGTACCAGTGAATCAAGTAACGATAACGGTGATGATCGAGAAGAAGAGGAAGAAGATAATAATTTCGAAGTTCCCAATGAAACCGATGCCCAAAAAGCATTCAAACAAGAGCTGGATGATTTAGCTCAAAAAGCAGAAGATCAAAACTTAATTATTGTTTTTTCATCTGATATTGATGGAACAATATTTTTTCCACCTGAAAAAAAGCACGTAGATAGATCATATTATAAAAGTCAATCAAGCATGCTCGATATTTTTAAAAATTGGCTTTACGATGGAAGAGGCAAGGAAAGAGTGCTTTTGATTTATAATACAGCTAGAAAATTAGAAGTACGGAATTGGAAAAGATCTTTAGAGATAGACCACATCCCTGAACCTCACTTTATTATCCATAGCGAGGGTTTAAGTATAATAGCTTCATATAAGCTTCCTACGAAAATAATAATAAATATTTCAGAAATATCACGTATCACTAGAGAATTAAATGCTAAATTAGCATCCCGACAATCCGAATTTACAGATAAATTCAAAGCACAATCAAGTGATTCTACTACAGAGACAGTAACTGCCAAAAATATTCGAACTCGGACTGAAAATAATAAATTTCAGCTAAGGCTCACACCCACTTCAACTATTTTTCTTCCTAGCTACAAAAAGGATATATTTGATTCTTCCAAACGAGTTGCAGTTGATCCTTCATGTGTAGAAGATGCTGCAAAATACTTCTCGGATCACTGCGCATTCAAAGGAGCACGAATGCTCAGCTATACCTATAGGCCTGACAATATCAAAGAATCCTTCACTCTCCACATGGATCGTACTATCAATAAAGGAACGACTCTGGTGTTATTACTTGATCAACTCAGAGACAAATTTACTGAAGGTTCTGCTAAATTATTTACTGCAGGCGATGATACAAGTGATGTTCCAGCACTGTTTTTAGACTTACTGTCACAAGCCTATTTACCCGATCCCGAGTCAACTGATGAAG
This sequence comes from Oceanospirillales bacterium, assembly GCA_004762125.1. GTDB lineage: Bacteria > Pseudomonadota > Gammaproteobacteria > Pseudomonadales > Endozoicomonadaceae > Endozoicomonas_A. Next base: position 6,125 of record SIHQ01000065.1, on the reverse strand, counting down.
CTTGTGCTCAGAAAAATGACACTCGAAATACTGCTATTAGTACTGAAGACTTAGCCGTTTTTCAATTAACCAGTGAGCGGTACGAAGCGGTTCTATCTCTCTGGAGCGCTGGTATTGTCGCACCACTTCTTGGAAATAGACATAACGAAATGCGCATGATCCTAGACGACTCGAAACTTAATAAAAGACAAAAATTATTAATAGTGCAAGAGCTCGGAATAAGACCTTTGATTAATATTATCAGTACTTCCATCACAGATTCATTGTTGAGAACAGCCCCATGAGTAAAGAATCAAACAATCTACTTTTCAAGCAGCCAAACAAGGCTTCTATACCCCAGCGCTTATAATAATCACTGTTTGTTGATTGAACAGCTAAGGATCAGAGACAGAATAAACAGGGATAAAAAGATGATTCGGGCTTAATGCCAAGGTAAATAAGCCTTAAACTTCTCGGCTAATGAGCTGACTTCTTCCATGTACGACTTCGGTAAACTGTATGGAGGTTAGAGACCACACAGGATACTTGATGGGAGGGTCAGCTCATACCCTCAAAAGCCTTGTGATTACTAGCTCTAAAAAATTTTGTCCTGTACAAAGCTGTACACGATTAAATTCCCTTTCTAATAGTTACCTGTTTGGCGCTTCAATAGAATTTTTTGTTATACGCCCGTTCTTGATAATAGTAACGATAATAGCACTGACTAATACAGCGACTGATGCTAATACGACACTCCCTCCTACAACGCTAGTCACTATTATTGAAGTGCTATCACTTGGTATTTTCTTATCATCAATGTCAGTTGTTGATGGGGAATCAGTAGTTGCTGTATTCAGGTTTTCCGGACAAATAGAAAAATTACTGTCATTTGTTATAAATGAAGCTGTCAACAAACTAATTTCGTTCTCGGAGCTGTCTGCGGTAATAGCAATATTTTGATCTGGAATCGATGCTGTTTGTTTAAGCCCGAAAAAAAGATTATTCTTACTTTGTTCGTCGATACTGACGTTCTCGCCAAATTTGAACCAAGGTAGAAGGTTTTCTCCGGTTAACCACACACCAACGAGTATTACATCACTGTTTTTTATTTCAATTAATGGAGAGTAATCGTGGAAACCAAATCGGCATTGAGTAGAAAACAAAAAGCGGCAATCATCTGCACTGTTACGGGCTTTCAAGTTTATGATAAAGGAAAGACCAAAATCCCTCATCCTATCCATAGAGTCATAATGTTCAAAAGATCTGCATCTAAGTAACTCTGTATCTCTCATCACAACCATTGCGTGATCAATGTAGAGAGACGGTCCACTACTAAAGCTCTGCGCTATAACTCCTCCCTCAAAATGTATATTCCCGTGAGCTGCATTTAGAATGAATACATCGCGACTTGCTAAAACAGAAGAGCTACCTTCTACGGTCAAGGAGGGTACTAGTTGATTGCCCGAAGTATGACTTCCCATATAAATAATGGAAAACACTCCATAAAAATTGCTTTCACCATGGCCTACAGACCCACGGAAGATACTGGTATTTTTGAGTTTTAAGTGACTGTTATGCTTAATGGAAATAACAGCACAATGACTGCCCCAATCAAGTGCATCTATGACAATGTTTTCAACCATCATTACACTACCATTTTTTAATGAAATAGCATCTTTTATGTAAGGGGGCCCATCGTTAGGAGCTGGCACTGTTAACACAGTACGTTTTTCTGGATGATTTATTGCATCACAAAGACTACAGATTTCAATCGTAATCGCTTGATTAGATTCTTCCTCACCAATATGAATGGCTTGATTAACTTCGAAGGAGCTAGAGTAATCAGAACTCTGGGGAATAAGAATTCTTATTTCTGTGGAACCTGATTCCAGTAGCCTTAAGATCGGTTCGGAAATATCAAGGTCTTCTATAGAGTCAACTTCAACACTTAACGCAGCCAAACTGCTGGCTGAACAATAAATACTTGCTTGATTCAACTCTTCGTTCGTAGCATTTCTGAGACTGATTCCGGAGGTGTTAAGAGACAAGCAGGAGATGACTACTAGAATGAATGAGCGCACAATGCATGAGAAAAAACCACGTTTTAAGTTGTACTGACAAGATAGAAAAAAATTATTAGATATTGATTTTTTAAGCATTATTTTGTAACGCCTGCCAAATTTTCTGAATTATAGAAGCACTTGCTCTTTTGTTCAAATAGTTGCTCTATTTGTCAGATGTCTTCTAACTGGAAAAATCTACTTGCTAGAAAAATAACGATTCTATTCCCGTCTTATATCTCCGCCCGATTGGGAGAGGGTTGACGACGATTTTGCTAAAATTATGGAGGCGCTCGTAGTCGCCCTTGATGAATATAAGAAATTGTATGAATTACATGAGCAAAGTAAAATATAATAAGTTAAGGCAGCGGACCAAATTATCTCTGAGTTTATAGCCGTAATTTAGTGGAAAAACTTTTTCATGAAGGAAAAGCAACCACAAAAACATTTATGGTTCTGGTCACTTACTTCATCTGGATTAAGAGACTCCGACAATATTTCAGAAGCAGCAGGTGTAATTACATTATTTATAAAAACTTCTTCTTCGCGTCGCTCCGATGAGACAGAAGTAGCCACGCTGTTATGGGGGGCTTCTATACCATGCTGCGAAGATGCAACAGAAGTAATCTCACTGTTATAAGGGGCTTCTGTACCATGCTGCGAAGATGCAACAGAAGTAATCTCACTGTTATAAGGGGCTTCTGCTCCGGATTGCACCGAAACTATTACGATAAGAGCCTCATTTTGCTCCACTGCCTGCTGTTGGCAAGCAGGACAGTGTAAACACTCAAGTGATATGCTGTAACCCAAAGGCAAATCATCCTCATCCGAGGTATCAGAAACCTCAGAACCTGATGTGTATCCTGACTCACTTGATCGTGTATCATTTTCAGCAGCTAAGCACATACAACTAATAGCGCTTATAAGATAAAAAGCTATGACATACTTCATAGCGTATAATAATAGCGCATAATCAAGTAGCCAGAGGTCTCTAAACTCTAACACCCCTGTCGCCAGATACACCTGATGCGGCTCAAGATAGGAAAGCATCAATTCAGTACCGCCAATAAACGACGCAAAGCTTCCTGGTCAAAGTCGTGAGACAGTTCCAGTCTGAATCCTTTAGGCGACACCAAAGTCAGGCCGGTTTGCGAAGGTTGTTCATCGGCTTTATCCATGACAACCGGAACGAGCACAGAATTCTGCTGTTGAGGAGAAATACCAGGCTATCCATAACAGCGCTTGTAATAGGAAAACGATTTGAGTGTCAGGCCTTGCTGTCGGGTGCATTCCGCCTGGCTCAGTCCGCTGTTGTGCCAATCGGTTATGTGTTGGTGCCAGAACAGACGTTTTTGTTCATGCGTCATAGTAGCCTCCGGAATCAGGGAGGCTTCAGTATTCAGGTTAAGTGCAGAGTTGTGAATGTGAGGTTGGCTGAGCGCTCACCTATAGTTCGAATTCAACCAATGATTGAGTGTTTTGACAGGCTGCTTGATGCATCTTGTACAATCTGATCAGCATTAAGTCAGGGTTAGGAAGTGCGGATAAGGCAACAGCCATTAATAGCTTTCCGTAACTGGTTGGAAGTAGCGCGTATCCAGTGTGAGATATCAGCTGCTGAAGCATAAAACTCGTAGTTGCGGTAATTCCAACTATTGCACCCAAGCTGAGGGTTGGGGGGCTAGCAAATACTGTTGTTGTTTCATTTTGAAAAGGACTTGTACTTTCGGATGTTGGAGCTGGTGTCGGCCTGATTACTTGAAAAATTGACAGAGTGCTACTCTGTTCGCCAACTGCTAGTAAGGTGTCATCGAAATTAAAATCCAGACTCATTATTCGGCTGTCGAATCCAGAGCGGATCAGAATAGGGTCATTTATGTTGAGATTATAAAGAACAAGAATACCCCTCAAATCACCAGAGGAGTTCAAGCCTCCCATAGCTATTAATGTTTCTTCCTGATCAAAGGCAATGTCGTAATAATCTTGCATTGGAGGCACATTGAAATGTCGAGTGTTTCTCGAGTCAAAGTCGTACAGCTGGAGATAGATGTAATGCAGGTCATAACCCAATATTCCAAGGCGTCCAGTTAAAGGTGAAAACCGAGCAGTGGTGGGATTCTTGTCTCTTAGCAGGTAAACTTCAAGCTGGTTTGTTTCCAGATCATATACCTGTATAGAGGAAGTTTGAGGCGGGCTGTCTAGATTAGGTGAACGTAATGTCACTTGTCTCGCCACTGCCAGGCGACTGGCATCGGGATTAAAGCTGACTTCATGCACAATGCCAGACTCTGTGGCTGTGAAATTTGCAATGCTGTACCCAGTCTCAGGGTTAAACAATCTCGCGACCAGATCACTACCCCCAACAGCAAGAAGAATATTGCTGTGAAAATCAACACTCTCGACTTTTCTTTCAATGCCATCAGTAATTGTTGCCTGTCTTCGCCAATTCGAGGTTTCATATATTCGAACCTGATTTTCAAAGAGCCCAGCGGCTAACAGGTTGGCCTCTGGTTCAAATTTCACACTGAGGATTAGATGTGCGGTTCGAATTTCAACCAGTAATACAGGTTCGCTGGAAGAAAAATCATAGACCTTGATGGCTCCGGCAAAGAGCTGCGATATACAGGGTGGCTGGAGATTGTAAATACCTATGCCTAATGCAAGAAGGTTTTCTCTAGGGCTCCAGTCAATGCTTTCAACTCGTTGATTATCGTAGGTACAGCCTTCTACTCGAGGAGTACCTTCGTCAATTAATGTCACTGCACTATCATTTGGGCTCAGTCTTATCTGATGCATTAACTCCAATGAAATATCGTCCACGATGTCTGCTTCAGCCGTTTGATAGGGCTTACAACATAAAAAACTGACAAATATCAACACTGTTAAGTATGTCTTCATTAACTTGCTCAGGTAGTACAATAAATATTGTAGATTTAAAAAACGTCAACTATCTGTAGTGTTAGGAAAAATAAATATTTCGACAACCGTTAATGGCTACGTTATATGAATGTAGGCCATATCCATAAAATAGCTCATTTATTCAAGCTGTTATGGGTAGTGGGTTAAATGTGTGTTTTTACATGAATATTGACACCAAACTCTACCTTGTTGATCAATAATCCAATGACGCCATCATCCAGTTTTTCAAAAAAGTTCGTCGTTCTTATGCCTCAATAGAAATCATCCATATGGTGCTTGATGGTGCAGGTTATCATCGAAAAAAGGAGGTAGTAGATGCGGCAAAAGAATTGGGAATAGAGCTTCATTATCTTCCGCCGTACAGCCCTAATCTGAATCCCATTGAGCGATTGTGGAAAGTGATGAATGAACATGCTCGGAATAACGAATACTTTGCTGATGCGAAGGCGTTTCGGCGAAAAACAAATCTTTTTCTTGATGTCACCTTGCCCGATATTGGAGCGTCGTTAATCGATAGAATTAACGACAATTTTGAGAGGACAAAACCCGCATCTTGATTTCACTTGGGCAGTGAGCAGCAGGTATGATTTCTGATCAAATAAAACAGAACAGAATTAACGTGGGTTACGCTCGGGTATCCTCGCACGATCAGAAAAAAGATCTGGAAACTCAAAAACAAAGACTGGCCGATCATGGGAAGAAGTTCGACAATTTCGAAGTGATAGATGATCTCGGGAGCGGCCTGAACTACCGTAAAAAGAGGCTTCGTCGACTGATTCAGATGGTCTGCCAGTCCAAAATAGATAAGCTGGTTCTTATTCATAAAGACCGACTTTTGCGTTTTGGCAGTGAGATTATTTTCCAGCTTTGCGCTTACTTCGGTACGGAAGTGATTATTCTGGAAGAGGTCGATGAAACTTTTGAGAACAGGCTCTGTCATGATGTTATCGAGTTAATGACCGTATTCAGTGCGAGGCTGTACGAAAAAAGAAGTCACAAAAACAGGAAAAGTCTAAAAGCTGCCGCCTAATTAAACATTTATAAACCCCCGGCTATGCCGGGGGGACTCGCACGGGTTCTACCTTTACCACGGTATCTACCTTGATGTTTCCGCCAAGAAACATTGAGGTGTTACCCATGCCAGACTACAAGAGTCTGAGTCATACT
>SIHQ01000064.1 GCA_004762125.1 Oceanospirillales bacterium | reverse complement strand
CGACATGCAGTCCTTACACAACGTGTGTTTTCTGTAAAGAAAATATCAAAGCTGAACTGCTCGAAGAGCATTTTAAAACGTGCATTCAGAGCAGTGTTGATGGAAACACCACACCGCAGCAATTAATTCTGCAAGGACTCGCGCATATATCAATTCAATATCAGGCCATCACCTGCAAGCTGAACCGTATGGAACAGCCCGTCCAAAAAAAACCTCAAAGCATTGAATCACTTCCAGGCGAGCCAGCTTATGAAGCTGAAGATAAAAGCTACATCCGCCTGGGCGATGTTATGTTTTACTCTTTTCCCAAGATGCCATGTAACATCGATTGTTTTCAACCATCCAAAGCCTTCGGCTCAATACGCGAAACAAGCTCCATTGTTGTTCGCATGGAGGTTCCAGCAAAACTTGTCTCAAAGCCTTACCATTCTTCCATCTTCAGCCACAAGGGCTATGCGCTTGCTCTTGAATTGCAATACAATATCGTGGAGGCTGGATTTGGCCTGTTTTATATTATTGTTAGAGGCGAATTTGATGATGACGTTACATGGCCTTTTAACAAAACAGTTAACATTTTGCTCCTGTCCCCTGAGGCGGTCGTTGTGAAAGAAATTACAGTTGATCCACCAAATGAACCCAGGCCGGGCGCCAGAAATTTCGGAGATTATCATAAACATGGACAGGATAGCATAATAGATCTCGCAACAGTTTATCGCTCAAGGGTTAATAATCAATATCTGCACTTTTGTGTTGACTTTGCTGAGGAGGCACCGGTTCAACGAAACACTACACTGACGAAGCTATTCTGATCTGTCATGACTGATCTAGTACGAGATAGACTCTGTTTTCAAACGGCCTTTAAGACAAACTGAAGGATTTATTGATTCGTTATTTGATCACTTTGGACTGGAACTTAAATGCCCGGATTATTCACTGCTCAGCAAACGACTCAGTGATCTTGATATCAAGACGCCTCGTTACAATAAGTCGAACTCAGCGTCAGATGATACTGTGGCTATAGCCTTGATTCCACTGGGCTCAAACGATAAACAGCAAGAGTCTGGGCCATCAGAGAGTTGGCGATGACGTTGTGGAATTATACGTCCAGAGCTTGGGCTATCAAAGCCTGGAAGCGCTGGTTTAGTTGAAGATGATAATTTACGGAATCAGGTTCAGCTATTTTTTCAGGAGTGGTTCAATAAATCCAATGCTGACCAGTTTTATGCGAGTTGCGCGACAGCTTCTAGACGTACGCGGTTTCACGCTCACTCGATAAATATTTACCATATTCCTGAGGTTAAGCTTTAATGAACTGACCCACCTAACAATACAGTTATTCGACAATGAACATAGCAATAAACGCTTTAACTTTATTACTGTTCTTATCGGCAGCTGTAGTGAACGTCGAGACAATAAGTGCCGGAACGTTACCTGCACCTGATTTTCTACCTGTGGATGGTGAAAAGGTTAATTTCGCACTGAATCGAAACAGCGACATTATGCTTTACAGGAAAACTGCTGACAATGAAATATATGTAGATAAAATCTCGCTATCTGCAGATAAGTTTCACAACGAAACCACCTATATTGCTACCTCAGATACTGCTGACTTGTGTAATGTCTCCTGTATTAGTAGAGGGATTTGCACCATTGGCTGGGGGCAAACGATACCTGAGAATTCTCAGGTAGTATATCGCGCTTTCAGCTTCCAGTTTGGCGATGAGGACAGTGAGTTAGAGCAATACCCTTCTTACAACCAGCACCAAACGATTCAGCCTTTTTCCCAGTGCGCTACAAGTGCTGCCACTACCCTTGCGGCCAACGACGGCGAAGGCAACACTAATGCACTGGTCTACTTTTCAACCAATACGATGACGATCAAACCGGGAAGTTGCTCAACCACTTCATGGAGTAGCTCAGAATATAACTGCCCTATCGTTGAACCTGTTCAGACTCAGTACATCAGCTCGTCGCAGCCGCCAATGGTCGGTCTGATGGGAGAAACTATGGACATCATCAAAACAGAATCAGATCGTAATGAATTATGCTGGTTCTCGCCTTTCTCCTCTCAGTCTGCTTGCTTACTATTACCTGACGATTTCGTACCGCCTTTCTATCAACCGGCTTTTAACAGTCATATGAAGAGCGACACCGAGTATACAGCCCATGCTGTTTTAATGAATCGTAAGGGGTTTATCGTGATAAGGCTAACAGGATCACCTTTAGTCAATGACATCCGTATCATTAATCAGCAAGCTGTATCTGGAGCACTCAGTCTTCCTGTTCATGCGCTAACCAGCATCAATATTACCGAGTCGGATGCCATTGCAGGTAATGTCTTTGCTGTATTTACAATGGAGAATTCTGAACAAATACGCCTGCACACCATTCAGGTAGCTATGGATTCTGAGGAATTAAGACATTCTGCCACAACAGGGGATCTTCCTTTTTCAGCACTACCAGACTCACTGCAGCCGTCACTGACTACCTACGGCGCCGAGTCTCTGATTCGATTGCAGTATGCTCTTGAAGATAAAACAGCGGTGTTCGAAAATCGATACGGTGTAACAAAATTTATTGAATTTCTTCCCTCAAAAATTAAAAACTTTCCGATGACTCAATCGATCTCCCGTGAGGGTGAACAAGGAATGGTGACTCTTGCTTCCAATGGTGAAGAGATCAGGCTCTACGAACAACAATACGAAAGTATTGCGGATCAGCCTTCCCATAGTGCCAGCTTGAATACCGGCGATGGTATTGGCGGACTTGAAGTTCATATAGATCATGAATTTGAGGAGACAACTCGATGGACTCTGGCCTATATGGACGAATACCATCGGCCTTATGCAATTATCAACGATAATTTTTATCAAGAAACAGGTTGTGGCGTATCTCTCTTTGACACCTCTTCTCCTTACCCTGCCAAAGGCGCTTCTCTGAACGATTCAAGAATAATTGGAACTTCTAACCATAAATTAGCACACTGTATTCGATCCTGGTTAGAGGGTTCCCCTGATGAAGTCGTCAGCCTTTATCTTATGCATCTTGACAAGGATACATGGAAGGAAACCGGACGTAAGTTTGATTTAAAAAAGGGTGGCGTGTGGTCTACTCAAGACTATTTGTATGAACCGACAGATGCTGATGTTATTGATACTGAATACAGCAGCCCACATCTTACTGACTTTCCCAGCGATCGAAAAGGACATCGCCAATTGATTGTAAAAAGCAGTGCATTTCAAACGTATACAACTAATCATGGCCTGAATCCTGCGCAACAGACCATCATTGGCATTACCGTGCCTGCTACGCTGGCATCAGCTCTGTCTTGTGTCATCATTATTTCTTATTACACTTATAACCGCAAAAATAAAAAGAATTATCAGTCTTTAAACGGATAAGCTAAACTCGCTTGAAATAGCAATATAAAATTATAGCGGGAACAGCTATAACTGTGATTGTAATTGTGATTGTGGCAGGTATTAAATAATAGAGCCAGGTCGCATCTTCAGTAGCACCATCAGTAGAAGTTTTAATGGGTAAGCGAGCAGTGCTGAAAAAACCACAGTCACTTGATATTGATTGTATTTCAAATTGGCACTGCTCAGTGTAGTCGACGGAGCGACAAGTAATATCTGTCGTGTTTCTGTCAACCCTGCCGCTCTTACAACCACATCCGGGATCGCTTACCTGCAACCAGTAACTTTCAATATCAAGTACTGGAGACCAGCTCAAAAACACCGCACTCTGGTTGGTGTCATTGACAATAAACTGTTCTGGTGGTGGTGGCTGAGAGCCGACCGTGAGAACATCGCTCCCGATGATAATACTGGTGCCTAGAGAACATGATACATTACTCCCACTCATACTCTTTGTTGCAGTCATACTCAGACGAGAGCTGTAGACATAGCCATTGACGCTGGTGACAAAAACTGAAGCTTCACCACAAGATTCATTGTTCCTATCACTGAACTGCTGGTGCGGTAGATTGATCTGATCACCCTTTTCCGAACACTGTAAAACAGAGCCACTCCACAGAGTTGCCCCTTCTGTTGAAACATCATTGATAGAGCATTCGTACTGAATGCTAGTTCCTTCAGGGATGCATCTCAGGGATTGATCAAGTAGTACAAGGCCTGCAGTTTTTGCAGCAACACTTGAAACACCACAGTCTTGTGAGACTGAACTTATTTCAAATACGCACTGACCGCTGGGACTGACAGGGCTGCAGATAAGACTTGTCGTGTTTCCATCTACTATCTGACCGTCTTCACAGCCGCAATTTGCAGAGTTAACCCGCAGTTCATAATCAACATCAGGCACGGGAGACCAAGTTAATAATGCCTGCGTCTGGTTGATTCCAGTGACACGCAGCAGTTCTGGAGGGAGGGGCTCAGACTCAACTTTTAAAACATCTTCTCCAATGAGACCTAGGTGCAAGGTTGTATGAGAAGAACATAATAGACTCTTCCCATTCATATCGGACGTTACAATCATATTCAATAGAGAGCTGTAAACAGAGCTATTGACCCCTGTAGCACAACCAAAAATTCCATCGCACACACCAAAAATTCCATCGCACACACCAAAGATTCCATCGCACACACCACGAGTATCAGTGCACATGTCTAAAATCAGATCGTTTGTAAATAGGACGTGGGGAAGATGGATTTGGTTATGGATTATTGAGTTTCGTGATGGGCATTGGAAAAGGGAGCCATCCCATGTAGTAGATCCATGCCCATCAGGGTCAGTAACAGAACATTCATACTGAACTTCAGCACCATTCGGAATGCATCCCATGGATTTGATTCGTTCTTCAGGTTTTACGAAATTAGAGCCTGAAGCAGCTGCAACAGCAAGGATGCCAAAAAAAGCAATGAGAGGTCTTATGGTAGAAAACATCTATGTGTTACCTAATACTGGACTCATAACCTTCTTACGAGTATTAGTCTCTGAGAATTCAATTCCCTGTAGTATGCTATGTGCTACCCCCAACTAACTTAGTACTACAAGGCTTTGATCTTAGACCCTGATCCTGAATTAGAAAAGTTTCTTAGCCTCGAAAAACCCCGACACGACTTACCCAATCCTGTGTGGTCTCTAACCTCCATACAGTTTACCGAAGTCGTACATGGAAGACGTCAGCTCATTGGCTGAGGAGTTTCAGACACCAGCACAAGACGACTTCAGCCATCGTCGTATTAAACGTTTCTTTTCCGGTTAGACGTACGGTTACGAGCAGCTGGGAAGGCTTATTCTCAATTGTCTGCCATTGGATCGCTATCTTCTCTGTATGGAAATGTTGATATTGCGATTTTGAAAGGCAAGCAATGGGGCCTTACTCGGCTAGAACAAATCGTTTTAGTCATTTAATCACTGTGATCGCAACGGTTTAAGCGTGTTCTGTATCGACTTTCCCAACCGGCTAGATGAGATCGTGAATCAACTATTTCGAAGCGTTCAATAACATAAACTCGAATGGGGAATAATGAATCTTGTCGTTGATAAAGAGGGGTCAGGGTTGTGATTGAAGCAGTAAAAAAACGGCTTCAATCAACCTGTTGTATATCGGTGGATTGAAGTTATATAGCCAGACGGCGTTCGAAGTAAGCAATCAGTTGAGTGACAATAAAGTTCAGCAACAGATATATACTGCCAGCAATCAGTAATGGCTCAAGAGGGCTGAAATATTCTGAAGCGATCTCCTTATAAACACCTGTGATATCCATAATTGTAATGGTGCTCGCCAAAGAGGATGACTTCACCATCAGAATGACTTCATTGCCGTAAGCCGGTAGGGCTTGACGTATTGCTAAGGGAAAAGTAATTCTTCGGAACAGCTGCTGCTTATTCATTCCGATAGCTTCACCAGCTTCCAGTAAATCCATTGGAACAGATTTAATACCCCCTCGTATAATTTCAGCAGTGTATGCTGCAGTATTGAGAGAGAGAGCTAGGATTGCACAAAACCACGGTTCTCTGAATAAATGCCACAAACCAACTGCTGACAATTCGTCTCTTAATTGACCGGAGCCGTAATAAATCAGAAAAATTTGAATCAACAGAGGAGAAGAGCGAAAAATATAGACAAAAAAGTGTGCTGATCGTGAAATCAGCCATGCTTTCTGTAGTTGACCCAATGCGACCAGAACCGCTAAAACAAAACCAATCAGCAGCGAAGTTCCAATCAATCCCAATGTCACAGGCAGCGCATGCAGAATGGCTGGAATTGACTCTTCAATAATATCCCAATCCATATTAATTTACCCTAACACCTTTTTCTGCCCTGGCTTCAAGCAGTTTGTAAGCTCTGTTTGACAGAGATGCGAGTATCAGAAAGAGAAGCAGGGCGGTAATGAAAAAGATAAATGGTTTTTTTTCACTGCCCGCTCCAATCTGGGAAATTCTGACGATTTCAGTAAGCCCAATGACAGAAATTAGCGATGTTTCCTTCAGCGTCAGTTGCCAAACATTTCCTAAGCCGGGTAGGGCAAAACGGATTGTCTGGGGTACCAGAATTCGCCGAAATCGTACGAGTACAGGCATACCCATTGCCTGAGCAGCTTCAATAGTTCCAGTCGGTACAGCTTGAACTGCACCTCGAATGACTTCTGTTGAATAAGCACCGGAGCTTAGACCGATACAGAGTACGCCCATGAGAAATATCGGCATCTCGATATAGTCGTGTATACCAAATAAGCTACTCGCAATACTCATCAAAAGAGTGCCACTGCCATAAAAGATGAGGTAGATCACCAGAAGCTCGGGAATGCCACGAACAACTGTGGTGTATATGTTGGCAAGAAAAATAAGCCAGCGCCGTTGACTCAGTTTCATAGATGCAGCGAGAACAGCAATGACCAATCCCAGAAGGAAGGAGCAGGTAGCGACGGCCAGTGTCATTAATGTAGCAAAGAAGAATTCATCGCCCCAGCCAGTGTCGCCCCAGCTTAAAATCGAAACATCCAAGGTAATTCTCTCTAACTTTTTTGATTCAGTAGCCAGATACGCGATCGAATGTGTACCTAGCTATGCACTGTCAATGTTTTAATACTTATTTGGCAGCGGCATCAAAACCAAACCACTTTTGTGCCATGGTTGATAACGTACCGTCATCAACCATGGAGTTGATGGCAACAGAAAACTGATTAGCCAGAGCCTGATCTTTCTTCCTGAAGCCCAAGCCTACGCCGTCACCAAAAGGTCCTTCAGTAACACCAGGCCCAATAGTCAGCAGATTTTTACCTTCTTCGGTGTTAAGAAGCTTGTGCCAATAACTCATGGCTGCCAGAGCAACATCTACACGACCCGATTGAAGATCGAGATCCAGTTCTTCTTGAGTGGCGTAGGTACGGATACTGATTTCGTCTTTAAGGTATTCTTTCAAGAAGTTGAGATGAATAGTGCCTTTTTGAACGCCAACTGTTTTGCCTTTAAACGCTGTCTTCATGGCAGACAGAACGGCTTGTTCTTTGACGTTTATATCACCCAGCGCAATTCTGTCCAGTTCCGTAGAAAAAGTGTTCAGCGGTGAATTTTTGTCAATAACAAAAAAAGCTGGTGATGAAGCATAAGGTCGAGAAAAAGTAATCTTCTTTTTACGTTTTTCAGTAATCGACATGCCCGCAATAATGACATCAAATTTACCCTGCTGAAGAGAAGGAATGATTCCACTCCAAGCCGCTTGTTCCAGGCTGCATTCAACTTCAGCTCTTTTGCAAAGCTCATCAGCCAGTTCGACTTCAAACCCTTCCAGTTGTCCTGCACTGTTAACGGCATTCCACGGAGGGTAAGCGCCTTCAGTAGCCAGTCTGATGACGTTGTTTGCATGTGCACTCATCACACCAATGGACAAAGCTGTCGCCAACACACTCATTTTAATTACTTTATTCATGGCATATTCTCCATTTATTTTTATTATCTTGATAACAGCTACGATGATTCTTGGCAGATATAATTGAGTCGTGCGATAGCCATTAACTTTCGCGGATGGTTACTAAATCATAACGGTGTATCGTTGACAACTAGAGAAACGTCGTGTGTCGTGTTGTTGTATTGCTAATGCAGGGAGTGGTTGTTATCTTGAGCTCAAATTGAACACTAAAATTACTATAAAAATAATTCATGATCAGATGTTATGCCAAATAAGACTGTTGCAATTCAACTTAAAGATATACATAAATCCTATGGCAACCTTGAAGTCCTGAAGGGAATATCCCTTGATGCACATCATGGTGAAGTCATCTCAATCATTGGTTCGAGTGGTTCAGGAAAAAGCACGCTATTGCGTTGCATTAATCTCCTGGAGAAACCCAGTCAGGGGGAGATCATTATTAATGGCCAGCAACTGCAGTTGAAGCAAGGGCAGAGTGGTGATTTGGAACCTGTGAGTAAACAACAGCTGGAAACCGTTAGACAAAAGCTGGGGTTTGTATTCCAGAATTTCAATCTTTGGCCACACATGACGGTATTGGAAAATATTATTGAAGGGCCCGTACAGATTCTAAAAAAGAGTCGTGCTGAGGCTGTTGAAAAAGCTCTCGAACTGATGGCTAAAGTGGGACTCAGCGATAAAGTTGATGTCTATCCATCCATGCTCTCTGGTGGGCAACAACAGAGAGTATCCATAGCACGAGCTCTGGCAATGGAACCTGAAGCGCTCCTATTTGATGAGCCTACGTCGGCTCTTGACCCTGAACTGGTCAATGAAGTTTTAAAAGTTATTCGGGAGCTGGCTGATGAGGGACGTACTATGCTGATTGTCACTCATGAAATGGGCTTTGCACGAGAGATTTCCAAAAAAGTCATGTTTCTACATGAAGGAAAGATCGAAGAGTTTGGAGAGCCGGAGCAGGTGTTTGATAATCCTTCGTCACCACGTTGTCGGGAATTCCTTTCGTCCGTCATTTGAATGTTCAGGATAGATAAATGACTCACACTACTTCAATTATTCCTCTTTTATCGCCCACACCGGGTACTCAAAGACACTTAAAGGTTCACCGGTTTGGTCAGCAAGCTTCCGGGCTGAAAGTGTATATGCAAGCAGCTCTTCATGCTGATGAGTGGCCAGGCTTATTAACATTGCAACACTTGGTAGGCTTTCTGAAGAAAATCGACGAGCGAGGAGGCATCAAGGGAGAGATTGCTATTGTTCCTTATGCTAACCCCATCGGAATGGATCAGAGGATCAATGGAGTAGTTCTAGGAAGGCATTCTTTCAGTGCTCAGGGGAATTACAATAGAAACTGGCCAGACTTGAGCATGGACGCTAAGAAGGTTGCTGAGAAAGTAGTCTCTGATGTTTCTGTCGAAAACAAATGCGACGCTATTAAACAAATTTTAAAAGACAGAGCAATGGCTTTACCAAAGCCGACACCTCTCGATGAACTGAAAGCCGTTCTTCTAAGCGAATCCATTGACGCAGATATTGTGTTGGATATTCACTGTGACTCCGATGCTCTATCTCATATTTATTGCAATAAAAAGCAGCGTTTGGAAAGCCTTGAATTGGCTCTGGATATGGCTTGCCCCATTTTATTGATGGAAGATACAACGGAAGGTGACCCTTTTGACGCAATACAAATAAAACCTTGGCTGGCTATTGAAGAACTGGGCATTCCAATTGCTTGTCACTCCGTCACAGTCGAGCTCCGTGGCCAGTCAGACGTGAATGACAAATTAGCTATCTCTGATGCAGAGGGGCTTTTACGGTTTTTGAATCGAAGGGGTATTATCTCTGAAGTTAATTCTGAAGCACCTGCAATGGACGTACATCAAAGTAATCTGGCTGCCGTTGATAGTGTGAGAAGCCCAGGTTCAGGGATTATTGTTTGGTCTAAAGAACTAGGCGATTTTGTGAAAAACGATGAGATTATTGCTCATATAGTTAATCTGGACGCGGATGACCCATCAACTGGTCGTTTACCTGTATTTGCTCGAGGATCAGGAATTCTCTTTTCACGACAGCGTGATGCATTGGTCTCTCACGGAGATCGAGTGGCTAAAATTGCTGGAGAGAAGAATCTTGAAAATATCTATAGGGATGGACTGCTGGCTTTATAGTAGGAGGGTGCGTTGTAATGAGAGGCTCTACCTCAGATTGTGTGGGTAAATTTCATCGATTTACCCCTCTTGGAGGCTTTGTTGAATCGCTCATTTTTTAATCATTTACTGCAACGAAAATAACCTATTACAATGACGTCAATTACTCATACCTTGTCGCCCGTTATGCCCTATAAATTCAACGAATTTAAACGTCACCACATCCCCAGCCAAAAGTACAAACTCAGCAACTGGAGTGACTACAATCAGCCACTGAAAAACCGGGGGCGTATCGATGTGTGGATCAGTGATGATGTTGAATCATGGTGGACTCATAACGACAGGGTCTTTGATGGCACCGGTTCAACGAAACACTACACTGACAAAGCTATTCTGATCTGTCATGACTGATCTAGTACGAGATAGACTCTGTTTTCAAACGGCCTTTAAGACAAACTGAAGGATTTATTGATTCGTTATTTGATCACTTTGGACTGGAACTTAAATGCCCGGATTATTCACTGCTCAGCAAACGACTCAGTGATCTTGATATCAAGACGCCTCGTTATAAACGAATTATTGGCCCACGAATGCATGCCCGTAGCATGGAAAATCAGAAGCAGGAAATGATCATTGTTTGTGGTGTTTTGAATCTCGATCATAGTTACTCCAATTTATCTGTTTGTTGTTTTTATTATTTAAATACGTAGAGTTTGCTGTGATAAAACGACGATGATCAACTTACTTTCAATCATCCAGACCTTGTCGTGTGATCATTGCATGACGACAATCATGCCACTTACTGAAATAAATCGGAAACAAATTCGAACAAACGTTTAACTGTATCGGAAATTCTAAGAGAAATTCCAAAAAGAGCTAAACCGCGTCTTCGATATGCTCGGCCAGGAATATATGATTTCATTTGTTTGAGCATTTAGTGCTGATATGGATGAATGGTATTGAAAAACAGGCTCGGTACAGGCAGGATTATTTCTTGAACAATTCTTAAATAAAAATAATAAAAGGATGTTCCATGAAGTATCTTTTGCCGCTGGAGCAATTCGCACAGAATGTTTCACGTCAACCCAATATGATTTGGTTGCACCAACCCGATCAACGAGTATGGCGAACATTAACCTGGGCTCAAGCTGATGATCATGCTCGTCGTATAGCTTCTGGGTTATTAGCACAGGGATTTGAGAAAGGCGATCGCATCGCTATTTTTGCTAAGAACAGTGCCGAGTGGTTTATTACTGACCTTGCCATCATGATGGCAGGCATGATCAGTGTGCCAATTTATGCAACGGCGAGTACAAGTACTATTCAGCATGTAATGAATCACAGTGGTGCCAGGGCGGTTTTTGTTGGCAAGCTCGATAGTCTGGATGCGGCAAAAAGAGCGTTTGCTACCAACACAAAAATGATTACTTTCCCTTATCCGACGCTAACAGGCACTGACTGTTACAACGACTGGTTGGAAAAGTATGAACCATTACAAAATATTCATTCACCTGAGTCCGAAGATACCTTCACTCTGGTATATACCTCGGGAAGTACCGGGCTACCCAAAGGGGTAGTGCTAACCTACGATAACATTGCGTCTGCAAGTAGTGGGGCCTCTCTCCTACATTCGAAGGATGAACCGAATCGTTCTATTTCTTACCTTCCGTTGGCTCATATAACGGAACGAAGTGTTGTTGAAATGGTGAGTCTGTACTCTCCACAGGATGTGTTCTTTGTCGAATCATTGGCTACATTTATTGATGATGTTCAGCATGCGCAACCGACAGTCTTTATTTCTGTGCCTCGATTATGGATTAAATTTCAGTCTCAAATTCTTGCGAAGTTGCCTGATAAAAAGCTACAGCGACTGCTAAAAATTCCTATTGTCGGAAAATTAGTAGCCAGAAAAATTCGTAAAGGCTTAGGACTTAATAACACCCGGTTGTTTGCATCCGGTTCAGCTCCTATCTCGCCGGGTATTCTGGAGTGGTACAAAAAGCTCGACATTAACATTTGTGAAGGTTGGGGAATGACAGAAACATCCGGAATGTCCTGTATTAACTTTCCGTTTCGAACCGAGTTCCTTGGCACTATTGGCCAGTCTCAGGACTGCGTTGAGATAAAACTTTCTGAAGACAAAGAGATTTTGATTAGAGGTAAAGCAGTATTCAAAGAGTACTATAAGAACCCTGAGGTCACTGATGGTGCTTTTATCGATGGTTGGTTTAGAACGGGGGATATCGGTGAATCAAAACCTGGTGGGGCATGGAGAATTATTGGTCGCATGAAGGAGCAGTTTAAAACCGGTAAAGGCAAATATGTTGCCCCTGTGCCCATCGAAAGTTTGTTAGCCAGAAACCTGGATATTGAGCAAGTGTGTGTCATGGGCAGTGGTCGTAAGCAGCCTATGGCCATTGTCGTAATGAGCGATCAATCCAGTGGTCATAGTGATGCTTTGCACCAAAGCATCACTAACACACTGCAAGAGGTGAACAGTGAGTTGGAAGGCCATGAACGGTTGGATCACATTATTATTTCTGATGAAATTTGGGATATTGACAACGATATGCTCACGCCAACCCTTAAAATTAAGCGTAACAAGCTTGAAGAGCGTTACAGTAAGTACCTGACACACGATTTTACAGCACCTGTTGTCTGGGAAAGCGAACTTTAAGAAACTGATGTGGCAAGAGTTTTCCGGACACTTTTTTACACTGCCTCGGCAAGTTTCTGTTCATACTTGAACGGTGACAGGTAACCATTGGTTGAGTGCTTTCTTTGACGGTTATAAAACACTTCAATGTAC
>SIHQ01000063.1 GCA_004762125.1 Oceanospirillales bacterium | reverse complement strand
GTACTTTGAAGGAGCCGCCATCGGCGCCCAGATCAAGGTTCAAGTGGTTGTTGAGGTGCTCCAGTAACGCACCTTCACCCATTGCTTCTATGCCATCGATTGCCACTGTTGGCACATCATCACTGATACCCACACTGATGATCTGGCTGTCAGAAGAACCGTCCGAATCGGTAATACTGACCTGAACCCCGTTGATGGTCAGGTCATCCACATTGACGTCATTCTCATGGCCGGCTGCGCCGCTCAAACTGGCGGTGACCGTCACATTGGCGTTGGTACTATTGGGTATCGGGGTGGTGGTCAAACTCAAGGTGATGATGGCACCGCTGCTGAAGGTACCGATCAATTGACTTTGAGTGTTCAGAGCCCAGCTCAGTGACCCTTGATCGTCCAAGCCGGATACAGTAATCCCTGTGGGAGCACCGAAGGTGGCCTCATTCAGCGCATCACCACTGGTCACATTCAAAGTCAGACTGTCGCTGGAGGGGGTGTCGCTGGTTAAATTATCTGCCAGATCCAGTTGCAGATCTTGACCCATAAAGTGAGGTACGTTGTTATCGGTAATAGTCAGTGAGTAATCGGCTGTACGGCTGTCGCCGTCTGCATCGGTCACGGTCACTGCGAAATCGACAGGAATCAGACTGTTGTTGTTCAGTCCGTCTTGTGCGGTGAAACTCCAGGTATTGGCCATCGGATTCAGTGTCAGTGTACCGATGAGAACACCGCCCTGAGTGACACTGTAAGTGCCATCAGAGTTCTGATCCAAAGCGCTGGAACTGCTGGTCACGGATAAACTGTCTGTCAACTCCGGACCGTCTGGACCGTCTGCACCAAAATCAATGCCCAGAGCGTCCAGAGAATCACCAACAGTGGTGCCTTCCAACATACTGATATCACTGCCGGGATCAATACTGGGCAACCCGTCGCTGATACCAACACTGATGGTTTGATGAGCCGGTGAACCGTCCACATCGGTAATGGTCACCTGAACCCCATTGATGGTCAGGTCATCCACATTGACGTCATTCTCGTGTCCAGCCGCACCGCTCAAGCTGGCGCTGACTGTTACGTCGGCACCGCCGACGGTGGTGACCGTAGCTAGATTCAGGGTAATGATGGCACCGCTGGTGAAGGTACCCACCAACTGACTCGGACCGGTAGACACCCAGGTCAATGATCCCTGGTCGTCCAGACCGGGCACGGTAATCCCTGTAGGAGCACCAAAAGTCGCATCGTTCAGAGCATCGGTACTGGTGACGGCCAGAGTGAGACTGTCATTAGAGACCATACTGCCGCCCAGATTATCCGCCAGATCCAGTTGCAGATCCTGACCCATAAAGTGAGGTACGTTGTTATCGGTAATAGTCAGTGAGTAATCGGCTGTACGGCTGTCGCCGTCTGCATCGGTCACCGTCACCGCAAAGTCGACAGGAACCAGACTGTTATTGTTCAGTCCGTCTTGTGCAGCGAAGCTCCAGGTGTTGGCGGCCATGTTCAGAGTCAGGGTACCGATCGATACAAGGCCCTGGGTGACACTGTAACTGTAACTGCCATCCGGGTTCTGAGTCTGAATCAGCGTGTTGGAACTGCTGGTCACGACCAGACTGTCGGTGGCTGCCGGACCGTCTGCACCAAAATCAATGCCCAGAGCGTCCAGAGAATCACCAACAGTGGTGCCTTCCAACATACTGATATCACTGCCGGGATCAATACTGGGCAACCCGTCGCTGATACCAACACTGATGGTTTGATGAGCCGGTGAACCGTCCACATCGGTAATGGTCACCTGAACCCCATTGATGGTCAGGTCATCCACATTGACGTCATTCTCGTGTCCAGCCGCACCGCTCAAGCTGGCGCTGACTGTTACGTCGGCACCGCCGACGGTGGTGACCGTAGCTAGATTCAGGGTAATGATGGCACCGCTGGTGAAGGTACCCACCAACTGACTCGGACCGGTAGACACCCAGGTCAATGATCCCTGGTCGTCCAGACCGGGCACGGTAATCCCTGTAGGAGCACCAAAAGTCGCATCGTTCAGAGCATCGGTACTGGTGACGGCCAGAGTGAGACTGTCATTAGAGACCATACTGCCGCCCAGATTATCCGCCAGATCCAGTTGCAGATCCTGACCCATAAAGTGAGGTACGTTGTTATCGGTAATAGTCAGTGAGTAATCGGCTGTACGGCTGTCGCCGTCTGCATCGGTCACCGTCACCGCAAAGTCGACAGGAACCAGACTGTTATTGTTCAGTCCGTCTTGTGCAGCGAAGCTCCAGGTGTTGGCGGCCATGTTCAGAGTCAGGGTACCGATCGATACAAGGCCCTGGGTGACATTGTAACTGTAACTGCCATCCGGGTTCTGAGTCTGAATCAGCGTGTTGGAACTGCTGGTCACGACCAGACTGTCGGTGGCTGCCGGACCGTCTGCACCAAAATCAATGCCCAGAGGACCGCCGGTACTAAAGCCTTCAAGCACATCGACACTGTCACCTGAAATCACTATTTCAGGTGAATCATCATCAATAGAAACTTTGAGAACACCATCCGCAGCATCACCATTGCCATCAACGACTTGATAGTTCAACTGCAAGCTCTGGTTATTTTCGTTATCACCCTCTTCATGAGCTACAGGATTGACTTGGTTAAACGAATAGTTTCCCTGATTGTCTACGCTTGCAGTCATTATCAGGGTTGTGCCCTGTAATATATCGAGATCACCTGTTGACGATAGTTGATAACTGAATCCAACGGGTGCACCAGTAGTCAGCCAGCTAATACTTCCTGCGCCATCATTACCGTATTCATGTGCAAGAGTATCTGCAGTGTTCTGCGCATCATCGTCGCCAATTCCACCCGGAACTCCACCCAGCTCATCATCATCCAGTAGAACAAGTTCGTTTTCACCGGCTTCTGGTGAGTCGTTTACAAAAACAGAAATTACAGTTGTTTCTTCCACGCCACCTGACGTCACTGAATAAGAGAAGGTGTCTTCTCCTGCAAAATTTGAGTCAGGTGTATAACTAACGGTGCCATCGAGATTAAGGGTTGCCGTACCATTGGCTGGAGTGCCTAACGCAGTAATTCTTGCATCACTGTTTTCGAAGGAATCATTACTCATCGGATCCAATATTACGGAACCGTTTTTATTAACCTCCCAAAGATCAGGCGCAATATCATCCACTGCAGAAACAGTGACAGTAAACGTTTGTGTGCTAACGGCCGTTGCACCACCATTATTTTCAGTCGAGGTAGCAGTAAGTGTAACTTCAAACTGGCCGTTAGAATCCGCCACCGGTGTAACCTGAAGAGTACCTTGATCCCAGCTACTTATGTCTATTCCGGTTCCGTCGGATGTTACGCTGTTTCCTGTATTATCGAAAAGCACATAACCTTCAGGAATCCCTGAAAGTAAAAGTGTTAATGTTTCAGAACCATCGGAGTCCTGTAGATTGACACTAATGACAAGAGGTATCGATTCAGCGTCATCTTCCTGGCCGGAAACATTACGAACAAACCCTGAAGGCAGTAATGCAGTTAAGTCCTCTGCAGTTCCTGCTTCTTGTTCTGTTGCTTGATCAGTCCCAGAAAAACCAAAGCCATTATCAAAATTCGGTGTTACTTCTCCCTCAAGGCCACTCAGATTAAAAATCAATCCTCCTGACGTACCTTGATTCTGCTGATTTCCAACAGCGGGAGGCCCCAGAGTCGGCTGCCCATCACCTGCTGCTGACGGATTTTCTTCCGTTAAACGGTTAATAAAATCAATAGCGGTTTCATCATCTACTGCAGCTACTTGTTCACTATCGGATGCTTCTGATCCCTGACCACTGGTAAGCTGATTGATGACTTGGATGGCTTGTTCTTTTTCAGCGGGACTTGAGCTGTCTTCAATAGATTCCAACACCTGTAGGATTTCAGCAGGTTGCAGTTCAGCCACCGTAGCGAAACCCCTTTGGGTGAGAAGATCCGATAATGAATAAACCTGTCCACTATTCAGTGTCAGGTTCTCACCATTAATCAGTTTAATTTGAGCCGATGCATCAGCAGAGGTTTGAATCTGTTCATTAAAAAAGACAGCATCCCCCTCTTTTAACAGACGGGTACCGCCGCTTTGTCCTTTTGCGGTGATCTGGTCAGTCAGTTGTTGAATAGTACCGACTTTTGATTGTTCATTAGCCATTGTGGAAATCTCCTTTTCCAAAATGTCCGGTCAACTACAACTTATTTCAGTTAGCCATAATTTTTATGTTTATCTTTCAGTGAAAGCCAGTTGTTTGGCTCTTAACACCGGTTTTAGCAAATAGGCAAGTAATGTCTTTTTGCCCGTTATTATATCTACAGTCGCTACCATTCCGGGTATTACCGGTCTGCTATCGCCACTTTTATCAAGATTACTTCTATCCGTTTCAATTCGAGCGAGGTAAAAACTATCACCTTGCTCGTCAGTAATCGTATCTGCGCTGATATGGACAACCTTACCTTCCAGCCCGCCGTAAACTGTGAAGTCATAGGCTGTAAATCGCACTATGGCTTTTTGGCCTGGATGCAAAAAGCCAATATCTTCCGGTCGGATGTTTGCTTCTACCTGTAAATTGTCGTTCAACGGAACAATTTCCATCATCGATACGCCTGGTTGAACTACACCACCCTCTGTACTCACGTTGATTGACTTAACGATACCTTCAACAGGAGACCTGACTTTGGTTCGATCAACTCTGTCGATCAGAGCCGTTCCGCTGGCTGAAAGTTCATTCAGTTTTGCCAATGTATCATTGAGCTCCAGTCTGGATTTGCTTTTAAAATTTAACTCAACTTCATTCAAATTACTCTCAGACTCTCTAACCGCAGAAGAAATACGATCGATACTCTTTCGAGTGATATGTTGCTCGCCATCTGCCTCAACAACCTGTCGTTCTATTCTTAATAATTCTGCTCTTGAAGCCGCGCCATCTGAAAGCATCTGGCGAATCATGCTCAGTTCTTCTTTTAACGATTTTTTTCTTCTACCCAACAAGGTCATTTTTGCTTGTAATTCTTCCAGCTGATTCTTATTTTGTTGCAATTGTTCGTACATTGACGATTTTTTACTGACCAGTTCTCTTTGTCGGTTTAAATAAAGCTCCCGCTCACCAGCAACTAATTCCGGTATAGCTTTTTCAAGTTCACTGGTTGTGTGAAACTCAATATCATTAATTTCTGAAAGTAATCGTTGCTTCTTCGCTTGCATCGCTTGTTGCTCAGCTTCCTGCTGTTCAACATTTGAAGTGAAACGAGTGTCATCCATAATCAGTAGCACCTGATTTTTATGGACGATCATCCCTTCGCTTACCTCAATGCCAGCGACTATACCGCCTTCAAGGTTCTGAATCTCCTGTATACGACTGGACGGAACGACCTTGCCGTCCCCTCGAGTAATCTCATCTATTTCACTGACCGAGGACCAGAACAAAAATACGGCCAATACTAAAACTGTCATAAAGATCAGAGCACGTCCACCGTCCGGCAGTTTCTGGTTGACGGAAGTCCGGGCATCAGCAAGGTAACTGTTTCGAATATCGTCTTTAGTCGCCATGATCAAACCACCTCCGCTACTTTATGAACGGTTTCACTGGATCTTTTCCTGACTTGCTCTGATGACTGATCAGCAATCATGCGACCTTTATCCAGAACAATCACTCGGTCCACTGTATCCAGCAGACTCAGTTTGTGAGTAACTAAAATAACAGTGGTTTCTTTCAAATTTGTTAACAGCTTTCTGAGACCGGATTCCGCATGACTGTCCATAGAGCTACTGGGTTCGTCCAGCAGTAGAATATCAGGCTTACCTACCAGAGCTCTGGCCAGAGCTAACGACTGTATCTGACCACCGGAAAGATGCCGACCTTCTTCTCCTACCTCAAAATCAAGCCCTTCTTCATGACACCCCAAGATGTCCGATAAACCCGATTGCTTAAGAACATTAATCAGTTCGTTGTCATCCAGATCATTCCTGCCCATAAGAATATTATTTCTCATTGAGCCTGAAAAAATATTGATTCGTTGAGGGACATAACCAATCTTTTTCCGTACCAACAATGGATCAAGCTGTCTGAGATCAATATTATTGACGGCAATACTGCCTTCAGAAGGCTCCCACAAACCCATGGCCAGCTGTAACAACGTTGACTTTCCTGAGCCCATTCGCCCAATCACAGCAATCTTTTCACCGTTCTGAATAGAAAATGACAGTTCACGAATCAATGGCGATGAATCAGGATAAGCAAAAGAAACATTATTAAAGGTAACCTTCCCACTCAGCGCCTCTGGATTCAGAAAATGACGAGATTCGTCTCTCTCCTGAGGCAGATTCATGATCGAACCCGTGAGTTCCATAGCTTGTCGAACACGCTGATACTGATTTAACAGAGCGATGCTTTGCACAACAGGTGATGTACAACGTCCGGAAATCATCATAACGGCTATCAATCCACCCATTGATAAATCGCCAGTGCCAATGAGGTAAACACCGTACGCAACAATAAGGACAGTACCAGCCTGCAGAATAAACATGGCCGATTGGCTGGACACCAATTGTAAGTTGCGAACTTTCAGAGCAACCGCTGCAATTTTCTTATTCAAACGCTCCCAACGATACTGATGCAGACTTTCTGAATGGGTTGTTTTAACCGTTGTCAGACCAGAAAGGGTTTCCAGTAGAAACGTTTGTCGTTCGTTCCCCAATGATTGACTGTTTTGTATATGTTGCTGTAATGGGCGGTTTATTACCAAAGCAAGAGCGCCCGACAGCAACATGCAAACAAGTGGAATGCTGACCAATGCAGGGGCAATCCAGACAATAAGCCCTAGAAAGAGAAGAACAAACGGCAGATCGATCAATGTCAAAATAGTGGCTGAATTAATAAAGTTTCTAATACTCTCGAATTCAGCCAGATTGTTCATAAAACTGCCGGTATTGGCAGGTCGGGCTGATAACTTTAAGCCCAGCACCTTTTCCATTAACGTTGCTGATAACTGTTGATCAACTTGTTTACCAGCAAGATCAACCAATCGAGCTCGAATCAGTTTGATAATGAAATCAAACAAGTAGGCCAATAGGACACCTGTTGCTAGTACCCATAAAGTTTCGTAAGCCTGATTAGGGACGACTCTGTCATAGACATTCATAACAAACAGTGGAGAGGCCAGGGCAAATAAGTTAACGAGAAAGCTGGCTATCAACACATCCCGATAGGTTTTCCAAAAAGGTTTAAGCGCGGCTAGCAACCAGCCATTTCGAGAATATTTTTGCGGGGACTCTGACGTTGAAAGAGTAATCCAGTAGCCGGTAAACCGAGGTTCAATATCACTGATATCAACCATCGTCCTACCACCCGAATCACGACCCAGCTGGAGTTGTTCATCCGACAGTTGATAAACAATGCATGTTTGATCATCTGCTAGTAACAGCACTGCGGGCAAATCATCGTCGGTTAACTGTTCGAGTTTCCCCTGCCTGATATCAGCAGAAAGGTTGGCTTTCTCGCAAGCCCTGACAAAATGAGAAGGTAGCAGCTCATCGCCTTTAACGGGCAAGCCACTAAGCAGGGCTTGAAAATCACCCTGATAATTGAAGTAACAGGTCAGTTGCTGCAAACATTCCAGCAGCGTGTACTGACGGCAATCTTTACTGGTCATGGTTCGCGCAATCCTTGCACATCAACAGCACAACGTAGGGTTGCACCTTACTACCATGGAGGCTGTATTTATCGACAAAAAAGACAATGACAGATCATTTATCAGTCTGATTTAGCGAAACAGGTCAAAGTCATTTTTACCTTAAAATACGACATTTTTGTGACTTACTTCACATTCTGCCAGTAAAAAAAGTAATAATAAAGTACTTTGAAAATGAAACACTTAGTTTTAAAGCATAAAAAAGATTTTAATTCAGAAATACAGTGACTTAGTCGTGTCTGCAAATTTCAATAGAATGAGCTAAATCATGAAAGTTAACGGTATATTCAAGACTCTACGATGCCGTGACTATGAATGCCCTGTAAAGCGAACGACTCAATTAATGAAATTTCAGAAAAATGAAACGTAATCCAACGCTTCAGCATCAAATTCAATATACCGCTTCTATCTCTTCTCCCAGATCACAAATACCTCTATCCCAGTACGGTTGATCACGGCCAATTTTTTCTACCAAATACTCTATAAATACTCGTACTTTTGCAGGTAGGTATCGGCGTTCAGGGTACACCGCGTACATGACTTGTTGTGGCATACGGTACTCCGGAAACACACGCACGAGTTCACCTGTACTCAGATAATGACCGGCAACAAACGTTGGTAAACGACCAATACCACTGTGGCCCAACATGGTTTCGAGCAAGGATTCGCTGTTATTGACCAGAAAACGCCCCGCTGGCTGAATACGCGCCGTCTCTCTGTCCTTTTCGAGTGACCACTCTATTCCACGCTGGTAGTACACATAGTGCAGGCAGTCATGCTCGTATAACTCATTAGGAATTTGTGGTGTTCCATACTCTGCTAGATAGCTGGGCGATGCAGCCAATACATTATGTATGGGAGCCAGCCGTCGTGCGACCAGCGAAGAGTCGGGAAGGTTTCCTCCACGTATGGCAAGATCAAAGCCCTCACCGACGAGGTCAATCACGCGATCTTCCATCATCATCTGCACAGTAATGCCCGGATAACGCTTCATGAATTCAGACATGAGCGGCGCAATATGCAACCGACCAAAAGAGGTCGAGGTCGAAAGTTTTAATACGCCCTTTGGATCGCCCTGAAGCTCAGTGACGGCATCCTCTGCTGCCCGAGCTGCTGACAACGCCTCAAGAGCAATAGAAAAATAACGTTCGCCGGCTTCAGTCAGGCTAATTTTCCGCGTAGTGCGGTGCAGCAACTTGGCTCCCAGATGCTCTTCCAGCAGGGTAATGCGTTTGCTGACTGCTGATGTAGAAACTTTAAGCTTACGAGCAGCTGCTGCAAAACCATTACATTCTACAACTTCTACAAAAACCGCCAGAGCACTGAACTGATTCACGTTATTGTTCTCTTTTTCTCAACAGTTAATTTCCAATATGCCGGATTATCAACTTGAAGAAAACATCTTATAGTTTTTGTAACGCCACAACGGATGGTACTAACAGGTCACATAATGAATAATTTTCTTAAACTCTGGGGTCTTGGGCTAACGCTGGCAGTGATTGTCGCTATGTCCAAAGCACTGACAACGTCAGGCTTCCACCCAATGCACATTGCCTTATTACAAGCTGCCAGTAGCTCTGTAATACTGGGATTTTTTGGTCTGCCTGACATAAGAGCGGCTTTAAAACGTCATTGGCGTTACTTCGTCATCGCGTCTCTACTCGGCTTTACTCTGCCGCAATTGATCGTATTTTCTACCGCCCAGCATCTCGGTGTGGGTATTGCTTCTCTTACCTATGCCCTGCCCTTACTCGTGACATGGTTGCTTTCTCTGGCACTCGGATTGGAAACCTTTAAAGTTCGACACCTACTGGTCTTAACAGTCGTAGTTCTGGGAACTGTTTTGTTTTTATTACAACCTAATACACTCTCTGACAGTCAATGGGTCACTTCGGATAATGCGCTTTGGCTAGCTGTTCTGGTACTGGTTCCTCTTTCTCTAGGCATGGCAAATATTTACCGAGTACAGTTCTGGCCCGCCAGCTTACCTATCTTGCATGTTGCCTTTATGACCAACGTATTTTCAACCGTTAGTTATCTCATTTTACTGCCAGCGCTTGGTGAGCAATCTTTTTCTTCAATACAGCTGTCAGGTAGTTCATTTCTGAATTTGAATGGCTTGTTACTGATGGCAATGATTGCCGTGCTGGGAGGAGCTAATCAGTTACTGCTGTTCTCTTTGCATCGTACGGCTGCCCCCGTATTTATTAGCCAAATTGGCAGTGTCACCACTCTATGCGGCGGTCTTCTCGGATTTCTGGTGTATCAGGAAACCTACACGACTCAGACACTACTTGCGTCATTGCTGATCTTGGCAGGCGTCATGACTTACAGTCGCATGAAGACGGACAAAGCTGATCTCTCAGCTTCAAGACAACACACTACTGCAGCTCCCAGTAACAAGTAACAAGTAACAAGTAACAAGTAACTGTATTCAAACAAAAAGACCTAAAAATCAGGAGAACTATATGGACGTTTTTACCGCACTGGAAAGTCGACGAGCCATCAAACATTTTGACCCAAGCGCAAAAATGACCGATGAAGAAGTCAGAAAGCTTCTATCAGCCGTCATCCTGTCACCCACATCTTACAACATCCAGCATTGGCGATTTGTTCGTGTATCTGACACCGCCTTGCGTGAACAACTGAAAGAGGCCGCCTGGGGACAGACACAGGTAACCGATGCATCCGAATTAATTATCCTGTGTGGTGATGTCAATGCATGGCAAACCGATCCTGCTCGTTACTTTTCCAATACCGATGAGCAAACCCGTAATACGCTGTTGGGCATGCTGGATAATTTTTACCGTGGTAACGAGCAGACACAACATGACGAGGTTTTACGTTCATGTGGAATGGCAGCACAAAGCTTAATGCTGACAGCAAAAGCCATGGGGTATGACACCTGCCCAATGATAGGTTTCGACCAAAAGCAGGTGGCGGAATTGATTCAATTACCAGATAACCACATCATCGCCCTGTTTATAACCATAGGGAAAGCCAAACAACGGGCACACCCTCGCAGTGGCCAGTTGCCACTGGATGAAGTACTGATTGAAAATAGGTTCTGATATTGAGGTGTTGCAAATTCAGGTCTTGTTGCTTTGCTCTAAGCCATGCTTCTTGAATACGGTCAAAATTTGCCCGAGCTCGGTAGACACTCTGGGGCGTTTGTCTGGATCAAATTTTACCGGCCGACACACATCCATCGCTTTATAGCCAATTCGTGCCGTATAAAGTCCTGCTCCAACACCTTGGGCCAACTTGATACTTAACTTGCCCAACAGTTCATTGGTCGACAGCTCAACCAGATGGTCCGAGATCAATTCAGTGGCACCGGAAAAGGCAATCAAGTGCAGCACTTCTTTCACCAATCGCCACCGGCCAATCAGTGAGGGACGCACTCCATAAATTTGGCTGACTTCATCCAGCATTCTTGCACTGCGCCACAAAGCCAGCAGCATATCCACTAAAATCAGGGGGCTTACAGCAACCAGAAGCGCCGTCTGCTCACTGTGCTTTGCTACACAACGGGTAGCAGCCTGATCGAGTTCTGAGAAAAACGATGTCGATAGATACTCAATGGCTTCTGCGTCATTATTGTAATCAGGCATATTGCCTAGACATTCCTTCAGCATAGCTGCCTGGGGTTTGCCATCGTACAACGTTGTTAGTGCTTTGGAGTAAATAGGAAACTGACCAAAACTTCTCTCACTGACCAAGCTGTCAGCCTCACTGCATAAGGCAGTAACTGAATCCAGATCGTGTTTGTTTCGACGCAGTTGATTAAGCACACTGGCCAGAAAAATCACACCTGCCAGCCCCAAAAAACCAAACAGAGTGGCGAGACTCCAGTGCCAATCGAGTAGTATCCGGAAAGTACTGTAATACTCCTGAACCCCGGCAACGGTTAACAATACAATGACCGTATAGAACAAAGGTTTTAAAAACCGCAAGCGTTTCGGTTTCAGGGAAAAGGTTGTTTGTGCTTCGCTGGAAATATCGTCGCTGTCAGATACCATGGCCTTGGGATGTTCTAAAGAAACAGTGCTATCCAGTTGCTCAAAATACGGGTCATGTTCTTTCATTAGCATTTGTCTCCCAACAGCTCACGAATAACGACGTCCAGGCGGATGTGAGGCAGATTCCCTCCCTCAGTCAGTCTCAGGTTGGCTGGAGGTAACAGAGGCCTCAAGCGCCAACCTTTAAAACGCTGCCAATCGCCCTCTCCCGGTAAGGTTTGAGGAATATCAGGGTGTGCCATCAGCCCTGGTACAGCTTCGTCTTCATTGACAAACAAGCCCTGCAACATAGCTCGGCCATTATTATTGAAAACAGTGGTAGCACGTACCGAAGCCGTTGCTTCACATTGTACGTCCACTTGTTCAAAGGTTGCCTTGCGATAAGCACTCTGAACAATGGCCGCCGTCAGTGCCCGTACATTTTCATGTTGATCCGGTAAAACCTGATCAATCTTGCTCGCAACAAACAGCACTTTTTCGATGCGAGGATTGAACAATCGGGAAATAAGACTGTTCTGCCCAAATTGAAAACTGTCCAGAACCCGTGTCAGTGCCAGTTGCATATCACCCATAGAGTGCCGACCAAGATTCAGAGCTTTTAACACATCAACAAGCACCACCTGCCGGTCTATGCCAGTGAACTGTTCACGATAAAATGGTTTCACCTGCTCGTTCAGGTAGCGGTTATAGGCTGATTCAAGGACTTTTATGTAGCTGTTTTCTGTTGCTTTATTCCAGTTTTCTTTATCCAGTTTTTTTAATGTAGACGATAATAATGGTATAAAAACCGGTGACGTAACTTCACCCGGTAAAATAAAACGACCAGGCTGCAATAAACTGAGCCCTGAACTCGAGCAGTTATGAAGAAAAGCGACATAACGCTTATGCAAGGATTCAACGGTAGTCTTATCCATTTCAGCCAGAGGATCCAACTCAGCCAGATCATCAAACAGTGAACCTAACAGCTCTCGTCTTGCAGACTCTCTGAAGAGACTCTGGCAATCGAGACACCACTGCTGAAAACTCATACTCAACAGCGGTAGATCCAACAGCCACTCACCGGGATAATCCCGAATCTCAACAAACAATCGTTCTACTTTACGAGTAGCAAAACCAAACTGTCTCTTTCGAGGCTTAAGCCTCAACTCCAACAGACAAGAGGACAGCGTTCTTGTAGAGTCCGGCCAGCGCTGAGCACCTTCAGACAAGGCTTCTTGACCATCAGAAAATGGAAAGTCTTTCTGACCACTGCCTTGCATAGAATGAATATCAACACCCAGTAACCGCCCCTGTAAAGCCGGAGAAAATGCGGGCAGCGTTGCGTCCGGGAAATGTCGTAACTGATGAATCAAGCTAGTAATAAAGGTCGACTTACCACTGCCACTGAACCCGGTAACGCCGAGACAGATACGTCGATCCATCAACCGGTCATAACCTTTGTCCAGCGTTTTCACCGTGGATCTGGCTGCTGATTGTAGGCTCGTTTTGAATTTTGACTGGAACTTCTCTGCCATAGGTTACTTACCGGAGAATCATGGGAGGTCAATCGCTCCTATATTACCGTTGTCTGGGCAGATACGAAAACGACTATCGTCAGAGAAGTATTAGGCGTGGGATTTTTGCAGTAATTTATCAGTTGTATGGGTAGAGAGCAGTAGGTGTAATTTCTGACCAAACCTACTCATCCGCTTGCTGTTTGTTGATATATTAATAGTTTTAGCTGTAACAATAACAACAATGAAACAGTTTTTAAGTGTCGGGGAGGCCGCAGCCATGCTGGGTGTGGCCGTTTCTACTCTGCGTCGATGGCACTCTTCCAAGAAATTAATTCCTCAGTGTCGATCTATCGGTGGTCATCGTCGATACAGTGTCTCTCAAGTGCTGGCCATTAC
>SIHQ01000062.1 GCA_004762125.1 Oceanospirillales bacterium | reverse complement strand
CTTCTTTTAAAGTCTCTGTAACAAAATCCTTGCTCATATTCAGGGCATGGGTGAAGAAGGTCGTCAGTGTGTCCGTCACTTGTTTATTTGCGTCAAATGCTTCTCCTTTCTCTTCTGCCTTCAGATAGTTGTCAGCAATCAAGAGCATACATCCCCATATACCCTGGGCCAAGGACAGCAAACGTACCCGGTTAATGTCCATTGGGTTTTCGGGATCCAGGGGCAAAGAAGTATGATTTCCGTTGTCACTGTTATTAGATAACTCGTTCCGATCAATATCATGACAGTGTCTGGCATCCATCTGATCTCTGAGGCCTGTGATACCCACATTAGGAAATTGCGCCAGGGTCTGCCAGCGATCTATCAGGCCAAGGTTCGTGATATGGGCTATTTCAGCCAAAAAATAATAACGTCTGTTTGTTTTTTTATCGTGAAAAGCACTCAGTATATCGGGTGGATTAATACCCTGATGCCAGAGTTTGCCGAAATCTTCTGCGCAGCGTTGCAGTGCATCCAATTGCTGCTCAGAGCTCCACTCCCCATTATTAATATAACCTTCATACGGCTGATTCATGGGTAGAGTAAAGTACAGCGATAGTCGGTTACCAAAAGCGAGCTTGTTCCGAAAACTCTGCTGGATAGGGCTGCCATCCTTCTCTATCTGATGCAGAATTGAAAGATCTTTCAGATTGCTTGTTATCTGTGCGACAGGCTTGCCGCAGGTGCTTTTCAACCCCAGCGACTGGCTATTATGATACAGGTAATTCATACGGTCACATTGCAGGCGAAACTGCTCTTCGGATTCCTCAGGTGACTGAATTTTCAGATAATGCCTTAAGCCACTCTCCTTGTCAGTCCATAAAAACGTTCTGCCAAAAGCGAGGTCGGGCACCTGATTATGGAAGGAGAATTCAGATAATAATGTTTCCGGTAGAAGTCGTGTTCTTTTTTCTTCAGACAGGCTACCTGCAAGGCAGTTTTTTTTGCAAGGAAAACCTTCAGGATTGGGTGGAGCAGGCATTAAACGAAGTGCCGCCAGCAACAGAGCATTAACCTGATTATGCTCAAGACCAACGGTGTTGTTTGGGTGCAGATCCTGGTGAAACAGCCAATTCCAGGCATTCAGGTTGTTTTTCCTAATCAGCCAGCTATTGAGCAACGCCCGAACACACTCCTCATTTCCATGTTCTAAAAAACTGGCAATCAATTGATACTTCAGACCCGACGAAACCTCTGTTATTAAGCCAAGACTTTTTAGTGGCTCAAACTCATAAGGAGGCCCATCCAAATTATTAGCTTTAGCCATCCGGGTCCATTCTTTATTAGCTAAAAATTGAAATTCTGGCCTAGCTAAAGCTCGTTGTTTAGGGCAATAATTTTCTAACCACTGGCCGGTTTCCGGGAAAGGGAAGTGATTGCTATCAAGGGTAATAAGGTCAGTCATAAATTCACAGAAACTAGCAGGATCATTCAAATCCTTACCCTTATGAATGTACTTGAAAATGGTCAAGAGCTTAATTTCAACCTGATCCTGGAGCTGCTGCAATTCTCTGTTATTTTGCAGAAGGTTGATTATTGCCCCACACAAAACCCTTGTCTGGGTCTCAGGTAACTGATACTCCATACGGAGATTCTTACACGGTAAAGCCTGATATAAACGATCTAATGAAACAGGAATATCTGTTCTGACCATCAGTTTCTTGAATGTTGACCAAGCATATCGACTGGATAAAGATCCCCTTATTGAGAATGAACAAACTGTCTGTAACATCCAGCGCTCTATGGGTAAAAATCCTTCTGCGTCATACGTAGAAAAACAATCCCCGTCGACGTTGTCCATCAATTCAGCCTGCGCCCCATGGCTCTGCACACTGTTTTTATAGTCTTCATGGTTCTGCAGGCGATCCAGGTAGTGCAATAGGTTCCCTGGCTGTGGGGCGCAATGGAAATTGGGGGTAACTCCCATTTGTTCCAGTTCGATATACATTTGTTTCTGCCCCATGCAGGCGGCCAGCGCCATAATTATTTGCTGTGTTTCCCTGGGAAGTCGACTGATGCCCTTTCTGAAATGTTCAGGACACTTTTGAGCGCAATACTGAAAAGCCAGCATTGTATTAAACAGAGGGGTAATATCGGTAATTTCCCGGTTAAACAAGCTTGTAATATTTTTATCAATGTCAGGAAGAAAACTGTCAAGCAGAGCCTGGGTTGCTTCGGGCCTACAGTGGGTGAGAGCGTGATCGAGTAGTGATGTATTAACCTCTTTCAATTTTTCTGGAATGCTTTTGATGACCGCGTCTACAACATCGATGTGCGGATAACACAATAGTGACTGAACGGCTGGGCGGCTAAATTTAAAATCAAGGGGGATTATTAGCTGTCCATTTTTTATAATTGTGAGCAGTAGATCCGCCGGAATATTATAAACAGTTGCGTCCTCTTTAAAAATAAATTTAAATCCAACCTGGGCACTTTTTCTGAGGTGATGTAATTGCTCTTCGCTCAATACTGAATGAGAGTTTGAACCCTCAAACAAGAATCGAAGTTTGCGTGTAATAGAGCATATGTCTGGATTTTCCCTTTGAACAAGTCTTTTAAACTTATCCATTAGGCAAGTACTATCTATTCCTTCAGTTGTAAACAACCGCAGCCTCTCGCCATACAGGCTGATTAAAGTATCCTTTGCATGCTGGCTCAGTGCTACGCAACCTTCTTGCCAAAGTTCCTTTTTCAGCAGATCAAATTCTGAAACGGGTGGAATGGTCACTGGATTGCTAATGACCATTTGACTCAATGATCTGGCCATTGGGCTATCAGGCTTGGGTACTGGTGTAGATTTTTCTGGCTCAGCAACCGTCACTCTCGGATGTTTCGACGGCGGAGATGATTCAATAGACCCGACCTGAGTGGTTCTGTACCCTTCTCCTGTCGCTATAGAATCCATTTTCAACCTCCATTTTGAAATGCAATTACTTAATGCAGAATCATCGCTATATTACTCATACTTTTCTGTACACAGACTCCAGCTGTTTGTATCGGGCGTTTTAATGTAGACATACGTATCTAGAAAAAGTTCACTGGCAACGCGGGTTTGTCTTGTCACCCAAAAAACCTATAAATCACTTTTTTAGTCAGGTCGCTCCATACTTAAAGGTTGTATTTGGGCTGAATTCTCCCGGTAAGACTTTGACATCACTGGTTTCACAAAAAAAATCCTCCACTGCTTTAAATTCCGACCGTTTCTCTGCACTTCTACTGTCCCAGTGACTTTTGCACCATTGATTAAAGCTTTCCGGTACCTGCCCGGGGATGTAAGGGCTTATAGTATTTTCCTTTCTTCGTGACAGTATTTTTCCTACGACATTATCGCTATGAGCCTGAGCCCTTTGTTCAGCATAGTGACTCATACGCTTCAGTGATTCCTGTTCAAGAGAGTAGTGCCACGCTCGTTTACCTTCTGTATTTCGAACTTGCCGGGCTTCGGTGTTGAGCCCTATCTGATTTAATAAAAAGTGAACAAACCGCTGATTGGATTTAGGTCGTATGATTTTTTGGTGTTTACCTTTTCCCATAATCATGGAACCGGGCATTAATCCCAATCGCCTTTGAGCCCAGGGATGTTCTTTCTCTATTTGCATCGCTCTGTCTACGACTTGGCTGGCCTCTTTATCTGTCCATGAAGGCAACCAGTCATTGTTGTCGTTTTTTAATGGAGCGAGTAAGTAACCTAAAAACTGCTGCATCAGGGTTTCGTATTTTCGATGACACAGAGGTTTTTTGGTGTGTTCTGTATTTGGCAGAGAACTTAATGCCGTTGGGTTCATTGTCAATGCGAACTGCTTTAGTTTTTTCAGGCCGGTATCCAGCCAGAATTCACAGTCTTTTGTTTTCAGTTCCAGAGGTTTGATGCCCATCTCCTGACACATCAGACTCCTTTGGTAACTGAGTTGTTGATCTTCAT
This sequence comes from Oceanospirillales bacterium, assembly GCA_004762125.1. GTDB lineage: Bacteria > Pseudomonadota > Gammaproteobacteria > Pseudomonadales > Endozoicomonadaceae > Endozoicomonas_A. Next base: position 9,669 of record SIHQ01000062.1, on the reverse strand, counting down.
TTCTAAAGGCATTTTGTTCACTAAAAAGTAGTAATAAAATGATTATTGAAGGACTGAAGAGTAGAAAGGTATTTTTCAGTCTTTCTTTCATTTTTTGATCGCAACCCTTTGAGTCGCTGTGTTTTTTTAACTTGTTTTGCCTGAAATCAGGCAAGAACACCGTTAGATTCACAGTTCCGAGAGTGCTCTTACGGCACTCACTATATAACCATCGATAAAGGCTAGGCTTTCTAACAGTCTCTTAAATCTCTCCTCTTTTGTTAGCCTATACGCTTCTAAAAGACGTTGGCAGTATTCTTCAGGTGTTATTTCATAGAAGCGCCTGGATACCTTAAACCCCCCAATATTGATTTGGTAAGCATCATAGGCTTGGGTCACTGCTTCAGGATATGCATCCATTAAGATGTTTTCCGATAGGTCTAAAACTGCTGCTTCGCGCATATTTGTGATTTTTAACTTAGTATCTAATGGAATGCCTGCTGCAGGTTTAATGTCATTTTTTTTAACTAAAGTGTTTAATTTTTTGAAATTCTGATAAAGACCATCATTGAGTAAAAATAATGTCCTGAATTCAACGCTGTCGAATGGATTTTGATCGCTATCCCTGCCAGACGAAAATAGATTTAATGCAGATTTGCTGAGTGTCATGAACTGCTCTCGATTCAATCTATGTATAGCTATTTCGAGTAGATGGAAGGGCTGGAGTTTATAGGTAATTCCATTTTTTTCGAAGTTTTCAAAGGAAAGAGAGTACGCGATTCGAGAATCCTCATCGCCCAGAGTACCCTCCATTAATCGGTAATTGATCCAACGAATACCCGGTTTAACAAATACTAAATCGGACGTTAGTTTTTCTATAAGGTGAACTTTGTCTTCTTGAGAAAAAGGTTTCATTTCGTGAACTACCGCTAACAAACCCGGATGAATACTGTTTGCTTCCAATGTCAGAAGTTTATTCCTATATTCCTCGAGTAGGGTTTCTTGCTTCTCTATATTTTGGGGCTGCAGCAATTGAGTGATTATTTTTACTTCGTCGGAAAAAGTATCAGAGTCAGGCCATTGAGGTGAATCTTCAATAGCATAATGCCGGTAAGCAGGATAATGCGCTGATTGCACTTCGTTAGCTATTTTTACCAGAGTAAACGGTTGAAAAAATGAGGACTCCGGGTTTGCCATCATTTCCACTAGATAAGGAAACGTTTCGTGAAAATATCTTGCTTGAAAAAGCTTTAAAAACAATGGAATATCTTTAATATTCCATTCTGAAGACCTTGCTAATAGCCATGCCATATCAGGTATCAAGCGAGCCTCTGTTATTGACTCAACCTGTTTATCAACTTCAGATTGAGTAACAGATACGATCAGCTTATTTTCCTGAAGGCTTTTAGTCGCATCCATACTTGATAATATTCGTAGAAAGCTGTCTTCCTGAGAGCAAGTTTGCCCTTTAGTCTTTTGATTTTGAGGGTCAGCTGAAATGCAAATATGCCCTAAAACGGTTGTTTCATCGTGGGTAAGCTGTAAATCGCTTAGAATTCGTACTGGTACAGAATCGATATTGAAACGTTCTGATTCACTTTCTGATACTGCTTCATCATGGGACATTTCTTTACCTCTTTTATGACTGATCAAAGCATCATTAACAACAGCTATTGCCCATGACCAGTCATCACTGGTAGCAAGAATTGTTCTCATGCTGGTAAGACTGATTTCTGATTCTGAAATTGACTTGTTTTTTATGAATTGAATCATTTTAGAACTGTTTTCAGATGTGGCTTCTTTTGAAATATGATTATCCGAAAGAATCGCTTCTAATAGGGTGAGAGCAAGCTTTGTTTGTCCTTTTAGAGCTGCATCAAAACTGTCAGTCAGAACGTATTGAGGTAGGTCAAAAAAGCTCTGAGCAAGATGGTTAGTCATTAATTGACGTAGAGATGTATTAACATACTTGTCAAACCAGTATTTTATACCCAGTTCACCACATTTTTGATTATTATCTGCATTGCAGGGTATGGGGCAAGTAGTAGAGCCTGAACTGCTAGTTACTTTCAGGCATTGGCTGCAAGTGTGTGAACCATGTTTATCAGCGTATTGATCGCATTGTTCACAGGAACACTCTATTTGACAAAGATTCAGCATACTATTCTTACATATTGCACAGATATTACTTTGCCACTTAGTGGCTGTATTACGGGCTATAAGCACAGCAGCGATATTTGTTTCCTGAGATTGTGTGAAAGCACCTAACAATGCTTCCAATTGATTTGTTTTAAGCTGACCGGCTAGCTTTGCCAGCTTTTGTTCCAAGGTGATTGATGAGCCATTATCTCTGTCGTCTAGCCAGGCAAGCATCTCATGATATAGAGTTACTGCTTGCTCAGTTTTATGTTCTTTGAATAAACGAATGATGGTTTCTGTTATTATCTGAAAGGAATAATTTTGATGGGTAGTTTCTTGTAGTGCTTTTGTTACTTGCTTATATTCTTCATCTTTTTCACTTGTTGATGACGACTTAAGTGCCTCTTGTAAAAGATCGATCTGTTTCGATACGATATCCAGGGAGCCTGGTTTTTCTATATCATTTTTATCTTCTTCTTTTTTTCTTTTTTTATTTTTCTTTTTTCTTTTTAATTTATTATTTTTTATTCTCATTTGTCGCTCTTGTTCTAAATGACTCTCTACGTCTGATTTTTCTGTTTCTCCAACACTTATAGCTTTATCTTGACGGTCTGATGGTTCGCTGTGACTTTGTACTTCTTCAGGTGAAGATGTTTTTTTTATTTCTTCAGTCACCTTCACGCTGTTGTGTACTGAATCAGATTGAGAGACAGATTTTTTCAATGTAATTTCTAATGGTGACTGTTCATGTTTTGCAGGTAAAACCACAATTTTAGAAACCGGCTTTACTCTTTTATTGGGCTGAAGAGAAAATGGCTTCTGTTTTACCGATTGTTTTTGAGTAAGCAACGGCTGTGTTGCAAGCCGGTCATATTTATAATATTGGCTGACAACAGGGTCTGCAAAATGAACTTTTGAATTCATTCGAGTAGATGTCTTTTGTTGACTCTCTGAAAGATAAACTTCTAACAAAGTGCGTCTATACCTCAATCTTTTTAAACGTCTTTCAATGTGATTGAATGCCTCTGTACTTTTTAATGAGTCTTTCTTCGACTGCTCTTTTGAAACATTCTCTATGAATGAATCAATACTAACTTTGAGTGATGCTATATTTTCTATTGGAAGAAATTCATTACTGGTTTCATCAACAATTGATTGTGTTTCAGAATTAATTTGAACATCTATAACCTGTTTATACCTATTGTCTTTTTTTGATATTATTACGAATCGTAGATCACCAGACTTGAATCTTTGGCTTGAAAATATGAATTCTTCACTCAGATCTTTAAATTGTTCAAAATGTATCTCAAACGCTTTCTGAAGTGCTTTAGCATCGTCAAAACTCGTTACCATCAGGTCCCAATCACCCCCGCCCGACCTCCAACCTTTATCTTTTTTTAGATCTGGATGTTTATAAACGTGACACCACACAGCTCGCCCTCCTATTAATATTGCTTTATTATTTTTATGTTTCTGGTTAAAAATTACAACGGACGAATAAATATATGTATCTAAATAATTTTTCGACAAACTGCTAAATTTTTCAGGAAATAGTAACTTAGTTTTTGACGACTTGATTGGTGTTTCGGAGCGTTCTTCGCCTGATGCTACAGTTCCTTGTTGTGGCAAAAAATAGTCATCGGTGACCTGTGGATCTATCAGTAGCTGATACTTAGGTTGCGACGGTTCCATTACTGATGAGTGAGAGTGAGAGTGAGAGTGAGAGTGAGAGTGAGAGTGAGCAGCATTGTAATGACCATAGCCATCATGAACTAAGTATATAGGATTAGAAGACGGATCAAAGGTTGTCGTTACGGTTGAATCGGGCTTAAAAACTTGAATGTCCAGAGTGGTATGTTGAGGGTAAATGTGTACAACATCTCTTTTATATTTTCTGGCGGTTAGCATGGCCGTTGCCTGACTATCTAACCACTCGTTGGTAGCCAACATCGTATCGGCACCACCGTCATTTTTTAATACAGTTAACAATGGATGGATTGGTATTTCAGTTTTGGCAGCAGTAAACTCGGTTGCCAAATCTATACGTACCTGCTCTTGGGTCATTATTAGGTTAGTATTTGATATTTGACGGGCAATAGCGGAAGCAATGCAGTTTCCTTGGCCATCACTACTGTCATTGTTTATTGACGAAATAGTAAGATTATTTACAGATAGAAGATGATGTAGACTCTCTAAATATTTTTGTCTGTCAGTTTCATTAAGGTGTCCAAATTTACGATCTGCTTCTACCTGTTTGTTCCCAGCATGTGGTAGCTCAGTGACAGTGGGGCCATTGAGTAGCCATTGTTGACTTTCTAAGTTATCAGAAGGTATTTCTTGAGTGAATTGAGCTTCCAGTTTCGATGCTGGCACAGCACTAGCAGTATTACTGCTTTCATCTTGATTGAACTCCATTGAAAGCAAGTGTGCTGCTTTGAGTGATTCTTTTGGTGTTCGTGTTTTTATTTTTTGGGGTGGTGAGGTATGGCTATATGATGGTTGTTCATTTTGCCTGAGATACGTAGCAAAAGCGGCGAACACATCAGACGTACACTGATAGGTTTTATCAAAATACTTGTCTTCCTCACTTAATGTAATAAGTGGTGTGTATTCCAAACATTCCAATAGTTTTAGCCCACCATAAAAATACAAAGCTCGGCGACTGCCATAGTCTATTGCTAGCTGAAGATGCTTATAGATATACGCAAGTCCATACTTTTCATAACCGGGTGATAGTAATACCCATTGACCGGGTTCATATTCAGCCGCTGAGTGGTTTCTGTCAGCATTAGAATTATCATAGAATTCTTGATGCAATGAAGTAAGGTCATCTTCAGAAATGTCTACTTCAAATGGGTGATGATCTGCTTTCAAATCACTCACAAGACGGAATTTTATTCCTTGTGTTTCGAGTGCTTCCAGCACCATATTTCCTTTCTTTTTAGGGTCGACTTGCTCTAGTAATTTAATATTAATAAATTCTTGATCTCCCCATCTCTTCAATAAATACTGGGGTTGCTCGGTTTTTTTTTGTAATAGCTCTTTTACAACCAGATTTCCAGCCGTCAATTGAAGCAATTCTAATCTATCCCTATCTGCTTCTCTTGCCTTACTAAGCGCTAACTCCAAGGACCACCACTCTTTGATTTTTAACTCCATTTTTTTCACCGAATGATGATTGGATTCGATCATGCTCTGAGCATGATCGAGAATATTTTTTACAGGGAGAACAGGTATGTGACCAAGATAATCAAACTCAAAAACTTCAAAATCATGCTGCTCATTTAAAATAGTAAAATCCAAACTCAACTCTTCTGAATACGTGTTTGCATCCCTGTCAATTATAAAGAAAGTAGCAGTGATCGATTCATATTGCTCTACGTGTCGCTTTTTTTTGGACTTGAAATGTAGATTAAGAATAAGACTATCAGAAACGTGTATTCCTAGTACGATGGGAGTAGACATATATTTTTTTAAAGCAATATTCAATGGCTCGAGAGTTTTCGAATCATTGACTCTTAGTACATCGCCTTCTTTTTGTGTGAAATCGAGTGTAATTGATGGTACTTGCTCTGGAACGCCCAGAGTTCTCAAAATAGGAATAATGACTTCAGACTTAACTTTGAAATCCCAATCTCTTGGGTATAAATTTCCTGAATCATTATACAGTCTTAACATATGGGCTCGCTGAGCTTGACTGCCGTATAAAACGATCGAACCCTGTTCTTTGGCGGCTACTGTGAATAGATTTGTTATTATAGTTTTTGCATTTTGAGTCATATCATCTGGTAGAGGCACTAATGGGTGGGCTGGCATTGCTTTTAATGTTTCTGAGAAGGGATCCACAATAGCCGGTTTTTGATGAGGCGTTAAAGTTTGGATCTCGCTTTCTTCCCAGAGCGGTTTTTCTTTCGGTGTTGGTTTTTCACCCACTCTTGGTCGCTCTGGTGGCTGATCTCCACCTGAGCCTGAAGTAGAACCCGAAGGTTTACTTGATAATCTTTGATTGTGGTTTCTTCTGGATTGACGGGATTGGTTTTGTCTCGGTTTGGAATAGCCGCTTGAAGCACCTTTTTTATTCTGAGACTTCCTCGAACCCTGTTCTTTTTCAGCATAACTGACTATACCGTATTGTGATGGTGCTTTATGATTTTCCTGCCCTGTGCTTTTTCCTCCTACCTGAGAAAATCGAATGATTTCCCCAGACGGTGTCATCCACTGCTTCACATCAGAGCTGACTTGGTTAGCGGCGTACTGGGCGTGCAATCTTCCCAGCCAGTATGAAAAAGCCTGTCCGCCAGATTTCAATGATACATACTGAATAAACGCTTCAGCCTTTTCCCAGTTTTCGTAAAGTCTGGAAAAAGGAGACAATGTCTGTGATACCTCATCCTTAATACTCTGAGGAAGGGGAGCGTGATTCATGGCAAGAAGCAAAGAACTCGGATGATAGTAGTAAGCAGGTACATGAACATGAAAGGTACCGTTTTGATCTTTGACAATATTCAATTGTGTTGAGTCGCTGCTCACCAGTGAAGCTGGTGCGGCAGTGGACGCGTTAAATAGCAAGTCGTTTTTTTGAAAGTTCGTCTCAGACCACAAATATTCCCCGAGATAGAGGGCATCAGAACGGATATTATCTATTAGCTTTGCAGCCTGCCAGATCGCTATATAAGGAAGGAATTCAGGGATTGCGCGATGAAGAAAATACCCTGCTTTTGCCAGTACGGGTTGATTACTGGTTAGTCCGAACAGGCTTAAATGGCTGGGAATGGTCAATAAAGAAGGCATTAATACATTAAGTACAAGGGATTGTTTTAACCAGGTTTCCCAATCAATGCCTTGGAAATGGAACTGAACCGAGCCGCTATTCAGGTGGCTGTCGTAATTCAAGTGACTGTTGTGATTCGGATACTCCACAGGCACTGGTTTAGCTACAGCAACGTGTAATGGTAGCAGGCATAGAATAGTGATTAGGCTGATCTGTTTAATATTTATCATTATTTGATGACTAGATAGTAATAACTTTCGTTCAGATCGAGCTATTCCGTTTCCCCATTATGGAAAACCAGATCCGATGAGATCAAAAGAAGCCTCTTACATTCCTATAAGAGATTGTTATGTTTGAATCGCTTTACACTATTTGAATAGTCTTCTAAGTGTGTAGGCACACGTAATGGAATATTCATATGTCTGGGTACTTAAAAAGAGCAAATGATTAAAAACTGTTTGAAAGTATAGAGCTAAATTGAAAAATTTGAAGATAACGTCACTTTCAGAATGGAACGAGATTGCCAAAATAAAAATGAACAGTGCCTATTGATCACAAGTCATTATTAGTAATAATTATGTTTGATATTACCTCTCGATTCATAAGAGAGGCAGTAATAAGTAGCATCGACGGACGCAAAATAGGGTAATGCTTCAGATGAGTTGAATACGGATATTCAATTCTGACTGCTTTGGTAATGTCTGTCATTTTGAGTATTAAAGAGAAACTTCTGAATCTAAAAAAGTTGGAAGAGAAAAGAGAAGCAACGTAGTCCTTTATGGTTTTAACCCGTTCGGAAAGAGTATAAAAAAACCAGCCATGCTTTATGCAGTGGCTGGTTTTTTTTAGATTACAAACCGAGAGGTTTAGGCAGCGATAGCTTCTATATCGGCATAACCTTTGCTTCCTTCCTTGCTTGTATTGACTTCATTGCCAGTGTTGCCTTCATTGTTGAGGGGCAGCCCTTTTCTTTTGGCAATCCTGATATGAATTTCTGTTGTTATCGCGGCAGCTGCGGCGCCCAGGATAGCTGCACACACAATGGCTAGGAGAACGGACGTCGCGTCGTTAAAGGCAAAGGGTGCCAGCAGGCCAGGAATGGCGGATGCTGTACCTGGAGCGTCGTTGATGATGACAAAGTAAACGGCAACCATGCCTGGGAATGCACCACAGAAGAAGTTGCAGGTGTAAACCTTGAAGGCATTACGGCTTACGATATCAGCCTGAGTCAGAGCTTCCATCATAACGGCAATAATACGGCTTCTGTCTCCCAGTTTTAAACGCTTGAAGATTACACCGTTACCGAATGATCCCCCCACACATGCGATAGCTGCGATACCCATTGGTAAGCCAGTCAGGCCGAGTACGGCAGTCAGAGCCATTGAGCTCAGCGGCGAGGTGCTGATCACGTTGATCAAACCACCCAGCAGGAAGCCCATAATATAAGGGGAAGTCGTTGTCGCCTGCGTAATGGCACCACCAATGATGCCCATGCCGTGGTCGACAACAGGGCCGGAATAAAATGCGATCAGGTACGCAATGGGTGCAATCACGATAGCACCCACAATCATATCAATGCCGTCTGGAAATTTGCGTTCGATCCACTTGGATAGAAAAGAGCAAAGATAGCCAGCAATGAAACCTGCCAGAATCCCGGACCCTTTCACAGAGATCGCAGCAACGATTGCCAGTACCGGCGAAACGCCTAAAGCCAGAGCCACTAGAGCTGCAGCAGCAGGGCCTCCCATAGAGCCAGCCGCTAGGCCGGTTTGCTTCAGAAATTCAATTCCTATGAAATCGCCAGTGATGTAGGCATGAACAGCTTCTACTAGGAAGCTGGCAATAGCAGCAGCGGCTAAACCTCCCATGGCTTTGTTGCCATGGGGTGCATAGGTGCTGAAAAGAGAAAATACCGTTAATGCGGCAAGCAGAAGGCCAATGCCTTGAATAAGCTCCATACGAAAATCTCTTCTTTATTATTGTTACTACCGACAGTGTATGTATGACTAAATAATGTTTAGCCTATGGATCAGCAGGAGACCTGCTCTATACACATGCCACATGTATATCTATTACGTTCAAACTTGATGTAAAGATTCACTCCAAATAAAATATTTGCATTATTATCAATCAGTTACGAGATTTAAGAGTAAATCATTTCTTTAAAATTTTCAGTTATTTTATGGTAATTATTGGTAATTAATGGGAATCGATGTTTAATTCAGAAAATATATTTGGCTGAAGTAATCCTGAAAAAATGGTTAAATCCGGATTTTTCGCAGTAGTTCAGTAGTAAGTCTGGCAGGCTCCTAGAGTCAAAGAAAGTTGATCGTGACTCTCTTCACACATGCCAATAGTTTTTTGTGGCTTTCACCTTTTCAATTTCCGTTTTATACCTCATTAAATTTCCAAATAAACCTGTTTTTACTGCAAAAACCCAAGCTTCTACATGAATACCATTTCCGATAGTTCAAAATATGGCCTCATCATTTCCGAAAGAGTCCTTCATTATATTTCCGAAAGTCCAACCGAAACATTTCCGAAAGCCAAGAGCCTCCTCCTTCTAATCAAAAGACTGCTCCCTCCCCTTTTCAATATCTATTTACTACGTAAAAAATGCAGAACCTCCCCATAGCATCACCACCTCCTGACAGGATAAAATACAAAACAATCGTCTTATAACCACCTGTAACATTCTGGTAGGAAGCCATCGCGTGTCAGCAGGGATAGAGAATACAGGTAGATGTTATGCAGCCACAGAAGAGTCTCAACTTCGAAAT
>SIHQ01000061.1 GCA_004762125.1 Oceanospirillales bacterium | reverse complement strand
TTACCTTTTGTTTTTGACCAATCAGCTTGTCTACTCGCTTCATCAACGGGAATAGCTTTTCTTTAGCAAAGTTATCACCGACAATCAACGCATCATCTTTGCTGAAGCAAGTTGCGAACGTCCGTACGACATCAATAAAAACTCTAACAGCGACTCATTTCACTATGCCTTTCACAAAGTCAAAACAGATTGAGCTTAATCGTTCCTGGCTGCTGGCAGGTCTGCTATCAGCAGGATTGGTAGTATTTCTGCTGACCGCTGATTATATACGTCCGAAAGCGTCAGATGCCCCTGTCTCAGACAATACAAACAGCAAGCCTGTTGTAGAAAACAAACTGGCCTCCGTTGTTGTTCAAAACCTCAATCCTGAAAGAATGCACCGAACGCTCACTCTTTATGGCGAAACTCACCCCGACCGAACCGTCACTGTAACCGCTGAAATGGCGGCGAGAGTCACTGCGATAGCGGGACAAAAAGGCCAGCTGATTAAAAAGGGGAGCGATATTGCGACCCTTTATCAAGGCAGCCTGCCACAACAGATAAAGGCCGCTGACGCCAGAGTTCGTCAAACCGCCATTGATTATCAGTCAGCACTGTCGCTGAAGGACAGCAATCACATTGCCCGCAACCGTTTGGCCCAGCTCGAAGTGGATAAAAGCCTGGCAGAATCTGAAGTGGCTCGCCTGAAAGTCATGATGAGCAATAGCCAACTGACAGCACCCATCTCAGGAATACTGAATGAACGATTCACCGAAGAAGGTGACTTTGTTGATAAAGGTAAGCCTGTCGCTACGATCCTCGATCTTGATCCATTGATTGTGTACGTTTCAGTTCCTCAAAGTATTGTTCAAAAACTAAAGACAGGCGACAGCGCACAAGTTCGTTACCTTGATGAGCAACAGGTTTCTGGAAAAATTCGTTATATTGCCCGTCAGAGTGATCAGGGAACCAAAACCTATCAAGTTGAAATAGCCATAAACAATCCTGGAATGAAAAAACCAGCAGGCATGAGTGTAGAGGCAGAACTGATACTGGAAGCCGTTACAGCGATCAAATTATCTCCGGCGTTGATCTCACTGAGCGAATCCGGTGAGCCTGGTATCAAGTGGATCGATGCATCCAGTCATGTTGGTTTTAGCCCGATCAACATTGTCCGTACTGAAGCCGATGGCCTCTGGGTAAGTGGTATCCCTGAACAGGCTCGACTCATTACCAGAGGACAAGGGTTTGTCAGAGAGGGCGACCTTGTCACAGTGATCAATGAGCCATCACCTGTACTGGTATTCGAGGGCATTGAATGACTGGTCTTATCCCAATGGCTCTTAGCCGTCCCCGTACAATTCTTATGTTGTTCGTTCTGCTACTGATCACGGGGACGGCTACTTATCTCACCATCCCGAGAGAGTCTTCTCCTGATATTCCCATCCCTTTTGTTTATGTTTCCGTTCACCATGAAGGTATCTCACCGGAAGACTCCGAACGTCTGCTGGTATTTCCGCTGGAAAAAGAACTTCAGGGGCTTTCCGGCATTAAAGAACTAAAAGCGACCGCTTTACATTCCCATGCTTCTCTGACCATAGAGTTCACCGCCGGCACCGACCTTGATAAAGCACTCAGTGATGTCAGGGACAAGGTTAATCTTGCCAGAAGTAAACTGCCTGATGGCACCGATGAGCCAGTGATTAAAGAAATTACCATGGCCAGTGCCAGCCCTGTTGTCACAGCTATTCTATCTGGGCCTCTTCCTGAGCGAGCACTGGTCAAAACAGCACGAGCGATCAAGGACGTTCTGGAAAAACAACGACAAATACTAGAAGTTGATATAGCCGGTGACCGGGAAGAAGTCGTAGATATCATCGTCGATCCTCTGAAACTGGAAAGCTATGGCCTTGTACCGGCAGATGTTGTCAGTCTAGTGTTCAACAATAATCAGCTAGTGGCTGCTGGTAATATGGACACTGGTTCAGGTCGTTTTTCCATCAAGGTTCCTGCGGTATACAAGACACCAGCGGATATCCTTCACCAACCGGTCAAGGTAGAACAGGGCAGGGTGGTCACCTTTGCCGATGTTGCCACTGTTTTAAGCACCTACAAGGAAGGTGGCGATTACGCGAGATTGAATGGTGAAAGCAGTGTTGCCCTGGAGATAAAAAAACGACCTGGTGAGAACATCATTGAAACCGTTGCACTGACCAGACACATTATCAGCGAAGCCATGAAACAGGCACCTGATACCCTGACCGTTCACTATGTAGGTGACGAGTCAGAAGGCGTCAGGGATATGGTGACAGACCTACAGAATAACGTTCTATCCGCCATCATTCTGGTTGTTATCATCATTATCGGTGCACTTGGCTCCCGAAGTGCCTTGCTGGTAGGAATAGCTATTCCTGGCTCATTTCTGTCCGGTATTCTGATTTTGGGAATCATGGGGCTTACCATCAACATGATCGTACTGTTTTCACTGATCATGGCGGTAGGCATGTTGGTAGACGGTGCCATAGTAGTTACTGAACTCGCGGATCGACGTATGTCGGAAGGCGTCCATCGTCGACAAGCCTATCTGGAAGCTTCCCGTCGTATGGCCTGGCCCATTATTGCCTCCACTGCGACCACTCTGGCTGCCTTTTTTCCCCTGATGTTCTGGCCCGGTACCATGGGCGAGTTCATGAAATATCTGCCATTAACCCTCATTGCTACATTGACTTCATCACTGGTCATGGCGCTGATCTTTATTCCAACCATTGGCTCCTTGATTGGGAAGACCCGGACTCTTAGCACCAAAGAACAAAAAAATCTGAAAGCGGCCGAGCAGGGTGACTGGCCGTCCCTGTCAGGCATAAGCGCCGTTTATATCAAGCTGCTTGGAAAAACCGTCCACAATCCTGTAAAAACCTTGATGACGGCTTTTGCTGCCGTAGGCCTTATTTTCTGGAGTTTTTCCAACAGCTCACTTGGGGTTGAGTATTTTCCAGATGTTGATACAGACGCCATTACTGTCACAGCCCGAGTTCATTCCGGTAATTTGTCGGTCAATGAAAAAGATCGGATATTGCAGCAACTGGAAAATGCTCTGGCTGATACCGACGAAATTGAAAGCTTGTACGCAAAAACGGGTGCTGACCAGATTGTGGGGACACTCACTATTAATCTGGTGCACTGGCAACACCGGACCAGCACACTGAGTATTGCCCAAATGTTTGAGGACAGGCTCTCTGCTTTCCATGGTCTTGCTATCAGCATTGAGCGAAGAAAAAGCGGACCACCTAAAGAGAAAGCCATTGAACTGGTGATTCGGGCAAATGATTTAGAATCTCTGGCAACCAGTGTTGAACAAATTAAAAACCTGATGAGACGTTCGGACGCCTTTATCAATATTGAAGACTCCGGTCCGGCACCAGGTTATGAATGGCGACTGGATGTGGATCGTGAAAACGCTGCCAGGCTTGGCGCGAGCGTCAGCACAACGGGCAGTATGGTCAGAGTAGTCACGTCTGGCCTTGTGATTGGTAGCTACCGGCCTGACGATGCAGATGATGAAGTTGATCTTCGCATTCGTTTTCCAGAGTCTGACCGGCACATGGATACGATCAGTCAGCTCAGACTGATGACCAGTGCCGGGTTAACACCTATCAGTAATTTTTCTACCATGACTATTACACCCAAGCTGGATAAGATCACTCGACTGAATGGACAGCGTTCAATCACAGTGACAGCCGATCTGCTTGATGGCGAACAGTTAGCTAAACACCTGCCTGACTTACTGGACAATATACGTCAGTCCGGATTACCAGACGGTGTCAGTTTTGAAGTAAAGGGTCAGCAGCAGGAACAAATGGAGAGCGGGATTTTTCTGATAAAGGCTTTCACCATCGCCTTGTTTATCATGGCCATAATTCTGGTAACTCAGTTCAACAGTTTCTATCAGGCTGGTCTGATTATGTCTGCGGTTATTCTTGCTACGGGTGGTGTATTTCTGGCTCTGATGATAACAGGCCAGAATTTCGGCATTGTTATGAGCGGTGTAGGCATCATCTCTCTGGCGGGTATCGTCGTAAACAATAATATCGTGCTGATCGATACCTATAACTCCCTGAGAAAAACCGGACTGGATGCTGTCGATGCTTGTTTGAGAACTGGAGCCCAACGACTGAGGCCGGTTTTATTAACGACGATTACCACCATACTGGGGCTTATGCCTATGGTGCTGTCGATTAATATCAACCTGTTCAATCACAGTATCGAAACCGGCGCGCCTTTCACCCAAATATGGAATCAGTTGGCTACAGCTATTGCTGGAGGGCTCGCATTTGCCACTTTTTTAACACTGGTAGTCACTCCAGCTTTTTTGGTGCTATCAGGACTGAGACAAGACCGCAGAGCCGCTCAGTTGGCTAGTGAGTAAACGAAGGCACTTAAGCGAATGGTTTCTATGCAGTGTATGGCTGGTCAAACTAGTACTTAGGTTCCAGCCTAAACTGCATTGTTAATCTTGTCATATGATCCATAGCCACAATGATGGAGTGGTAAATGATGAGATCTCACGGAAGAAGCGATGGTTGTCGCAAATACGCAGAGAAGGTTCTATCTAGTTCCATCGCACACAATCTATTTAACATAATATACATTATGCGCATTAATATACATTATCTGACCCCAAAGAATAACGTGACTATTACTCCTATATTTATCAAAAAATGAGAATTCATTAAATAGCATTGCACTTGTCGCCTGTTCTTATTAAAAAACCTCACAAAAAAGAAAATAAAACGAAAAATGGTATAAGCGTCCATGTTGTTATAAAAACCACTTAAAAAATAGGCTTTTTATTAACTACCAAACCGAAATATTACAGAAATATGTACAGATAAAGCAGTTCTTTTGCGAGAAAATTTGCCTTATCACCCTAAAACTGTCTAATATTTATTCTGATGTCTTAATTAGTGCATCCGTTGTGTGGTAAGGCATTCAGAGATGTTGAGTTATCAAGTAGACGACGCCTATTAATCACGACGACTCTGAACTAACCATAAAAAGGTACATAAATAATGACACTTAAAGGCCTGATCAAACTCACTCACCTGCTACAGGAATACCCGTTAACCATTATCCAGTGGCAGATTCTAATGGTTGTTGCTGAGAATCCCGGTGAAACCATTACCGATCTGGTTAATGCAGAAAAGTTAACTTGCGGAACGCCTAGTGATATCGCGGTGAGTGTTAAACGTCTGGGTGAAGGCCGTCATGACCGTCCTGGTCTCGGTCTCATCAAAAAGCAGCAACATGAAGACGATGGTCGCTTTTTTAAGCTAACATTGACTGCTAAAGGTAAGAAGTTGGTCGAGAAAATTAAAAATAAATCAAAAAATATACGTTAATCCAGCTTCTATCCGGATCCGGTAAGTTGTTGTTTTGGATCCGGATAGTTTGCTTTCTTCATAAGCCCTTACCGTTTTTTTAATTTATTTGCTGTAATTATCGCAATAATTACAGCAACAATGAAAGATAAGGCCCTAGTAACTGAACCCAGTATGGACGGAGCATAGTCGTCATTGTTTTTGTTTTTTATTGTAGGCTTCACCAGATCAATAATGCGATCTCTACCATTAATTCTGGCTAGTACAATTATCGATTCTTGTCCTAACACAAAATTTCTAATATTAACGCTATCTACAGAATCTTCCCCATACTCTGCAAGAACCGCAGTCAGGTTTATCCGCCTTATTTAAAACCATCGTCCAGTTGTGCTTTCTCTCTGGTAAATAACAAGAATGGCTGATTCAGGGAGAGAGAGAACAAGATTTTCTCCTGATTGATGAAATTCAACAACAGGTTTTGCCGGCTTACTGTCAGTTAACGGGCTGAACCCTACGTTTTTGTCTTCAAACTCTTTGCTAACGTTTTGTCCGTTTGCAGAAAATATAACCAATCCACTATGACCAACAACAGCAAGCTGGCCATACTGTTCATCCCATGCCGCATTCCATAGCATCATAAAATCTTGCATGTGATTTTTCAGTAGCAGATTAAGTGCATCCGGATAAGTCAGATCATTTTGATCCGTACCGGGGCTGATCATTATCACAGGCATGGCCTCATCGCTTGTCAGCGCAAAAATGAGGTTTTCTCCACAAATCAACTTATCGATATAGTTCAGGGAGTCCAATACTGCCTCTGAACCAAAATAACCTCTTGAAACGAGGCTTTGAGTGACAGTCTTATTTTTGAAAACGTGTTGAATTCGCCCAGTACTGGCAGTAATCAGGTCTTCATGCCAAGAGCAAATATCATTAAGGTTATCGAGAGTAAACTGCTCCCCTACCCTGTCACTCCCGGAGCTTGATAAGGATCGTTTCGAACAGTTCTCTCTTACTGCTCAGGACTGATCTCTACGCTCAAAACAGAGAATTCCATTGTCATATAAACTACTGCATATCTTCAAGGCTATGTTGAGCCAGCCAATCAGGTACTTTGTTCCTTTCAAGATGGGTTTCAATGACTCGGTGATCAATGGCTTGTCCATCCTGAATAATCAGTAGTTCATGGTTATCGGTAGTAAAGTAATTCTGAATGATCAGGCGATCTTTTGACTTAACCAAAGGACCTGAGTTAACACCCGGAAACTCATCCAGCAATACAACCAGTAAATCACTGTCGGATTGAATGAATGACAACTCGTTCAGTGTCCATTTGTGACACTCCCCGCCTTATCAGGCGAGGCTTCTTTCTGACTTCACAGGCTGCAGCCGATCTATAACGATCGGACTTACACAGAAGCCTCCATCAGCAGTACCGAGGTGCCCCTTCGGTATTTTATTGGCCTTTTGTTTGGTTTGCCGCTGCTCTAACGGATCACTCTGATGCTATGTAACGGCTATCAGGTTCTTCAGAGGCGGGTGGGCAGTAAGCTCTGCCTTAATTTTTCGTCCAGTGCTTGGTTTTCGTCACCGGGTGCCCTGCGGGGCAGACCTGAGTATGACGTATCAACTTTGTACCAATACTCAACCGGAATGCTCGCCGCATTCCTGTCTTATATCCCCGCCCGATTGGGTGAGGGTTTACGACGAATTCGCTAACTGATTCGAATCATTTCCATAATCCTCCACATTTCAGCTGTTATTTGAGTCGAGCACTGCCTACACCTCTATAAATTCTGGCCCCCTAATCACCTCCGACTCACTCTAACCCCATTTATCGAGTATTTCGTTCACTACTGCCGATTACTACCGGTAAGATCAGTTACCGGCAGTAATGTTTGATTATTGATACTAATAATACTGGTATTACAATACCAGTATTATATAATTAGATCAGTATTCTAAGAATAGGTATCCAGCAGATGAGCACTACAGATAAGGAAATACAGCGCAGAGAGCTGGTTTTTAGAGTCCTGGATGATATGAAGGCCAAAGGTGAGCGAATTAATGGGGATAAAGTCGCCAAACTCGCCAAAATGGGAAAGCAGACCGTAATGCCCCATTACAATGAATGGCGCTTTCTTGATGATGCAGAGAAAGAGGTTGATGACGAACTACCAGCGGACTTGGTTCGTGTACTGAAACGCGCTCTGCTGGAATGGCGTCACTCTGCCACAGAATCACAGCGACAGTTTGAAGACGACGCGAACCGGGAGATCGATCAACTCCAGACAACAATGGATCAAATGACGACCGATCAAATCCAGTTCAAGCAATCTCTGGAAGAACTAAAGAACGAACGAGAGCAGCTACTGAAGGACAAAGAAGAGCTCCAGCAGCAAACAGAAGTGTTAAAAAGAGATCTTGCCGTAGAGCAAACCGCTCTCAAATCAGAACACTCGGCCAAAGAACTCCTGCAGGAGCAGATCAAATCACAACGAACAGAACAGAGCGAAGCGCTGTCCGCTCAGGAAAGGAAACTGGACAACCAGTATCAGGGTCAGATCAACCACTGGATCAAGATGGTCGATAATGAACGACGACTCAGGTCTGATTTGGAAACGCGATTAAAGGAAGAAAAGAACTCAGCACTTTCTCTGGAGAAAGAACGTAACGACTTGCAGATACGACTGGAGAATAAATCCCGGGTTTACATTGAAACCTGCGAAGAGCGAAATGACCTCAGACAACAGCTTGGGTCGCTGGACCACCTGAGTACGTGTGTTACTGAACTGACATTGATATTGAACCAACCTGTCGAGAAAATCACACCGACCGTTCGAGAGTTGCTGCAGAAAGATCATGAAAAAGACAGAGAGCTGGCCTTTGTACCTGCTTTAAAGGAGAAGTCCGCACAACTTGAAAAAGATCTTGATGGTTATCGAGGTAAAGCGGCCTCGATGGTGAAGCTTGAAATCGAACTTGAGAAACAGAAAGGCTACCGGGAAGCCCTTGAAATGGCCCTTGAAAAAGCCAGCAGACCGATGATGGATAAATCCTGATGAATCTGCCTGTTTTCGAGAAGAAGGCTATCGAACTACTGTCTACCGATCCAAGTCAAAATGACTTCAGACAAAGTATTCCAGCGCTTGCAGATAACCTGGCCGGAGCCAGTAACGACAGTGAAATCCTGACCCTGTTTCTGCATAAAGCAGCCGCTCGTTCCTCTGAAACCTTTCGCCGCTATGAACGAGAGACCGTTCGTTTCAGTGCTTGGCTCTATCAGGAAATGGCGGTTGGCTATCAGCAGGTAAGGCTCAAACATCTACAAATGTACTTTCATCACGTACACAACTTGCCTGACCATTGGTTAAAACCCGGAGTACTGGCTGGCCAGCCCGATAGAGTTTTGTTTCGTGATTCTATTAAAAAAGGCAAAAGCACAGACCAGGTTATTGATGTGCTGTCTTCATTTTTCTCATTCCTTGAAAGAAACCGCTACACCTCAGGCAACCCTGCTGTTTCTCTGATTCGTTCCGGAGAGAAGAAGGCCAGAGGATCATCCGTCATTCGTTTTTTTCACGATAATGAATGGCAGCATGTACTCCAATGTCTCGATTCGTTACCTGAAACAACCCAGAAACAACAGAAAGAGAAAGCCAGAACCCGCTTCATCCTTTCATTGGGATACAGCCTGGCCCTTCGGGAGTCTGAATTAACCGAGCACAACTGCAACGATATTCATCCAGACGCTGAAGGAAGATTGTTTCTATCGGTGCTGGGCAAAGGACGTAAAAGACGACAGCTTCCACTCAATGAGAGCGTTCTTCACTTGTTGAGGCAATATCGCGAACTTCAAGGTTTTACAGGTATTACCGGGGATCGATTTCCTCTGGCACCCCGGACTCGAAAATCAGCTGATTCATTGGCCAGCCTGAGCTCACGAGGGTTGAGGTTCTGGTGGCAAGGATTTATGAAATTCTGTGCAGACAGTTGTGAGAACCAGGCCGTAGCTCAACGCTTTCTGGAAATGCCTTTTCACTCTCTGCGACACACCGCCCTAACTCACTTGGGCAGAAAAATGGACATTGAGGATCTGGCTATTTTTGCCGGCCATGATTCCATCAATACGACCAGTCAGTATTATCATACAGAAGCCAAGCGCCTAAGGCAGTTAGTCGCTGAACATCACCTGGCCATTTAGTCGAGTATAAAACTCAAATCCAATCTCGTCAGATAAGATCTGACCGAGATTGGCACCTAATCTGAAACGCCTAACTTCCAAGTACGTCAGGCCGATAGAGCTTGAGATATACAGTGAAGGACTCTCCCGTTTTCAGCTGCGTATCTCAGGTGAATAAATAACGGTGCATCCATGGCAATCTGTCAAAACTGTCGCAAACCTATTCACGGCAATGGCCTGCAAGCTTTGGGTAGTCACTGGCACACCCACTGTTTTAACTGCCGTACCTGTAAAAAGCCCTTGTTGGACAGTTCATTCGTTTCTTTTGGCGGCCGCCCTTTTCACCCCCGCTGTCTAAAATGCCCAGGCTGTCGAAAAAGTATCAAATCCGAGTACATAGAACATGAAGGTATGCCCTGGCATCTAGACTGCCACCGAAAACAGCATCGCCCCCTGTGCAAAGTATGCCGAAAGCCTCTGCCGAATGAATACATGGTGGACTTCTGGGGCAATTCGTTTTGCCCGACTCACCGGAATTACTCGAACTGCTCCAGCTGTGGTCGCATCGTCTGCAAACAGATCACCGATGGTGGCATGCTGTATCCCGACGGTTTGGTCATCTGTAATATTTGCAATCTGCGGTCGGTCAGTACTCAACAGCAAGCAGACCGGATTTTGACCGAGATGAAGTCAGCCCTTGCGTCCGTTGGTCTTATTCTTCACAACTCAAGCACACCGATTACACTCTGTGATCGTGATGAACTCAGAGAAGCCAGTCGTCACAACTTTCACAATGAACGCCCTATTCTCGGCTTAGCTCGCTGGGGTACGACTACAGCTGGCGGAAAGGTTGTTGCCCGAAATTTTCAGGACATTCTGATTCAGAAAGATTTACCAGAAGAGCACTTCCGAACGGTTGCTATTCACGAACTGACCCATGCCTGGTTCTTTTACAACCAGTATTACGATCTACCATTGCAGGTAGAAGAAGGTATGTGCGTGATGATGGAGTACAGCTGGTTGAAAAGTTTGAGTACCAAAGATGCAGAATATCGAAGACTGGCCATCGAACAGAGCGATGACCCTGTATACGGAGAGGGTTTTCAAAAAGCAAAAGCCTCACTGAAGCTAATGCCCTTGAACATTCTCATGAGTTTTATTAAAGAAAAAGGCCAATTCCCTACTCGCTGGTCAGCCTTTTTCTATCAATAACGCTCTGCTTATTTGCAGTGTGTCGCCTGATTAGGCATGCGTACATTCAAATTGGACAACAAAGTACCTGTACTTCTCAGCAAGCGATACTGGTTGTAAAACAGATCATTTTCGCCGTTATTATAGGCGCTTTGAGCTGAAAAATACTCATTCTGACTGTCCAGTAAATCCAGTAAGGTACGTGTACCTAGATCAAACTGTTGATTATAGTAATCACGTGTACGTTCTGTTGAGCGTACATGTTCACCCAATGAATCCAACCTCGTTTCACCAAAACTGACGGCAACCCAAGCTAATCTGACTTCTTCTTCGATTTGGCGTTGAGTTCTGTTTTTGATCTCGATAGCTTCATTCATTAAGTTAGCCGTTTGACTCTTTCTGGCTTCGTCCGCACCACCATTGTAGAGATTATAATTCATTCTCAACATCGCAGTGGTATCGTTAACGGTACCTTTCGAGCCATCCTGATCTTTACCCCAGGTTGACCCTAGCTCGGCAGTAAATGTTGGGAAGTAAGCACTTTTACTGGATTCGTAAAGTGCTTCAGCTGCATCAATATCTGCAAGCGCAAGCTTCATGGCAGGATGCTGTGCAGTGGCAGTTTTTAATACAGAATCAAGATCCGTAGGTACTGATGCTGGTGCACGAGGTGAGTCAAATGATTCAGGTAAGTTACCCACCGCTCGACGATACCCAGCTTCCGCATCACCCACAGAGGCTTGCAGCGAAATCAGGTTAGCCTGAGCAAGTACTTGCCGACCTTGAGCTTGTACCAAATCTGCATCTGAACCCAAACCGGATTTTGCTTTCTTACGAACTTTTTCAACAACAGCCCGATGCTTTTTCAGATTATCTCTGGCTACTTCAACTTGCTGCCGCGCTCTGCTGACATTGATATAAGCGTTGGCTGCTTGCAAAGCAATTTCTTCCGAAATAAAACAAACATCAGCCATGGCAGAAGCCTGTCGTGCTTCTTGCTGAACGATTGCACTTTTGGTCCTCAATCCGTCAAACAACATCTGTCTTAACGTAATGGCGCCTTCGCGACGAGTTCGCTGGGCATGATCTCTGCCGTCACCATTTCCTAAAGTGGTTGCATTTTTACTGTCTTCAAATCCAATGCCTGCCGATAAATCCACTCTTGGTAAATAACCTGCTTCAGCCTGCCTGACCTCATCGAACCTTGCACTGGCCTCACTCGTTCTGATGGCTATCTCAGGATTAGTAGCCAAAGCTTCATTGACCGATTCAACCAGTGAACCGGCAACTGCTGTTCCTGACAACTGAAGTGTAATCAGTCCTATTGCGGCAGAAAGCCCCCTAACAGCTGTAATACCCATGTTTTCCTCTCCTTGAAAACTGCACTTAATGTTTTTTTTTGTTGTGGTCGTTGGTTATGACAGCGGAACATAACCAGCTTTTTTTGCGAGTAACTAAACGATTAACTGGCCGTTATTGATCAACTGCAACAACACATCATCACCGCCTATTCCTGCAGTACCGTCGCTGTCACTCCAACTATTAGAACCATGACCGTTCAACACAATTTGTAATGTTTGAAGGTCAGACTGGCCAGCAGCAGTTCCGTCAAAGGTTATTATTGTCTGGCCGGAAGAGTCGTCATTCACTGAGACTGAAACGCCTTCAGCCTTTATGGCGTCAATGAACGCTGATACATCCGTCGCATCATCTGCAACCAGTAAGTCAGATAAATCCAGTTTGTCTGCACTTTCCAGGTAACCAGCAGCTGAATCGTCAGTCTGGCCAATGACAAAGCCCTCAATGACATCAGTCTGAACAGTATCTTCAGTCAGTAAACTGGCAACATCGAATGTAAAGGCATCGCTGCTCGTCGTTCCCTGCAGAACATCGTTAGCTGACGTTGCAGTAATTACACCACCAACACTAGGATCGATGACAATACTGACTGTTTGCTCGGCACCTGTTGCTCCAGTGGAATCAACAGGCTTATAAGAGAAAGAATCAGGTTTGTAGGTATCCAGATAGCGAATTTCATAGCTTGAGCCAGTATAAGGCTGACCATTTTGCTCACTTACTGTGGTAAATTCGATTCTGTCAATGGAGTGACTATCTAATACGCTGTCATCAATAGTAATAATTTCAGTGAGACTGCTGGGGTCATCATTTAAACCATTACCTACCGTGTTAGTCACTTCCCCACTAATGATTTCAATATAGTTATCACCATCTATATAGAAGGCTGTCCACTTCGCTTTTGCCTGAGCGTCACCGTTTGGTTTGAAGTGCCCACCCATACCGTCCAATGCAACCTTCAGGTAGGTTACTGGCTGAGCAAAGGTAAAGGAAATAATGTCTCCTGGATTTATGCCTCCCCCTTTATTGTCGGCGATTCCAACACCCGTAGTTGAGGTCAACCCATTAACTTTGAGCGCATCACCATGCCTATTATTATGGTCAACGGTTCCAGTATCATCGTGGGAATAAGCAACAGTAACCGCATTACCATCGCTCAATGTAACACCTCCCTCAGTAGCTGAATCTCCTACTACTCCCCAGTTGCTGAGTAGAGGACCATCAGTGCCGGCTATTCCCATTGAAACACCAGAAGATGGCTTATAACTCAAGCTATCAAGATCGTACTCAACGCCGACAACTGCATCCTGCTCAATCCCATTTTCATCGATATACACTAACGAGCCATTTGCAGGTAGTTCTTCTGTAAGTTTAATCTGAGTGACTTTATTAGCATCCATGTCGTCCTGAATATCAGAAACATAGGGATCAAAATCGATGGCGATACCGCTAGCATCCGGTGTACCGGAAATGATGGAAAAGTTCTCTGCCTGAGGGGGGCTGACTTCAGGTGTTACGCTTAGAATTAAACGACCATCAGCTCCATCTTGATCGTTATCAGTGAACGTGAACGCTAGTGTTTCAGTGATACTGGTCGTTAATAATGGATTAGCAGAGTACTCATACTCACCTGTTAGCATATCGATAGTCACTGTAGCACCGTGCACCGTTGTAGCAGTAAGATCTGTACCTGAAGTACTCGTGCCACTCGGATACTGATTACTTGAACTAAACGATGTCCCATTAAACTGATAAATAACGCTATTAATGTTTATAGAGGAAACATAGCCACCATCTGCACCAAAATCAATGTCCAAGTGACCACTTACGCTACTGCCTTCGAACACGATGGCATTGTTACCAGAATCAATAATTGGCACATCATCACTGATCATCAACGACACTTCGACACTGGCTTCGCTGTTATCATGATCAACCGCCACCACGTGGACGTTACTGATCGTGATATTTTCAGCTACTGAATCTATAACTCCCGGGGTACTGTCAGTGTGGGGCAGTCTGTTCAGCAGCGTAGCCGTAACCGTGGCCTCCTGGCTGTCCAGATTTCCAACCAGATCCAGCCGCAGTACATCCACACCGTTAACCCGGCCGATCATGCTGTCGGAATCATAAGACCATTCCCAGGCGATCACACCAGTCACGCCCGTTACGACAGGGGTAAAATCTGCACTGAGCTCAAACCAGCTGAGGGCATCGACGCTGGTAAATGCCAGAG
>SIHQ01000060.1 GCA_004762125.1 Oceanospirillales bacterium | reverse complement strand
AGCTGGAACGCAAAGGCGAAGCTTAGCTTCCTAGTCCGATGGAGGGCGCTACGTCGTTCTCCTCGAACCCTTTACTGTGGGGTTGAACTGGCAAATGAGTAGGTTTGCGTAGGTTCATAAAAGCGGTAACGCCCTTTAATATTACGGGATTATCTTTTTCTGAAACAAGGCACAAAAGATAGTTCGGATTGTTTTTCAGAAATGATTTTTTTGAACCTGGATCCCTGATCAATTCAAGTATTTTAGTGGCGTGGGGGTTTGATCGTTTTACACGCTGAGCATGATCAAATATGCGATCGATCACGTCATCAGAAAACTCTGACTGGCTTATGTAGCGAGGAGCACGACAGAGAAGATGATCGAGGTCTGCATTGTTATATTGATAAGATAATAAACCAATGGATTCACAGTTTTTCAGTGTTTCGGGTATGGCTTTGTCGTCATAAGTGCCTTTGTTCTTAGAGGCATCTGCTTGGCATGCAAGAACTAACTGTGAGAACGTATCCTGATAAACCTGATCTTGATGAGTAAAAACGAAAGCACATGTTTTGATTCGTTTAAAATCAATGCTACTTCCTTCAATTACGCAGTCTGTAAACGAGCAATAGATAAGCTCCATCATGTTGAGTTGTTGAGGTTCTATGCGACACCCGTCGAGCTTGGTAGATTTTAGTATTGTGTTTTTCAAATCAATGCAGGACATATCTTTTTTTGAAAATGTATATTGAGAATGTACTGCTAGGCCGTTCAGGCTTGTTAGTTTTCCCTTGTCAAGTTCGGGGTTTATTTTTATAAACTGATCAAATTGTTGGTATTCAACTGCTTTAACGAGTGCTCCCATAACTCCCTCTCTCATGGTTTGGTAGGTTACCGGTATCGTTAAGTTCATGACGGCGGAGAGCGGTTGACCATTAGGCCAATGTTCTATTTGACGGGTGATCTGAGTTTCTATGAGTTTCCTTTTGGCTGAGGTCGGGGCAGTGACACTGATAACTTCATCGAGACTGAGTGACGGTACCATGAGCTCATTACGGTATGATGTTGAAATATCGTCCCAGCTTTCCTTACAAGGCCGCTTTCTGTTCAGTTGTGTGAAGGCTTCTTTTCGATTGCCGAATTTATCGTCATCATACACGGTCAGATCTGTCCGAAAGAGTACATCTGGTGTTAATAATAAGAAATACTCGGGAAGATCTTTCGAGAGGCGCAACCGAGAGAAGATCTGTGTGCCTCCCCCTGTTTGAAAATCCTTGTTTCTGGACGTGTAACCCTTTTGTTTTGCACCCATACGAACGCGATCGACAAGAGGGCACAGGCTGCCCCCGGAATGAAATATTTTGGGTAGAATATCTTCTCTTTCCTTTTCATATGACAGACCGTAAGGATAAGGAATCAGTTCATGTACTAGCTGAAATTCTGTTCGGAGGAACTGATCCATGGGGCGGTAGAAAATACAGCGACCTGAGTGGATCTGATGGTGATCTTCCCAGCGGGGGGCTTCTTTCCATTGATAATGTGCAGATAACCACTGACTTTTCCATAGGCTGCGTTCTTTTGAAGTCTGTTGGATATCTGCGGGTAGCTCACAATTCATTTGCTGATCAAGACAGTAGCAGTGTGCCAGGGCATCCATATACTGCTCCTGAACGGCGTCGAGGTCAGGGCGGTGGGTGTCTATTCCCAGCACATCCAGTGCTTCCACTAATTGCCGGGATGATGATTCGCTTTGACCTTGAATACGCAGTTTGATAATGCTTTCCATGGCGAAGTTTTCAGATAGCGTATCGCTGTACCAGTCCATTTGCAGGTTATCTGTCGGGCTTATAAATTGATCCGACAGCAAACATTCAGGTCTCAGGCGATAGTGGTGCGCATTTTCAATAGTTTGTTGTTCGTCCGTTTCCCACGCTCTGCCATAGCGCATTGTTCTCTGGGGCTGAAATGAAGTCTTGATCAACTCGTCAATACCCGTCGTCACCCGAGTGGGAAATCCTTCGGGTAACTGACTTGTCAGTTCCTGCTGTTGCGCCAGATCGATGTTTACGCCGTCAGGCTTGGCGATCATCAAGCCCAGCTTATTTTCCATATTGCTTATCTGGTGCTTTATTTTTTCTGCTGTATCAGCATCAGAGGGGTTAAAACGGCTCAGGTTGTCCTGGATTCCCGACTTGGCTGCTCTGCAGAGCTGCTGCATGGTCTCAAGCCTGGCCCGCCATTCAGTGGTCATGGGAGTTGGTTTTTTCAAGGCTTTTATGTAGGTGTTCAGCTGCTCTATATCACGATGATAGCGAGGTGGAAGGCCCAGCCGTTCGGACAGCCGCCGTGCGGCCTCTGGCTTTAATTTAACCCAGCATTCCGTGATGGGCTGATTGGCTTTGTCTTGATACTGGTATAGTCGCAAGTCGGCTCGGTCAATGTCTTTGTCACTCACCGGCAGGGAGTAACCATAAACTCCGCTGGCATGAATAGCGGCCTGTTCTGCAGACGTCACTCTTTGTGAACAGCTCTCAGGGAAGCGCCGGGCAAGGTAGGCAAGCCGGTGGCTTATGGTGGTTTGCAGATGCTGGCGATCCATCGGGGTATCCGGGCCCAGGGTTTCGATCAGGCGTTGTAATTGACGGGTATCTCGCTGCAGAAGCTCTTGTGCTGCACTGTGTATATCTTCTTTTGTCAGCTGCTTAAATATGGCTGCTGCGTTATGGACTACAGCCTTGGTATCCTGATGGTCTCCAACCTTCGGATGGACTGGATTCAAAAGCGTATCCAGTTCGTAAACCGTTGAACCGAAACTGTCCGTTTTGTGTTTAGAGGCGTTAGGAGCACCAAATTCTCCCGCCTCACCCCAGTCCAGGGCAACGGGTTCTCCTTGTTTATTGATCCGTGTGTTATCGAAGCTGTAACCCACAATATCGGCATTGCCCAGTACGGCAGCCACGAGATAGAGCCTGGCGAGCTGTTGGGGGTTGGCCTGTTTCAGAACATCCTCCCCCTGTGTCAGACCGTTTTGCCATTCTGAAACAATAAAAGTTCTGCCGTTTGTTCTGACCAATTCGATATCAGGAACCTCAAGCCCAAGCTCTTTTGCCAGTTTTGCCATCAGTACTTCATTTCGGGCAGATTCGGGATTTTCGGGTTCTTTGATGTAATATTGTTTGTTTGTTGCAGAGTCAGTGTATTCGCCAGTGAAAGAGCTACCTTTGCTATAACCTAGAGCACCTCTCGTTTTTGTCAGTGCCAGAGGGTTAATGTTCTGACAGGTGAGAGGTTCTCCAGCACATTGAACGTATCGTGAATAAAGCTCTGGGGCTGTCACTTTTAATGCGTTTAACTGGTGCGAAAAGGCATTATCTGCAAATTCGAACGGTTTCTTTTTTTCAGTCGATAGCGTGCTAGTGACCATTTTATCCCATGCTTCGGTAAATCGGTTGCCGACGTCGGTGTTGGTGATATTGGTGGGACCCCATAAATCACCTTGGGAGGCAATGACGGCTCGAACCTGACTGGCAACTTCGTATAAGGTGTTGTTTATATCAGGTTTGTCTTTGAAATCCTGAAACATATCGAGGTATTTCATATCGAACGAGTTACCTTCCGGTACACGCATAATTTCCAGGCAGTCAGCGTCGTGAATCAGTTTTTCAATTAAGGTTTTTTCTTTACGGTAGTGACCATCCTTGTTCATGATGCCTTGCTTGCAGTCTGCCGCTATTTCGGGAGGACAATCGATGGACAGAAGATGATCCTCACACTGCTCACCACTGGCTTGTTCCCACGCTAAGGTATCCTCACCTTCACCCTCACGGCCGGAATCGTGCAGGAGGGCAGCTTTCATAACAAAAGGCAGATGACTGGCAGGAAAATTCAGAGCTGCAGGGTCGCCCATTTGCTGCCTGAGAGACAGCAGTATGGGAACCCACATAGCTGCGCGGCTTAAATGCATGGCACCATGAACCCCTCTGGCTATCTGGCCAGGCTGAAGTGTTTGTTCAGGGAGGGCTTTGTGCATAAAACGGTGAATTAAAGCCTGGCACTCACTATAAAAGGATGAGCTGATTTGGGCTCTTTTCGCCACCGATGCCGTATCCATGTGCACGGGCACCAACTGGATGGTTTTTTCTGAAAGCGGGGTTTCAGGTGCGCGATTTCCGTCGATGGGATGAGTACTTTTCACCAACGGGTTTATACATACCCCTTTTACGCCATGTCTGTCCTCATTAGGGTGTTGGACAGATGGCTCCAGAACTCTTTTTCTTGAGTTTTCTGCTCCTATATTTGAACTCTCCGTGTTCATACCTCTATCCCATGAGTTTTTTCCTGTATTCCTTTCGACAAGATGAAGCCATGTAAGTTCCCTGTCTTTGAAGAAGGAGCGAGCGGGTTCTTTGCAGATATTTAGTTATTCCTCAAAGGCTCCAGTCTGATTGCTGCACAGGCAGCTCACCAAATCCCGGCTAACAATAAAATATCCACAATCAACAAGTTCCAGGACATCCATAGATGTACGCTTGATGGTAGTGGGCCAAACCTGCAATTTCCGTATGATACGGCACATGACGTGTTATGTAGAAGTACGCTGCCCAAGCTGTGACAGCTTGGAGGTGAATAAAGCGGGTTTCAATCATCATAGAGTACGGCGTTATCGCTGTGTAAACGATGGCTGTATATACCCGTGACCATTGAAGGTGGTTGATTTTTAAGTGGTTTTTCTACACTCTTCGAAAATGCCAAAAATCACCCTGAGCCCTCAGCAAAAAACAGCCTTGGAATCTCGCTACAAAAGAGCGCGAGATGCTCGAGAGTGCGACCGTATTAAAGCAATCCTGCTGAGTTCCGAAGGTTGGTCGACATTATCAATTGCTCAGGCTTTGAGAAAAAGTGAATTTACCATCAGCCGCCATCTGGATGACTACCTTAAAAAGGATAAACTGAAGCCTGAAAATGGCGGCAGCGATAGCCTCCTGAATGATGAACAAACTCAGCAATTGATCGAGCACATCTCTGAACATACCGATTCTCACATCCATCAGATTGTCGCTTATATTTTTGAACGCTAGGACGTTAAATACAGCGTGTCCGGCCTGAACAAATGGATTCACGAACAAGGCTTCACCTACAAAAAACCAAAGGGAATCCCCCACAAGTTTGATGCAGATAAACAAGCTGAGTTTGTCGAGCACTACATTCGAGAACGGATCGTTATTACGGTACTCGCATTGTTTGTGGTAACAGTATTGAAGCGAATTCCGGCGGTGCTGATTTTAGTAATGCCCTGTTGTCAGGACAGGATCATTCACCCACGTACGCTGGTAATGGTTGCAACACAATATATCGTGCTGTTTGATTATCAAAACGGCTGCCGTACATCAAGCAAAAGCAAGCTAAGTGAAGCCATTAGTTACACTTTGAATCAATAGAGTAAACTCAAACGCTACACAGAAAGCGGTTTACTGAACATCGACAACAACCGCGCAGAGAGAGCAGTAAAAACTGGTTGTTTAACATCAATCATAAAGGCGCTGAAACCAGGGCGATGCTCTACAGCATAAATAGAAACAGCGAAAGCAAATGGCTTGATCCCTTTTGATTCATTTATGTCCAAAACGGTGTCTCGTTCGGCACGATACTCCAATTAGCCAAAAGTGGCTAAATTTGCGTTATTAGCCAAAAGTGGCTAAATTTGCGTTATTAGCCAAAAGTGGCTAAATTTGAGTTATTAGCCAAAAGTGGCCACTAAAATGTGGAGTTTAACTGTGGAATCAATCACCAAGCCTATCGCTGTTATCATTGCTGATATAATAGATTCAACGGATTTAACTACTGAGCAGTTTGATACCTACCTTATAAAAGTGAAAGCAATCCAAAAATGGATATCAGAACAGTCGCCATCATGTATACATAACATTAAACGAGGCGATGAATTTCAATCCGTTATTTATGATGTTGATAACGCGCTTAAGTATACCTTGATGTATCGTTTGGCCATAAAGTCCCTCGGTAAAGAATTTGATTGCAGGATCAGTTTTGCTATTGCTTCAAATGCGGATATACGTGAATCACTCTCTGAATCAATGGGAGTAGCATTTATTTTGTCCGGGCGTGGATTGAACACGTTGAAGAATGACAAAATGACATTCACTTCAGATTGCCCAGTACTTGTTGAAACTTTCGAGTTGCTGGTTAAATATCTCGACAGACAAATTACAGAGTTAACCTCTCGCCAATGCGAAGTCATGTTGATAATGCTTCAAAGTACAGATATATCGCTAAAGCAGTTAGCGGCTAATCTACAAACTGCCTCATCAACGATGAGTAAATCCCTTAAATCGTCTGGTTGGCATTTGGTTCACGAACTAATTCAACAATTTGAAATTAAAGTGTTAGCAACCTGTTTAGAAGGACATGGAAATGCTTAATTTCTTTAATGCGTTAATTCCACTCATAGTAATACATGTGATTTGTGACTTTTATCTGCAACCTAAAAGCTGGGTAGATGCTAAAAGAGAATCAACATACCGCGCAATTGAGCTTTACTTCCATTCAGTGTTGCACGGTGTAGCTTTAATTATTCCCGCATTTATACTCGGTCTCGGTGTTCATTCTACTGTTTGCTTGGTTGCAATCGTGATGGTCACACATTATTTGTTTGATTTAGGGAAAGCTATGTTACCCAATGGAGAAAAATTGGGTTATTTTATCCTTGATCAATTCTTTCACGTTTTGGTGCTTGTGTTTATTGCTTACCATATGTCAGACAATCTAACCCTAGATGCACTATTGAATCATAAGCATTTTTTTGATGCTATTTTTATCTCCCTTGGATATTTAATTGCTCTCAAACCAACATCAATCATTATTGCTAGCGTATTAAAGCGTTTCCCTCTTGGTTCATCAGGACAAGGTGAAGGTTTTGCTGCTTCTGAGGCAGATTCTGATGCTGTTTCCAGTGCTGCAGCTAGTGGTATTGCGGCTGGTGGTGAGCTAATCGGTTATCTTGAGCGTGTATTAATTTTAACTTTTACCATTGCAGGGAGTTATGCTGCTATCGGGTTTGTTTTTGCAGCAAAATCAATCTTCCGATTCGGAGAGCTCAATAAATCAGAAGATCGCAGTATGACTGAATATGTATTAATCGGCTCCCTTTTGTCTGTAGTAATAACGACCGTGATAGGCACATTAATATCGTTAGGCTTGGGTATAAAAATCAAATAACATTTTAAATATGGCTCAAACCGAAGGGTCTGAGTCACAGGGTTTACGCACCAGTTGACTAACGACATGTGTCATATAAAATTCCTGCTTTTTTATGACTATCAAGCCAGCTCCTTTGATCACTTTCCTCGAAACCCTTGAAGATACTCGACGCACAGCATCCTGCGATCATAACTTTATCGATATCCTTGTCATCAGGCTGTACCGGCGATGTCCACCGATCGATCGACACTGAGGGATTAATTTCTTGGAAGAGTGCCATCGACGCAGAGTAGAAACGGCCACACCCAGCATGGCTGCGGCCTCCCCGACACTTAAAAACTGTTTCATTGTTGTTATTGTTACAGCTAAAACTATTAATATATCAACAAACAGCAAGCGGATGAGTAGGTTTGGTCAGAAATTACACCTACTGCTCTCTACCCTGCCAGATTTAATGGTTACAGCCACCTGACGGTACGACAATCTCATTAAAAAGTTTGCTCTGAGTCCAGTTATTTTCTAAGCAAATACTTTCTCTAAAAGGGGAGTGATCTGTTTTTTCTATTAACTGCTACGCTGTCCTTGTATTCATTTCTGGAAGGTAATCATGACTATGGCTATTGTATTTTCCTACCAAAACCCTCATCTTACCTTTATACAGGCTCTGAAATTAAATCAGGGTCAATAGAGCCGT
Source organism: Oceanospirillales bacterium (assembly GCA_004762125.1). Lineage (GTDB taxonomy): Bacteria > Pseudomonadota > Gammaproteobacteria > Pseudomonadales > Endozoicomonadaceae > Endozoicomonas_A. Next base: position 6,695 of record SIHQ01000060.1, on the reverse strand, counting down.
GTCCAATGGCTATAAATCGGACTATGAATATGAAGATGCCGTAAAAGGGGACTGAGTCATGGATAACAAAGATACTTTACATCTGTCAGAGCCCTTTGAGTTGCCGTTACTGCCTCTCAGGGACGTTGTTGTTTACCCTCATATGGTCATTCCACTGTTTGTTGGAAGAGATCGTTCCATTCATGCTCTTGATGAAGCTATGGAGCAGGATAAAAAAATTCTGCTGGTTGCTCAGAAAAATGCCCAAGTGGATGATCCAGAAGCTGAGGATCTGTTCCAGGTAGGAACACTGGCCAGTATTCTGCAATTACTCAAGTTGCCCGATGGTACTGTTAAAGTATTAGTGGAAGGTGAACAGCGAGTTATCGTTACCCGGTTGATTGATCAGGCTGATTTTGTGACTGCCGAGGTTCAGGCCATCAGTGGTGATGGTGTCAGTGAGCGTGAAAGTGAAGTGCTGATTCGTTCTCTGATGTCTCAGTTTGAACAATATGTTCAGCTCAGTAAAAAAGTACCTAATGAAGTTCTGACCTCCCTGAGTGGTATTTCCGATGTCGCCAAGCTGGTTGATACCATTGCTGCTCATATGCCAATGAAAATCGAGGACAAGCAAAAAGTGCTTGAAGTCGGTGATCTTGGTGAGAGACTGGAATACCTCATTGGTATTATGCAAGGCGAACTGGATTTTCTTCAGGTAGAGAAGAAAATTCGTGGTCGTGTGAAAAAACAGATGGAACGCAGCCAACGTGAGTACTATTTGAATGAGCAGATGAAAGCCATTCAGAAAGAACTGGGGGACATGGATGATGCTCCCAACGAGTTGGACGGGCTGAAGCAGAAAATTGATAATGCTGGAATGACTGCCGAGGCAAAAGAGAAGACCCTGGCGGAATTCAATAAGCTGAAAATGATGTCACCGATGTCCGCCGAGGCGACAGTGGTGCGTGGATACATCGACTGGATGGTCGGTGTGCCATGGAAGAAACGCAGCAAAGTTCGTCATGATATGAAGCGAGCTCAAGACATTCTTGAAGCTGAACATTATGGCCTCGAAGAAGTTAAAGAACGAATTCTTGAATATCTTGCAGTACAAAAGCGAGTTAAAAAAATCAAAGGGCCAGTGCTCTGTCTGGTAGGCCCTCCTGGTGTGGGTAAAACTTCTCTGGGCGAATCCATTGCCCGTGCGACTAACCGTAAGTTTGTTCGAATGGCTTTGGGTGGCGTGCGTGATGAAGCCGAGATAAGAGGGCATCGTCGTACTTATATTGGTTCTATGCCTGGTAAACTGATTCAAAAAATGGCTAAGGCCGAAGTGCGCAACCCGCTGTTCCTACTTGATGAAATCGACAAGATGGGATCGGATATGCGGGGAGACCCTTCTTCAGCATTGCTTGAAGTACTGGATCCGGAACAGAACAATTCGTTTAATGATCACTATCTTGAAGTGGATTACGATTTATCAGATGTCATGTTTGTCTGCACATCGAACTCCATGGATATTCCGGCACCTCTGCTGGATCGTATGGAAGTGATTCGTATCCCCGGCTATACCGAAGATGAAAAGATAAACATCGCTGAACGCTACTTGATGACAAAGCAATTCAAGAACAGTGGACTCAAGGAATCGGAGTTGAGCTTCGAGGAAGGAGCTATTCGAGATATTATTCGTTACTACAGTAGAGAAGCAGGTGTTCGGGGTCTTGAGCGAGAGATAGCAAAAATCTGTCGTAAGGCTGTAAAAGATGAAGCTCTTTCTGCAGAATCGCGTGTTACCAAAGTAACACCGGAAACGCTGGAATATTTCCTGGGTGTCCGTAAATGCAGCTTCGGTTCTGCAGAAGATCAAGATCAGGTTGGACAGGTGACAGGGCTGGCCTGGACGCAAGTAGGTGGCGAGCTACTGACTATTGAATCCATGGCCGTTCCCGGTAAAGGACAAATTACAAAGACCGGCTCTCTCGGTGATGTAATGCAGGAGTCTATACAGGCCGCTCTTACTGTTGTAAGAAGCAGAGCAGCGACTTTGGGCATTAAAGAAGATTTTCATCAGAAGAATGATCTTCACATCCACGTTCCTGAAGGTGCAACACCTAAAGATGGGCCTAGTGCCGGTGTTGGGATGTGTACAGCTCTGGTCTCTGTATTGACAGACATTCCGGTGAAGGCTGAAGTAGCCATGACGGGTGAGATCACTCTCCGTGGGCAGGTTTTGGCCATTGGCGGGTTGAAAGAGAAGCTGCTGGCGGCACACAGGGGTGGGATTAAAACAGTTATCATTCCGGAAGAAAATCGCCGAGATTTGAAAGAAATTCCTAAAAATATTCTGGAAGACCTTAGTATCGTGCCTGTTAAGTGGATTGATCAAGTGCTCGAAGTTGCACTTCAGTACATGCCAGAGGCTAACTGTGATGAATCACTGAAATCCGCAGAGAAAAGTGGTAAGAGAGATAAAGGAAGTCAGATAAAGACCCACTAGTCAGTGGCTTTTGTTGACTTTGCAAGCTGACCATTGATATAAAAGGCGGTCGTTGCAAACCACGTTTTATCAGGGCTCGACAGCATATCTTCTATATTTTGTTGTCGGTCAGGGTTGCACATTTGAACTGTCAGGTTCAGTGTTTCAAACTTGTTGTGTCATCGGTTGATGATCGTCTGGCAGAACAGGTTTAAGTGGTCATATTATCAGGCTGTATTTTTGTCGGTGCTGAGAATTCATCTTTGAGAATTGTCAGGATTTTTGTGCCAACAAGCTGAGGTTTCCGTATTTCGTTTCGGTTTGCCGAAGTAAGTTTGGTGCGGGTTTTCGGGAATGATCCCGGTGAGTTACAAAAACAGCATTAATTAATGGGCAGGCTGCGCTACTGCTTGAGTTTTCAACTAAAATCACGCAGCATAGCAAAACGCCCGACGGGTGGGCATTACAGGGTTATTTCCCTGAGTGTCATTCAGGCCTTCAAGGCTGAAAAAGCATCCTATAAAGAAGGGGAATAGAGTGAACAAGTCCGAGCTGATTGAAGCAATTGCGGCATCCGCTGACCTGCCAAAGGCTGCTGCTGGCCGTGCCCTGGACGCCATGATCAACTCTGTCACTACTGCTCTGAAAGACGGTGAACAGGTTGTATTGGTTGGTTTTGGTACTTTCGCTGTCAAGGATCGTGCTGCCCGTACCGGCCGCAACCCTCAGACTGGTGAGCCAATTGAAATTGCTGCTGCCAAGATTCCTAGCTTCAAGGCAGGCAAAGCGCTTAAAGACGCTGTAAACTGATTGAGCGCTTCTGGCAATGAAGCCTTGGAAGGCTTCAGATAACCACAGGGATAGGGCAAAAAATTAGCAGCTGATGTTTATCGCACTGTATTTTTTTGCTACTTTCCCGAAAAAGCGCATCCTCATGATGCGCTTTTTTTTGTTTCCGGCCCGGCCATCAGGTTCGTGTCTTAATTAATCTAAGCTAAAGCGAGCTTTGAACCTGAGGTTAGTATGCTCCAATCAATGAGGGACTCAGCCAAAAGTTGGGTAACGTTTGTTATTGTTGGCATTATTGCCTTCATGATGGCGATTACCGGTCTGGAAAGCCTGTCACCCAATCCGAATAATCCTAACGTTGCCACCGTTAATGGTCTGGATATCACTCGTTCCGAGCTGGCACAGACTCTTGAGCAGCAACGTCGTGCTCTGATTCAGCGTATGGGTGACCAGTTTGATCCGGCATTGCTGGATGAAAAACTGCTGAATGAGCAAGCACTTCAGTCTCTCATTGACCGAACTGTTTTGCTTCAGCAAGCTAAAAACGGCGGCATGGGCGTTGGTCAGAAAGAGCTGGATGCGATGATAGTCAGCATGCCCCAGTTCCAGCAGAATGGTCGCTTTGATCAGGATCGTTTCATGATGACGGTTCGCAGCTATGGTATGTCCCCACAGGAGTTTCGCTCGGTACTGAGAGATGAAACTCTACTGGGTCAAATTCAGGCTGGCGTAGCGGGTACTGAGTTCATGACGGTGGAAGAGGTTCGTCATCTGACCCGTCTGGAAAATCAGAAACGTGATGTTTCCTGGTTGATTCTGGATGCTGCCGGCAAGCGTGCTGCAATCACTCCGACTGCCGAAGAAATTCGGATTCATTATGATAATAATAATGACCGTTTCATGACCGATGAGCAGGTAGTCATCAGCTACATTGAAATGAATCGCAGTTCAGTGGCTGAACAGATAGAGATTGAAGAGCAGGATCTGAGAAACGAATACCAACGTCGTATCCAGGATCTTGAAGCAAAATCTGATAAGACAACCGTTTCTACTATCCTCTTGCAAACCGCTGATAAGCGTAGCAATGAAGAAGCTGTCAAGCTGGCCAATGATATTATTGTCAGGTTGAACCAGGGCGCTGATTTTGCTGGTTTAGCAAAAGAATATTCTGATGATCCTGTGACAGCTGCTAATGGTGGTGACATGGGTCAGGTTGAGTCAGGATTCTTTGGTGATGACTTTGATCAAGCCATTGCTGATCTGAAAGCTGGTGAGGTTTCTGCTCCTGTTGAGACAGACTTCGGTGTTCAGATTTTGAAAGTGACATCCCGGGAAAAAATTGAAATTGAATCTTTCGAGGCACTGAAAGATCAAATTATGGCTGATTTGAAACGTGATGAAGCTGGAAGTCTTTACCTGGATAAAACCAGGGAAATGGCAGATATCAGTTTTGAAGCTTCTGACTTGTCACAGCCTTCCGAACAACTGGGTTTGATCATTGAATCTGTAGGGCCGTTCTCTCGCAAAGGTGGTCAGGGCCTGACCTCTAATGCCAAGGTGCTTGCGGCAGCATTCAGTGCTGATGTACTTGAACTGGGTGCAAACTCCGAATTGATTGAACTCTCTCCTGAAAAAGCAGTTGTTCTTCGTGTTAAAGAGCACTTTAAATCGGAGGTTAAGCCTCTGGAACAGGTGAAAGACATCATCGTTCAGTCTCTCAAGGCTGAGAAAGCCAACGAACAGCTGAAGGCTCAAGCTGATAAACTACTTGAAGAACTGCAAGCCGGGCGTGATTTGAAAGCTATCGCTGAAAGTGCTGATGTTTCATTGAATGAAGCAGGCGAGATTAGCCGTAGACAGCAGGGTGTACCTCAGCAGTTATTGGCTACTGCCTTTAAACTGCCTCACCCAATTAATAATACAGCCAGCTTTGGTCAGACAGAACTGACAAACGGTGACCTGGTTATTATTGCCCTTAACAAGGTTGCTGAAGCCGGTGCTGTTGATTCTGACGCTGAACGTGATCGTATGATGGCCGCGTTTCTGGCAAATACTAACAGCCGTAATCTGTTTACAGAGTACCTGAAGAGTATTAAAGCTTCTGCCAAGATCAAAATCGTTAAAAGAGAAGAATGATTCTGAATAATGTCAGCCTGACGTGAGTCGGGTTGGCATCCAGGGTTTATCGAGCTGCCTAAAAGGTGGCTCGTTTTTTATCCAGCCTTGACCTTCTTGTTGGTACCACTTTAACCGCTCCTATCAACCTGATCAAACCTACTCATTGAGGTAGTCAGGTCGTCAGCCGAGCAGTTCTGCTGACTCGCATGGCGGGATTGCGCCGCCACAATGAAGCCTAAAATGGCTGGCTAGTATCAACCGGCCATGCACTCAACTCCGCCGAATTCGACAAAGAAGGTGGATGCTTTGACCACTTCAAAGGCGCTGCATGCGCTGCTAACAGCGACTTCCTCAAAACTCCCCAACGAGACCATACATGCTTATTGCGATCCTCTGGTCGCATTAAGGGTATGGAACCCGCCTTATCATCCCAGACCATAATAGTTCTGGAGCGAGGGAGCTTTTCGGAGTGACTGTAAAATCGTCGGGCGATGGCCACTGCTGCCCCATGATGCACGGACAGTCCGTACTTCCGGCAGAATTTGGTTCGCCCTATGGTTGAGGTGTGCGCCGGATTAACAGCGTGCACATCAACACCATGCCGGTAGGCTCTACTGACTAATTGCTGCTTAATTTTTTCATAAGCCAAGCTAGAGAGCATACGGGCATAACGTCGATTTTTACTGCTTGTAAGTTCCGCTTTTTTCTTCTTAAACGACAAGTTCTCTATGACAATCGGCACGCCTGCTTTTTCCGCAACACCCACGACCTCCTTGCAAGCTTCACCAATCGCTGCAGCGCATTGATCAGCACTCTTGCCGTAGGTGTGACAAGGCACTGTCCATTTATTAACAGGGTTTCCGTGTCGATCTATCAGAGCAATAGCCAGATGATCAGCGTTTAAATCCATCCCCAAAATACCTGTTTCAGGCGCACTCAGGGTTTTTGGCCGAGCGGCTTTTGTTGTTAACAATAACCGCCAGCCTTTATCATCCCTGCAAAATCTAAAGGTCAGTGCTTGCCCATAAGTCTTGTAGAGATCGCCAAACTGAATTTGGGATGCCTTACTCTCCAGAACACTGCGTCGGCCATTACTGGCTAAAGCCGCCAGCACATTATCCATTCCGTAGGCAAACCGGATACCTTTAATGGTGAGGTACTTTCCGTGCGCCCCGGACAGCGTATCAGGCACGCGCAAACGAGCAGTCAGGCTGCCATCCTCTGCCTTGGTCATCCCACAAATCTGGCAGCCGTTAGACTCATCTTTACTGCCTACAACAAGGAACTGGGAACTTCTGGCACTTCTCCAGTCGCCCAGCCAGTCGGCGTGAGT